>NZ_JAALFW010000013.1:0-114866 GCF_011800485.1 Pantoea sp. EKM20T | reverse complement strand
ATTTTTTTACGTCCGGAGACGCTGATATCAATCCTGCGAGTGCCCACACAGATTGTCTGATAAATTGTTAAAGAGCATGCCGCGATTTACTGCGGCGCGGGCTGCGTATATTACGCTTTCCGCATTGTCAGTCAAGCATTTATTTTCGCTTAACTCACTGGTTCGTATGATTTCGAACCTACTCAACCCGGCGCTTCGTAAGCCGTTGTGCCGTGTCAGTGGAGGCGCATTATAGGGAGTTCTCGGAGGGTGACAAGTGCTAATTTCAAATAAAATTCCGAGTGCTGATTTTTTCAGCTAAAAGCCGCTAAAGCGCCAGTTTTTCCAGCAACGGGAAGCCATAACGCCGTAAAACGGGTGATAATTGTACCGCTTCGCCATCCAGCTCCGTACAAAATGCAACGTTCTGCTGCGATGAATGCACTTCAGGTGCTTCATGCTCCAGCAGCCAGGCTGTACGTCGTGCAATTGCCGCACCGGAATCTATCAGACGCGTCCCTTCCGGTAACACCTGCTGCAACTCTTCGCGCAGTAAAGGAAAGTGCGTACAGCCTAAAACGACCGTATCCGGTGGCTCCGCCATCCGCAGCCACGGCTGAACAATATGGCGCACTTCATCCAGAGCAACTTCCGCACCATGGAGCTTCGCTTCTGCCAGTTCAACCAGCTCCGCTGATCCCAGCATCTCTATCTTGCAGGAACCGGCAAACTGCGACACCAGCTCATGGGTATAAGGACGGCGCACCGTGGCACGCGTCGCCAGCAAGCCCACTACGCCATTTCGCGTCAGGCGCGCGGCCGGTTTAATCGCCGGAACCACCCCCACGACAGGAAAGGCAAAACGTTCACGTAAAGCGGGCAATGAAACGGTGCTGGCCGTATTACAGGCGATGATGACTAATGAGAGAGGATAGCTGCGGGTAATGGCCTCAACGATAGCGACTACCCGATCCACAATGAAAGTCTCGCTTTTCTCACCGTAAGGGAAGCCAGCGTTATCGAAGGCGTAAAGATAATGAAGATCCGGCAACAGCTGACGGACCTCATCATAGACAGAAAGCCCACCGACGCCGGAATCAAACACCAGCACGGTGGGACGCAAATCAGAAGTTATAGCTGCCGCTGAGGTAATACTCTCGTCCTGGTGTCTGATAGCCATACACTGTCTCGTAATCTTTATCGAACAGGTTGGCAATTCTACCACGAACCGTGAGTTGTAAAGTGACAGGATATGAGACGGCGAGATCCCACAGGCTGACGCCCCCTAACTTCACGCGACGGCTGGGAGAGCTGTTAAAGTCCGTATCATAACGGTCACCCAGATAATGGTAGGTGACTGACCAGTCAAACTCATACAGCGTCCAGTCGAGCTGGTATTTCACCTGCTGCTTAGCCCGGCGTACGAGCGGCTGATCGGTGCTGCCATCCCGTGCGTCGACATAATCATAAGAGAGCTGATGCGCCAGCGACCCGGTGTCGAATCCTGCGGTCGCTTCAACGCCTTTAATGCGGGCCTGCTTAATGTTGTAGTAACGGAAAGTCGCCGGATCACTATCAATCAGATTATCGATGTCGTTGCGATAACCTGAAACACGCCAGTTCACCGGTCCGCTCAGCCCTTCAAAGCCGCCTTCCCACTGCTTACTTTTTTCAGGATCGAGGTCACGGTTGCCATAAAACGGGCTGTAAACCTGCGACAGATTGGGCGCTTTAAAAGCGGTGCCATAAGAGGCGAACGCGCGATAGCCAGAGATAAACTCCCATG
Organism: Pantoea sp. EKM20T; assembly: GCF_011800485.1. Classification (NCBI taxonomy): domain Bacteria; kingdom Pseudomonadati; phylum Pseudomonadota; class Gammaproteobacteria; order Enterobacterales; family Erwiniaceae; genus Pantoea; species Pantoea sp. EKM20T. The sequence continues at coordinate 113,101 of NZ_JAALFW010000013.1, read as the reverse complement.
AGGCCGCCGTCTGCCAGGTGTTATGCCAGCCAAACTGATTGTTGTCGTCACCGCGTACCGCACCTTCAAGGGTGACGCTGCCAAACTGCTGCTGGCCGGTCAGGTAGAGACCGGTATTACGCTGCTCATAGCCATCTGACAAATAGTTCGTGCCCGGCTCGGTCGTCTCTTTCTGCCAGTCGACACCCGCGCTGATCGCCCCCTGCCCCACCTGCACGGTGTTGCCCCACTGCAGATTGTACTGGGTGACATCATCAAAGGTGGACGCGGCACCGTAGCGACCATTGCGCGGATCGTAGTTGATGTCTTTGGTATGGCCATAACTGGCGATGAGCTGGGTAGAGTAGAAGTCACGATTGAAGCGTAACCCGGTGTCCCAGGTCTGGCTGTAGAGCTGGCGGGTATCCGCCAGCCCAATAATATTGAAATTATTATCGTAGGTATATGAACCGTCGTAGGCGGTGCGGTTATCAAACCCGTAGCCGCGCACAAAACCACTGAGCTCATCGCTGAACTGATGCTCAAGGTTGCCATACAGGGTTTTGCTCATGAAGCCGTCGCGATCGTGCTGCGCCGGGCTAAAGTCATTGGGATAACCCGCCACCACGTCATACCCTTTGGTATAGGTGTAGTTGCCTGCCAGGGTGAGCTTTGTCGCATCGCCCAGCATCTGCTGGGTTGAGCCGTCGTAGGATTGATAGCCGTTGGACCCGACACCCGCCGTCAGCGTGGTGCCAGGTTGCGATCGGCCCGTAATGATATTCACCACGCCGCCAATCGCATCGGAACCGTAGACTGCAGAACGCGCGCCGCGAATATATTCGATGCGCTGCACCAGTGACAGCGGGATCTGGCTGAGGTCAGACGAACCAGTGATGCCCGCCTGATTAAGCCGGATACCATCAATCAGGATCAGTACATGTCTCGATTCGGTGCCCCGAATAAACAGCGAACTCTGCTGCCCTAACCCGCCACTTTGCGCGACATCGACACCCGGCAGGCGGCGCATCACATCGGTCAGGCTTTTGGCCTGCCAGCGATCAATCTCATCACGTGTGACGACGGTGGTGGGTGCCAGCACACCTGAAACAGGTTCAGCAAAACGGTTGGCGGTGACTATTTGCGTATCATCATTCCCCTGAGCAAAACCGTATTGCGCCCAGAGAGAAATCGCCGTTGCGCTCAGAGCGAACAGCGAAGCAGTTTTTTTTGTCATTTTTATCGCATCCATAAGACGAAGCAGGATGCCGCAGGCCGACAATCAATAGCACGCGATGATTGTACGAGTAGCGACGTTACACCGGCAGGTCTTCGGGCTGGGAACCATAAGTGATGATGACTTCCCATCCCACAGGACAGTGTCTGCAATTGCACTCATCACGACATTCCTTACCGCTGCGCGTCAGCTCCAGATTCACACTGGATTCCCTATTAACTCGGGCTTGAGGCCGGCGTCTGCAGTCTACGGAGTGGAGATACGGAAGTCCAGACTGCTAAACATCTTCTCGCTGCAGGACTGGACATCAGCAAGTGAATGCCTACAATCGCCCGCTGGTAAGCTATTAATCAGGATTGCTCATGACACCCGAACATCTCCCCATTGAAGACTATGACGCACAGCTGGCGGAAAAAGTCAGTCGTTTAGAGACGATGATGACACCGTTTGCTGCGCCCGACGTGGAGGTGTTCCGTTCACCGGTCAGCCACTATCGGATGCGCGCCGAATTCCGCCTGTGGCACGACGGCGATGATATCTATCACATCATCTTTGATCAGCAGACACGCGAGCGGATCCGTGTTGATCAGTTCCCGGCGGCCAGCCAGCTGATCAATCAGCTGATGCCAAAGATGATCGCCGCGATCCGTGATAACCGTACCCTGCGTCATAAACTGTTCCAGATCGACTATCTGTCGACCCTGAGCAATCAGATTGTGATTTCGCTGCTCTATCACCGCAAACTGGATGATGAATGGCAGCAGGCAGCCGTGGCGCTGCGTGACCAGCTTCGCGCGGAAGGGCTGGATGTGCAGCTGATTGGACGCGCCACCAAAACCAAAATCTGTCTGGATCGCGACTACGTTGATGAGTGTCTGCCGGTAGCGGGTCGCGAGATTATCTATCGTCAGGTCGAAAACAGTTTTACACAGCCTAATGCGGCGATGAATATTCAGATGCTGGAGTGGGCGCTGGATGTGACGCAGGATTCACAGGGCGACCTGCTGGAACTCTACTGCGGTAATGGCAACTTCTCGCTGGCGCTGGCACGCAATTTCCGCCGCGTTCTGGCGACTGAGATCGCCAAGCCCTCTGTTGCGTCAGCACAATACAATATTGCCGTGAACCAGATTGATAACGTGCAGATCATTCGTATGGCGGCGGAAGAGTTTACCCAGGCGATGAATGGCGTGCGCAGCTTTAATCGTCTGGAAGGAATTGACCTGACCAGCTACGAATGCGAGACGATTTTTGTCGATCCGCCGCGCAGCGGACTGGATGAAGAGACGGTGAAAATGGTGCAGGCGTATCCGCGCATCCTTTATATCTCCTGCAATCCGCAGACCCTCAGCGACAATCTGCAGACGCTGGCGGAAACGCACGATGTGACGCGGCTGGCGCTGTTTGATCAGTTCCCCTATACCCACCATATGGAATGCGGTGTCCTGCTGACACGTAAAGCGTAAACAAAAACGGGAACCCTGAGGTTCCCGTTTTTTTTATCACTACTGATTACGCTTGCGCTTAAAACGCGTCGCAATCCAGAACACCAGCGCTACCATCAGAACGGTGGGAACGAAGTTGGAGCCAATATCCGGATATTCTGCCCGCACCAGCGCGCTATAAACCAGAATCCCCAGCAGGAAAAACGCCGCTGCCAGTCCTGGCATACCGTCCGGCATATTGGTGTTGAGGTAGCGCTGATGCAGACACCAGGCCGCCAGACCCAGCGCAATCAGCGGAAAAATCGAAAATGGAACAAAGGCGCTGAACAGCACAGAAAACGAGCCGTTAATTGCTAAGCCGGTAATAAAAGCCAGTACCAGTGTGCTTTTATCGCGAGTACCTGGGTGGGTCATGGACTGATCCTTACTCATTGCTCTTCGGGTTTTTCCAGGGTGGCCGCCAGTCGCTCTTGCTCCCGGCGGTACCAGTAATAAGCGCCTTTGGCGATCATACGCAGCTGTAACACCAGCCGATCCTCAAGCTTACGTCGCTGCTCAGCATCAACATCCAGTGCTTCTGCACCGGCGCTGAAAACAATGGTCACCATCGCTTCAGCCTGCGCTTCGGTAAAACTGCGCGGCATGCGATTTTCGACCTCAAGATAATCGGCCAGTTCAGCGATAAAGTGCTGAATTTCACGCGCCACGGCGGCACGAAAAGCGGCAGAGGTGCCGGAACGTTCACGCAGTAACAGGCGGAAAGCGTTGGGATTGTTGCCGATAAACTCCATAAAGGTCGACACCGACGTTTTAATGATGCTGCCGCCTTTGGCAATACGCTGGCGCGCCTGGCGCATCAGCTGTCGCAACATCAGCCCGCTTTCATCTACCATCGTCAGGCCAAGCTCATCAACATCCTTGAAATGACGATAAAAGGAGGTAGGTGCAATCCCTGCTTCACGGGCAACCTCCCGCAAACTCAGACTGGCAAAACTGCGCTCGGCGCTGAGCTGACTGAAGGCGGCTTCAATCAGTGTACGTCGTGTACGTTCTTTTTGTTGCGCTCTGACGCCCATTCTCTCTGCCTTTAGCGGTGTTAAGCAGGCACTATATCAAAATTTTCAGCGTACAGATTGGCAATCTTTGTCACCGCCTGTGAACCTCACTCTTTGTCAAAATGTGATGAAAATCGCTGATAGAATTCAGAAGTGCGCGACGAGATGTTAGAATCTCGTTGTAAAAATGTATAAATAATAGGACGTATCGGTATGCAAAAGTCTTACGATTACGATGCCATTGTGATTGGCTCAGGGCCCGGCGGTGAAGGGGCGGCGATGGGGCTGGTAAAACAGGGAGCGCGCATCGCCGTGATCGAACGCTACCACAACATCGGCGGCGGTTGTACGCACTGGGGCACCATCCCTTCTAAAGCCCTTCGCCACGCCGTCAGTCGCATTATTGAATTCAACCAAAATCCGCTCTACAGCGATCATACCCGACTGCTTCGCTCCTCTTTTGCCGACATTCTCAATCACACTGAAAACGTGATCAGCCAGCAGACAGCCATGCGTCAGGGCTTCTACGAGCGTAACCGTTGTGAACTTTATCAGGGCGATGCGCATTTTGTTGATGCCAACACCATTGAGATTGAGCAACCGGATGGCACGCGTGAGACGCTGACGGCAGAGAAGTTTGTTATCGCCTGTGGTTCACGACCTTACCATCCTGACAATGTCGACTTTACTCATCCACGCGTTTATGACTCCGACTCTATTCTCAATCTGCACCACGAACCGGGCCACGTTATTATTTATGGCGCGGGCGTGATTGGCTGTGAATATGCGTCGATTTTCCGTGGACTGAACGTCAAAGTTGACCTGATTAACACCCGCGATCGCCTGCTGGCGTTTCTTGATCAGGAGATGTCTGACTCTCTCTCTTACCACTTCTGGAACAGCGGCGTGGTGATTCGTCACAACGAAGAGTTTGAGAAGATCGAAGGGGTGGAAGATGGCGTCATCATGCATCTGAAGTCGGGTAAGAAAGTAAAAGCCGACTGTCTGCTTTACGCCAACGGCCGTACCGGCAACACCGATTCGCTGTCGCTGGAAAATGTGGGTCTGGAAGCGGATGGTCGTGGCCTGCTGAAAGTGAACAGCATGTATCAGACGGCTCAGCCGCACATTTATGCCGTCGGAGACGTGATTGGCTATCCAAGCCTGGCCTCGGCCGCCTACGATCAGGGCCGTATTGCCGCTCAGGCGATTATCAAAGGGGAAGCGTCAGCGCACCTGATTGAAGATATCCCAACCGGGATTTACACCATTCCGGAAATCAGCTCCGTGGGTAAAACCGAGCAGCAGCTGACGGCAATGAAGGTGCCTTACGAAGTGGGCCGCGCGCAGTTCAAACATCTGGCGCGAGCGCAGATCGTTGGCATGAACGTTGGCAGCCTGAAGATTCTGTTCCATCGGGAAACCAAAGAGATTCTGGGAATTCACTGCTTTGGTGAACGTGCCGCCGAGATTATTCACATCGGTCAGGCGATCATGGAGCAGAAAAACGGTGGCAACACGATTGAGTACTTCGTGAATACCACCTTTAACTATCCGACCATGGCCGAAGCCTATCGCGTTGCGGCGTTAAACGGCTTAAACCGCCTGTTTTAACGCAGCGTCGAAATAGTGCTGCATGTGGGTTTTAATCGCCTCTGCCAGCTGTTCATAACGGCTGCGCAGAGGTGAACCCGGACGATAGACCAGCGCAATTGTACGCTGTGGCACCGGTTTGTAGCAGGTGAGATAGCAGACGCCATCGCGGATACGCTCCGGTGGGACTGCCAGCGCCGGTAACAGCGTAATCCCGCTGCCTGCCGCCACCATATTGCGCAGCGTCTCAAGACTGGTCGCACGGAAATGGGTATCTTCATCGGCGCCCGCCTCAAAGCAGAACCCCATCGCCTGGTCACGCAGACAGTGCCCATCTTCCAGCATCAGCAATTTCTCGCCTGCCAGATCGGACATAGGTACCCGGTCGCGATCGCACCAGGGATGATCGGCATAGACTGCCAGCTTCATCGGCTCATCAAACAACGGCACTTCGATAAAGGCCTGACTCTCTTTGACCAGCGCGATAATCGCGCAGTCCAGCTTGCCGCTATCGAGCTGTGCCAGCAGTTGCTGCGTCTGCGCTTCGTGCAGATACATCTCCAGTTTCGGGAATGTCTGGTGCAGCGTCGGGATAATCTGTGGCAATAAGTAGGGCGCGGTAGTCGGGATGAGGCCGATATGCAGCGGACCTGACATCGCTTCCCCTTGCTGACTGGCCATCTCTTTCAGCACTTTCACTTCACGCAGCACCGTACGCGCCTGATCCACCAGCAGCAAACCTGCCTGGGTGAACAGCACTTTACGGCTGGTGCGCTCCAGCAGCATCACACCCAGCTCATCTTCCAGCTTACGGATCTGCCCGCTTAACGTCGGCTGACTGACATGACACGCATCCGCAGCACGGCGGAAATGACGGTGTTCAGCAAGCGAAACCAGATATTCAAGATCACGAATATTCATTATTACCCTCCAAGCCACGATAGACCGTGGCGATAGATAGAATAGCAATGAACGATTGGCCCTATCAAGGGTGGTTGGGAATAATGCGCACATCAAATGGAACGCGGTATGTCAGGAGAAAAAAATGTTTGCAAGTCAGGAAGGTAAAGCTATTCCGTCAGTGACTTTTCACACACGTCAGGGCGATCGCTGGGTCGATGTCACCACTGAAGCGCTGTTTAAAGACAAAACGGTCATCGTTTTTTCACTGCCGGGCGCATTCACACCGACCTGCTCCTCCAGCCATCTGCCGCGTTACAACGAATTAGCGGGTCTGTTTGCCCAGCAGGGTGTGGACAGCATTCTGTGCGTCTCGGTGAATGACACGTTTGTGATGAACGCCTGGAAAGCAGAACAGCGCGCAGACAACATTACCTTTATTCCTGATGGCAACGGCGAGTTTACCCGCGGCATGGAGATGCTGGTTGAGAAAGCCGATCTCGGCTTTGGCCCACGTTCATGGCGCTACTCGATGCTGGTGCGTAACGGCGTGGTAGAGAAAATGTTTGTTGAGCCAAACAAGCCAGGCGACCCATTTGAGGTCTCTGATGCCGACACCATGCTGCGCTATCTGGCGCCCGAGTGTAAAGCTCAGGAGTCGGTCTCAATCTTCACTAAACCTGGCTGCACCTTCTGCACCCAGGCAAAACAGATGCTGATGGATCATGGTATTCAGTACGAAGAGATCGTGCTGGGACAGGATGCAACAACCGTGAGTCTGCGCGCCGTTTCAGGCCGGGCGACGGTACCGCAGATCTTCATGGGAGGTCGTCACATTGGCGGCAGTGAGGATCTGCAGCAATATCTGCTGTCAGCGTAAGAGAATCTGAGCGTCGGCCGGGAGAGCAGGCGCTTTGATGATGTGCCTATAAAAATGAGTAATTCTGAAGCTAGAGGTTGGCGGGCATTTAATGTGCCCGCTTTTTTTTACCTGTTAATTACGCCAGACGCTGCTTTGCGTCACCGATGGCACGCGCAACCTGCTGTGGCGAGACGCCGCCCTGCGCATTACGCTTATCCAGACAGGATTGCAGCGCCAGAATGGGATAGACATCCTCGCCAATCACCGCACTGAACTGCTGCAGCTGTGCCAGCGACAGCGCTTCCAGCGCCACGCCCTGCCCGATGGCGGCAACCACTACTTCCCCGACGATATGGTGTGCTTCACGGAACGGCACGCCTTTGGCGACCAGATAGTCAGCCAGTTCAGTGGAGTTTGCGTAACCCTGTTCAGCCGCTTCCTGGCAGCGCGGGCGTTTAACCTGCAGGCCATCCAGCACCAGAACTGACATATGCAGACAGTCGAGCCAGGTGTCGAGCGCGTCAAACAGCCCCTCTTTGTCTTCCTGCATATCTTTGTTGTAGGCCAGCGGCAGACCTTTCAGCGTCATCATCATGCCGGTCAGCGCGCCCTGCACCCGGCCACACTTGCCGCGAATCAGCTCCAGCGCATCCGGATTTTTCTTCTGCGGCATCAGCGATGAGCCGGAGGTCACTTTATCTGACAGTTCGATAAAGCCCGCTTCACCCGTGTTGAAGAAGATCATATCTTCGGCGAAGCGCGACAGATGCACCATGCCGATGGCAGCGTCAGAAAGCAGCTCCAGCACGTGATCGCGGTCTGATACGGTATCCAGACTGTTGCGCGTGGCAGAAGCAAAGCCCAGCCAGCCTGCCAGCTGCTGACGATCGATCTCATACGCGGTACCGGCCAGTGCGCCACAGCCCAGCGGGCTGACATCGAGCCGCTTCAGCGTATCCTGCAGACGGCTCTCGTCACGCGCCAGCATTTCAACGTAGGCCAGGCACCAGTGCGCAAACGTCACCGGCTGCGCACGCTGCAGATGCGTGTAGCCCGGCATCACCGCATCCTGATTGGCTTCAGCGGTGACCACCAGCGCCTGCTGCAGATCTCGGGTGGCACCCAGCAGCGCCTCAATCTGCACCTTGCACCACAGCTTAAGATCGGTCGCGACCTGATCGTTACGGCTACGTCCGGTGTGCAGTTTTTTGCCCAGCGCGCCCACCTTGTCGATCAGCTGGCCTTCAACCCAGCTGTGGATATCTTCGGCGTCACTCTGCAGAATCTGCTCAGGATCCTCACGGACTTCATCCAGTAACGTATTCAGGGCTGCTTCCAGCTGCTGCTGCTCATCCTGAGTCAGGACATTTACCGTCACCAGCGCTTTGGACCAGGCAACAGAGCCAATGATGTCCTGCTCTGCCAGGCGGTAATCGAAGCGCAGCGAGTCATTGAACTGTTTAAAACGTTGATCCGCTGCCTGAGTAAACCGTCCACCCCAAAGTGCCATGTGAAAACTCCTCTGAATCGTTAAACAAGGGGCGGCATAAATGCCGCCCCTGAAATGAAACTGTGAGGCGAGGCGCACCTCGCCTGAAAATTACTTCTTCTGCTCGTTCAGGGCGCGGATACGCGAAGAGAGCGAGAACAGACGGATAAAGCCGCCCGCATGACGGTGATCGTACACTTCATCTTCACCGAAGGTGGCGAACTCTTCCGAGTAGAGGCTGTTCGCGGAACGCTTCTGGGTGGCTGTCGCCTGGCCTTTGTAGAGCTGCAGCACCACTTCACCGTTAACCTCTTCCGCCAGCGATTCGGCAGCGGCCTGAATCGACTTACGCAGCGGGGCGAACCAGCGACCGTCATAAACCACATAGGACATCTCGTGGCCGAGCTGCTCACGCCATTTGAAGCTATCGCGATCCAGCACCAGCTGCTCAACCGCACGCAGCGCATTGACCATGATGGTGCCGCCAGGGGTTTCGTAGCAGCCGCGCGATTTAATCCCTACCAGACGGTTTTCAACGATATCGATACGGCCGACGCCATGTTTTGCGCCCAGCACGTTAAGTTTTTCCAGGCACTGGAACGGACTCAGTTTTTCGCCGTTAACCGCCACGACCCGACCTTTTTCAACGGTTACAGTCACTTCTTCAGGCTGGTCAGGCGCTTCAAGCGGATCGACAGTCCAGACCCAGCAATCTTTATTCGGTGCATTGGCCGGGCTTTCCAGCACGCCACCTTCGGTAGAGATGTGCCAGGCGTTTTCGTCGCGGCTGTAGATTTTCTCCAGTGACGCGGTGGTCGGAATGTTGCGCTCTTTCAGGTAGTCCAGCAGCGCTTCACGTGAACGCAGGTTCCATTCACGCCACGGTGCCACCACTTTCAGCTGCGGTGCCAGCGCGGTGTAGGTGGTTTCGAAACGCACCTGGTCATTCCCTTTACCGGTAGCGCCGTGACACAGCGCATCCGCACCCACTTTCAGCGCCAGCTCAACCTGTGCTTTAGCGATGATAGGACGTGCCATTGAAGTGCCCAGCAGATAAGTGCCTTCATAGAGGGCGCCAGTCTGCAGCACCGGATAGACATAGTCGCTGATGAACTGTTCACGCAGGTCAACCACGTGGCATTCAGATGCGCCGGACTGCAGGGCTTTCTTCTCTACACCTTCCAGATCGCCGCGCTCCTGACCGATATCTGCGACAAAAGCGACGACTTCACAGCCGCCGTAGTTCTCTTTCAGCCATGGAATGATGGCCGAAGTATCAAGACCACCGGAGTAAGCCAGAACGATTTTTTTGATGTTTTGCGTTTGCATTTCGTAATCCTTGAATCAGAGTCGTTAAGCGAGAATCCGGGTGCCAATCGACACGCCGTTAAACAGGTCAGGCAGCCGCTCAGCGTGACGCCAGCTGGCAATATCCACCGGGCGGCCCAGGGTACGCGCTGCATCAAGCGCAGCGTGCACTTTCACAATCATGCCGTCGGTAATAATGCCCTGGGTAATCAGCTGCTCAGCTTTGTCGGCGGTCATCTCTTCGATGCGCTGACCTTTGCCGTCGAGAATACCACTGACGTCTGACAACAGGACCAGATCAGCGCCCAGCGTCGAGGCCAGTGCGGTCGCCGCCTGGTCAGCGTTGACGTTCATCAGGTCGCCGCTGTCAGTTATACCAATTGAGCTCACCACCGGCATATAGCCGGCCGCCAGCAGGATGTTCAGCAATGCCGGATCGCCCGGCATTGCGTGGCCAACGTGGCCGAGTTCTTCATCAAACGGTGTGACATTCACGATGCCCGCATCGCCCAGGCAGAGGCCTACCGCGTTGATGCCCGATTTTTTTGCCCAGGCCAGCAGCGTTTTATTCGCGGTTCCCGCCAGCGCACCGGTAATAATGTCGATCTGATCGGCTGGCGTGACACGCAGGCCATTTTTCTTCTTCACCGGCAGCGCCAGCTTTTTCATCAGTTCATCCACCAGGCAACCGCCGCCGTGGACAATAATCAGCGGACGCTGATGGGCGCTGCGGTAGGTCAGCAGCGCTTCAAACAGGCGGGCCAGCGCTTCTTCGCTGTCTAACAACACACCGCCCAGCTTGATAATCAATGGATTGGTCATGGTATATTTGTCCGTTAAATCAGTGACTGCGTTTCAGGGAAGCCGAACCGGATGTTCAGGCACTGTACCGCCTGCGATGCCGCGCCTTTCAGCAGATTATCTTCGGCTGCCACGACAATCAGATGCTCGCCCTGCACTTCAAAACCGATATCGCAGTAAGGCAGACCCACAACGGCTTTCAGCGCCGGTACGCCCTGCTCGTAGAGCCGCACCAGTGGCTTGTTGTCATAGGCGCGATGGAAAACTGCGGCGATATCTTCACGGCTGACACCTGCTTTCAGACGGCAGGTAATCGTCGCCAGGATACCGCGCGGGAAATTACCCAGATGCGGAGTGAAGATCACCGGCGTACCAAGGTGCGCGACGATTTCCGGGTGATGACGATGATTGAACAGGCCGTAAGGCTGCAGGCTCACTTCGCAGAAGCTGGTGCCGACATTGGCTTTACGTCCGGCACCGCTCACGCCGCTGGTGGCGTTGATTACCGGCCACTGCGCCTCGTTTAACAGTCCGGCATCCACAAGGGGCTTCAGCGCCAGCTGCGCAGCGGTCGGATAGCAACCTGGCACAGCCACCAGCTGCGCCTGCTGGATTTTCTCATGCTGATATTCGGCAAGGCCGTAAACGGCTTTGTCCAGCCAGTCGCTATGCTGATGGGTGAAGCCATAAAAGCGGGTATAAAAATCAGCGTCATTAACGCGGAACGCACCCGACAGGTCGAACACCACACAGCCAGCCTTGAGAAATTCCGGCGCCAGATCGTGGCTGACTTCGTGGGCCGTCGCCAGGAACACCACATCCACCTTGTCTGCCCACTCGGCCGCGCTGCTCAGCGGCTGCAGCGGCAAATCCACCACACCTTTCAGCTGCGGATGGAGATCGGAGAGGCGCTTGCCGGCATCAGGGCTTTGCGCCGAAACCGCCAAAGCGGTTATGTTGATATGTGGATGGCGATTCAGGAAGGTGGCAAGCTCTGTACCAGCATAACCACTGGCACCAACGATCAGCGTATTCAACATCAGGCTGTAACCCTTTTTACAGTCGCACGTTCCGGGTCGCGGCCTTGCCCCGTTACCCGCCCTGTCATCTGCAGTGATTTAAGGTTCCCTTGCAGAGGACGTTAATGTATTTTTATTCACTATTACTGCATGAATATGGATACATCCTAACCCAAGGACCGCCAACAGTGAAGACAAAATTACCGCCTTTTATTGAACTGTACCGCCAGTTAATCGCCACACCGTCGATCAGCGCAACCGATGCCGCACTGGATCAGAGTAATGAAACTTTAATCAATTTGCTGGCCGGCTGGTTCCGCGACCTCGGCTTCAGCGTTGAAGTGCAGCCGGTGCCCGGCACCCGCAATAAATTTAATATGCTGGCGCGTACCGGAAGCGGTGCGGGCGGCCTGCTGCTAGCAGGTCATACCGATACCGTTCCTTTTGACGATGGCCGCTGGACACGCGATCCCTTTACCCTGACCGAGCACGACAACAAGCTCTATGGCCTGGGCACGGCAGACATGAAAGGCTTCTTCGCCTTTATTCTCGATACGCTGCGCGATGTGGATGTCAGCACGCTGAGCAAGCCGCTCTATATCCTCGCTACGGCCGATGAAGAGACCACCATGGCTGGCGCCAAATATTTTTCTGAATCGACGCAGCTGCGTCCCGACTGCGCCATCATCGGAGAACCAACCTCGCTTAAACCGGTGCGTGCGCACAAAGGTCACCTGTCGAATGTGATCCGAATCGAGGGAAAATCGGGCCACTCCAGCGATCCCGCACGTGGCGTTAACGCCATTGAACTGATGCATGAGTCGATCACCCATCTGATGCAACTGCGCAATACGCTGCAGGAGCGTTATCACCATGACGGCTTTGCCATCCCCTATCCCACCATGAACTTCGGCCATATTCATGGCGGTGACGCCGCTAACCGTATCTGCGCCTGCTGTGAACTGCATATGGATATCCGTCCGCTGCCGGGTCTGTCGCTGAACGATCTCGATGGGCTACTGAACGAGGCGCTGGCACCGGTCAGTGCGCGCTGGCCGGGCCGTGTCACGGTTGCCGAGTTGCATCCGCCGATTCCTGGCTACGAGTGTCCGGCAGATCATGAACTGGTTAGTGTGGTCGAGAAATTGCTGGGTATACCCACTGAGGTGGTGAACTACTGCACCGAAGCGCCTTTTATTCAGCAGCTCTGCCCAACGCTGGTACTGGGCCCGGGGTCGATTGAGCAGGCACATCAGCCAGACGAATTTATTGATACTGCATTTATTAAGCCGACAAGGGCGCTTATCAGTCAGGTTGTGCAGCATTTTTGCCACTGATTAACAGCAAATGGGGCATTTCACTGCATTAACAGTAAAATGCCCCTTCATTCTGCGGGATTTAGCAATAAGAATAACTTATCCCGCTTTGTTCCCGATAAATTCTACGAATTTCCGTTATTTAGCCACATCTTCAGCACACTTTAACGCATTTGACGAACGCAACATTACGTGGCTAGATAAAAGACGATGTTATGCCCACCGGGTGATTATCCAGAGCGTTTCAGAATGTGGACAGGCGGCAACGGAGCCGGTTCCCTGTAGATTAGGGGGAACATGGCGTTGCTGATTTTTCTGCTGCCTGAAAGGTCGGGTGTAGAAGTTTTTCAAGACGATAAGGGTGTCAGGGTCCAATGAACGAACAATATTCCGCAATGCGAAGTAATGTCAGTATGCTCGGCAAACTGCTCGGGGATACGATTAAGGATGCACTGGGAGAGAACATCCTCGACCAGGTGGAAACCATCCGTAAGCTCTCCAAGTCATCCCGTGCAGGAAATGACACTCATCGTAAAGAACTGCTCAATACGCTGCAGAACCTCTCCAATGAGGAGCTTCTGCCGGTTGCACGCGCTTTTAGCCAGTTTCTGAACCTCACCAACGTGGCTGAGCAGTATCAGACCATCTCGCAAAGTGGCGAGGGTGAGAACCATCCCGAACTGCTGAAAAAGACCTTTGATACCCTGAAGCAGCAGAAAGATATCAGCGAAAGCGACATCCTTGCGGCCATTGAGTCGCTGTCGCTGGAACTGGTGCTGACGGCTCACCCGACTGAAATCACCCGCCGTACGCTGATTCACAAGCTGGTCGAAGTTAACAGCTGCCTGAAACAGCTCGATCACAGCGACGTCTCCGACTACGAACGTAACCAGATTATGCGCCGTCTGCGTCAGCTGGTGGCACAGGCGTGGCACACCGATGAGATTCGCAAATATCGTCCGACCCCTATCGACGAAGCCAAATGGGGCTTTGCCGTGGTGGAAAACAGCCTGTGGGAAGGCGTACCCGCTTTCCTGCGTGAGCTGAACGAGCAGGTAGAAGAGGCGTTCGGCATTAAGCTGCCGGTCGATTTCGTGCCGGTTCAGTTCACCTCATGGATGGGTGGCGACCGCGACGGTAACCCTAACGTTACTGCGGCGATTACCCGCCACGTTATGCAGCTGAGTCGCTGGAAAGCCACTGATCTGTTCCTGCGCGATATCGGCGTACTGATCTCTGAGTTGTCGATGTCAGAGTGCACTGAAGAGATCCGGGAACTCAGCGGCGATCCGGAAGCACTTGAACCTTATCGTATGATCCTGAAACGCCTGCGCAGCCAGTTAATGACTACCCAGTCATTCCTGGAACGCCGCCTGAAAGGTGAACGTCTGCCGCGCCCGGCCGATCTGCTGGTCTCCAACGATCAGCTGTGGGATCCGCTGTTTGCCATCTATCAGTCACTGCAAAAGTGCGGCATGGGCATTATCGCCAACGGTCAGTTGCTTGATACGCTGCGCCGCGTGAAATGTTTCGGCGTGCCGCTGGTGCGTATCGATCTGCGTCAGGAGAGTACCCGTCACACCGAAGCGATTGCTGAAGTGACCCGCTATCTGGGCCTCGGCGATTATGAAAGCTGGTCCGAAGCGGACAAGCAGGCCTTCCTGATCCGTGAACTGAACTCCAAGCGTCCGCTGCTGCCTCGCAGCTGGGAGCCCAGCGATGAAACGCGTGAAGTGCTGGAGACCTGTCGCGTCGCGGCTGAAGCGCCACAGGGTTCTATCGCCGCCTATGTTATTTCCATGGCGAAAACCCCTTCTGACGTGCTGGCCGTGCATCTGCTGCTGAAAGAAGCAGGCATCGGCTATGCCATGCCGGTTGCACCGCTGTTTGAAACGCTTGATGACCTGAATAACGCCAATGACGTGATGAGCCAGCTGCTGAGCATCGACTGGTATCGCGGCTTAATTCAGGGCAAACAGATGGTGATGATTGGCTATTCTGACTCGGCGAAAGATGCCGGTGTGATGGCCGCCAGCTGGGCGCAATATCAGGCACAGGATGCCCTGATTAAAACCTGTGAGAAGGCCGGGATTTCACTGACGCTGTTCCACGGACGCGGCGGCAGTATTGGCCGTGGTGGCGCACCCGCCCATGCAGCGCTGCTGTCGCAACCACCAGGCAGCCTGCGCGGCGGTCTGCGCGTGACCGAACAGGGCGAGATGATCCGCTTTAAATATGGTTTACCCGCCGTCACCATCGCCAGCCTGTCGCTCTACACCGGCGCAATTCTGGAAGCGAACCTGATGCCGCCGCCGGAGCCAAAACGCGAATGGCGCGACATTATGGATCAGCTCTCCGCCGACTCCTGTGCGATGTATCGCGGTTATGTGCGTGAAAATGCTGACTTCGTGCCCTATTTCCGCTCAGCGACGCCGGAGCAGGAGCTGGGTAAATTACCGCTGGGCTCACGTCCCGCCAAGCGCCGACCTACCGGCGGCGTAGAGTCGCTGCGTGCGATTCCATGGATTTTCGCCTGGACGCAGAACCGTCTGATGCTGCCTGCGTGGCTGGGTGCCGGTGCGGCCCTGCAACAGGCGATGGCCGCCGGTCATCAGGATCAGCTGGAAGCGATGTGCCGCGACTGGCCATTCTTCTCTACCCGTCTGGGTATGCTGGAGATGGTATTCTCAAAAGCGGACCTGTGGCTGGCGGAATATTACGATCAGCGTCTGGTCGAGAAATCACTCTGGCCGCTGGGCAAACAGCTGCGCGATCAGCTTGATGCGGATATCAAAGCGGTACTGACCATTGCCAATGACTCACACCTGATGGCCGATCAGCCGTGGATTGCCGAGTCAATTGCACTGCGTAACGTCTATACCGATCCGCTCAACGTACTCCAGGCCGAACTGCTGCATCGTTCGCGCGCGCGGGAAGCGAATGGCGATGAACCGGATGCCCGCGTTGAGCAGGCGCTGATGGTGACCATTGCCGGTGTCGCGGCAGGCATGCGCAATACCGGTTAATGGTGGTGCAGTAAAAACAAAAAAGTCGGGACTCTCCCGACTTTTTTATTGGCTGAAGCAGAGCGGTTAAGCCGCAGCAGCAGCAGGACGCACGCCCAGGGTGTGACAAATGGCGTAACTCATTTCGGCACGGTTCAGCGTGTAGAAATGGAAATCCTTCACCCCTTCGCGTGACAGGATTTTCACCATATCCATCGCGATATTGGCTCCCACCATTTTCCGCGTTTCCGGATCATCATCCAGACCGGCGAACATCGCGCTCATCCAGCCCGGCACACGCACATTGGTCAGCGTGGCAAAGCGTTGCAGCTGTTTAAAGTTAGAGACCGGCAGAATGCCCGGCACAATTTCCACGTCAATGCCGGTCGCGACACAGCGATCGCGGAAACGCAGATAACTTTCAACGTCGAAGAAAAACTGGGTAATAGCCCGGTTGGCACCTGCATCGATTTTTCGCTTCAGGTTAATCAGATCGGCCTGGGCGCTTTTCGCTTCGGGATGGACTTCCGGATAGGCCGCAACCGAAATATCAAAATCACCCACCTCTTTCAGCAGCGAAACCAGATCGCTGCCGTACATTTCTGGCTTACCGCTGCCTGGGGGCAGATCGCCGCGCAGCGCCACAATGTGACGGATGCCGTTGTTCCAGTAATCCTGAGCGATGGTACGCAGTTCATCGCGCGTGGCATCGACACAGGTCAGATGGGGAGCAGCTTCCAGACCGGTGCGATCTTTAATGCCTTTGATAATGCTATGGGTGCGATCACGTTCACCTGAGTTCGCACCGTAGGTCACAGAAACGAATTTCGGTTTCAGACTGCTCAGGCGATCGATAGAGGTCCACAGGGTCTCTTCCATGTCGCTGGTACGAGGCGGGAAGAACTCAAATGAAACATTAATTTGCCCGTTCAGCTCAGCCAGGCTCTGGTTTAGCGCTTCGCGCTGATTGGCATGAAAGAAACTCATCCTGCACCCTCATCGATTAACAATCGGCCTGTGAACATCTACACGTTTAGACGTCCAGATGTTCAAAATGACGTAATCTGACTGTGCCGTCAACTTAAAAATGGTCGACAGTCGTGATCAATTTTCAATCAACATGAAGGAGATTCAACAGGGGAGCGATAACGCATTGAAAACAGGCGCCGAAGCGCCTGAGGAGGAGGAGTTACAGCAGTTGTGCGAGGCGATTAATATCTGACTGGATAGCGCCTGCGGTGACATCCCGGCCTGCGCCCGGTCCGCGGATCACCAGCGGATTATCGCGGTACCAGCGGCTCTCAATCGCAAAGACGTTGTCGCACGGCAGCAGTGAGGCCAGCGGATGTTCCGGACGCACCGCTTCAACACCCACGCGCGCCTTGCCGTTAGCATCAAACCGGGCAACGTAACGCAGCACCAGGTCCATCTCCTGCGCCGCTTCGAGCCGCTGCAGCATCTGCTCATTCAGCTCTTCGCCATTTTCAAAGAAGTGGTCGACAGATCCCTGCTGACAGTTACTGGGCACCAGCGATTCCACCCGCACCTGATCCGGCTCGATGTTGTAGCCTGCCTCACGCGCCAGGATAACCAGCTTGCGCATCACATCCTGACCCGAGAGATCGGCGCGCGGGTCGGGCTCGGTTAAACCCTGCTGCCAGGCCTGATCCACCAGCTCGGTAAAGGGCACCGTGCCATCAAACTGCAGGAACAGCCAAGACAGCGTGCCGGAGAAGATCCCGCTGATCGCCAGGATGGTATCGCCGCTGTCGCGCAGATCGCGCACCGTATAGTTGATCGGCAAACCTGCGCCAACGGTGGCGTTATAGAGCCAGTGACGTCCGGTTTTGGTAAAGGCATCGCGGATCTGGCGCCAGGTCTGACTGTCAGACGCTCCCGCGACTTTATTGGCGCTGATAACGTGAAAACCGTGACTGGCGAAGTCGAGATACTGCTGCGCCAGCGGTGTGCTGGCAGTGACATCCAGCACCACCAGGTCATCAAACGGGTGAGCACGCATCCACAGGAACAGCGACTCTTCATCGCGCTCTACCGCTTCATCATCAAAGAAGGCGAGTGCCCGGCTGGCTTCCAGCCCGTCATAGCTCAGCAGGCTGCGACGGCTGTCCGCGACGCCCGCCAGCACAAATTCAAAGCCGGTACGCGCTGACAGCGTTTCCTGATCGCGGGCAAACAGCTCCAGCCAGCGTGAACCAATATTGCCTTTGCCAAACAGCATCAGACCGATGCGCTTTTCTGCCCGGAACAGCGACTGATGCAATCCCTGAATCAGATGCTGAGTCGGGCCGACGCGCAGCACTGCGACCACGCTGATGTGCTCTTCTGACTGCCAGATGAACTCAATTGGCTGATCCTTTAACTGCTGCCAGAAGCGATGGGTATGCAGCGGATTGCGGGTAACGCCTGCGCCAACCAGCGCCACCAGCGCCAGGCCGTCGCGCAGCTGCAGATGGCCCGGTAAACCGGCATCCTGTAGCAGCGTAAAGGCGCTGTTTACCACTTCGGCGGTGTAACAGAGCTGCAGCAATTGACGATCGGGATGAACGCCAAACGCCAGCGGACGCAGCTGCGCGCGCTTCAGCAACAGGTCTATCTCTTTGTGCAGGATGGCGAAGTCATGCTGCTCTGGCAGCTGAATCTCAATCAGGCAAACATCATCATGGCTGGTGACGATACGCGCGCCCGTCCCGGAGGCCAGCACGCGCTCAATGCGGGTTGAGCCCTGCTCCGGCTGATAACTGCAGCGCAGTTGCAGGTCGATATCGCTGCCTGAAACCGGCTGCAGAGTACGGGTGTGGAGAACCGGTGCAGCCAGGCGCGCCAGCTCGCTGGCTTCATCCAGCCTTAACAGCGGCAACAAACAGGCATCAGAGACTTTGCGGGGATCGGCACTGTAGACACCCGCCACATCGCTCCAGATGGTCACCCGCCCCACACCCGCCAGTGCGCCAATCTGCGTGGCAGAATAGTCGGAGCCGTTGCGGCCAAGCAGGACGGTTTCACCGGCGTCGTTGCGGCTGATAAATCCGGTCACCACAATGCGCTTGTGCGGATGTTGCGCCAGTAGAGTCTGTAGCAGTGGCCAGGACTTCCCTTCATCTACCTGCGGTTGTGCGGCACGTTCAGCGCGCAGAAACTCACGCGCATCCAGCCAGCAGGCCTGAAGGTCACGCTGGCTCAGTACCGCTGACATCAGGCGTGCCGACCAGACTTCACCGTGACCGACCACTTCGGCATAGACCGCATCGGTGATCGGCGCATCCAGCAGTGCGGCGAGCTTTTCCAGATCACGGATAAACGCGGTGATTAAAGGTTCTGCGACCTCAGCAGGCAGCAGCGCACTGATCAGTTCGCTCTGGTAGCGCCGTAAGGCCTGTTGCACCTGATGCGCAGAGAGCCGATCGCTCTGGCTCAGCTTCAGCCAGCTAATCAGCTGGTTGGTGGTTGAGCCTGCCGCAGAGACCACCATCAGGTCGCCCGGCTGGCTGTAGTCCGCCATAATACCGGCAACGCGCTGATAGCAGCGCGCATCGGCCAGGCTGCTGCCGCCAAACTTATGCAACTGCCTGATGTTCGGCGTTCCCGCGCCTGCTGAAATCGTCATGCTTAACCCTCGGCTGCGACCCGGAATGCATTATCCAGATCGGCAATTAAATCTTCGTGATCTTCAATACCGACAGAAACCCGCAGCAGCGTATCGGAAATGCCCGCTGCCGCGCGTGCTTCTGCCGACATCCCCGCGTGCGTCATGGTGGCGGTATGGGAGATCAGACTCTCTACTCCGCCCAGCGATTCCGCCAGCGTAAATAGCTGCAGTGCTTTCAGGAAGCGACGCAGCAGCGCCTCATCACCGTCGACCTCGAAACTCAGCATCGCGCCAAAGCCGCGCTGCTGACGTACGGCATGTTCGTGTCCGGCGTTTTCCGGCAGCGAAGGATGATACAACTTTTTCACCAGTTTCTGCTGCTTCAGATACTCTACAATCGCGAGTGCGTTGCGTTGTGCGGCTGCAATCCGCGGTGAAAGCGTACGGATTCCGCGCAGCAGCAGATAACTGTCAAACGCTGCTCCTGTCACACCAATGTTATTTGCCCACCAGGCCAGGTCGGTAGCGAGTTGCGGATCTTTGGCGATGACCGCGCCCGCCACGACATCGGAGTGGCCATTGAGGTATTTGGTACAGGAGTGGATCACCAGGTCCGCACCCAGCGCCAGAGGATTCTGCAGCGCCGGACTCATAAAGGTGTTGTCCACCACGCTGATGGCACCCGCAGCACGCGCAGCGGCGCAAATCGCGCTGATATCTACCACGCGCAGCAGCGGATTGCTGGGGCTTTCAATCAGCACCAGTTTTGGGTTTTCATCCAGAGCGGCCTGCAGCGCTACCGGATCACCCTGATCGACAAATTTCACCCGATAGGCGCC
This sequence comes from Pantoea sp. EKM20T, assembly GCF_011800485.1. NCBI lineage: Bacteria > Pseudomonadati > Pseudomonadota > Gammaproteobacteria > Enterobacterales > Erwiniaceae > Pantoea > Pantoea sp. EKM20T. The sequence goes on along the minus strand of NZ_JAALFW010000013.1, from coordinate 92,646 downwards.
GCGCTTGCTCAGGCTGTCAAACAGCCGATAGCTGCCGCCATAACAGTCATGTGGCGCGACCAGCAGATCGCCAGGCTTCAGAAACACCGTCGTGACCAGGTGAATCGCCGACATCCCGGTATTGGTTAATACCGCGCCCGCTCCCCCTTCCAGTTCTGCCAGGGTACGCTGTACGACATCACGAGTGGGGTTGCCACGACGGGAGTAGTCATGCGCACGAGGCTCATTGAAATCCAGGAAGTTATAGGTGGTAGAGAGGTGGATTGGCGGGACAACGCAGCCATATTGCTCGTCATCATTCAAACCGCTGCGCACTGCGATGGTTGCCGGTTTACGCGTCATGAGCGAATTGTTCCTGAAGAGTGAATAAAATGTAGGCCACAGGATATCACCCTCTAATTAGACGTCAATACATCTGGACATCTAAATGTCTTTGCGTATAGATTGAGCAAAACCGCAATAACCGCTAAAATTATGCGTCATCGCCTGGCGTTCCCCTCTGTCAGACAGAGGCAGTGAGCGAAGAAAACCCGCCATATCAGGGGTCAGGCAGGAAAAAATCAGGCATAATCCGCTGATTTCCTAACATTTAACGTTTATTAATTAAGGTAACCCATGGCTGAATGGAACGGCGAATATATCAGCCCGTACGCTGAGCACGGTAAGAAGAGCGAGCAGGTCAAGAAGATCACAGTATCAATCCCATTGAGCGTGCTGAAGATTTTAACGGATGAGCGTACCCGTCGTCAGGTGAACAACCTGCGTCACGCCACCAACAGCGAGCTGCTTTGCGAAGCCTTTTTACATGCCTTTACGGGCCAACCGCTGCCGGATGACGTCGACCTGCGCAAAGAGCGTAGTGATGAGATTCCGGAAGAAGCAAAAGCAATCATGCGCCAGATGGGTGTCGATCCGGATACCTGGGAGTATTGATCTTTCAGCCATAAAAAAACCCAGCCGAAGCTGGGTTTTTTCTTGCCGCCGAACCCGCAGGTTCAGGTGCCTTTTAATCTTATTTTTTAGCGCCTGGCACGCTGAAACGCTTGTTAAAGCGGTCAACACGGCCACCAGTTGCCACTTCACGCTGCTTACCGGTATAGAACGGGTGGCATTTGCCACAAACGTCCAGGTTCAGTTCGTGAGTCAGTGTTGAACGGGTGTGGATCTCGTTGCCGCAGGTACATTTGATAGTAACTGCTTCGTATTTCGGGTGAATACCTTGTTTCATGGGAAACCTCATTGAAGGCCGTGTCGCTCTCCGTGCCAGGCTTTAACCTGCACAGCACCACACGCGATTGAACATTATAGGGTGTACTCCGGCCAGATATTTCTCACCGAAGGCGGCATATTATACAGGTAAGTTTCGATTGCTGCAAATATCTGCTGAGATACCCGCCATCAGGGTACAGCGTGTACACTAGCTTCCCCGATCATTGAGCCGGAAAGAGAGAGTTATGCCCGTAGTCCAGGTCGCCCTGCCCGTCCCCTTGCCCCGCCTGTTTGATTATCTGCCGCCACAGGGCGCGCAGCCGGTCATTGGTGGTCGCGTGAGTGTGCCCTTTGGCAATCGCAGGATGATCGGGATTGTGGTCGCCTTTCGTGAGAGTAGCGATCTGCCGGAAGCACAACTCAAGCGCGTGATCGAGGTACTGGATAGTGAATCCCTCTATCCAGCGTCGCTGTGGCGCATCCTTAACTGGGCCGCCAGCTATTATCATTCGCCGCAGGGAGAGGTACTGAGTCACGCTATTCCGGTACTGCTGCGTCAGGGCAAAGCGGCGCAGGACAATCCCTTATGGCGCTGGGAAATCACCGAGCAGGGTCGGGCGACTGCGCCGGAAAGTTTAAAGCGGGCACCGAAACAGCAGCAGGCGCTGGCTGCACTGCGGCAGCAACCGCTCTATCGTCATCAGGTCAGTGAACATGACCTCACGGATGCGACGCTGCAGGCGCTACGTGCCAAAGGGTTATGCGAACTGCATGAGCATCAGCCGCAGATGCACGACTGGCGTACCACTTATGCCGTAAAAGGCGAACGTCTGCGGCTGAATACCGATCAGGCGATGGCCGTGGGTGCGATTCGGGCAGATGATGAACATTATGCAGCCTGGCTGCTGGCGGGCATCACGGGTTCAGGCAAAACCGAGGTTTACCTCAGCGTGCTGGAAAATGTGCTGGCACGCGGTAAACAGGCGCTGGTGCTGGTACCGGAGATTGGCCTGACCCCGCAAACTATCGCCCGTTTTCGCGAACGTTTTGATGCGCCCATTGATGTGCTGCACTCCGCATTAAATGACAGTGAGCGGCTGGCGGTCTGGTTACGTGCGCGGCGCGGCGAAACGGCGATTGTGATTGGCACCCGATCGGCGCTGTTTACGCCGCTGGCCCGTCCTGGCGTAATTATTATCGATGAAGAGCATGACAGCTCCTATAAACAGCAGGAAGGCTGGCGCTATCAGGCGCGCGATCTGGCCGTCTTCCGCGCACATGAAGAGAATATCCCGATTGTTATGGGATCGGCGACGCCCGCTCTGGAGACGCTGCACAATGTCCGCAGCGGCAAGTATCGCCAGCTCGACCTGACAAAACGCGCCGGCAATGCCAGACCGGCACTGCAACAGCTTATCGACTTAAAAGGTGTGCAGCTGATCGGCGGTCTGGCACCGGGCCTGATTGGTAAAATGCGCCAGCATCTGCAGGCCGATAATCAGGTGCTGTTGTTTCTTAACCGCCGCGGCTTTTCGCCCGCCCTGCTCTGTCATGATTGCGGCTGGATTGCTGAGTGTACCCGCTGTGACCGCTACTACACGCTGCATCAGCACCATCGCCAGCTACGCTGCCACCATTGCGACAGCCAGCGTCCGCTGCCTAATCAATGCCCGCAGTGTGGTTCAACCCATTTGCTGCCGGTAGGCGTCGGGACTGAGCAACTGGAGCAGCAGCTCGGCACACTTTTCCCTGGCGTGCCGGTGTCGCGAATCGATCGTGATACCACCAGCCGCAAAGGTGCGCTGGAGCAGCATCTGGCTGACGTTCATCGCGGCGGTGCACGAATCCTTGTCGGCACCCAGATGCTGGCCAAAGGCCACCACTTCCCCGATGTTACGCTGGTGTCGCTGCTGGATGTCGATGGTGCGCTGTTCTCAGCCGATTTTCGTGCGGCGGAACGCTTTGCTCAGCTCTACACCCAGGTCGCCGGTCGTGCTGGCCGTGCCGGCAAACAGGGCGAGGTGTTGCTGCAGACTCACCATCCGGAACATCCGCTGCTGCAGACGCTGTTGCACCAGGGCTATTCGGCGTTCGCCCAGCAGGCCTTGCTGGAGCGACAGGCAGTCCATCTGCCGCCCTGGAGCCGCCATGCGCTGTTCCGCGCTGAAGATATGGATAACCAGCAGGCAGCGGAATTCCTGCAACAACTCCGTAATTTGCTGGAGGCAAGCCCGCTGAACGATAAGGCGATGTGGTTTATGGGTCCGTTGCCTGCACTGCAGCCAAAACGCAGTGGACGCTGGCGCTGGCAACTGCTGCTGCAGCATCCCTCCCGGCAGCGTCTGCAACAGTTGCTGAGCAGTTCGTTGCCGCTGGTTTCAACACTGCCCGCGGCGCGCAAAGTGAAATGGACGCTGGATATCGACCCTACCGAGAGCTGATTTAAGCTGACACTGCGAGCCAGATCGAAAAATGTCGCATAAGTCACAATTTTTATGCAAATTAAGTAACAACCAGCCGGGCAATCGTTAACAATGTTGCCCGGTTTGCCTTCAGGTCAGGCAGAAACAGAATTGAACGCGCCATAACGCGTCAGGAGCATGTGTTGGAGCAGAATCAACAACCGCCCGCCGCCACGATGAAAGATGTTGCGGAACATGCGGGCGTCTCAACCGCCACCGTATCGCGTGCGCTGATGAATCCGGAGAAGGTTTCTGCGGCCACCCGCCAGAAAGTCGAGCAGGCGGTTGCCGCCGTCGGCTACGCGGCACATGGCCCCACGCGCAACGCCCGTCGTAATGAGACGCGTACCATCCTGGTCATTGTCCCTGACATCTGCGATCCCTTCTTTAGTGAAATCATCCGAGGCGTTGAAGTTACGGCAGCCGAAGAGGGCTATCTGGTGCTGATTGGTGACTGCGCGCATCAGAATCAGCAGGAGAGAACTTTTCTCAACCTGATGGTGACGCGACAGATCGATGGCATGGTGCTGCTCGGCTCAAAGTTGCCTTTTGATGCCAGCATTGATGAGCAACGCAACTTGCCGCCTATGGTAATGGCGAATGAGTTTGCGCCGGAAATGTCACTGCCCACTGTCCACATCGATAACCTGACCGCCGCATTTGAAGCGGTAAATCATTTACTGCAGTTGGGTCACACACATATCGCCTGTATCGCCGGGCCGGAAGAGATGCCGCTCTGCCAGTATCGTTTGCAGGGGTATGTCCAGGCGATGCGTCGCAGCGGGCTGACGGTCGATCCCACCTATATTGTGCGCGGTGACTTCACATTTGAAGCGGGCGTTGCCGCTATGAATCAGCTGATGACCCTGCCGCAACCGCCGCGCGCGCTCTTCTGCCACAGCGATATTATGGCACTTGGGGCGATGAATCAGGCCCGGCGCTGCGGACTGCGGATACCGGAGGACCTCTCTGTGGTCGGATTTGATGACATTGAGCTATCACGTTACTGCGAGCCGCCGCTGACCACGGTCACGCAGCCACGTTACCAGATAGGCCGGGAAGCGATGCTTCTGCTACTGGATGAGTTAAATGGCAAACGGGTCATCAGCGGATCGCGGCTGCTGGATGCCGGTTTAACCATTCGTGGCAGCACGGCGCGAGCAAAAAAGCGTGAAGAATAAGCGTATTTGTCTGATTTTTTCAGTAGATTCTTAAGGCGAACACTGCTGGTCAAAGTTCCGACCCTTAAGTAACATGGCGGACTCCTTGCCGGGCGCGTAAAAATCATCATTTCGCCCATCTGGCACTATTTTTGAAGGGTATAAGAACGAGAGTGGCACAAAAAGATTACGTAGGCCGCGGGCGTTCAACAGGGACGCGTCGCAAAAAAAGCCCCAGCCGTGGCAAGAAGAGCAAAGGCGGTTCGGGAACATCTAAATTGATGATTGTACTGGCGGTCGCAGTGCTGGTGACCTTTGCCGGTGGTTTATGGTTCCTGGCGCATCACAAAAAAGAGGACGTGCCGGTCATTACGGATCATAAAGCCAACGGCAATGGCCTGCCGCCGAAGCCCGAAGAGCGCTGGAAATATATTAAAGAGCTGGAAAACCGTCAGGTCACTGTGCCGACACCTATCGAACCCTCTTCGGGTGGCGAAGTGAAGTCGCAGACACAGCTGACCGACGAGCAGCGCCAGTTGCTTGAGCAGATGCAGGCGGATATGCGTCAGCAGCCGACGCAGCTCAACGAAGTGCCGTGGAACGAACAGACGCCGGCGCAACGTCAGCAGACACTGCAGCATCAGCAGCAGTTGCAACAACTGCAACGTCAGCAGCAGCAGGTTCAGCAACAACAGCAGCAGCAACAGGTTCAGCAGCAACGTCAGCAGTTGCAGGCTCAGCAGCAACAGCAACGCCAGCAGCAGTTGCAGCAACAACAACAGCGCCAGCAACAGCAGCAATTACAACAACAGCAACGTCAGCAGCAGCAGCAGCAGCAGCAAAACGTACAGCGCCAGACGCAGCCTGCACCTGTTACGCGTGAACCGGAAGTGCAGCCAAAACCGCAGGAGACCGCGAAAGCGAAACCGGCGGAGAAAGCCTCTTCGCAGCGCTGGATGGTGCAGTGTGGTTCGTTTAAAGGCACTGACCAGGCTGAATCGGTGCGCGCAGGCTTAGCCTTTGAAGGATTTGAAAGCCGTATTACCACCGGTGGCGGCTGGAATCGTGTGGTTATCGGTCCTTATAAAGACCGCGCCTCCGCTGACAGCACTCTGAAGCGCCTGCGCAGTTCCGGACACTCCAGCTGTATTCCGCTCTCCGTCGGGGGTTGAAACCCGTCAAACCCGCCCCATATCTGTTGCATGATACTCCGCGCCCGGTGCGCGGAGTCCTTTTCCGACTGCAACAAGGGGTCTGCCCGTGACAACAATAGTAAGTGTACGACGCAACGGCCAGGTAGTGATTGGCGGTGATGGCCAGGCTACGCTCGGCAATACCGTGATGAAAGGCAACGTTAAAAAAGTGCGTCGTTTATACAACGATAAAGTGATTGCCGGATTTGCTGGCGGCACCGCAGACGCCTTCACCCTGTTTGAACTTTTCGAACGTAAACTGGAAATGCATCAGGGCCATCTGGTGAAAGCTGCGGTGGAACTCGCCAAAGACTGGCGTACTGACCGTATGCTGCGTCGCCTTGAAGCCTTACTGGCCGTCGCGGATGAATCAGCTTCACTGATCATCAGCGGTAACGGTGACGTTATCCAGCCTGAAAACGATCTGATCGCCATCGGCTCCGGTGGGCCTTTCGCCCAGGCAGCGGCACGTGCGCTGCTGGAGAATACCGAGATGGACGCACGCGACATCGTCGAAAAGTCGCTGAATATCGCGGGTGATATCTGCATCTACACTAACCACAACGTTAATTTCGAAGAATTAACGTCTAAGTCGTAAGGGTATAAATATGTCTGAGATGACTCCTCGCGAAATCGTCAGCGAACTGAACCGCTTTATCATCGGCCAGGAGAGCGCTAAGCGCGCCGTGGCTATTGCACTGCGTAACCGCTGGCGCCGCATGCAGCTCGACGAAGAGCTGCGCCATGAAGTGACCCCTAAAAATATCCTGATGATCGGTCCGACCGGTGTCGGTAAAACCGAGATCGCGCGTCGTCTGGCTAAGCTGGCCAATGCGCCGTTTATCAAAGTAGAGGCGACCAAATTTACCGAAGTCGGTTATGTCGGTAAGGAAGTGGACTCTATCATTCGTGACCTGACCGATTCGGCCATTAAGATGGTGCGCAGTCAGGCGATTGAAAAGAACAAATATCGTGCCGAAGAGATGGCGGAAGAGCGCATTCTTGATGTGCTGATTCCACCAGCAAAAAACAACTGGGGCCAGTCAGAGCAGAGCGCTGAACCCTCTGCAGCACGCCAGTCGTTCCGCAAGAAGCTGCGCGAAGGCCAGCTGGACGATAAAGAGATTGAGATCGACCTGGCCGCCAGCAGCCCTGGCGTCGAAATCATGGCCCCTCCGGGCATGGAAGAGATGACCAGCCAGCTGCAGTCGATGTTCCAGAACCTCGGCGGCCAGAAGCAGAAAGCCCGCAAGCTGAAGATCAAAGAAGCGATGAAGCTGCTGATCGAAGAAGAAGCGGCCAAACTGGTTAACCCGGAAGAGCTTAAGCAGGACGCGATTGATGCCGTTGAGCAGCACGGTATCGTGTTTATCGATGAGATCGACAAAATCTGTAAGCGCGGCGGCCAGAATGCCGGCGGCCCGGATGTCTCACGCGAAGGCGTTCAGCGCGACCTGCTGCCGCTGGTGGAAGGCTGCACCGTCTCCACCAAGCATGGTATGGTGAAAACGGACCACATTCTGTTTATCGCCTCAGGCGCGTTCCAGGTTGCCAGCCCATCCGATCTGATCCCGGAACTGCAGGGTCGTCTGCCCATCCGTGTTGAGCTGCAGGCGCTGACCGTGAACGATTTCCAGCGCATCCTGACCGAGCCAAATGCCTCGATTACCGTGCAGTACAAAGCGCTGATGAATACCGAGGGCGTGAACATTGAGTTCACCGAAGAGGGTATTCGCCGGATCGCTGAAGCCGCATGGCAGGTCAACGAAACCACCGAAAACATCGGTGCGCGCCGTCTGCATACTGTGCTGGAGCGTCTGATGGAAGATATTTCGTATGACGCCAGCGATCGTCATGGTGAATCCGTTACCATCGATGCTGACTATGTCGGTAAACATCTGGATGAACTGGTGGCTGACGAAGACCTTAGCCGCTTCATTCTCTGATCCACTGATTCAGCGCTTTTCAGAAGCCCAGCCCACCCGGCTGGGCTTTTTTATGCATGTTCTTGATCGAACGATGCTTTTTTCATACTGATGATTTTGCCAACAATCTGTATATAGCGATATACTTACCCTTCCTGTGGCAAACAGACGAAACCCTTATGAAATACGATACATCTGAACTCTGCGATATCTACCATGAAGAAGTGAATGTTGTTGAACCGCTTTTTTCAAATTTTGGTGGGCGCACTTCATTCGGTGGTCAGATTACCACAGTGAAATGCTTTGAAGACAACGGCTTGCTTTACGATCTGCTGGAAGAGAATGGCAGGGGTCGGGTACTGGTGATTGATGGCGGCGGCTCAGTGCGCCGTGCACTGGTGGATGCGCAGCTGGCACGTCTGGCGGCAACCAACGAGTGGGAAGGTCTGGTGATTTACGGTTCGGTACGCCAGGTTGATGAGCTGGAAGAGCTGGAGATTGGCATTCAGGCGATTGCCGCGATTCCGGCAGGCGCTGCGGGTGAAGGGATTGGCGAAAGCGATGTGCGCGTCAATTTCGGCGGCGTCACCTTCTTCTCCGGCGACCATCTCTATGCCGACAACACCGGTATCATTCTGTCAGAGGATGCGCTGGACCTCGAATAGGCCAGACATGAAAACGGGTGCCTGAGCACCCGTTTTTCACATCAGCTGAGGCTTCAAACCTCTTCCATTTTTCCCAGCAATGCACGCAGACGTTCCTGCCACACGTGTTGCTCTTCTTTCAGGTGCTGATTTTCACGCATCAGCGCATCGTGGTTGCCCGCGACTTGTTGCGCATCGTTACGCAGTGAGTTGTTCTGCTCTTTCAGCTCTTCGATTTCCATCTGCAACAGGGTGATGGTATCAATCGCCTGCTGTACTTTCGCTTCCAGTTTCTCAAACACTTCAAATGACATCTTTCTGACCTCTCCTAAATTCCTGCAAGGCGTTGATGATGCCAGCTTAAGCCAGCAACGTTGTCCCGATTGTATGTAGCCTCACCCCGCAAGTCCAGCAACGCGGCCGCTGCGGGCGTAGTCTGTAACACTTTTCAGCCAATCCCTGAATTTACGCTGCGCTTACTGCGACGGCTTTCTGGTACGGGTCCGTTATCCCCGTCATCAGGCGCGAATATTGGCTAAGGAAAGCCAGAATACGCGAAAACGCGCATTTTTATGACACAGTACACAAAAAACGATTTCGCTATTTCTCGTTTATGTTCGTTAACGATAAATTCACACCAGCCCTACATTAAAGCTGGGTGCCTCATGGAATGAGAACAAAAACTGATAAAATTTAACCTCGCTTCAGGAACCACTATTATGAGTCAGACAACTAACACGCTCAAAGGTCAGTGTATTGCCGAATTTCTGGGGACAGGCTTGATTATTTTCTTTGGCGCAGGCTGTGTGGCTGCACTGAAACTCGCCGGTGCCGCCTTCGGTCAGTGGGAAATCTGCATCATCTGGGGTCTTGGCGTTTCCATGGCCGCCTACCTTACCGCAGGCATTTCGGGCGCGCACCTGAACCCGGCAATCACCGTTGCACTCTGCCTGTTTGCTAATTTTGAAGGACGTAAAGTTCTGCCTTATATCGTATCGCAGATTGCCGGTGCCTTTTGTGCCGCGGCGCTGGTATACGGTCTCTACTACAGCCTGTTTTTTGATTATGAGCAGAGCCACCAGATGGTGCGCGGCACGGTTGAAAGTCTCGACCTGGCAGGCATCTTCTCAACCTACCCTAATCCACATATCGGTGTCGGCCAGGCCTTCCTGGTTGAGATGGTCATCACTGCAGTATTAATGGCGGTCATTATGGGTCTGACGGATGACGGCAACGGCATTCCACGTGGCCCACTGGCTCCACTGCTGATTGGCCTGCTGGTTGCGGTTATCGGTGGCTCAATGGGTCCTCTGACCGGCTTCGCCCTTAACCCGGCTCGTGATTTCGGACCGAAGATCTTCGCATGGCTGGCAGGCTGGGGTAACGTTGCCTTTACCGGTGGTCGTGACATCCCTTACTTCCTCGTGCCGATTTTTGGCCCGCTGGTCGGTGCCTGCCTGGGTGCAGTAGGTTATCGCACACTGATTGGTCGCTACCTGCCAGGTACCGCCCAGGAACCTGCAAGCGTTCCAGCAGACAAACCGGTTGCACGCGCTCAGCAGCGTAAAGCGTAAGTTTCACCTTTTATCATCAGGACAGAATTTATGACTACCACAGATAAAAAATATATTGTCGCGCTCGATCAGGGCACAACCAGCTCCCGCGCCGTCATTCTCGACCACGACTCTAATATCGTCGCGGTATCACAGCGCGAATTCACCCAGATCTACCCGAAAGCGGGCTGGGTTGAACATGATCCAATGGATATCTGGGCTTCACAAAGCTCAACGCTGGTTGAAGTGCTGGCCCATGCCGACATCCGCTCTGATGAGATTGCGGCAATCGGTATCACCAACCAGCGCGAAACCGCTATCGTCTGGGAAAAAGAGACCGGTAAGCCGATCTACAACGCCATCGTCTGGCAGGATCCCCGCACCGCCGACTACTGTCACAAACTGAAGAAAGAGGGTCTGGAAGAGTATATCCAGCACACCACCGGTCTGGTGATTAACCCTTACTTCTCCGGAACCAAAGTGAAGTGGATTCTGGATCACGTTGAAGGCTCACGTGAGCGTGCAAAACGTGGCGAGCTGCTGTTTGGTACCGTCGATACCTGGCTGGTCTGGAAAATGACCCAGGGCCGCGTGCATATCACCGACTATACCAACGCCTCCCGTACCATGATGTTTAACATCCATAAGCTGGAGTGGGATCAGCGTATGCTGGATATCCTGGATATCCCGCGTGAAATGCTGCCAGAAGTGAAGTCCTCTTCTGAAGTCTATGGTCAGACCAACATCGGTGGTAAAGGCGGTACACGTATTCCAATCGCCGGTATTGCCGGTGACCAGCAGGCTGCGCTGTATGGCCAGCTCTGTGTTCAGCCTGGCATGGCGAAAAACACCTACGGCACCGGCTGCTTTATGCTGATGAACACCGGTACTGAAGCGGTAACCTCGACGCACGGCCTGCTGACCACTATCGCCTGTGGCCCGCGCGGTGAAGTGAACTATGCACTGGAAGGGGCTGTGTTTATCGGTGGCGCCTCTATTCAGTGGCTGCGCGATGAGATGAAGCTGATCAGTGAAGCTGCTGACTCTGAATACTTTGCGATGAAAGTGAAAGACACCAACGGCGTTTACATGGTGCCTGCTTTCACCGGCCTGGGCGCTCCTTACTGGGACCCGTATGCCCGTGGTGCTATCTTCGGCCTGACCCGTGGTGCTAATGCTAACCACATCATCCGTGCGACGCTGGAGTCTATCGCTTATCAGACGCGCGACGTGCTGGAAGCGATGCAGAACGATGCCAACACCCGCCTGCAGGCGCTGCGTGTGGATGGTGGCGCGGTTTCCAACAACTTCCTGATGCAGTTCCAGTCAGACATCCTCGGCACCCGTGTTGAGCGTCCGGAAGTGCGTGAAGTCACCGCGCTGGGTTCTGCTTATCTGGCAGGTCTGGCCGTCGGCTTCTGGCAGGATCTGGATGAAGTCCGCTCTAAAGCGGTTATTGAGCGTGAATTCCGTCCAAGCCTGGAAACCACCGAGCGTAACTTCCGTTATGCTGGCTGGAAAAAAGCCGTAGCCCGCGCCCAGGCGTGGGAAGAACAAGAGTAATATCAATGCCCGCGACCCTTGCTGTCGCGGGCCTTTTCCCCGCTCCACTGCCTCGCTGTGTTACACTGCCCGCCTGTTTTTTGTCAGGTAGATGCCATGAAACGAGAACTTGCCATTGAATTTTCCCGCGTAACCGAAGCTGCCGCCCTGGCAGGCTATCACTGGTTAGGACGCGGCGACAAAAATGCGGCTGACGGCGCGGCTGTCCATGCCATGCGTCATGTCCTGAACTCCATTGAAATCGACGGTCAGATTGTGATCGGTGAAGGCGAAATCGACGAAGCTCCGATGCTCTATATCGGTGAAAAAGTCGGTACCGGCCGCGGCGATGCGGTCGACATTGCGGTCGATCCGATTGAAGGCACCCGCATGACGGCGCTTGGCCAGGCTAACGCGCTGGCGGTGATGGCCGTAGGCGATAAGGGCAGCTTTCTGCACGCACCCGACATGTACATGGAAAAACTGATTGTTGGCCCCGCAGCGCGTGGAGAGATCGATCTTGACCTGCCGCTGGAAACCAACCTGCGTAACATCGCCATCGCGATGAATAAGCCGCTGTCGCAGCTAACCGTGTCGATTCTGGCAAAGCCGCGTCATGACGCAGTGATCAGTCAGTTGCAGCAACTGGGCGTGCGGGTGTTTACCTTCCCGGATGGCGATGTCGCCGCCTCCATTCTGACCTGCATGCCGGACAGCGAAGTGGATGTGATGTATGGCATCGGCGGCGCACCGGAAGGCGTGGTCTCTGCGGCGGTGATCCGCGCGCTGGATGGGGATATGCAGGGCCGGTTACTGGCGCGTCACCACGTGAAAGGCGACAGCGCTGAAAACCGTCTGCTGGGTGAGCAGGAGCTGCAGCGCTGCGCAGAGATGGGGATTGAAGCGGGCAAAAAGCTGATGCTGAATGAGATGGCACGCAATGACAACGTGGTGTTTGCCGCCACCGGCATTACCAGTGGCGAACTACTGAAAGGCATTACGCGTCAGGGCAATATCGCCACCAGCGAGACCCTGCTGATTCGCGGTAAATCACGCACCATCCGCCGTATTCAGTCGATTCACTATCTCGACCGTAAAGATCCGGCGCTTCATCCCTTTATCCTGTAACCGGCTGGTTGCCGCGCTCCGGCTGACGTGAGAGCGGCAACCAGCAGAGCAGCATCACCAGCGCCGTGAAGAACATCAGCATGCCAAGGCTGAACTGATCGCGCTGCGGCATCATGGCTGACAGCCACGCCACCAGGCCCGATCCCAGGTTCTGCATCCCGCCAATCAGCGCGCCCGCGCTACCCGCCAGCCAGGCATAAGGCTCCATCGCGCCTGAAGTCGCCAGCGGGAACAGCATGCCAGCCCCAAAGAAGAACAGCGCAGCCGGGACCAGCAGCGTCCAGATATTCATCACGCCGAACCATGCCGGGATCCACATCAGGATGCCCGCCAGCAGGCAGCTATTTACGCCCCACCACATCAGACTGTGCCATGAACCCTGCTCGCGACCTGCAAACCAGGCACCAAAAAACGCTGCCGGAATCGGCAGGATGAACAGGATGCTGACGGTCAGGCTGTGCAGGCCGAGCACGCCGCCCAGCAGAACGCCACAGCTCGACTCAAATACCGCAATCCCGGCCAGCGCGCCAATCAGCAGCACAATGTAGCGAACGAAATTCGCGTCGCTGAGCAGGCGGGCGTAGCGTTTAAAGAAAGGGGTCACTTCCGCACTCTGCGGTCGGGTCTCCGGCAGCCAGCGTGCCATTGAGACGGTTACCGCCAGACAAAGCAGCAGCAGAAAGGCAAAGCAGGCGTGCCAGCCAAAGAGCTGCGTCAGCAGTGCACCAATCACTGGCGCCAGCAGCGGGCTGACCAGAATGCCCATATTAAGCAGGCTGTTAGCGCGGCGCAGTGCGTGCCCCTCGTAGAGATCGCGCGGCATGGTGCGGGCCATCACGCCAGCTACGCCGGTGCCCAGTCCCTGAACAGCGCTGCCGAACACCAGCATATCGAGCGACGTCGCCATCAGTGCCGTAATTGCGCCGATCATAAAGATCATCATGCCCGCCAGGATCACCGGACGACGACCGATGCTGTCTGACAGCGGGCCATAGATCAGCTGGGATCCGCCATAGGTCATCAGATAGGCCGCCATCACACGCTGCAGCGCGCCATCCCGCACATTCAGAGCATCCGCCATCACCGACATCGCCGGGACGTAGATAGTCTGTGCCATCTGCCCTACTGCCACCAGCACAATGAGCATCACCAGCAGCGGGCGATTTTCGAGTTTAGTCATCATGATTATGCAAAATTTCTTTCTGTGAAAGGAGGTTAAAACAGCGGTTCACCCGCCAGTCATCTTGTTATGGCGGGCAAAATATCAGGATTAGATGACAAAGCGAGAGGTAAGCGAAAAGGTCCCGGCTTGCGCCTGTCAAGTTTATGGGCCAGCCTGTAAAGACAAAGTAACAGTTTGTCGATTAGAGCCTTTGCCCCGGCGCAGGCTGGCAATCTCACCGGGCAGCCGCGAAAATAGTGACCTGCCTGAATAATCAACAACCAGGGAGTGATTATGGCTGAGTGGGTCAATGCTGAAGTAAAGGAAGTGAAAAACTGGACGGATGCGCTGTTCAGTCTCCGGGTAAAAGCGCCCATCGATCCCTTTATCGCCGGGCAATTTGCCAAGCTGGCACTGGAAATCGACGGTGAGCGGGTACAGCGCGCTTACTCTTACGTCAATGCGCCGAAAGATGATCTGCTGGAGTTTTACCTGGTCACCGTGCCAGAGGGCAAACTGAGTCCGCATCTGCAGGCACTTCGGCCTGGCGATCAGGTGATGGTCACCAAAGAAGCGGCAGGATTCTTTGTGCTGGATGAGGTCCCTGAATGCAAAACCTTATGGATGCTGGCAACCGGCACCGCTATTGGCCCCTACCTGTCGATGCTACAGCAGGGCGAAGGGCTGGATCGCTTTGAAAACATCGTGCTGGTCCATGCTGCACGCTATGCGGCCGATCTGAGCTTTTTGCCGCTGATGCAGCAACTGCAACAACATTATCAAGGCAAGCTGCACATCCAGACGGTGGTGAGTCGCGAAGAGATCGCCGGTTCGCTGACTGGCCGGGTCCCGGCGTTGATCGAAAACGGTGAGCTGGAGCGCGCCACCGGGTTAAGCCTGGATGCCGACAGCAGCCATGTGATGCTGTGCGGCAACCCGCAGATGGTGCGTGATACCCAGCAATTACTGAAAGAGACGCGCGAGATGCGCAAGCACCTGAAGCGTAAGCCGGGCCATATCACCAGCGAACATTACTGGTGAGCCGTTTGCCGGTATCTCACCGGTTGAGTCGCGGTACCAAACCGGTTAGCGCCGGGGGTACCGCGAAAGAGACCGAGATCGAGCAGCAGGCCAGCCAGTAACACAAACGGAATGGCGCGACCCAACAGCCAGGGCAGTATGCCGTCCAGCATGCTCCAGTTCCCTGCCACCAGCAGCCAGGCAACAATCACCAGAAATCCCCAGTAGCCACGGCGATTACGATCGTGCAACCGTTTAACGATAACCGCGCTGGCGGGCCACAGCAGGCAGACCACGCCAAAGGCCGCCATCTGAGTATCAAGCCAGTCGTTAGCCGCTAACGCGAATAACAGGGTTGTTGTCAGCAACCAGACCGCCTGCCAGATCCAGAAATCACGTCGTCCCAGCCGGCCGCGCCAGGAAAAACACCATTGTTGTAACGTCATGCATTATCATCCAGAGAGAAGAGAACCGCTGCGGTTTTGACCTCGCGGATAAAAACCGTTTTAATTTGCGCCTGAGTTTACGGGTTAGGATCGACAAAATGAAGAATTTGCCTGGCGCACTGCTGTTATCGTTTGCGCTGACGGTTCCGGTCTTTGCCGCCGATCCGCCACCGCAGGATCGGGCCGATGCGTTGCCCACCGCCCCCTATCTGCTGGCGGGCGCTCCCACCTTTGATATGACTATCGGCCAGTTCCGCGAAAAGTATAATCAGGCCAACGGGGCGCTGATGCTGCCGGAATATCGCGCCATTGATAATCGGGGTGACAAAAGCACCCTGACGCGCGCCGCCAGCAAAATCAATGAAACTCTCTATGCGTCTACCGCGCTGGAGCCCGGTACCGGCAAAATTAAGACGCTGCAGATTACCTGGCTACCGTTGCCAGGCCCGGATCAGAACGCCTCACAGCAAAAAGCGCTGGCCTACATGACCGCCATGTTGCGCTTCTTTGTACCGGGACTGAGCGCCGATGAGGGACGTAAAAAGCTGGAGGGTTTGCTGAAGCAAGGTAAGGATTTACCCTACTTTGCGCAGGTCGAGGGCGCGTTGCGTTTTGTGGTGGCTGACAACGGCGACAAGGGGCTGACCTTCGCCGTTGAGCCGGTCAAACTGGCGCTCGCCAGCCCCTGATGATGAGGCCGAAAATGACGAAAAGCAAAGCCATCGCTACATTTGATCTCTATACTGTCTGGCAGACAACGCTGCCAGCTGGCAGCGATTTTTCATGTATCGCTTTATGCGGAGGATAGAATGCGACATCCACTGGTTATGGGTAACTGGAAGTTGAATGGCAGCAAGCAGATCACAGCTGAACTGATCGCCGGTCTGCGCAAGGAACTGTCTGGCGTTGAGGGTTGTGGCGTCGCCATTGCACCGCCAGCTCTCTATCTCGAGCAGGCAAAACACGCCATCTCCGGTAGCCACATCGCACTGGGTGCGCAGAACGTAGACGTTAACCTGTCTGGTGCGTTTACCGGTGAAGTTTCCGCAGAGATGCTGAAAGATATCGGCGCGAAATATATCATTATCGGTCACTCAGAGCGCCGCACTTACCACAAAGAGAGCGACGAATTCATCGCGAAGAAATACGCGGTGCTGAAGTCAGTGGGCCTGGTACCGGTGCTGTGCATTGGTGAAACCGAAGCGGAAAACGAAGCGGGTAAAACCGAAGAAGTCTGCGCTCGTCAGCTGGATGCCGTTCTGGAAACTCAGGGCGCCGAAGCGTTTAAAGATGCGGTCATCGCGTATGAGCCAGTCTGGGCCATCGGTACCGGCAAATCTGCCACCCCTGCTCAGGCTCAGGCCGTTCACAAATTCATTCGTGACCATATCGCGAAGAAAGATGCGGCTATCGCAGAACAGGTCATCATCCAGTACGGCGGCTCAGTTAACGATAAAAATGCGGCTGAGCTCTTCACCCAGCCTGACATCGATGGCGCGCTGGTTGGCGGTGCCTCACTGAAAGCGGACGCTTTCGCTGTGATCGTTAAAGCTGCAGCGGCTGCAAAAAGCGCCTAAGCAGTAAACGTACCGATTAAAGGCGGCTTAAGCCGCCTTTTTTATGGGCGCTATCAGCTGACAGGCGTGATCCTGTACCTCCTCCGCCGAACCGCTGTTCAGCAGCAGCCAGTTTCGCTCTATCGCCATCAGCACCAGTCGTCCATCACTTAATTCAGCCAGTGCCAGCCCATATTTCCCCATCTCGCTGCGTGCCTGTGGCCGCTCATTGGCCAGTCGGATAAACGCACTCTGCCGGGTCAGCTCGTCCGGGGTCAATGCACGCAGCCAGTAGCGGTGCTTACGCAGCGTGATGCTCTGCCACCGCCCGCTAAGCTGCGGCGTCAACTGATCAAGCTGCTGACGCACATCGGGTCGCAGGCAGGAGATATGAATATGGAGCTGATTCTGCGTGCGGCCATACTGTGAATTGATAGCCAGTGACAGGACCCGATCATCAATAGGTGAGCCGCGTCGCTGCGCAAGCAGAGTTCGCTCATCCCAGGCAAGGGCAAAGTAGTTGGGCGTAGCGGATTGCAGTAACCGCGGGCTTTCGATGCCGGTGATCCTGTCGAGCGGGATCAGCAGATACTGCAACGGCCCGTGCATATCTTTCAGCATGGCATAGCGATGCCGCTGATCGACGCGCTGACAGGGCGCAGGTTCTCCACCACTCTGCTGGTGAGGCAGACATTTCTCGCTGACGATCTGCCACAACGCATCACTGTTCTTTTTGAAATGCAGTGCGGCAGCGAGCATCCCCGCAATGACCAGTACCAGCAGAACCGCAACCAGGCGGGTTGCACGACGATGTGTCGGCATAACAACGCTTCCTGAATGGCTTAGCAGCCTGCATCCTCGCCTGGCGAGAAAAAAATGTCACGGGGAATTCTGGCAGATAACCCAGCGGCTGGGCGGAGAAGGAGAAAAGGCGTGGTTGTGGAGGATAAGCGGTCAGCGCAGGGATGCGCTGACCGCAGCGCATTACGGTTTCATGACCTGGTCATAGCTGCCGCCATCGGCGAAGTGGGCTTTCTGAGCCTGTGTCCAGCCACCAAACTTGTCCTGAATGGTAAACAGCTTCACTGGCGCAAAGGTGCTGGCGAATTTCTTCGCGACTTCAGCATCACGCGGACGGTAGTAGTTCTGTGCAGCGATAGTCTGGCCTTCTGGCGAGTAGAGGTATTTCAGATAAGCGTCGGCGACTTTACGCGTCCCCTTTTCATCTACCACTTTATCGACCACCGACACGGTCGGTTCCGCCAGAATCGATTCGCTCGGAGTGACAATCTCGAACTTGTCTTTGCCCAGCTTGTTAACCGCCAGATAGGCTTCGTTTTCCCAGGCGATCAGCACATCACCAATCCCGCGTTCAACGAAGGTGTTGGTTGCGCCGCGTGCGCCGGAATCCTGCACTTCAACGTTTTTAAACAGCGCTCTGACGTAAGCCAGCGCTTTAGCCTGATCGCCGTTGTTATGATCCAGCGCCCAGCCCCAGGCCGCCAGATAGTTCCAGCGTGCGCCGCCGGACGTTTTCGGGTTAGGGGTAATAACAGATACGCCTGGCTTCGTCAGGTCGCTCCAGTCATGGATGCCTTTAGGGTTATCTTTACGAACCAGGAAGACAATGGTCGAGGTGTAGGGCGCAGAGTTGTCCGGCAGACGCTGAATCCAGTTTTTATCAATACGACCGCGTTCTGCAATGGCATCAACATCCGATTGCAACGCCAGTGTGACCACATCCGCCCGAATGCCGTTAATCACGGAGGTCGCCTGCTTACCGGAACCGCCATGCGACTGACGGACCACGACATTATCGCCGGTTTCCTGTTTGTAGTGCGCACTGAACGCTTTATTGTACTGTTCGTACAGCTCTCGCGTTGGATCGTAGGAAACGTTTAACAGCTGAATGTCTTTCGCCAGAACGCTGGTTGAGGCCAGCAACAGGGTAACGCCGATACTCCACTTGTTCATTACGCACTCTCCCAATGTCGTTATGAGCTAAGCGTGACATAAACCAATACAGAGCTAAAAGAATTAAAAATAAGCTGTTATAACCATGGGGAATATAGAGGCGGGATGCCGGGGCGCACCAGGTCGCACACCCCGCAGAGGAATTAATAGAGTTTTTTCGCGGTGTCGAGCCAGTCGCGTTTGAACGGACGCTTCATATTTTCAATGGCGTCGACGATGTCGTGATGCACCATCTTCTCGTTCTGAATACCGACGCAACGGCCGCCGTAACCCTGCATCAGCAGTTCAATGGAGTAGGCCCCCATGCGTGAGGCCAGAATACGGTCATACGCACAAGGTGCACCGCCACGCTGAATGTGGCCCAGAACGGTAGAACGGGTTTCACGCTTGGTTTCTGTTTCGATGAAACGCGCCAGATCGTCGATATCGCAGATGTGCTCGGTAATCGCCACGATAGCGTGCTTTTTACCTTTGGCGATGCCCGCTTTGATTTCCGCTACCAGCTCTTCACGGGTATACGGGAACTCCGGCAGTACGATGAACTCACAGCCACCCGCAATGGCGGCCGCCAGTGTCAGATCGCCACAGTAGCGACCCATCACTTCCACAATCGAAATACGCTGATGCGATGAAGAGGTATCACGCAGGCGGTCAATCGCTTCAACCACGGTTTCCAGCGCAGTGAAATAACCGATAGTGTAATCCGTTCCGGCAACGTCGTTATCGATGGTGCCTGGCAGACCAATGCACGGGAAGCCCATTTCAGTCAGGCGCTTAGCCCCCATGTAGGAACCGTCACCACCAATAACAACCAGCGCATCAATGCCGCGCTTTTTCATGTTCTCAATGGCAACCTGACGCACATCTTCATTACGGAATTCAGGGAAGCGTGCTGAGCCCAGGAAAGTGCCGCCGCGGTTAATCATGTCGGAAACGCTGTAGCGATCAAGATTGATCATGCGATCTTCGTACAATCCCAGGTAACCGTCATAGATCCCAAAAACTTCCAGTCCTTCACTCAGCGCGGAACGCACCACGCCACGAATAGCTGCGTTCATGCCTGGGGCGTCACCGCCGCTGGTTAATACACCAATTTTTTTGATCATGACAACCTCTGGATTGTTCAAAACTAAGGGTTAATCCTGCCTGTCGATCGCTGCTGAAGCTCATTTTACGACTCGCGCGACACGTGATGGCAGATAGTATATCAAAGGCTTGCTGCTGAATTGATTCAGGTCAGACAACTTTTCACTATTTTTTGCAGCAATGTTAGCGTTACGTCATCCCTGCCGTATCGATTTGATTCATTTAAGTTAAAAACCTAAAGAATCCTCTCTCTCGAACGGTACCACAGAACAGGGATCCTGATGGATAATTACGTCTGACCCGGGAAATTCTTTGCGTAACGCCTTCTCAACCTGATCGGCTACCCGATGCGCCTGCACCAGTGGCAGCTGATCTTCCAGTTCCAGATGCAGCTGAATAAATTTGGTCGGCCCGGACTGACGGGTTCGCAGATCGTGAACGCCCTGCACCTGCGGCCAGTTTGTCGCAAGCGTCAGGATTTGCTGCCGTTCCTCTTCCGGTAACGCGCGATCCAGCAATGACTGAACCGCCTCGTAGCCCATACGCAGTGCGCTGTAGAGAATAAAAATACCAATGCCCAGCGCAAACAAGGCATCCGCCCGGGCAAAGCCATAGCTGCTCAGCACCAGCGCAATCAAAATAGCGCCATTCATGATGACGTCGGACTGATAGTGCAGCATGTCAGCCCGGATCGCCTGGCTGCGGGTTTTACGAACCACCCAGCGCTGAAAGGCCACCAGCACCAGCGTTGAGCTCAGCGCCACCACGGTCACTACAATACCGACGCCGGGCGCCCGCAACTCATTGGGCGTCGCCAGATGCTGCAGGCCGGTCAGAAACAGAAACAGCGCCGACCCGGAAATAAACATACTTTGCGCCAGCGCTGCCAGCGACTCCGCTTTGCCGTGCCCGAAAGTATGATCTTCGTCAGCGGGCTGCAGTGCATAACGCACCACCAGCAGATTGGTCAGCGAGGCGGCGATATCCACCAGTGAATCCACCAGAGAGGCCAGTAAACTCACCGAACCGGTGTACCACCAGGCAAAAATTTTCACGAGCAACAGCACAGACGCAAGAATGGTCGCGCCGAGCGCAGCACGCTTTACCAGTCGGCCATAAGAGGGTTGCATGCCAGGTTCCCTGTGCGGCATCAGTGATGATGCGCACCAAAATGAATGAATGGCTCAAGTTTAACATCGTGAGACGGGCACTGCTTAGCGGGTCGATCAACGGATCAGGCTTTTTTGGGAAGGCGCGACAGGTACAAAAAAACAAGCCCCGGCCTCTGTGGGAGGACGGGGCAAAGTGTCATACACATCAGTACCAGGCCACATTCAGGCCCAGGTCTGGGCTGAGAAAGAGGCGGCGACTACTTTTTGCCGCCTTTTTTCCCGGCTTCTGATGCTTTTTCACGATCGTTTTTGAAATTTCCGCCGCCGCTACTCTGGCCGCCTTTCTTACCGGCTTCAGACGCTTTTTGCGGATTATCTGCGAAATTACCTGAACCACCACGATGCTCTGCCATAACTTACTCCGTTAATAGATTCATTCAGGACTACATAATGTGGTTGCTGCTCCCTGAGACTTCGCAAAGACACTTAACTTCCCTGCAGTGACAGGATTAAGTGTAGAGGGTGCGCCTGAACCGGCAAGCGTAACGCGGGGGATTTATCTCATTGAAAAATATAATTAAAGTTTTCTATGCCTGCCTGTAATTCATTCACTTTCAGTGAGTTATAATATTTAACAGGCGGTAAAACCCTTACCGGTACGCTTAAATTTAAGTCATGACCTGAATAGTAAGAAATCGATGAGACTTACCCATAAAAGCTCAACAAGCGATAATCAAACAGGGGTTTTATTGCGGGGTGATGATTCCAGTCAAAATAAAAAAAGTGAAAAAAAGATAAAAAAAACCCCCACCATCATGGCGGGGGAAGACAGGGATGTGTCTATGGCAAGGAAAACAGGGATACTATGTTACTGGTTACTGCTGGTACTACTCACTGCCTGCAGCGATGACGCTGACTGCAAATTCGAAAACTGTCGCAGCTCATTAAGTCGCCGCTGGTAATTCTGCTGTAACGCCGACTGCTGGGCTGGCGTTAGCAGCTGGAACATTTGATTCTGTACCCGCGCCATCTCGACCTGCTGTTCAACCTGAACTCTGGCGATCACTTCCGCCTTCTCGCGGATGGCCGCTTCGTTAAACTGGTCTGCAGTCACTAACTCATGTAGTGCTGCGATATCGTCAATATGGACGACCGGGCGCTCATGTCGGGCCTGTTGCATCAGGTCACGCATCTGCTGACGTTGCTCTTCAGTCAGCTCGATGCCATCGAACATGTGGCTTTGCGGATTTTGCGTCATACTGCCTGTCGGCAATCCGCCATGATGCATCTCGTCAATCGTCGTCGCATCTTTAGCACCTGCGCTGGCGACACTCAGAGCCATCGCTGAGGCAAGGACGACGGCGGTTAATTTGCGCATCGTGTACTCCAGTTCGTTCCGTTTTGCGATTCAACGAGAGCCAGTGTACGGCGACAGCTGCAAACATCCGTCAGGGGGTGTAAAACTACGTAAAGCGATGGATAGGTGCGCCAGGAACACGGTATTTTGCCTGCGGAGGGCTACAAAAATGAATAAAATCCTGTTGGTAGATGACGATCGCGAATTAACTTCGCTTTTAAAAGAACTGTTAGAAATGGAAGGGTTTGAAGTGGTGGTAGCCAGCGATGGTGAACAAGCGCTGAACCTGCTCGATAACTCAATTGATCTGCTTTTACTGGATGTCATGATGCCGAAGAAAAACGGTATCGACACCCTGAAAGAACTGCGTCAGCAACATCAAACCCCCGTCATCATGCTAACGGCGCGCGGCAGCGAGCTGGATCGCGTACTGGGCCTCGAACTGGGCGCAGATGACTATCTGCCTAAGCCGTTTAACGATCGTGAACTGGTGGCGCGTATCCGCGCTATTCTGCGGCGCTCAAACTGGAGTGAACAGCAGCAGCAACACGACAATAGCTCGCCTACGCTGGAAGTGGACTGCCTGCGTCTCAATCCCGGCCGTCAGGAGGCCAGTTTTGATGATGTCACGCTGGATTTGACCGGCACGGAGTTCACCCTGCTCTATCTGCTGGCGCAGCATCTGGGCCAGGTGGTGTCGCGTGAGCACCTGAGTCAGGAAGTGCTGGGCAAACGCCTGACGCCTTTTGACCGCGCTATTGATATGCATATCTCCAATCTGCGTCGCAAGCTGCCTGAACGCCGTGACGGTCATCCCTGGTTCAAAACTTTACGTGGCCGCGGCTATCTGATGGTTTCGGCATCATGATTGGAAGTCTGACCACCCGTATCTTCGCCATCTTCTGGTTGACGCTGGCGCTGGTGTTGATGCTGGTGCTAATGGTGCCCAAGCTCGATTCACGACAGATGACCTCGCTGCTGGAAAGTGAACAGCGGCAGGGCATCATGATTGAGCAACACGTCGAAGCAGAGCTGTCACAGGATCCCCCTAACGATCTGATGTGGTGGCGTCGTCTGTTTCGGGCAGTGGAAAAGTGGGCACCGCCGGGTCAGCGGCTGCTGTTAGTGACGAGTGAAGGTCGGGTGATCGGCGCGCAACATAACGAAATGCAGGTTATCCGCAATTTTATCGGCCAGTCTGACAATGCCGATCATCCGCAGAAGAAGAAATATGGTCGTGTTGAGCTGGTAGGGCCTTTCGCCGTTCGGGATGGCGAAGATAACTACCAGCTTTACATGATTCGTCCCGCCAACAGTTCCCAGCTCGATTTCGTGAATCTGCTGTTTGACCGTCCCCTGTTACTGCTTATCGTCACCATGCTCATCAGCTCCCCGCTGCTGCTCTGGCTCGCCTGGAGCCTGGCTCGTCCGGCTCGTAAGCTGAAATATGCTGCCGACGAAGTCGCAAGCGGAAACCTGCGTCAGCATCCGGAACTGGAATCGGGCCCACAGGAGTTTCTGGCGGCGGGTTCCAGCTTTAACCAGATGGTCAGTGCGCTGGAGCGGATGATGACCGGTCAGCAACGTCTGTTATCAGATATCAGCCATGAGCTTCGTACCCCGCTCACCCGTCTGCAACTGGCTACCGCGCTGCTGCGTCGGCGCCAGGGTGAAGGCAAAGAGCTGGGCCGCATTGAGATGGAAGCACAGCGTCTTGATGGCATGATTAACGATCTGCTGGTGCTGTCGCGCACCCAGCATAAAAATGCGCTGGTCAGCGAAGCGATGAAGGCGAATCAGTTGTGGAATGGGGTGCTGGAAGATGCCCGCTTCGAAGCGGAGCAGATGGGCAAGAAGATGGATATTCCCTATCCGCCTGGCCCGTGGCCGCTTTATGGTAACCCCCATGCGCTGGAGAGTGCGCTGGAAAATATCGTACGCAATGCGCTGCGCTATTCACACACCCATATCAGCGTCAGCTTCTCCGTGGATATTTCCGGTATCACGGTACACGTTGATGACGATGGTCCTGGCGTGAGTCCGGAAGATCGTGAACAGATTTTCCGGCCGTTCTACCGTACCGATGAAGCACGCGATCGCGAATCCGGCGGCACCGGTCTTGGCCTGGCAATTGTTGAAACGGCAGTGCAGCAACATCGCGGCTGGGTTAAAGCGGATGACAGCCCATTGGGCGGCCTGCGTCTGACCCTCTGGTTGCCGCTCTACTCCTCCGCTCGTCAATAATTTGTTATGCTTCGGCCCCTGTCATCGGGGGCCTTATGCTTAACATCGTCTTGTTTGAACCAGAAATTCCGCCGAATACCGGCAATATCATCCGCCTGTGTGCCAATACTGGCTTTCAGCTTCATCTGATTCAGCCGCTTGGTTTTGCCTGGGATGACAAGCGTTTACGCCGCGCCGGGCTGGATTACCACGAATTTACTGCCATTAAATTCCACGCCGACTATCAGGCGTTTATCGCCTCAGAGTCGCCTGAGCGTCTGTTTGCGCTGACGACCAAAGGTACGCCCGCACACAGTGCCGTAGCGTATCAGGCTGGCGATTATCTGCTGTTTGGCCCGGAGAGCCGTGGACTTCCGGCTGAGATCTTAGCGGCGTTACCGGCTCAGCAGAAAATCCGTATCCCGATGAAAGCGGAAAGCCGCAGTATGAATTTGTCGAACGCCGTCTCGGTGGTGGTCTATGAAGCGTGGCGCCAGCTTGATTATGCGGGCGCGCTGATTAAAGACTAGATGCCGTCGCCAAACTGAAAACCCGCCAGGCTGCCATTAAAGTGCTGATCCATATCCATCGACGGCTTTTCACTGCCTGGCTTACCAACGATTCGCGCGGGTACGCCTGCTGCAGTGGTGTGCGGCGGCACGGGCTGTAATACCACGGAACCGGCACCGATTTTGGCTCCCTTGCCAACTTCAATATTGCCCAGGACTTTCGCACCGGCACCAATCATCACCCCTTCACGGATTTTCGGGTGACGATCGCCGCTGGTTTTGCCGGTTCCGCCCAGCGTAACCGATTGCAGGATCGAGACATCATTCTCAACCACAGCGGTTTCACCAATCACAATGCCTGTGGCATGGTCGAGCATGATGCCGTGGCCGATGTTGGCGGCGGGATGAATATCGACGGCAAAGGAGACGGAGATTTCATTCTGCAGATAAACCGCCAGCGCGCGCCGGCCTTCATTCCACAGCCAGTGGCCAATGCGGTAGGCCTGTAAGGCGTGAAAACCTTTGAGGTAGAGCAGCGGCGTGGAGTATTTATCGACTGCCGGGTCACGCTGGCGCACCGCCTGAATATCGTACGCCGCTGACATAATCATCGACGGATCTTCACGGTAGGCTTCTTCAACGATTTCACGAATGGCGATGGCGGGCATAATCGGGTTAGCCAGCTTGTTGGCCAGCATATAACTCAGTGCGCTACCGAGATTTTCATGCTTGAGCAATGTCGCGTGGAAGAAGCTGGCCAGCATCGGCTCACAATCAGCCAGGGCGCGCGCTTCTGCTTTGATATTATTCCAGACCAGTTCTAACTCATCAGACGACATTGCTGTTTTCTCCCGATAAAAAAAGCGCCTGAATGGGCGCTGCAGGTGATGATGCTACGCGTCCTGCGTTAGCCAGTGCTGTTTTCGTCCTTCCTTGTTCGTCCCAGCAGACTCAATGCTGCATCTCTCGCCGGCTTTTCGCAATACAGCACCTGATAAATCTGCTCGGTGATCGGCATTTCCACACCAAAACGGGCTGCCAATGCTTTGACTTCTTTGGTGTTTCTGTAGCCTTCTACAACTTGTCCGATAATGCGTTGCGCGCTATCTACATCCTCGCCCTGGCCCAGCATCATGCCAAAACGACGGTTACGCGACTGATTATCGGTACAGGTCAGCACCAGATCGCCCAGACCCGCCATCCCCATAAAGGTGGTGGGATCGGCACCCAGCGCGGCGCCCAGCCGGCTCATTTCAGCCAGACCGCGGGTGATCAGTGCGGTACGCGCATTCGCGCCAAAACCAATCCCGTCAGAGATCCCGGCACCGATAGCAATCACGTTTTTTACCGCACCGCCCAGCTGTACGCCGATGAAGTCAGGGTTGTTATAAACGCGGAAGCTCTTACCGCAGTGCAGCTTCTGCTGCAGATCCTCAGCAAACTGCGCATCCGTTGCGGCCAGCGCGATAGCCGTCGGTAATCCGGCAGCCAGCTCTTTCGCAAAGGTCGGCCCGGAGATCACGGCCAGCGGAATAGCATCGCCGACAATTTCCCGCGCCACATCCTGCAGCAGACGTCCGGTCTCTTTTTCCAGCCCTTTAGTCGCCCAGACAATACGCGAGTCGGACCGCAAATGAGGCTTGATCTGCTGCAGCACCTCGCCAAAGACATGACTCGGCACCACAACTAATAAATCGCGGCTGGCAGCAATAGCTTTGGTCAGATCAGGTTCAAGAGAAAGATGGTCGGGGAACGGGACATCAGGCAGGAAAGCGGTGTTGCAACGGTCACTCTGAAGCTGCGCCAGATGCGCCGGGTTATGTCCCCACAACAGCACCGGATGGCCGTTGCGGGCCAGCGTAATCGCCAAAGCGGTGCCGTATGAACCGGCACCGATGACGCTAATCGAAGCGTGAGTTGTCATCAGGCATCCTGATGTGGTTCAGCACCTTCTTCACCTTGCTGCTGCTGCAGGTAGTTCATGAACAGCGCATCAAAGTTAACCGGTGCCAGGTTCAGCTGCGGGAAGGTACCACGTGATACCAGGCTGGTAATGCATTCGCGTGCGTACGGGAACAGGATGTTCGGGCAGTATGCGCCCAGGCAATGTGCCATCTGCGTTCCTTCGATACCGCTGATGGTGAAAATACCGGCCTGCTGAACTTCACACAGGAAAGCGGTTTCTTCGCCCACGGTGGCGGTTACAGTCACACGAAGTACCACTTCGTAAACTTCGTCAGCCAGCTGAGAAGATGCAGTGTCCAGATCCAGTTTAACGTCCGGTTCCCACTCTTTCTGGAAAACCTGTGGTGCATTTGGCGCTTCAAAAGAGATGTCTTTGGTGAATACGCGCTGAATCTGGAATTGCATTTCGTTGGTGTTATGTTCTGACATGTGACCAAATCCTATGTATGAGATTGTCCGGCGTAAAATTACGCCTGCAGTAAGGGATCTAAACCTTCGCGATTATCGAGTGCGAATAAGTCGTCGCAGCCACCAATGTGCTGCGCATCAATAAAAATCTGAGGCACGGTGGTGCGGCCGCTACGCTTGATCATCTCTTCGCGTTTCGCCATGTCTCCATCAATGGGGATCTCCTGAAACGATACGCCTTTTTGCGTTAACAGCGCCTTCGCCCGATGGCAGTAAGGACAGGTCGCCTTGGTATAAACTTCAACATTTGCCATGATCAGCACCTCTGTAAGATTATTTGCCGCGAACTAACGGCAGATTTTCGCCGCTCCAGCCACTGATACCATCTTTCAGCACTGAAACCCGCTCAAAGCCGGCCGCGCTGAGATGCGCAGCAGAATCACCCGCGCTTTGTCCGGTTGCACACACCACAATTATGGGCTGCGCTTTATGCTTTGCCAGTTCGTCGATGTTGCCTTTTTTAATCTCAGCGGCTGCGACATTCAGCGCACCTGAAATATGGCCTCTGCGGAAATCGTCGCGCGAACGCACGTCTACAACTACCGCGTCCTCTTTGTTAATCAGGCGGGTTGCTTCACCGCGACTGATCGTTTTTACCTTAGAGAACATTCCTTTAACGGTAGTCACAATCACCAGAACGAGTAAAACGACCCATGCCAGACTCAGGATGGGGTGATTGCTTGCAAACTGCATAATTTCTTGCATGAGGGGTAACGACTCCAGACCGGGCTAATAAGCTAAAACAAGGGTTCTGAGTATACCTGCGCCACTTCGCATGTACAGATGCTATGCGGCCAGAGTATCGATTTGTGCTTCATTTTCCAAAAAAAGTGGCTGAATAGCAAAAATGGCGTAAGGCTTAATCCATGTCATTGTGAAAGTGGACATAACTGGAAAAGCAAATGCCAGTGGGGAGCACTGGTAAGCGGCGGTTCATCGTGGAATAATCATTGGCCTATGAAGGGAAAAACAACCGTTTCGCACACAAGGACCCGTCCCAACGGCGATAACCTGCCGTTGTTCACACACTTGTCCAGCCTCTCCCTTAGCCTGCTTTGTGCGGGGGCACTGTTATTGCCTGCCGCCGCCGTTAGTGCAGAAGACAGCAAATCTCAGCTGCAATCTATTCAGCAAAACATCGCTGAAAAAGAGAAAAGCGTTAAAGCGCAAAAGTTGCAGCGCAGCAAATTACTGGATCAGTTGCAGAGCCAGGAAAAAATCATCGCTCAGGCGAGCCGTCAGTTGCGTGACACCCGCAATAGCCTCAACGCCCTGAATGACGAAATCAAACAGCTTGCCACCTCCATCGCCCGCCTTGAAAAACAGCAAACCCAACAGGAAAACCTGCTTTCAGAGCAGCTTGATGCGGCGTTTCGTCAGGGTAAGCACAACGGTGTACAGCTGTTGATGGGCGGTGAAGAGAGCCAGCGCAGCGAGCGTATTCTGGCCTATTTCGGCTATCTGAATGCGGCGCGCCAGAAAAGTATCGAATCGCTGCAACAGACGCGTCAGGACTTAGCTCAGCAACGCGCCACGCTGGAGCAGAAGCAACAGCAGCAGAAAGGATTATTAGCGCAGCAGCAGGGCCAGCAGCAGAAGCTGCAACAGGCGAGCGAAGCGCGGAAAAAAACCCTGACGACACTGGAAAGCGCGCTGGAAAAAGATCAGGCCGATCTGGTCGAGATGCGTCAGAACGAAAGCCGTCTGCAGGATAAGATCGCCCGTGCGGAACGCGAGGCGCGCGAGCGCGCCGCCCGTGAAGCGCGTGAGGCGGAAAAAGTGCGTCAGCGTCAGGCGCAGGCGAAAGCCAAAGGCTCCAGCTATCAGCCGACCCAGAGCGAACGCGAACTGGTGGCGCGCACCGGTGGACTCGGTCGCGCGGGCGGGCAGGCCTTGTGGCCGGTACGCGGACGCATTGAACATCGCTTTGGTGAACAGCTGCAGGGTGAACTGCGCTGGAAAGGACTGGTGATTGATGCGCGCGAAGGTACCGAGGTGAAAGCTATCGCCGATGGCCGCGTGCTGATGGCCGACTGGTTACAGGGCTACGGCCTGGTGGTCGTGCTGGAACATGGTAAAGGCGATATGAGCCTGTATGGCTACAACCAAAGTGCGCTGGTGAGCGTGGGTACGCAGGTGAAGGCAGGACAGCCTATCGCACTGGTGGGCACCAGTGGTGGCCGCGGTACTCCGTCGCTCTATTTTGAAATCCGACGTCAGGGACAGGCCGTCAATCCACTCCCGTGGTTAGGAAAATAGGTTTTGCTGCAACTTCGAAAAATCCCCGTTCTGTTGAGCGCCCTGCTGTTCAGCTACGCTGCGCAGGCGGGCAAACTGGCCATTGTCATCGATGACGTAGGCTATCGCCCTGCCGAAGAGAACAAGGTCCTGCAGATGCCGCAGGCCATTTCAGTGGCGGTTTTGCCCAACGCGCCACATGCCCGTGAAATGGCCACCAAAGCGCACCAGAGTGGTCACGAAGTGTTGATCCATCTGCCCATGGCACCGCTGAGCAAACAGCCGCTGGAAAAAGATACCTTAACGCCGGATATGAGCAGCGAAGAAGTTACCCGCATCATGCGCAATGCGGTTAACAACGTGCCTTATGCCGTAGGTCTGAACAACCATATGGGCAGCAGGATGACCTCCAGCCTGCCCGGCATGCAGAAAGTGATGCAGGCGCTGAACCACTACAATCTCTACTTTCTGGATAGCATGACCATCGCTAACAGTCAGGCTGTTCCTGCCGCGCAGGGCACCCAGGTCAGGGTATTAAAACGTCGGGTATTTCTGGATGACAGCCAGGATATTAATGCCATCCGCCAGCAGTTCAGTCGGGCGGTGAAACTGGCGCAGCGCGACGGTTACGCCATTGCCATTGGTCATCCCCACCCTAACACAGTGCGGGTGCTGCAGCAGATGTTACCCACATTGCCAGCCGACGTTACGCTGGTTCGTCCCAGTCAGCTGCTGAACGAATCACTGCACAGCGGCTCACGGCCGCCTGTGGCGCCGGCAAAACCGGTGACACCGCGCTTCCAGCCTGCAGACCTGTGTAAACCGAAACAGCCGCTGGCGCCGGTTCCTGCCACCCGAGCCTTAACGGTAATAGCTGAAAGTGTGAATAACAGCCCGCTGTTTAACACGCTAAAAAATCTGTTCTGAATTTGCTATGAATGCTAAGTGTTCAGCTTAGCGTTCATTTATACGCAGAAATTACTATAATCCTGGGTCGGGCGATAACGTGCTGTGCGGGAACAGTGATAGGGATGACGATTATTAAACAAAAAATCCTGCTGCTGGATAACGGCAGAGAGTGGGGCGGCGGCACCAACAGTATGCTGGAGCTGTTGAAGCGTATCGATCGTCAAAAGTTTGATATCACCTGCTGCTTCTATCACAACTACAGCCGTGGCAACGACGAAACCATTGAGGCCACGCTGAATGCGCTGGCTATCCCGGTCTTTTTTATTCCGCAAATCAGGCAGCCACGCTGGGCAAAGTTTGTTAAAGAAGTCGCGCGGGCACTGCTGTTTTTTAATAAAAAGCTCAAGAAGCGCGCCATCGATCAGATTGATACACACTGGCGCATTATGCCCAATGCCAGCAAAATCAATTCACTGCTGCAGCTGGGGAAGTTTGACACGCTCTATATGAATAACCAGCCCAGCACCAATGTGGAAGGTTATCTGGCGGCGCGCAGCCTGGATGTTGCGGTAGTGCAACACTGCCGTATCGATCCGGTTCTGGAACCGCGGCTGGTCAGCATGGTTAATCAGGATTGCCAGGCGATCATTGCGGTGTCGCAGGGCGTGAATAACACCCTGCGCAGCCACGGTGTTGATGCGGAACGCTGTTTTACCGTCAATAATGCTATCGACATCCACCAGCCTCTGCCCGACCGCCTTGAAGTACGCCAGCGCTTTAAACTCTCCCCTTCGACCTTTGTGTTCGGCACGATCGGCTCGCTGATATTGCGTAAATCTAATCACCATATTCTGCAGGCACTGGGCCGTTTTAAACGTGCTAATCCCGATGCCGACTGGAAGATGGTGGTGGTCGGAGCGGGTCCGGAACTTCAGCATCTGCTGCAACTCGCTACCGCAGAGAACATCCAGCAGCATGTGGTCTTTACGGGCTTTCAGAACAACGCGCTGGATTACCTCACCGCCTTTGATGCGTTTATTCTTGCCTCACGCAGTGAGGGATTACCAAGGGTTGTGCTGGAGGCGATGCTGGTGAATACCGCCGTAGTGGGATCCCGCGTGGTCGGCACTGCCGAATTGATCAGTCATGACGAAACCGGGCTGCTGTTTGATTATGGCAACGTGGTGCAACTGACCCAGCATCTGACCGCGCTGTGGCAGGATGCGGATTTACGTCAACGCCTGATCAATGCGGCAGCGAAACGCGTACGTGAACAGTACGCTATTGAAACTTATATCAGCGGCGTCGAGAATATTTTGCAAAGCGTCGTGAAAAAGAAACCTCATGCTTAATTTTTTAAATCCCCGTTATCGCCATATCAGGGCGAGTCATAACCTGCCTTATTCGCATAAAGAGGTTCAGGGCACTGTACCGGTCACTTCTGTCGTGATCCCCTGCACCGGCGCGGACTATATCGAAGAAGCCCTGCTCAGTGCCGATTTTGCAGCGCGCTTTGCGACAGAGGCTGAAGAGATCGTAATTGTCAGCGATCAGCCGGCTCACGCCTTTGGCAGCCTGCCAGTAAAAACCCGCGTCGCGACGCTGGATGTCCCGCATCGGGAAGAGAGCTATCGCTACAAGCAGATCTATCGCAGTCGTTTGATTAAATTGCAGGCGCCCTTACAGGCAAAAGGCGACGGCATTCTGATGATCGATTCCGACCTCAATCTGCTTAAGATGCCGGAGATTATGATGAAGCCCGGCCATCTCTATTCCAGTTTTCGTCAGGGGAAAATGATTGCCAAGCTGGCTGATGCGCCGGAAGAGGCGATTCCCGCCTACTACCCGCACAGTATCCGGCCCTGGCTGGTGGATCACGTGAATGGGGCTTACCTGGCTGCCACCCGTGAAGTCTGGCAGCGCATTTCGCCGCTGTGGCTGACGCTGTTTAATGATACCTGGAATTTAATGAACGACAGCCAGCCGCCTACTGACCAGCTGCCGCTCGCGGTGTTGCTGGACATGCTGGATATTAAAACCGTCAATCTGGGCGAATGGGCTAACTGGCCGGTCTCAAAGAAAATTGGCGGTCAGTCGGCGGTGATCCCGCCTGAAGTGGTAGGTGCACATGGCGGCTTTCCGCTGTCGGAATGGCAAAAATACCTCGCCGATCCGCAACAGCCGCTGAACTTTAAAGGTCAGGACTACACGCGCAAAGTGCGCTACCTGACCGATGAAGAGAAAAAACAAAGCTAATCATGCGGCCGCCCTGGCGGCCGTTGTTTTAATCCCAGCTCAGTATCACTTTTCCCGAGCGTCCTGAACGCATCTCATCAAAGCCCTGCTGGAAATCGTCGATTCCATAGCGATGGGTAATAACCGGCGTTAAATCAAGCCCGGACTGGATCAGCGCCGCCATTTTATACCAGGTTTCAAACATCTCCCGGCCATAAATGCCCTTTATAAAAAGCCCTTTGAAGATTACCTGATTCCAGTCGATCGCCATTTCACCCGGCGGGATGCCCAGCAGTGCAATCCGCCCTCCGTGGTTCATTACCTCCAGCAATGAACGGAAGGCAGGCGGTGCACCAGACATCTCCAGTCCGACATCAAATCCCTCCGTCATGCCCAGCGAGTGCATCACGTCTCGCAGATCCTCATTCGCCACATTGACCGCGCGCGTGACGCCCATTTTGCGCGCCAGTGACAGACGATACTCATTGATGTCCGTGATCACCACGTTACGTGCGCCGACATGGCGACAGACCGCGGCGGCCATGATGCCGATAGGACCCGCGCCGGAGATCAGCACATCCTCACCCACCAGATCGAACGATAGCGCGGTATGCACGGCGTTGCCGAATGGATCAAAGATTGCCGCCAGCTCATCGGAAATGTTGTCGGGAATTTTGAACGCATTGAAGGCCGGGATAACCAGATACTCCGCAAAGCAGCCCTGGCGGTTAACGCCTACACCCATTGTGTTACGGCATAAATGCGTTCGCCCGGCACGGCAATTGCGGCAATGTCCGCAGGTAATGTGCCCCTCGCCCGAGACCCGATCGCCAATCGTAAAGCCTTTCACTTCCTGTCCTATCGCAACCACTTCCCCCACATATTCATGACCGACAATCATCGGTACCGGAATGGTTTTGCGCGACCAGTCATCCCAGTTGTAGATATGGACATCGGTACCGCAGATAGCGGTTTTGCGAATCTTAATCAGCAAATCGTTGTGGCCCGGCTCCGGAACCGGCGCATCGGTCACCATCCAGATGCCCGTTTCCTTCTTCAGTTTGGCGAGTGCTTTCATGACGGACTCCTCAGGCGATAACGCCCAGTTGTTTGCCGATACGGGTAAAGGCCGCCACCGCACGTTCCAGCTGTTGCTGGGTATGCGCCGCAGAGATTTGGGTGCGAATGCGTGCCTGACCTTTTGGCACCACCGGATAGAAGAAGCCGGTAACGTAGATGCCTTCCTGTTGCAGCAGGCGGGCGAACTCCTGGGCGACGCTGGCTTCACCCAGCATCACCGGGATAATGGCGTGATCGGCTCCCGCCAGCGTAAAGCCCGCCGCCGTCATCTGCTCCCGAAAGTAACGGGCGTTGTCCCACAGACGCTGACGCAGCCCGTCGCCTTCGCTGAGCAGATCCAGCACCCGCAGCGAGGCGGCAACAATGGCCGGGGCCAGCGAGTTAGAGAACAGATAGGGACGGGAACGCTGGCGCAGCCACTCCACCACTTCTGCTTTTGCTGCGGTGTAGCCACCGGAGGCGCCACCCAGCGCTTTACCCAGCGTGCCGGTAATGATGTCGACCCGGCCCATGACGTCGCAATATTCATGGGTTCCGCGTCCGGCGTTCCCGACAAAGCCCACCGCATGGGAATCATCCACCATCACCAGCGCAGAGAACTCGTCGGCCAGATCGCAGATAGCGGGCAGATTCGCAATCACCCCATCCATTGAGAAGACCCCATCGGTGGCGATCAGAATATGACGCGCGCCTTTAGCGCGCGCTTCCTGCAAGCAGGCGCGCAGCTGCGCCATATCGTTATTGGCATAGCGGTAACGCTGCGCTTTGCACAGCCGGACGCCATCGATAATGGAAGCGTGGTTCAGCGCATCAGAGATGACGGCATCCTGCGCATCAAGCAGGGTTTCAAACAGGCCGCCATTGGCATCGAAACAGGAGGAGTAAAGAATGGCATCCTCCATGCCGAGAAAGTCTGCCAGCCGCTTTTCCAGCTGCTTATGACTATCCTGCGTGCCGCAAATAAAGCGCACCGACGCCATACCAAAACCATGCGAATCCATCCCCTCTTTCGCCGCCTGAATCAGCGCCGGATGGTTCGCTAAACCTAAGTAGTTATTGGCACAGAAGTTAATCACCGCCGGAGCGCCGCCAACCGCGATCTCCGTCTGCTGGGCAGAGGTGATGATCCGCTCCTGTTTAAACAGTCCTTCCTGACGTGCATCATCAAGTTGCTGACGAAGTTGTTGATAAAATTGCGCAGGCATCATTGCTCTCCTCAGATGGCAAAAATCTGGCATATCTTACTGAACAGGCCGCTTCTTCACGATAAATCGCCCAACAGAATGTCATTTTTGCAGCATAGTTCACGCCACAAGGATGTACGCACAAAGCGTTACAGAGTCATCTGGCTGTCTGCACCCTGATGAAATGTTATGATGTGAGGTATTCGTGTGTGAAACCTCCTGTTTCACCCCACAACGTTGAAGGTAACAACATGATTATCGTAACTGGCGGCGCAGGAATGATTGGCAGCAACATCGTCAAAGCGCTGAACGATCGCGGTCACACCGACATTCTGGTGGTGGATAATCTGAAGGATGGCACCAAGTTTGCCAATTTAGTCGACCTGGATATCGTCGATTACATGGACAAAGAAGAGTTCCTGATGAGCGTGATGGCGGGCGATGATTTAGGCCCGATAGAAGCGGTGTTCCATCAGGGCGCCTGCTCCTCCACCACCGAGTGGGATGGCAAGTACATGATGGAGAACAACTATCAGTACTCCAAAGAGCTGCTGCACTTCTGTCTTGAGCGCGAGATCCCGTTCCTCTACGCCTCTTCCGCAGCGACCTACGGCGGACGCAACGAGAATTTCATTGAAGAGCGTCAGTATGAGCAGCCGCTTAATGTTTATGGCTACTCTAAGATGCTGTTCGACCATTACGTCCGTCAGATGCTGCCGGAAGCGAACTCGCCGGTATGCGGCTTCCGCTATTTCAACGTCTATGGACCGCGTGAAGGCCACAAGGGCAGCATGGCAAGCGTGGCCTTCCATCTGAACACGCAGATCAGCAACGATGAAAATCCAAAACTGTTTGAAGGCAGCGACGGCTTTAAACGTGATTTCATCCACGTTGATGATGTTGCGGAAGTGAACCTGTGGTGCTGGGAAAATGGCGTCTCCGGGATTTACAACTGTGGCACAGGCCGCGCCGAGTCCTTCCAGGAAGTGGCTGACGCAGTACTGAAGTTCCACCAGAAAGGTCAGATCGAGTACATCCCGTTCCCGGAAAAACTCAAAGGACGGTACCAGGCCTATACTCAGGCCGATCTCACTAAGCTGCGTGCCGCCGGCTACGACAAGCCATTTAAAACGGTGGCGCAGGGCGTCGCTGACTATATGGTCTGGCTGAACCGTAACGCATAAAGGAAGCTGCTCCGGCGATGAAAATTCTGGTAATCGGCCCGTCGTGGGTCGGCGATATGATGATGTCGCAAAGTCTCTATCGCACCCTCAAGGCCGAACATCCCGATGCGGTGATTGACGTGATGGCACCTGCATGGTGCCGTCCGTTGTTGTCACGCATGCCGGAGGTGAATCAGGCGCTGGCGATGCCGCTTGGGCATGGCGCACTGGAAATCGGTGAGCGTCGCCGGTTGGGCAAAGTGCTGCGCGCCAGTCACTACGACCGCGCTTATGTGCTGCCTAACTCCTTCAAGTCGGCGCTGGTCCCCTTCTTTGCCGGAATAAAACGCCGCGTCGGCTGGCGCGGTGAAATGCGCTATGGCCTGCTGAATGATTTGCGCGTGCTGGATAAAGCCGCATTTCCACTGATGGTTGAGCGCTACGTTGCGCTGGGCTACGACACACCTGTTGCTTCGGCGGCGCAGCTGCCCCAGCCGCTGTTGTGGCCAAAACTGCAGGTTGAAGAGCAGGAAAAAATTGAAACGGCCGCACAGTTTCAGCTCGCCGCGACCCGTCCGGTCATCGGTTTTTGTCCGGGCGCTGAATTTGGTCCGGCCAAACGCTGGCCGCACTATCACTACGCCACGCTGGCCCGCCAGTTGATTGCTGAAGGCTTTCAGATCGTGCTGTTTGGCTCCGCCAAAGATCGCCCGACCGGCGAAGAGATTATCGCGGCGCTGCCCGAAGAGGCTCGCGGCCACTGCCGTAATCTGGCGGGTGAAACCCAGCTGGAACAGGCGGTGATTCTGCTGGCACAATGCCGTGCCGTGGTCAGCAACGACTCCGGCCTGATGCATATCGCCGCGGCGCTGGATCGTCCACTGGTGGCGCTCTATGGACCAAGCAGTCCTGACTTTACGCCGCCGCTGGCAAAGCAGGCGCGAATTATTCGCCTGATTACCGGCTATCACAAAGTGCGCAAAGGCGATGCCGAACAGGGCTATCACCAGAGCCTGATCGATATTCAGCCTGAACGTGTACATCAGACGCTGAGCGAACTGCTCGCGCCACAGGAGGTGCCATGCACGTCCTGATTGTTAAAACCTCATCAATGGGCGATGTGCTGCATTCGCTCCCGGCACTGACCGATGCAATGCATGCCATTCCCGGCATCCGTTTCGACTGGGTAGTGGAAGAGAATTTCGCACAGATCCCTGGCTGGCATCCCGCAGTAGATAAGGTGTTACCGGTTGCGATTCGCCGCTGGCGCAAACACTGGTTTGGCAGTCAGCAGCGTGAAGAGCGCGTGCTGTTTAAGCGCGCGTTACAGTCACGTGAGTACGATATCGTGATTGATGCACAGGGCCTGATCAAAAGTGCCGCGCTGGTCACCCGCTTATCGAAAGGGGTGAAACATGGGCAGGACAGCCGCAGCGCGCGTGAGCCGTTCGCCAGCTGGTGGTATGACATCCGCCATGAGGTCAGTAAGCGGCAGCACGCGGTTGAGCGGACGCGCGAACTGTTCGCCAAAAGCCTGGGCTATGAAAAACCGCAAAGTCAGGGTGACTACGCGATTGCCGGACACTTTCTGCATCATCTGCCCGCTGACGCACATCATTACCTGGTCTTTCTGCATGCCACAACGCGTGACAACAAGCATTGGCCGGAATCACACTGGCGACAGCTGATTGAGCAGATGCAGCCCAGCGGGTTGCGGGTGAAATTGCCCTGGGGTGCTGAACATGAGCATCAGCGTGCGCAGCGCCTTGCAGAAGGATTTGAGCATGTCGATGTACTGCCTAAGCTGACGCTGGAAGCGATAGCACAACAGCTGGCGGGCGCACGCGCGGTGGTCTCAGTGGACACCGGATTGAGCCATCTGACGGCGGCACTGGATCGCCCCAACCTCACGCTGTATGGTCCGACCGATCCTGGATTGATTGGCGGTTACGGGCAGAACCAACAGGCACTGAGCGCCCCGAATCATAATCTGGCGGAGCTGACTGCTGACACGGTGGCAGAGAAACTGCGGGCCGTTATTACGGAAAACATGCCATGAACTATGTGCTGATCTACCTGCTGTTGCTGCCTTTCCGGGCCATAATGCGGCTGTTTTACCGGCCAACCGGACGCAGCCTGATCATCCAGACGGCGAAGATTGGTGATTTTATTAATATCACCCCGATGCTGCGTGCGCTGGGTCAGTCTGAGTTGCTTATCAGCAAAGCGGTGGAGCCGCTGGCGCGTCACGATGACACGGTCAGCCGCTATTTCCTGATTGAAGAGGCGAAGCGCAGCTTTTTTGCCAAACTGAAGCTCGCGTTCACTCTGATGAACCGCTATGACAACGTCTATCTGGTGCAGCCAAACAGCGTGAACCTGTTTTTCGCCGCGCTCTGCAACGCACCGAACAAGCAGTTTCTGCGCACCTATGTGCGTAAGTCCTACCATAAGACCTTCTATCGCAGCGCCAGCGGAATTGTCGACCACACCAAAACGGATTTAACGCTCGACAGCTACCTGAAGCTGATTAATCGTGACTACCGCTACACCGATTTCCCTAAGCATGCGACCTCACCGCTCTGGCAGCCGCCTGCGCCACCCGCCGCGCTGCTTAATCCGCGCAGCGGTATTAAAATTGGCATCAGTATTTCTGCCGGTAACCGGGCTAAAACCATTCCTGCCAGCATCTGGCAGCAGCTGATGGCTTCGCTGGCTGACCTGCCCTGCACCTTTTATGTGTTTGGCCCACCGGCTGAGCAGCCGTGGCTGGATGAGTTACTGAGCCTGACCGGCCCGAAAGACAATATCGTCAGTCTGATTGGTGAGCTAAAACTGGAAGAGGTTCCGTGGGCCATTGCACAGATGGATTTCTACATCTCCTCTGACTCTGGCAATGCTTATATTGCGGATGCGCAGCAGATACCGGTGATCATGCTTTACGGGCCGTGTGAAGTCAGGGAACAGCGTCCGGTCAATAACGTTTTGTTTATCGGACCGGATAATATTGCTGCGTCGACGTTCGTTTTTGCCACCCGTTTTCAGTTTGATCAGCCTGCTGAAAAATTATTCGGGCTGGATCACGATAAACTGACTAGAATACAAACGTTTATTACTCATAATCTGGAATAGTGAAGCGTAATGGCAATTACCCCTCTTGCTGAGGCCGTTCAGCAAAGTCAGCTGCTGGTTAACACGCTTGCTGACACGGATGATAATCCGGTTCATGTTGCGTTTGGCATCAACTACGCCTACGCGCGTGGCCTGGGCATTACGTTGTTTTCACTTCTCAGCCATCATCCTGATACCGCTTTCCACGCCCATGTTTTTTCAGACTCGCTTTGCGAAGAGGATGTGGAAAAACTGCGTTCACTGGCCACGGGCCATCGTCTGGCGATCACGCTGCATATCTTTAACCGTGCCTGGGTTGATCAGCTGCCTGCGGTCGGACGCTATCCCAAAAGTATCCACTACCGTTTCCTGATCCCGGAAACCGTGGCGAGCTACAGCGATCGGGTGATCTATATTGATGCTGACACCCTGGTGGTGGGCGACTACTCTCCCCTGTTCACGCTGGATATCACTGATTACACGCTGGCGGCCTGTAATGACACACCGCGAGCGCGACATAACCAGTGCGCAAGGCTGGGGCTGAAGCATCACCACTATTTCAACTCCGGTTTTATGCTGATTAATATTCCACGCTGGCTCGAAAGGCAGACCACCGCGCGCATTACCGACGTGCTGGTAACGCGGGGCGCAGAGTTTGGTTTTCCCGATCAGGATGCGCTGAATATCGTGCTGGAGGATGAGGTCCTGATCCTGCCAGACCGCTATAACCACATTTATGACATCATCGCCAATAAAGTCTGGGATCACACGAGCGTGCCAGAAGAGACGGTGATGATTCACTACACCGGTAAATGCAAACCCTGGCATGCATGGGCTGGCAGCGATCTTTCCCACCGCTACTACAGCTATTACCAGCGCTCACCCTGGGCTTCACAACCGCTTGATACACCAAAGCATTATAAAGAGATGAAGCGATTCGCCCGCGTAAAGTGGCATCAGAAACAGTATGCTGAAAGCCTGAGCTGGATGATGAAGTATGTCAGTCTCAAGTTTTTTAAGCAGAGTGAGCAATAGCACACTCAGGTTTATCAGATTGATGCGGGCGCTGTTATTTCAGCGCCTGACTTTCCCGTCACTTATCCCGCCGGCTGTTTGCCACGACCTCTGTAATAACGACGCTGACAGCAAGCCAGCATAATAATCTGTTTACCTGCACGACCACATTGCGTAAAAAAAGCGCATATAGCGCATTATTATTGTCGGGCGTGGTTTTTAGTAAAGCAGGGATGCAACATCGTTTTATAATTGTGAACTCCCTGATTTCACTCTGCTGATTTGGAAATGATTTATGACGAGGCAACGCCCTTTCGCAGTGAATACAATGCTGGTGCAGATATTGTCATGAGTACTTCTCCTCTGCTGAGTATCATTACCCCGATGTACAATGCGGGCAGCATGTTTGATGAGTTCATGCAGTCACTGCTGGCGCAGACGCTGACTCTGCTTGAGATCATTATCGTCGATGACGGTTCAACCGATGGCTCAGGCGAGCGCGCCGATCAGTATGCACAGCAGCATTCTCACATTCGTGTGATTCATCAGGAAAATGGCGGCGTCTCGCGCGCCCGTAACGCCGGGCTGGCGATTGCCCGCGGGAAATATGTCACCTTCCCTGATGCGGATGACACCATGCAACCCGATATGTATCAGACGCTGGTGACGCTGGCGGAAGCAGATAATCTGGATGCGGCACAGTGCAACGCCGAGTGGTTTTTCAAACACAGCCAGCGGGTAAAGCCGCTGATTCCGCTGGATCGCCTGCGCAGCACGCCGGTACTGAGCGGTGCCGACTGGCTGAATACCGCACTGAAAACCCATCGTTATATGCATGTGGTCTGGCTGGGCATCTATCGCCGGGAACTGATTGAGCATCATCAGTTGCAGTTTGAACCCGGCCTGCATCATCAGGATATTCCCTGGACCACCGAGTTTATGCTGCTGGCAAAACGCGTGCGTTATACCGAAGCGGTACTCTATCGCTACTATATGCACGACGCCTCAATCAGCAATCGCAAACGTACCGGCGAGCGCAACGTTGAGTATCAGCGCCACTACATGAAGATTGCGCGACTGCTGGAAGAGCTCAATGACCGCTATCGTGACCGCGTGAAGATTTACCCGTCGTTTCACTATCAGGTGACCCATGAAGCGCTCAGCGTGTGCCACAGTGTAAGACGTGAGCCTGACGCCCGCGCACGCCAGGCAATCATTGCCGAGCTGTTCGCCACCCGGACACACCTGCGCATGTTACGCAACGCCCGGGGAATTAAGCAGTGGTATCAGTTGCTGTTGTGGCTGGCCCGGCTCTATCGCTGGCGTGATAAATAACCTTTGAGGCTGGCTTTATCCTAAAAAGGGTTTGCCCTACAATCGGTTCACTGAATTCTGAGAACTCTTGTTTATGGCCAGCCTGACTCCAGCAAACATCTCTCCAAAAAATATATTACTGATTAAGCTGCGCCATCATGGTGACATGCTGCTCACAACGCCCGCCATCAATGCGCTTCATGAGCGTTATCCGCAGGCCAGCATCGACGTGTTGCTCTATCAGGAGACGCGTCCGATGCTGGAAGCGCATCCGGCTATCCGCCATTTGCACGTCATCGATCGTA
This sequence comes from Pantoea sp. EKM20T, assembly GCF_011800485.1. NCBI lineage: Bacteria > Pseudomonadati > Pseudomonadota > Gammaproteobacteria > Enterobacterales > Erwiniaceae > Pantoea > Pantoea sp. EKM20T. Next base: position 50,399 of record NZ_JAALFW010000013.1, on the reverse strand, counting down.
AATGGAAGCAGGAGGGCACCTGGCGCAAGCTGGGCCATGAGCGTGCATTAATTCGCGCCATACGTGACGCACATTATGATCTGGTGATTAATCTGGCCGATCAGTGGCGGGCTGCCCTGATTACGCGTCTCTCCGCGGCGCCAGTACGTATCGGTTTCGCTTTTAAAAAACGTGATAACGTCCTGTGGCGATGGTGTCACAACCAGCTGGTCTCCACACACAATCACAGCAAGCTGCATACCGTTGAGCAGAATATGTCGGCGCTGGCACCCCTCGGCATCAGCAGCGACGGCGCACGGGTCTCAATGCACTACAGCGACGCTGACCAGCAAATTGTGCTGACCCGACTGGCAGAACACCAGGTCACCGCGCCCTATATTGTGGTGCAGCCGACCTCACGCTGGGGCTTTAAATGCTGGGAAGAGGAGAGTGTTGCCGCCACGCTCGATCAGCTGGCGCAGCCGGGCCGCAAAGTGGTGCTGACCGCCGGGCCGGACAAACAGGAGCTGGCAATGATCAACCGCATTCGGGCACTGTGTGCATCGCCGGATGTGGTTTCGCTGGCCGGTCAGTTTACTCTGCCGCAGCTGGCGGCGCTTATCGATCATGCCCGGCTGTTTATTGGTGTCGACTCTGCACCAATGCACATGGCCGCCGCACTTGAAACGCCCTGTATTGCGCTGTTTGGCCCGACCAAGCTGCAGCACTGGCGGCCATGGGGCGACAATAATCATGTCATCTGGGCGGGGGATTATGGCCCGCTGCCCTCACCCGATTCCATCGACACCAAAACAGACCAGCGTTATCTGTCGGCCATTCCGGTGAAGGATGTGGTCGCGGCAGCGAGGAGCTATCTGAATGAGTAAGTTACGGCTGGCGATTGTCCGGCAGAAATATCGTCCGGATGGCGGTGCCGAGCGTTTTATCTCACGCGCGCTGGAAGCGCTGGGCAGCGAGCAGCTCGATCTCAACATCATTACCCGCAGCTGGCAGGGCACACCCAATCCTGACTGGCATCTGCATATCTGTAATCCTGCAAAGCTGGGCCGGGTATCCCGTGAGCGCGGTTTTGCCCGTGCAGCACGCGCCTGCTGGGAGCGCGAAAAGTTCGATATTGTGCAAAGCCACGAGCGCATCGCGGGCTGTGATATTTTTCGCGCGGGTGATGGTGTTCATCGCGTCTGGCTGGAACAGCGCGCCCGCATCGTCTCATCGTGGCAACGACTGAGTGCTGTGCTCAGCCCTTATCATCGCTATGTCCTGCAGGCGGAAGCGGAGATGTTTAACTCTCCGACGCTGAAAGCGGTGATCTGTAATTCTGAGATGGTAAAGCGCGATATCCTGCGCTGTTTCTCGCTCGATGCCGGAAAAATCCACGTTATTCATAATGCTATCGACGCCAGCCGTTTCCAGCCCGCCACGGAAGCTGCACGTCGCGCCACCCGTCAGCAGCTGGCGCTACCCGATGCGGCCACCGTACTGATTTATGTCGGCTCCGGCTTTGAACGCAAGGGGTTGAAAGCGGCGATACAGGCGCTGGCTGCCAGCGACCGTTATCTGATTGTGGTGGGTCAGGATAAGCAACTGCAACGGTATCAGCAGCTGGCAAATCAGCTTAACTGTCTGGATCGCCTGCGCTTTGTCGGCGTACAGCAGGATGTGCAGCCGTTCTATCACGCGGCTGATGGCCTGCTGCTGCCCACCCTCTACGATCCTTTTCCTAATGTGGTACTGGAGGCGATGGCCTGCGGCTTACCGGTGATTACCAGCACTGGCTGCGGTGGCGCAGAATTTATTACCGCTGGTCAGGAAGGCTTCGTCTGTGATGCTTTGGATATCAACGGGTTAAATCAGGCTGTTAATGCAATACCGGCGCTTTCCGTCGATTCACGAATGGGCGACGCGGCGCGGCGCAAAATTGAACCTTATGGTCCACAACGGCTGGCGCAGGCGCTGACTTCGCTTTATCAGCAGGTCCTGAGCAGCAACTGACAATGTGGGATGAGTGCATGCGGGGTTTCTGATAACATGCCGCCATCTGATTTTAATCTGCTTTTAGACGCGAATTTGCTGTAACGGTAACTATGACGACCTTTTACACCGCATTGCTCTACTTAATTCAGCCACTGATTTGGCTGCGCCTGTGGCTGCGCGGTCGTAAAGCGCCTGCCTATCGCAAACGCTGGGCAGAACGCTATGGCTATTGTGTCGGCAAAGTTAAGCCCGACGGCATTGTGCTGCACTCGGTCTCTGTGGGTGAAACCCTGGCTGCGATCCCGCTGGTGCGCGCTCTGCGTCATCGTTACCCGACCCTGCCGATTACCGTCACCACCATGACGCCTACCGGCTCTGAACGCGCGCAATCTGCATTTGGCAAAGATGTGCATCACGTCTATCTGCCTTATGATCTGCCGGGTTCGATTAATCGTTTTCTGGATACGGTCAACCCACGCCTGGTGATCATCATGGAAACCGAGCTGTGGCCGAATATTATCCGCATTCTGCACCAGCGTAATATTCCGCTGGTGATCGCCAATGCCCGCCTCTCGGCCCGATCGGCCAAAGGCTACCGCAAGCTGGGTAAATTCATGCGCCGACTGTTGCAGAGCATCACGCTTATCGCGGCGCAGAATGCGGAAGATGGCGACCGCTTCCTGAGCCTGGGCCTGAAACGTTCTCAACTAACGATTACCGGCAGCCTGAAGTTTGATATTTCCGTGACGCCAGAACTGGCCGCCAGAGCGGTGACGCTGCGTCGTCAGTGGGCGCCGCGCCGTCCGGTGTGGATCGCCACCAGCACGCACGAAGGTGAAGAGGCCATTGTGCTGGATGCTCATCGCCGCCTGCTGCAGACCTTCCCGGATTTGCTGCTGATTCTGGTGCCCCGCCATCCCGAGCGTTTTAACGATGCCCGTGAACTGACGCAGGAACGCGGCTTCAGTTTTATCCTGCGCAGCAGCGGCGAGATCCCTTCTGGCTCAACGCAGGTGGTTATCGGAGACTCAATGGGCGAACTGATGCTGCTATACGGCATTGCCGATCTGGCCTTTGTCGGCGGCAGCCTGGTTGAACGGGGTGGACACAACCCGCTGGAGCCTGCTGCCCATGCGCTTCCGGTTCTGATGGGACCCCATATCTGGAACTTCAAAGATATTTGCAGCAAGTTGCAGGAAGGCCAGGGGCTGATCACCGTCACCGACGTGATTTCGCTGGAAAAAGAGGTCACCAACCTGTTACAGGATGATGATTACCGCCGTTATTACGGACGTCATGCGGTAGACGTGCTGCACCAGAATCAGGGTGCGCTACAGCGTCTGCTACAGTTACTCGAACCGCATCTGCCACCACGGGCCCACTAATGTCAGCACGCCAACGTCTTTCCGTGGTGATGATCGCCAAAAACGAAGCGGAACTGCTGCCTGACTGCCTGGCCTCGGTCAGTTGGGCCGATGAAATTATCGTGCTGGACTCAGGCAGCCATGACAACAGTGTCGACATCGCCTCACAGGCTGGGGCGAAGGTCTACCACAATGATGACTGGCAGGGCTATGGCATCCAGCGCCAGCGCGCGCAGCACTATGCCACCGGCGACATGATTCTGATGATCGATGCGGATGAACGCGTGACACCTGAACTGCGCGCCGCGATTGAGCAGGTGCTGGTCGCGCCACCCAGCCGTACGGTTTATAGCCTGGGCCGCAGTAATCTGTTTCTCGGCCGCTTTATGCGCCATAGCGGCTGGTATCCGGACCGCGTCATGCGACTCTATCCACGCACCTTCCGCTACAATGACAATCTGGTGCATGAATCACTGCAGAGTGACGGCGCGCCAGTGGTGGCATTACCCGGCGATCTGCAGCATCTGACCTGCCGCGATTTAATCGCCTTTCAGCGCAAGCAGCTGGCTTATGCCGAAGCCTGGGCTACGGAACGCCATCGGCGCGGTAAGCGTTGCAGCCTGTTTTCTCTGTTCAGCCATACGCTGGGCGCGTTTATGAAAACCCTGCTGCTGCGTGCCGGTTTTCTCGACGGAAAGCAGGGCTGGATTCTGGCGGTGGTCAATGCGCAATATACCTTCAATAAATATTCAGCCCTCTGGGCGCTGAATCATGCTTCGGCAAAAGGGCGAGTATGATCACGAAAGCCATCTATCCCGGAACGTTTGATCCTGTGACGCTCGGCCATCTCGACATCGTGACGCGGGCAGCGCAGATGTTTGATCAGGTCATTCTGGCCGTTGCCGCCAGCCCCAGCAAAAAACCAATGTTCAGCCTGGATGAGCGCGTGGCGCTGGCCGGTCAGGTGATAGCCCATCTGCCCAACGTTGAAGTGGTCGGATTCAGCGACCTGATGGCGAATTTCGCCCGTGACCAGCAGGCGAATGTGCTGGTTCGTGGCTTGCGTGCGGTGTCAGACTTTGAATATGAAATGCAGCTGGCGCAGATGAATCGTCACCTGCTGCCAACGCTGGAGAGTGTTTTCCTGATGCCGTCTGAAGGCTTCTCGTTTATCTCATCTTCGCTGGTCAAAGAGGTGGCGCGTCACGGCGGCGATGTTACCGCCTTCCTGCCCGCGCCGGTGCATCAGGCATTGCTGGCTAAACTGGCTTAATGCTGGCAGTTCGGGCACCAGTAGGTGCTGCGCTGCCCGTGTCTGCCGCTGACAATCGGCGTACCGCATGCCCGACAGGGTTCGCCTGCCCGCCCATAAACCTGTAACTGCTGTGCAAAATAGCCGGGTTTACCGTCGGTCTGTAAGAAGTCACGCAGTGTGGTTCCGCCCTGCTCAATGGAGCGTAACAGCACCGCTTTGATGGTATTGACCAGCAGTTCCGCTTCGGCCTGCGACAGACTGCCGGCAGCACGATCGGGAATGATCCCGGCGGTAAACAGTGACTCGCTGGCGTAAATGTTGCCCACGCCCACCACCACTTTGTTATCCATCAGCCACTGCTTGATGAGCGTCCGCTTGCCGCGTGACTTCTCAAACAGGTAAGTGCCGTCAAACTCCTCGCTAAGCGGCTCCGGCCCGAGATGTGCCAGCACGCTGCTGCCCGCCAGATCGCTGCTCCAGAGCCAGGCGCCAAAGCGGCGCGGGTCGGTGTAGCGCAGCACTTTGCCGTTGCTCATGACCAGATCAACATGGTCATGCTTCGCCGCTGGCAGCTCTTCTGACAGCACGCGCAGGCTACCGGACATGCCAAGGTGGATAATGATCCAGCCATGCGGCAGCTCCAGCAGCAGATATTTCGCCCGGCGCTGCACACTGAGCACCGGCTGATCGCTTAGCGCCAGGATCTCCTGCGAAACAGGCCAGCGCAAACGTGAATTACGCACCACGGCGTGAAGGATGGTTTCACCGACCAAATGCGGTTCGATACCGCGACGGCTGGTTTCAACCTCTGGCAACTCTGGCATACCCTCTCCTCAGCGTTTTACACAAACAAAAAACCCGGCCGGAGCCGGGTTTTTAGCAGAACACTAAAATTACTTAATTTTAGCTTCTTTGTAGAGCACATGCTGACGTACAACCGGATCGAACTTTTTCAGTTCCAGCTTCTCTGGTTTAGTACGTTTGTTCTTCGTGGTGGTATAGAAGTGACCTGTACCAGCAGAGGAAACCAGCTTGATCTTCTCACGAATACCTTTAGCCATGATTCAGTTCCTTAGTACCTTAGTACTTCTCACCACGGGCACGCATATCGGCTAACACCGTATCAATGCCCTTTTTATCAATAATACGCATACCTTTAACAGATACACGCAGAGTAACGAAGCGCTTCTCGCTCTCAACCCAAAAACGGTGTGAGTGCAGGTTCGGAAGGAAACGGCGTTTCGTCGCGTTCATTGCGTGGGAACGGTTGTTACCCGTCACCGGACGCTTTCCAGTTACCTGGCAGACTCGTGACATGTCAATATCTCCAAAAATCAAATCAGCTCGAGCTTTAAAAATTAGGTTTGGGCCGCCTCGTCAGGCTTGCAGCCCGCCAGGCGAATTCCATGGAACCCGCTAAGCTGGCCTAACCGCCAAACCCGAGATTCTCAAAGGTGGCGTAGTATACGCCGCTCAGCCCAAGTGCTCAAGTCCCGAACAGATAAAGATCCCGAATGATCGGGCAAAAAGCCGCCACCTGGCGTGAAATTTCCCCCTGTCAGAGCCATCCCCGCTCGGCAAAGGAGACATATTCGCCATGACCAATCACCAGATGATCGAGCAGACGGATGTCGAGTAGCTGGCAGGCTTCGCTGACTTTATGGGTCACTTCACGGTCTGCACGGCTCGGCTCCGCCATGCCCGACGGGTGATTATGCGCCAGTATCAGAGCGGCAGCATTGAGCTTCAGCGCTTCCCGGACAATCTCGCGGGGGTGAACTTCCACGCTGTTAATGGAACCAGAGAACATATTTTGTGCCCGCAGCACCCGATGCTGATTATCCAGAAACAGTGCCATAAAGATCTCACGCTCCTGATGGGCTAACAGACTTTGCAGATACTGGCGCGTGATTTGTGGATTTTCCATTGCGCTTTCGCGGGCCAGCTTACTGGCGAAAAAACGCTTCGCCAGTTCGGCAATCGCATGAAGTTGTGCCAGCTTGGCATCGCCGACCCCTTTGATTTCACCGAATGCCGCTTTGTCTGACGTCATGAGCTGATAAAGCGAGCCAAAACCGTCCAGCATCTGTCCGGCCAGCTCCAGGACGTTCTGTCCAGGCGATCCGGTACGGAGAAAAATGGCCAGTAGTTCGGTATCGCTGAGGGCATGCGCACCCAACTTCCGGAGTTTTTCCCGTGGTCCCTTTATTTTCATGTCCGCTCTCCCTGAGATGAGCCTCAGCATGGCCCATCATGAAGAGTGCAGCTATCAGTGAAGCTGCAATCTACGAGACGGCTCGCAAACGCAGTCAGTGAAAAGGCGCATCCGCGCTTTTGTGATAAAGTCCGTGCATTCGCCGCCGCGAGCGGCAGAGAGCTTAGTGAGGCCAACATCATGATGGGATTAGCCGGCAAAAAAATTCTTCTTGGCGTGAGCGGCGGTATTGCTGCTTATAAAGCACCTGAGTTGGTGCGCCGCCTGCGCGATCGCGGTGCTGATGTCCGCGTGATGATGACAGAGGGTGCGAAAGCATTTATTACTCCGCTCAGCCTGCAGGCTGTCTCCGGCTATCCGGTATTTGACGATCTGCTTGATCCGGCAGCGGAGGCGGCGATGGGTCATATTGAACTGGCAAAATGGGCCGACCTTATTGTGCTGGCACCGGCCACTGCTGACCTGATTGCCCGTATTACTGCCGGTATGGCAAACGATCTGGTGACGACCGCCGTGTTAGCGACGGCCTCACCCGTGGCAGTGGTGCCCGCTATGAATCAGCAGATGTATCGTGCGGCGGTGACCCAGCATAACCTGCAGAGCCTGCAGGCGCGTGGCGTGCTGATTTGGGGACCGGACAGCGGCAGCCAGGCCTGCGGCGATGTCGGGCCGGGCCGGATGCTCGACCCGCTGGTGATTGTTGACCATGCGGTGCAGTGGGCCACGCCCGTCAACGATCTGCAACATCTCAACATTATGATTACCGCCGGCCCTACCCGTGAGGCGCTGGACCCGGTGCGCTACATCACTAACCACAGCTCCGGAAAAATGGGCTTTGCTATTGCCGCCGCCGCCGCCAGACGCGGTGCACAGGTCACGCTGGTCAGCGGCCCGGTCACCCTGTCTGCGCCAGCGGGTGTGCGGCGAATTGATGTGACCAGCGCACTGGAGATGCAGGCCGCCGTCATGAGTGAGATAGATAAACAACATATTTTCATTGCAAGCGCAGCCGTGGCAGACTACCGGGCAGCCGATATTGCGGCCGATAAAATCAAGAAACAGGGCGGCGATGATAACGTCACGCTGAACCTGGTAAAGAATCCCGATATTGTTGCCGGCGTCGCTGCACTTCAGGAAAACCGGCCATTCGTCGTTGGATTTGCTGCTGAAACACAGAATGTGGAAGAATACGCCCGGCAAAAACGGGTGCGCAAGAATCTGGATCTGATCTGCGCTAACGACGTCGCTAAAGCCGGACAGGGGTTTAATAGCGACACCAATGCTCTTCACCTTTTTTGGCAGGATGGAGAAAAACGCTTACCGCTCAGCGATAAGTCTCTCCTTGGCCAACAATTAATAGACGAGATTGTCAGCCGTTATGATGAAAAAAATAGACGTTAAAATCCTGGATCCGCGCGTCGGCAAAGAGTTTCCACTGCCGACCTACGCGACTTCAGGTTCCGCTGGGTTAGATTTACGCGCCTGCATTGATGATGTTCTCGACATCGCACCAGGCACCACAACGCTGGTTCCGACCGGCCTGGCGATTCATATTGCCGACCCCGACCTGGCCGCTGTGATCCTGCCGCGCTCAGGCCTTGGCCATAAACATGGCATCGTGCTGGGCAACCTGGTGGGTCTGATTGACTCCGACTATCAGGGACAGCTGATGGTCTCGGTCTGGAATCGCGGCCAGGAAAGCTTCTCGCTGCAACCCGGCGATCGCATGGCACAACTGGTCTTTGTACCGGTGGTGCAGGCGGAATTTAACCTGGTCGAAGATTTCGACGCCAGCCTGCGCGGCGAAGGCGGTTTCGGCCACTCCGGTCGCCAGTAACCCGCATTACCGACTTTCACTTACGCCCGTTATTTTTTCCTCATCGCCACAGGACGCGTTCCTGTGGCAGATGCGTAGGTGTTGCCTGTTTTTAGGTGAATTTCAGGGGTCTTTAAGGTCATGGCAGAAAAAAAAGTCGCGAAGCGGAATCGTCGCGAAGAGATTTTGCAGGCGCTGGCGCAGATGCTGGAGTCGGGTGATGGCAGTCAGCGCATTACCACAGCCAAACTGGCAGCCACGGTGGGCGTTTCTGAAGCGGCGCTGTATCGTCACTTCCCGAGTAAGACACGAATGTTCGATAGCCTGATTGAGTTTATCGAAGACAGTCTGATTACCCGCATCAATCTGATCCTCAAGGATGAAAAAGAGACCATGACGCGTCTGCGTCTGATCGTGCAACTGATTCTGGGATTTGGTGAGCGTAATCCGGGACTGACGCGCATTCTGACCGGCCATGCATTGATGTTTGAGCAGGACCGACTGCAGGGACGCATCAATCAGCTGTTTGAGCGGATTGAAGTGCAGCTGCGACAGGTGATGCGGGAACGGAAAATGCGCGAGGGCGAAGCCTTTCAGGCTGATGAGGCGCTGCTGGCAAGTCAGTTGCTGGCATTCTGTGAGGGTTTACTGTCACGGTATGTCCGTTCTGAGTTTCGTTTCAGTCCTACCGCAGACTTTGAGGCTCGCTGGCCGCTGATTGCCGCCCAGCTGGCGTAAAGCGTAAAAGAAGGCGGGCATTGCGCCCGCCTCTGTTAAATCCCGTACGCTTTCTGATAGGCACGTACCTGAGCCAGATGATCGGCCATCTCAGGCTTCTCTTCCAGCCAGGCAATCAGGTCTGCCAGCGTAATAATTGCGGTCACTTTGCAGCCGTAATCACGTTCCACTTCCTGAATCGCCGACATTTCTCCGCGTCCACGCTCCTGACGATCAAGCGAGACCAGCACGCCTGCCAGAGTGGCGTTGTGCGCACCGATAATATCCATCGACTCACGAATCGCGGTGCCTGCGGTGATCACATCGTCCACCAGCATCACTTTGCCCTGCAGCGGACTGCCAACCAGCAGGCCACCTTCGCCGTGATCTTTCGCTTCTTTACGGTTAAAGCAGTAAGGCACATCGCGGTCATGATGATCCGCCAGCGCCACCGCCGTGGTGGTGGCAATCGGAATGCCTTTATAGGCCGGGCCGAACAGCAGATCAAAATCAACAGCGCCATCCACCAGCGCCTGCGCGTAGAAGCGTCCCAGCAGCGCTAAATCCCGTCCGCTGTTAAACAGACCAGCATTAAAGAAATAGGGGCTTTTACGCCCGGACTTCAAAGTGAACTCACCGAACTTCAGCACCTGCTTGTTCAGGGCAAATTCAATAAACTGACGCTGCCAGGCTTTCATTTCTCACTCCTCAAATAAAGAAAAGGCGACTCTGAGGTCGCCTGTTACATCAATTTTCCAGCGCTGCTTTCTGCGCCTGAATTAATTCCTCAATTCCGCCCCGAGCCAGCGCCAGTAGCGTCAGCAACTCTTCATGGCTGAACGGTTCGCCTTCGGCAGTGCCCTGCACCTCGATCATACGGCCATCTTCCAGCATCACGACGTTCATGTCGGTTTCTGCGGCTGAGTCTTCAACATACTCCAGATCGCACAGCGCTTCGCCTTTGACGATGCCCACTGAAATAGCCGCGACCATGCCCTTCATCGGGTTCGCTTTCAGTTTGCCGCTGGCCACCAGCTTGTTCAGCGCATCAGCCAGCGCCACGCAGGCTCCGGTGATTGATGCGGTGCGAGTGCCGCCATCGGCCTGAATTACGTCACAGTCGAGCGTAATGGTAAATTCACCCAGCGCTTTAAGATCAACCGCGGCGCGCAGTGAACGGGCGATCAGACGCTGAATCTCCAGCGTACGTCCGCCCTGCTTGCCTTTTGCAGCTTCACGCGCCATACGGCTGTGGGTCGAACGCGGCAGCATGCCATATTCGGCCGTTACCCAACCCTGGCCCTGGCCTTTGAGGAAACGCGGAACCCCTTCGTCTACCGAGGCAGTGCAAAGCACTTTCGTTTCGCCGAATTCCACCAGAACGGAACCCTCTGCGTGTTTGGTGTAATTGCGGGTCAATGTGACTGGACGCACCTGTTGTGCGCTACGGCCTGCTGGACGCATGGGTATTCTCCGGCTTGCTAATGATTGGCTGCGCATTATACGGACTTCCTTGTCCGCTGTCTCTTACGCTGGTCTGACGCAGGCATCAGATGAAATTCCCCGCCAGCTGTGGCTAAATGCGCGTTCCTTTCTCTCTGATAAAAAAGACATATGGCCGCCATTCTTCATTTCCTGCTGGCGCTGGTGGTGATCTTCGCCCTTGCGCTGCTGGTCAGTCATGACCGTAAACAGATTCGCCTGCGCTTTATTATTCAACTGATTGTGGTGGAAGCCGCGCTGGGTTGGTTCTTCCTTCACTCTGCCGGAGGTCTGGCGCTGGTCGGTTCGTTCGCCGGTTTCTTTGAGACGCTGCTGGGTTTTGCCGCACAAGGCACGGAGTTCGTGTTTGGCGGAATGAGCAAACAGGGGCTGGCATTTATCTTCCTTGGCGTGCTCTGCCCGATTGTCTTTATTTCGGCACTGATCGGCATATTGCAGCACTGGCGGATCCTGCCGCTGCTGATCCGTATTTTCGGGACGCTGCTGTCGAAGATTAACGGCATGGGCAAGCTGGAGTCGTTCAACGCCGTCAGCACGCTGATTCTTGGACAGTCGGAAAACTTCATCGCTTATAAAGGGATTCTGGGTGATATCCCGCCGCGCCGGCTCTACACCATGGCAGCGACCGCGATGTCTACCGTTTCGCTGTCGATTGTCGGTGCTTATATGTCGATGATCGAACCGAAGTATGTGGTTGCGGCACTGCTGCTTAACATGTTCAGCACCTTTATTATCCTGTCGATCATCAACCCGATGAAAAGCCAGGATGAGCAGCCTATCGCGCTGGATAAACTGCATGAAGAGCAGAGCTTCTTTGAGATGCTGGGCGAATACATCCTGGCAGGCTTCAAAGTCGCGATGATTATTCTGGCCATGCTGATTGGCTTTATTGCGCTGATTGCTGCCGTCAACGCGCTGTTTGCGGCGGTGTTCGGCTACAGCTTCCAGCAACTGCTCGGCTACCTGTTCTATCCTCTGGCCTGGCTGATTGGCATTCCCAAAGCCGATGCCCTGCAGGCGGCCAGCATCATGGCAACCAAACTGGTGGCGAATGAGTTTGTGGCGATGATTGAACTGCAGAAAGTCGCGGCGGGCATGAGTGCGCGTGGACTGGGTATTCTGTCGGTGTTCCTGGTCTCGTTCGCTAACTTTGCCTCTATCGGCATTGTGGCAGGCGCAATAAAAGGCCTGAATGAGAAACAGGGAAATGTGGTTTCCCGTTTTGGCTGGAAGCTGGTCTATGGCTCCACGCTGGTCAGTCTGCTCTCCGCAGCCTTTGCTGGTCTGTTTATCTGATTATTCAACGGGCGGCAGTTCTGCCGCCCGCTTTCGCCTTAGAATCCGACGCAGACGGGTGCATCCACCCGCATAACCGACTCCTGACCAAACCGTTTTTTATAGAGGCTACGTAACGCCTCAATATCAACGTTGGTGGCGGGGTCGATCCCGTGGATCAGCATCAACGCCTTACTGTTCTCCCGTGCCAGCTGACCGTTCTCGCCCAGCCATTGCCCTTTGGCATCATAGACCGACAGGCCCGCTTTAAACCGTGGCGTGACCTCATTATCCACGAAGTTCATCCAGTCGAGTGAACTCACCCTGCCGCCATCAGGCTTGCTCAGTCCAAACCACAACGTGGTCTGCATCATCATGTCGCCACCCGCACAGATAGGTTGCGGTTTAGTGGGCGGCGAGTGGCGTGCCTGGCAACCTGCCAGCAGCAGAGCCATCACAACAGGAAGGGCAATAACGCGAGACATAGATCAGTCATCCTCACAAAGGGTCAATGGTCATCATAAGTGGCTGTCGCTGAAAGCGGAAATGGTTCGTTATTTTCCTGTGCGACGCTTATGCCTGTTATGCCGTGGCTCGCCTCGCTATACTTCACCCATCTTTCCGCAAATGAGTACCGCTTATGATCCGCAGTATGACCGCTTATGCCCGCAGCGAAGCCAAAGGCGAATGGGGCAGCGCCGCCTGGGAGCTGCGTTCCGTGAACCAGCGTTATCTGGAAACCTACATCCGCCTGCCGGAACAGTTTCGTGGGCTGGAGCCGGTTATCCGCGAGCGCATTCGCCAGCGTCTGACGCGCGGTAAAATTGAGTGCAACCTCCGTTATGATGCCGATCCCAGCGCGCAGGGCGAACTGATGCTCAACGAAACGCTGGCGAAACAGCTGGTGCAGGCTGCCAACTGGGTAAAAATGCAGAGCGACGAAGGCGCGATTAATCCGCTGGATATTCTGCGCTGGCCAGGTGTGATGTCTGCGCAGGAACAGGATCTGGATGCCATCAACACCCAGTTGTTGCAGGCACTGGATGGTGCGCTTGATGACTTTATTGCGGCACGCGAAAGCGAAGGTACCGCCCTGAAAGCGATGATTGAGCAGCGTCTGGAAGGCGTCTCGCAGGAAGTCAGCAAAGTGCGCGCGCAGATGCCTGAGGTGATCAAATGGCAGCGTGAGCGGCTGGTCGCCAAACTGGAAGATGCTGAAGTCCAGCTGGAAAACAATCGCCTTGAGCAGGAATTGGTGATGATGGCGCAGCGTGTTGACGTTTCTGAAGAGCTGGATCGTCTGGATGCGCACGTTAAAGAGACTTACAACATCCTGAAAAAGAAAGAAGCAGTTGGCCGCCGTCTCGACTTTATGATGCAGGAGTTCAATCGTGAGTCGAACACGCTGGCTTCGAAGTCGATCAACGCCGAAATCACTACGTCAGCTATTGAACTGAAGGTGCTGATTGAGCAGATGCGCGAGCAGATTCAGAATATCGAGTAATTTCCACTCAACAAAGCGCTCGCAGTAGCGCTTTGTTCCCCTCTCAGGCGCTGTCAGCACTTAAAGAGTTAGCTCCTTCCGCGAATTGATCGCTTTTTCAGCGCGGCCAGCATCAGAATCAGGTAAAGATAAATAAATAATCATTTCCAGACTGTTCCTGAAACGGCCTCGCTTACAATTAAAGCTTCTCCCAGACTAAGATTAACTAGTTGAAAAATAATAATTTTATCGGATTAATGTATTTTTATAGCCGGTTTTGCTGCATATCCATGAAACAGGTCAATCCTGTCGACTCCTGACTTTACCTTTATTTGAAGGCACTTTTTGATAAAATGTTGGTCGAAATCAGTACAGCTGTACCGCCTTAAGACTCATGGAAGTGCTCTTTGTGCGATGCATCCCTCTATCCCATGAAGGTTGTTAATGAAAAACACCGGAAAATTTAGCAGTTCGCTGCTGCATCCGCGTTATTGGTTTACCTGGTTTGGCCTTGGCGTACTCTGGCTGCTGGTCCAGCTCCCCTATCCTGTTCTTATGCGTCTCGGTGCCGGTGCCGGCAAAATCTCTCGCCATTTCCTGCAGCGCCGCGAGCGTATTACCCGTCGTAACATCGAACTCTGCTTTCCGGGCATCAGCGAAGAAAAAACAGAACATATGATTGCCGGCAATTTCGCGTCGCTTGGGATGGCGCTGGCTGAAACCGGTATTGCCTGGTTCTGGTCTGACCGTGCGGTAAGACGTCTGTTTAAAGTGTCGGGAATGGAAAACCTGCATGCCGCGCAGAAAGAAAAGCGAGGCGTGATGCTGATTGGTGTACATTTCATGTCACTGGAGCTGGGCGGCCGCATCAGCGGACTCTGTCAGCCAATGATGGCGATGTATCGCCCACACAATAACCAGGCGATGGAGTATGTGCAGACTAAAGGCCGGATGCGCTCAAATAAAGCGATGATCGACCGTCGTGATCTACGCGGTATGGTTAATGCCCTGAAACAGGGTGAATCGGTCTGGTTTGCGCCTGACCAGGATTACGGCCCTAAAGGCAGCACCTTTGCGCCGCTGTTTGCGGTGGAAAAAGCCGCCACGACTAACGGGACTTTTGTTCTGTCGCGTCTGGCGAAGCCAGCGATGGTGCCAATTATGCTGATTCGTAATCCAGGAAATGATGGCTACCATTTGATCATCGAACCGATGCTGGAAAATTATCCTCATACGGACGAGGCTGCTGCTGCTGCTTATATGAACAAAGTAATCGAAAATCAGATCCTTCGCGCACCCGAACAGTACCTTTGGCTGCATCGTCGCTTCAAAACCCGGCCACCGGGTGAAAAGTCGCTCTACGTCTGAGTTAACTGATAAAGCAGGCCTCGTGCCTGCTTTGTTGTTTTAATCTGCTGAACGACATCTGCTTTACGTCCACTCTCTCATCCTCGTTTGCTGTGCTCTCATACTGCCTCTGCCGTTATAGCTACCTCTACAGTTTCTGCTGTTCAGCACACCGGTCTGCGTCCGGCAGGCTGGTATCAAAGAGATAATTAAGGAATGATGAATCCTCTTACCTCGTCAATGCCGGACAATCTTATGGATATCAACGATACACAGCAGTGGCAGCGTCCGCTGATTGATGATCGCCTTACGCCCTATATTGAAGTGGATGCAGAGCGCCTGGAGCAGAACCTGCAGCATATGCAGCGCAAAGCCAGTGCGGCAGGCGTCGCGTTGCGACCCCATATCAAAACGCATAAAAGCGTCTGGATTGCGCAGCGTCAGATCGCGTCCGGTGCACAGGGTGTGACCGTCTCTAAGCCCAGCGAAGGCATCAGCTTTATTCAGGGCGGTGTTCGTGATCTGCTATTAGCCTACCCGATTGTGCAACCGCAAAGCGTGGCTGAATTGCTGCGCCACGCCGTGCTTCATCAGGCAAAGCTCACCCTGATTGCGGACAGACTGCAGGGCGTGGCGGCTATTGCTGATGCCTGCCAGCAGCAACCGGAATGCGACCTGGCGGTAGCGATTAAGGTTGATGTTGGATTACATCGGATAGGTGTCAATCCTGATACAGATGAAGCGGTGCTGATTGCTCAGGCGCTGCAGGACAAAGGGTTACGCTTTGCCGGATTAGTATCACATGCCGGCCACGCTTATGGTGCCGGGAATGCCACGGCCATTGCGGATGTCGCCCGGCAGGAAACGGCATTGATGCAGCGAGTACAGGCAAAACTGCAGGCGGCTGGTTTTACCGACTGCCCTCTCTCTGTAGGTTCAACGCCTACGGCGCTGGCAGCAGAGGTTGCACCCTGCATTCATGAAATCCGGCCCGGAAACTATGCACTACTGGACCTTACCGCCTGCCGTCTCGGATTAAGTCACGTCGATCAGCTGGCAATGAGCGTCATTACCCGTGTCGTGGCGGTGAACGATCATTTCGCGATTGTGGATGCCGGGTCAAAAATGCTGAGTTCGGATAAAGGGCCACACGGCACCAATGCCAGCGGCTTTGGTGTGGCAGCCGACGAAGCGGGTCAGACTTATGAAGTGACAAAATTATCTGAGGAGCACGGTTTTCTGCTTTATCAGGATCGCCGCCCTGAAGTCGGCACGCTGCTGCGTATTTTCCCTAATCACAGTTGTGCCGTGATGGCGCAGTCGGACGGCTTTGTTCTGCGGCACGCTAACGGCCAAAGCGAGGATCATGTGGTTTCTGCGCGCGGCAATTTCATCTGAGTCAGTGGCAGACAGCATCATCCGTTGTCTGCCATTTGTACGAAACCCTTTCAACACCACACTTCTGCTGTTACAACGTTTTAACAAGCCTGACCACATGCTTTAATGCCTTTTTAGCTTATTCACCGGAGGTTACATGCTCTCCTCTCGCACTCTGAGCCTGACGATTCCACGTCACTGGTTAGATCTTTATGAAACCATCTGGAAGCCAGAGTTTTTCCCAAAGTGGGCTTCCGGGCTGACGCACAGCGCGTTAGAACCCGATGGCAATCGCTGGCGTGCTAAAGGCCCCCAGGGCAATGTGAAGATCCGGTTCTCGCCACATAATCCGTTTGGGGTAATGGATCACTGGATTGATAGCGGCTCGGGAAAGGAGATCTACGTACCGATGCGCGTGATATCAAACGAACAGGGCGCCGAGGTGATGGTAACGGTTTATCGCCAGCCATTTACTTCAGATGAGAAATTTAAGCAGGATATTGAATGGGTTAGCAACGATCTTGAGAAACTCAACCAGCTTCTTACACAATAAATCAATGACTTAGCGCGCCTTTTTCTCTGCATTTATCACTGGCCGTTAATGAAAAAAAATAGAAAAACTTTCGACGATAAAGCATAAAGCGCTTATCTGATTACTCATCATCCTTACGCATTTATCACCAACCCTGCTTAAGCATCGCTGCCAGGAAAAATCCTGGCAAAATCCTCTGAAAGGCAGGCGACCCCCTCTGATTTCGGGCCTCCTGGTTTGCCGCACAAACAATTTCTGACTGACCCATACATTAATCATTAACAATCGTTTATTAGCAATCTGCTGAGGATTTAATATTTATCATGCATAAAGTGAAACCATTTATTTCTGCGGTCGCGTAATCAGACTTTTCTTATGGTGTTAAATTAAATAAAACAATGTATAAATCATTCCACACACAGCAATACCCATAATGATAAAGCAGGAAAAAAGTCATGGACCGCTCAACGTATCCTTTGTTATCAGAAAAAGAATGCGTTGAGATTGCCGCAAGGATGCTGGCAGGAGAATATAAAACTACAACAGGATTTATTCGTGATCTGGCGGAATTCTTATTCGCTGCAGGGAATTCCGCCATGACACGAAACAGCGATTTTACCAGGGATATCTTTTTTATCCAGGCATCATTTGATTGAATCCATAATAACATGGCAAGCCTGTAAAGCGTTTTCAGGACTTCGGCCGGAAAAATTGCACTAACTAACGGTGTTACAGCAACCTCTCCTTGCCGTTACACAACTATTTAATTCTCACAGAGTCGATGGACTCTAACGAGTATATTATGGCAATACGTGAAAGCAGTCTGAATGGCGCAAAATGGTCTCTGCTCTCTTCAATCAAAATTATTGGCATCGGCGTATTACAACTCTCGTTGCTGGCGCAGATTCTGCAGGCGAATGAGCTCAATCTGCTGGCGATCGCCGTGATAGCTTTACTGGCTATCGATACTCTGGCCGATCGGGGCTTCTCAAATACGCTGATCCGCCGCTCGATTCTCTCTATCAATGACCTCTCCACGATCTACTGGGGTAATATGTTGATGGGGGTCGCGGTGTTTGGTCTGTTATTTACTGGCAGCCACCTGCTGACCAGCCTTTTTGATCAACCTGAACTGGCATTAATGCTGCAGATGGTCTCAGTGGTGTTTATTATCATCCCACAGGGTCAGCATTACCGTGCGATATTACAGCGCGAAAAACAATATACCCGTATCGCTTTTGCTGAAACCTCCTCGGTATTAGCCGGACTTGCCGTCACCTTATTTACCGTCTGGCTGACCCCTTCAGTATTGTGTGCGATCTGGGGTTACCTGGCGATGGCATCCATTCGTATGCTGATTTACTGCTACTACGGTCGTTCATGGTTCCAGCCGGAATACCGTTTTAGCCTGAATGCATTTTCTAAAATTCGTGCAAGAAACAAATAATAAAATAAGTCTGTATGGTGGGCTCTGAGCATCCGAAACGATGCGTTGGCGTGCTGTTAACCAGCACGCCTTTTCTTTTTATTTAGTCTGTCGCAATATTTACCTGATCGATTCTTTTCCCGCAGCATCCAGCCCTTTTTTATCTCCTATATAAACTGGTTTTCGACCAGCGGCTATCTGGCGATCGTCGTCAGTTCACCGCCCGCCCTGAGTGGGAAAACCCCACGCCGGAACGCGCAAACCCTCTGTACGTTGTTTCCTCTCAACTTTTTCAATCACCTGCCGCAGTCCCTTCGCAAAAAAGTCTTTCTATGATGACGCCAGCGCTGGCTGGTATAAACTGCGCTCATCCCGGACGCCGATCGCCAGAAAATCTTCGGCGCCGTCTCTCAAGCAATGCCGTAGTCTTGCCGCCGTCTTACTGGAGTCTGCTATGTTACTGACCGTTCTCTACATTATTGGTATTACTGCTGAAGCCATGACGGGTGCGCTGGCGGCGGGGCGTCGCAAAATGGATCTGTTCGGTGTCATCATTATCGCGTCCGTGACCGCCATTGGTGGCGGTTCGGTGCGCGACATCCTGCTGGGTCACTATCCGCTGGGCTGGGTGAAACATCCCGAATACATCATGATTGTTGCAGCGGCGGCGGTAGTGACCACTTTCCTGGCACCCCTGATGACGCATCTGCGCAAAGTGTTTCTGGTGCTCGATGCGTTAGGACTGGTGGTCTTTTCTATTATCGGCGCGCAGGTTGCGCTCGATTCAGGACACGCCATGATTATTGCCGCGATAAGTGCGGTCATTACCGGCGTCTTTGGCGGCGTACTGCGTGACATGTTCTGTAATCGCATTCCGCTGGTGTTTCAGAAGGAACTCTACGCCGGTATCGCTTTCGCCTCTGGCTGGATGTATATCCTGCTGCTGAAAACCACACTGGCGCATGAAGCGGTGATTATCATTACCCTGCTGTTCGGATTCTTCGCCCGTTTACTGGCGCTGCGCTTCCGTCTTGGTTTGCCGATTTTCAACTATCCCCATCCCGAGCATTGAGGATGCGGGAATTCCCTGCTGTCTCAGAAAAGCGATCAGCGTCTGCAGGCGGGCATCATGGAACTGCGTAACCAGGCGCTTTGCCAGCGCCGCCCCGACACCCGGTAAAGCTTGCCAGTCCCTGACATCCCGCTGCGTTAAGCTCTCCCACTGCTGATCGGGCAGCGCATTGAGGGCCTTCCGCGGCAGTGAAACACCTAAGGCATCCACCCAGCGACGAAGCGGCTGCTGACGGGTGAGATTAAAACGGTGCCAGAGCTGACCCGCCCGCTCCCGAGAGAGGCCCGTTGCGGCGGCGATCTGTTCCGGTGTTAACGTCAGCCAGCCGAACAGGTGCGTCATACTGCCGGTTTCCAGTAAGTGCAGCCAGGTGCTGCGCTCAACGCCAGGAATATTCAGTACCGTTTTCTGACTGAGCCAGCGTAATTTTGCCAGTAGCTGCTTCTGGCATTCAGCGCTGAAGGTGTAACAACTCAGCGGCGTGTAGCGCGACGCGTCGGGAGGCTGAGGATAGTGCCGCTCTGCCACGCGCCAGATCACCCGCTCCAGCCGGGGAATGCCCTGGCCTGCCAGACTCAGTGTGATGACATCTCCCGCCACGATATCGCTCTCCTGCCAGCGACGCAGCGATCCAACATTGACCCGCCTGACCGTCTTATCATCCAGCTGTACCGGCTGCAGATTAAGTACCGCGGCTATCTTCCCGGTTCGGCCGACTGGAAAATCGACGGAGAGCACTTCAGCGCTGACTTCCGGAGGCTGATATTTCCAGGCAACGGCCCATGTTCCCTCTCCAGGCAGCCAGTTTTTGCCCGCAGGTCGCAGGCTCTGATGAACGACGACACCGTCAGTGACAAAGGGCAGCGCAGCATGAAACCAGCGCTCCCGCCACGCTGCAACCTCCTCTTCGTCTTTAACGCTGTGGCTCCATTTTGCGGCAACGCCCAGTCCCCAGCGGCTGAGTTGCTGAAGGCGTTCCGTCATCGTGGCGGGGCCTTCTGGCCAGGCCCAGATAAAAATATCGAGCGAGTCCAGCAGAGGAACCCGCTGCTTGCTCATCATGGCGCCAGCGACCTGTGAGCGCGCATTCCTGCCGCCATCAACCGCCTGCTGATGACCGGTCATCGACAAAAACAGCTCACCCTGCAGCACAACCTCTTCAAGTCCGGTCTCGATCTGCAGCGGAATCGCAGGGATCCAGGCGGCTTTAGCCAGCCACTCTTCACCGCGTAATCCATCACCACGACTCAACAGTGAAACCAGTCTGCCGTGGCGATAAACCAGGGAAACGGCAATGCCATCCACTTTCGGCTGCACCCAGAGATCGTGCCGCCCCTGCATCCAGTAAGCCAGGGCCAGCTTGTCGCGCATCTTTTTTACGCCCGTGTGGGCGACCGGATGCAGGTGCTCACCCTCACCCGGCAGTTGCGGTGCGTAAGCGGGCTGCGGAGGGTTAAAGCAGTGTTGCCAGTGATTCAGTCGCTGCTGCAGACTGTCATAATCTGCATCAGCCACCGGACTCTGCCCCTGACGATAGTAAGCATCATCCCAGTGCTGCAGCTGCTGTTGCAGACGACGGATCTCTTCTGTCGCCCGGGTGGGAGTCCAGACCGGACAAAGGGCGCTATGCGCAGGCCATAGGACGATCCACAGAGCAGCCGCAAACAGCGGCCAGCCGAATCCTTTCATGATCTCTCTCCTGACGTTTTGCAGCATTCAATACCAGTGCTTCAGCGTCAGCCAGAGGTGATGTTCAGCTATGGAAGGAATGCCGTCGCAATCAGGGGATAATTACAGTCGTCCGACAGAGATTTGCGCGAAGATGCGCAAAAGTTGGGTGTTGCCGCTGCGCAAACGCTGCGTGGCGGCGGGAAGCTGTGTATACTGTGCAGGAAATCGACTCCGCTTTTAATCAATTCAAGAAAACCATGGCTCAAGGCACGCTCTATATTGTTTCTGCTCCCAGCGGCGCAGGTAAATCCAGCCTGATTCAGGCGCTGTTAAAGACCCAGCCGTTGTATGATACGCAGGTCTCTGTTTCGCACACGACGCGCGGTATGCGTCCGGGTGAAACCCATGGCGAACATTACTTTTTTGTTGAGAAGCATGAATTTGAGCAGATGATCGCGGAAGAGGCTTTCCTCGAACATGCCAAAGTTTTCGACAACTATTACGGTACCTCGCGCCATGCTATTGAGCAGGTGCTGGCAACCGGCGTTGACGTGTTTCTCGACATCGACTGGCAGGGTGCGCAGCAAATTCGCACCAAAATGCCTGGCGCACGCAGCATCTTTGTTTTACCGCCTTCGAAAGAAGAGCTCGATCGCCGTCTGCGCGGTCGTGGCCAGGACAGCGAAGAGGTGATCACGCGTCGCATGGCTCAGGCGGTAGCGGAAATGAGCCACTACGCCGAGTATGACTATTTAATTGTGAATGATGATTTCGATCTGGCGCTGTCCGATCTGAAAACCATTATTCGCGCAGAACGTCTGCGTATGGCGCGTCAGAAGGCGCGTCACGATGCTTTAATCAGCAAACTGTTGGCAGTCTGAATACAGTTTCAGTATGATGCGCAGTCATTTCTTCATCTGTGGAGTAGCACACCTATGGCACGCGTAACCGTTCAGGACGCAGTAGAAAAAGTTGGTAATCGTTTTGACCTGGTGTTGGTCGCTGCACGTCGTGCACGTCAGATGCAGGTAGGCGGCAAAGATCCACTGGTTCCGGAAGAGAACGATAAACCTACCGTTATCGCCCTGCGCGAAATCGAAGAAGGTTTGGTCACCAATCAGATTTTAGATGTGCGTGATCGTCAGGAACAGCAAGAGCAGGAAGCCGCTGAGTTACAGGCCGTTACCGCTATCGCTGAAGGTCGTCGTTAACAGCCACCTGCAGGTCGCCCTTGTATCTGTTTGAAAGCCTCAATCAACTGATTGAAAAATACTTGCCAGAGGAGCAGATCAAGCGCCTCCAGCAAGCCTACCTTGTCGCACGTGATGCCCACGAGGGACAGACACGCTCCAGCGGTGAGCCTTATATCACCCATCCGGTTGCCGTGGCCTGTATTCTGGCGGAAATGAAGCTCGACCATGAAACTCTCATGGCCGCGCTGCTGCATGACGTGATCGAAGATACGCCTGCCACTTACCAGGACATGGAACAACTGTTCGGTAAAAGCGTGGCGGAACTGGTCGAAGGCGTTTCCAAGCTGGATAAGCTGAAATTCCGCGACAAGAAAGAAGCGCAGGCAGAGAACTTCCGCAAGATGATTATGGCGATGGTGCAGGATATCCGCGTCATTCTCATCAAGCTGGCTGACCGCACCCACAATATGCGCACTCTCGGCGCATTACGCCCGGACAAACGTCGCCGCATCGCGCTGGAAACGTTAGAGATTTACAGTCCGCTGGCGCACCGCCTGGGTATTCATCATCTTAAAACAGAGCTGGAAGAGCTCGGTTTTGAGGCCCTCTATCCGAACCGTTATCGGGTCATTAAAGAGGTGGTGAAAGCCGCGCGCGGTAATCGTAAAGAGATGATCCAGAAGATTCTTTCTGAGATCGACGGCCGTTTGCAGGAAGCGGGCATTCCCTGCCGCGTCAGCGGGCGTGAAAAGCATCTTTACTCGATTTACCGCAAAATGACGCTGAAAGAGCAGCGTTTTCACTCGATCATGGATATCTATGCCTTTCGCGTCATCGTGAAAGATCTGGATACCTGCTATCGCGTTCTGGGCCAGATGCACAGTTTGTATAAACCGCGTCCGGGCCGCGTCAAAGATTATATCGCCATCCCCAAAGCGAACGGCTATCAATCGCTCCATACCTCAATGATTGGTCCGCACGGCGTGCCGGTCGAAGTACAGATTCGCACCGAGGATATGGATCAGATGGCGGAAATGGGGGTCGCTGCGCACTGGGCTTATAAACAGGCGGGCGAAAGTGGCACCACCGCACAGATTCGCGCTCAGCGCTGGCTGCAAAGCCTGCTGGAGCTGCAACAGAGTGCGGGCAGTTCGTTTGAATTTATTGAAAGCGTGAAGTCCGATCTCTTTCCCGATGAGATCTACGTCTTTACACCTGAAGGCCGCATTGTTGAGCTGCCAACCGGTGCGACGCCGGTGGACTTCGCTTATGCGGTCCACACCGATATCGGCCATGCCTGTGTTGGCGCACGCGTTGACCGCCAGCCTTATCCGCTGTCGCAAACCCTGACCAGCGGTCAGACGATTGAGATCATCACCGCGCCAGGCGCCCGTCCTAACGCCGCCTGGCTCAACTTTGTCGTCAGCTCCAAAGCCCGCGCAAAAATTCGTCAGCTGCTGAAAAACCTCAAGCGCGAAGACTCCGTCAATCTGGGTCGCCGCCTGCTCAGCCATGCGCTGGGCGGCAGCCGTAAACTGGCTGAGATCCCGCCTGAGAATATCAGGCAGGAGCTGGATCGTATGAAGCTGACCTCGCTTGACGATCTGCTGGCAGAAATCGGTCTGGGCAATGCGATGAGCGTGGTGGTGGCGAAGAACCTGTTGCAGGCTGACAGCAACGCCATCAGCAGCAACAGCAAGCGCGGTAAACTGCCGATCAAAGGTGCAGATGGCGTGTTGATTACCTTCGCCAAATGCTGCCGTCCGATTCCCGGTGACCCGATTGTTGCCCATGTCAGTCCCGGCAAAGGGCTGGTGGTGCATCATGAATCCTGCCGGAATATTCGCGGCTACCAGAAAGAGCCTGAAAAATTCATGCCGGTCGAGTGGGATAAAGTCACCGAGCAGGAGTTCGTGGCGGAAATCAAAGTCGACATGTTTAACCATCAGGGTGCACTGGCTAACCTGACGGCGGCAATCAACACGGCCGGTTCCAATATTCAGAGCCTGAATACCGAAGAGCGTGATGGCCGCGTTTACAGCGCATTTATCCGCCTGACCGCACGTGATCGCGTCCATCTGGCGAATATCATGCGTAAAATTCGCGTGATGCCGGATGTGATCAAAGTCCATCGTAACCGTAATTAGGCATGAACGATCAACGATTTGCCCGGATTCAGGCGATGCTGGCACTGCGCCAGCACGATCTCACGGTCTGTATGGAGCAGGTGCATAAGCCGCACAATGTTTCCGCAGTGATCCGCACGGCGGACGCCGTCGGCATCCACGAAGTGCATGCCGTCTGGCCGAGCCAGCGGATGCGCACTCAGGCTTCCGCATCTGCCGGAAGCAACAGTTGGGTTAAAGTGGTCACCCATCCCACCATCGGCGATGCTGTAAAAAAGCTCAAACAACAGAAGATGCAGGTTTTAGCGACCCATCTCTCTGCCGATGCCGTGGATTTCCGTGAGATCGATTATACCCTTCCGACCTGCATCCTGATGGGCCAGGAAAAAACCGGCATCACCGAAGAAGCGCTGGCGCTGGCCGATCGGCAGATTGTGATTCCGATGGTGGGCATGGTGCAGTCGCTGAATGTCTCGGTCGCCTGCGCGCTGATCCTGTATGAAGCACAGCGGCAGCGGCAGAACGCGGGTCTGTACCTGCGCGACTACAGCCTGCTGGACGAAGATGAGCAGCAACGTCTGTTGTTCGAAGGCGGATTCCCGGTGCTGGCGCGGGTCGCAAAACAGAAAGGTTTACCCTATCCGCGCATCAATGCGCAGGGCGAAGTCGACGCCGATCCCAGCTGGTGGGCAACCATGCAATCGACCGGTAAAAGAAGATGAAAGGCCGTCTGCTGGATGCCATCCCGCTCAGTACCCTGACCGGCGTCGGTGCCAGCCAGGCGGCAAAGCTGGCCAAAATTGACCTGCATACCATTCAGGATCTCCTGCTTCATCTCCCGCTACGCTACGAAGATCGTACCCAACTTTATGCCATTGATGATCTGCTGCCCGGTATCTGGGCCACAGTAGAAGGCGAAGTGCTGCACACAGATATCACCTTTGGTCGCCGCCGGATGATGGTGTGCCAGATTAGCGATGGCAGCGGCGTACTGACGATGCGCTTCTTTAATTTCAATGCCGGAATGAAGAACAACCTGTCGCCGGGCCGGCGCGTCACCGCGTATGGTGAAATTAAACGCGGTCAGCGTGGCGCTGAGATTATCCATCCCGAATACCGGATCCAGGGCGAACAGAGCAATGTGACGCTGGAAGAGACCTTAACGCCGGTTTATCCCACCACCGAAGGTATCCGGCAGGCCACGCTGCGTAATCTCACCGATCAGGCACTGACGCTGCTGGAGAGCTGCCCGATTGCCGAACTGCTGCCGCAGGAACTGAGCGGCGGTTTAATCAGCCTGCCAGATGCGCTCCGCACGCTGCATCGTCCACCACCCGATCTAAAACTCAGCGAGCTGGAGAGTGGTCGTCATCCGGCACAACGCAGATTGATTCTGGAAGAGCTGCTGGCACACAACCTCAGCATGCTGGCGGTACGCGCCGGTGCTCAGCGCTATTACGCTTTACCTATGCTTCCCCGGCACAACCTTCGCGACCAGCTGCTGGCAGCGCTGCCCTTTTCACCGACCAATGCGCAGAAACGCGTGGTGGCGGAGATAGAGAAAGATCTGGCAAATGACTTTCCGATGATGCGGCTGGTGCAGGGTGACGTCGGCTCGGGTAAGACATTGGTCGCCGCGCTTTCTGCGCTGAACGTTATCGCACATGGTAAGCAGGTTGCTCTGATGGCGCCGACCGAACTGCTGGCTGAACAGCACGCCAGTAACTTCCGCCAGTGGTTTGCGCCGCTGGGCATTGAAGTGGGCTGGCTGGCCGGAAAACAGAAAGGCAAAGCCCGCCAGGCACAGCAGGAAGCGATAGCCAGCGGTCAGGTGGCGATGGTGGTGGGCACACATGCCCTGTTTCAGGAGCAGGTGCAGTTCAACGGTCTGGCACTGGTCATTATTGATGAGCAGCACCGGTTCGGCGTCCACCAGCGACTGGCGCTGTGGGAGAAAGGTGAGGAGCAGGGCTTCCACCCGCATCAGCTGATCATGACCGCCACACCGATTCCGCGCACCCTGGCGATGACCGCTTATGCCGATCTCGATACCTCAACCATCGATGAGCTGCCGCCGGGACGTACACCGGTGACCACCGTGGCTATCCCCGATACCCGACGCGATGAGATTGTGGCGCGGGTTGAGCATGCCTGCCGCGAAGGGCGTCAGGCCTACTGGGTCTGCACCCTGATTGAAGAGTCAGAATTGCTGGAAGCACAGGCGGCAGAAGCCAGCTGGGAATCCCTGAAAACGGCGCTGCCCGGCTTAAACATCGGACTGGTGCATGGCCGGATGAAGCCTGCGGAAAAACAGGCGGTGATGCAGGCGTTTAAAGCGAATGAACTGCAGCTGCTGGTGGCGACGACTGTGATTGAGGTTGGTGTGGACGTGCCGAATGCCAGCCTGATGATCATCGAAAACCCGGAACGGTTAGGGCTGGCGCAGCTGCATCAGCTGCGGGGCCGTGTGGGTCGTGGTGCCGTGGCATCACACTGTGTACTGCTCTACAAAGCGCCGCTGAGCAAGACGGCGCAGAAGCGTTTACAGGTGCTACGCGACAGCAATGACGGCTTCGTCATTGCCCAGTTCGATCTGGAGATTCGCGGGCCGGGTGAACTGCTGGGCACGCGTCAGACCGGCAATGCCGAATTTAAAGTGGCCGACCTGCTGCGCGATGCGGCGATGGTGCCCGAAGTTCAGCGTGTGGCGCGCCACATCCACCAGCACTATCCCGAGCAGGCCAGCGCATTAATTGAACGCTGGCTGCCAGAGAACACCCGTTATACCAACGTCTGAACGATCCCCCTCTGATTCGGCTTTTTTATCCCTGCCGGGCAAACGATTGCTTTTAGCCTGCGGATGATTACAATCGCCACATTATTTTTCGGGAAGAACAGAAGATGTCCACTAATCCGCAGCCAGAACAGCCTTCCGCCACGCAAAGCGAACTGATTTATCGTCTTGAAGATCGTCCTCCCCTGCCGCAAACGCTGTTTGCCGCCGGTCAGCATCTGCTGGCGATGTTTGTCGCGGTCATTACCCCCGCGATTCTGATTTGTCAGGCGTTAGGGCTGCCCGCAGAGGATACCCGGCACGTGATCAGCATGTCGCTGTTTGCATCGGGTGTGGCATCACTGCTGCAAATCAAAACATGGGGGCCAGTGGGTTCGGGCCTGCTGTCAATTCAGGGCACCAGCTTCAACTTCGTTACGCCCTTGATTATGGGCGGCATGGCGCTAAAAAATGGCGGCGCTGACGTGCCCACCATGATGGCGGCGCTGTTTGGTACGCTGATGCTCGCCTCCTGTACCGAAATGGTGCTGTCACGCGTATTGCACCTGGCGCGCCGGATTATTACGCCGCTGGTTTCCGGTATCGTGGTGATGATTATCGGCCTGTCGCTGATTCAGGTAGGGCTGACCTCCATTGGCGGCGGTTTCAGCGCGATTAACGATCATACTTTTGGTGCGCCGAAAAATCTGATGCTGGCAGGGGCTGTGCTGCTGGTGATCGTGCTACTTAACCGGCAGAAGAACCCCTACCTGCGCGTTGCCTCCCTGGTTATTGCCATGGCGGTGGGCTATCTGCTGGCCTGGGCGATGGGCATGCTGCCTGCTGCCGGCATCCCCATCGATCAGCCGCTAATCGTGGTGCCGACCCCGCTCTATTACGGGCTGGGCTTCGACTGGAATCTGCTCATCCCGCTGATGCTGGTGTTTATGGTGACCTCTCTGGAGACCATCGGCGATATCACCGCCACCTCGGATGTGTCAGAGCAGCCGGTCAGCGGCCCCCTCTATATGAAACGCCTGAAAGGCGGCGTGCTGGCGAATGGCCTCAACTCCTTTGTCTCCGCGCTGTTTAATACTTTCCCGAACTCCTGCTTCGGTCAGAACAATGGCGTGATCCAGTTAACCGGTGTTGCCAGCCGCTACGTCGGCTTTGTTGTCGCGCTGATGCTGATTGTGCTGGGGCTGTTCCCGGCGGTCAGCGGGCTGGTGCAGATGATCCCTGAACCGGTACTCGGCGGCGCCACCATTGTGATGTTCGGCACCATCGCCGCCTCGGGTGTTCGCATTGTGTCACGCGAGCCGCTTAACCGCCGCGCCATCATGATTATTGCGCTGTCGCTGGCGGTGGGCCTGGGCGTTTCTCAGCAGCCGCTGATCCTGCAGTTTGCGCCTGACTGGCTGAAAACCCTGCTCTCTTCCGGTATTGCTGCGGGCGGTATTACCGCTATCGTACTCAACCTGATTTTTCCGCCAGAGAAGTAAGGCCAGAGGCAGGCTTCGGCCTGCCTGCTAATTATTCGGATTTACATCCAGGCTGTTGAGCTGTAACGGTAATTCAGGCATAACAACCTCTCACCGGATTTAACTCGGGAAGGATGCTATGAAATTTATTGGAAAGTTTTTCCTCACCTTACTTTTGCTGCTGCTTTTCACCCTGGTCGTGATCTATGTTCTGTTGCAGACACAGTGGGGTGCAGGCTGGTTTAGCCGTTGGGTGAGTGACAAAACCGAATGGCATCTCTCCCTGAGTAAAATTGAACACAATTTCTCCTCTCCCTCTCACATCATTCTGGATGACTTCAGCTTTGGTCACGATGGACAGCCTGCAGTTCTGGTGGCGAAACGGGTCGATCTCGGTCTGGCACTGATTCAGTTCAGCGATCCGCTGCATTTCAGCAGCCTTGAGCTGCGCGACGGAGAAGTGAATCTGGCCAATCTGGCGCCAGGCAGCGCGCTACCGATTCAGGCCGATCGACTGCAACTCAACAATATGCGTATCGACAGCCCCAACAGCGCGTTACCGCTGTTTGCTCAGCAGGTTAATGGCGGCATTCTGCCGTGGAAACCCACTGCCCTTGATATGCTGGGCCGCGATGCCCGCTTCCAGATGAGCGCAGGCAGCATGACACTGAATAATGTGCCGGGTGAAAACGTACTGATCCAGGGCAGTGTCTCCCAGGGTCGGATGCGCTTTGACAATATTGGTGCCGACCTGGCGCGTGGCTCTATGACCGGCAACGGTGAGCGCGATGCCCAGGGCAACTGGAAAATTAATCAGCTGCGACTGAACGACATCCGTCTGCAGACCACCAGCAGCCTGAAAGATTTCCTGCATAGCCTGCAGGTTGTCCCCTCGATCGCTATTACGCGGCTCGACATGACCGATGCCCGCCTGCAGGGGCCTGACTGGGCGGTAACGGATCTGGATCTGACGCTGAGAAACGTTAACTGGCAGGGTGATGACTGGCAGAGTAACGATGGTTCGCTGGCGCTGAATGCCAGCAATTTTATCAACGGTGGATTCGAACTAAATGACCCCATCGTTAACCTGGACTTCTCACCGCAGGGCGTGGCGCTGACGCAGTTCAGTTCACGCTGGGCAAATGGGGTGATTCGGGCTGACGGTGACTGGTCGCGTAGCGATAAACGCCTGACACTGAAAAACCTGGCGGTGGCGGGACTGGAATACACTCTGCCGCAGGACTGGCGCGATCGCTGGCAGGCGACACTGCCCGCGTGGCTGGATAGCGTAGAGGTGACGCGCTTCACCTCTAATCGAAACCTGATTATCGACATCAATCCGGCTTTTCCCTTCCAGCTGACCTCACTGGATGGATCCGGTGAAAACCTGCTGCTGGCGCAGCAGCACCAGTGGGGGATCTGGTCGGGTAAGCTCAGCCTGAACGCGGCAGAATCAACCTTTAATCGCACCGACCTGCGTCATCCGTCGATTGCGCTGAGCGCTGACCAGCAGCAGATTCAGGTTACGGAGCTGAGTGCGTTCAGTAATAAGGGTCTGCTCGAAGGGACGGCCACCGTAGGCCAGCAGCCAGCCCGTCCGCTGACGCTGCAACTGACAGGTCGTGCTGTACCGGTGAATGTGTTGCAGAACTGGGGATGGCCCGCGTTGCCGTTAACCGGTGACAGTAATATGCAGCTGCAGCTGAACGGTGCATTAACCGCAACTCAGCCGCTGCGCCCGACGGTTAATGGCAGTTTGTCGGTGACAACCGACAGTCAGCAACTGCAGCAGACCATGCAGGCTGGCGAGGTACGTTAACAACAGATCAGGGCCGCTGAAGCGGCCCTGATGATTAGTTGATACGCGCGCCGGAACCCCCCTCTTCCAGCGGCCCGTCGGGATCGGCGGGCAGGACGATATAGACCCCTTCAAACACCGCGCCACACTCATCATTGCCAAAAAGCTCAACTTCGAGCTGCACACGCGCTTTTCGTCCGCGCGCCAGGCGGTCGAGATCGCCGCTTAATGAGCCCAGATCGGCAATCGCGCCAGGCCGTCCGCTGATGGGGTGACTGTAGCGAATGTGCGCATCCGCCAGAATAATGGTGCCACCCAGATGACGCTCGCGCAGCAGCAACCAAATCAACCCCCAGCCGGTCAGCGTTGCCAGCGAAAACAGGCTGCCAGCGAACAGCGTCTGGTGTGGATTCTGGTTGCCCGCTTCAGGCATGGTGGTGATAAATTTTTGCCCGGTAAACTGCAGAATACGGACACCCATCTTTTCGCTGAGCGGGATATGATCATACCAGGCCTGTTGCAGCTGACCGCACCAGTCGGCGCGATGCAGGATATCGTCAAGCGTGACGACCGGTTTGATCATCAGAAAGTGACGAACCGGCGTCGTCTGCGGCGCGGTAATCTCGCCCTGATTGATGTAGCCGAGTTTAGCGAAGAAAGCGACAGCATCTTCGCGGGCGCTGCAGGTTACCCGCTTAGCCCCTTCCTGACGCGCCACGGATTCCAGTGTCATCGCCACCAGAGTACCCAGTCCCTTGCCCTGAACCGAAGGATGAACGGCCATGAAGCGGATAGCAGCCTCATTGTCGGCATTAATATAGAGACGCCCGATGGCGACCGGATTTCCCTGCTCATCAACCACCATCTGATGATGCGCCAGCGCATCCCAGGCGTCACGTTCCGACCCCTGCGGCTGACGCAGAGGTTTACGCAACATCTCCCAGCGGAACTGATAATAGATATCCAGCTCTTCCGCCGTCTGTGGCACGCGAAGGTGATACATGTAATGTTTCTCCCGCTCGGATGTGTGGCCAGTTCCCTGCCGCTCAGCTGACGTTCTCACACCTGTAACCAGAACGTCACAGGACCATCATTCACCAGCGAGACCTGCATATCCGCAGCAAAACGGCCATTAGCCGTGGTGATGCCCTGCTTGCGACAGCAGTCGCTGAAATATTCATACAGCCGCTCGGCTTCAGCGGGCTCGGCGCCACCTGAAAAGGAGGGACGCATCCCTTTTTGGGTATCTGCGGCCAGCGTAAACTGTGACACCACCAGCACGCTTCCGCCCGCCTGGCGAACACTCAGGTTCATTTTTCCCTGCTCATCACTAAAGATGCGATAGCCCAATACGCGTTCTGCGAGACGTTCCGCACGCGCGTTGTCATCGCCCTTTTCCACGCCCAGCAAAACCAGTAAACCGGCATCGATTTCACCGACTACTTCCTGATTGACGCTGACGCTGGAGCGCTGTACGCGTTGAATCAATGCAATCATGTTTCCTCGCGTTGCTCCTCTTTGTGTTGCTGCTTTAACTGCCGATAGTCGGCTAACGCAACGGTAATTTCAGCGCCTAACAACACAATACACCAGGTCCAGTAGACCCAGAGAAACAGAATGGGGATCACGGCCAGTACGCCGTAGATCAGCTGATAAGAGGGGAACATAGTAACATAGAGCGCAAAACCCTTTTTGCCCAGCTCAAACAGCGCACCGGCAACCAGCGCGCCAATCAGCGCATCGCGCGGCGGCACTCGCTGGGTAGGAACGATGCTGTAGAGCAACCAGAAGGCGAGCCACGACAGCAGGAGCGGGAAAATACGCAGCATCTGATCGACCAGGCTGGTGACGCCTGTCGCGTTAATCCAGCGCAGCGACAACAGATAGGAGCTGATCGCCAGACTGGCACCGGCCAGTAACGGGCCAAGTGTCAGGATCATCCAGTAGACCGCAAAGGAATAGACCATCGGCCGCTTCTTGTTGCTGCGCCAGATGGTGTTTAACGCGGTATCGACGGAATGCATCAGCAGTAAGGCAGTAACAATCAGGCCGACCGCTCCGACCGCCGTCATCCGGTTTACGTTAGCCACAAACTGCTCAAGATAGCGTTGCAGCGTGTTACCTGCAGCCGGCATCAGATTGGTAAAGACAAAGTGCTTCAACTGCACGCTGATATCTGAAAAGACCGGAAACGCCGCAAACAGGGCAAACACCACCGCAATCAGCGGCACCAGCGCCAGCAATGAGACATAAGCCAGATTACCGGCCTGGGTCGTCATGCCATCCTCATCAATGCGTTTCCACAACAGTTTGAGCCACAACCAGAACGCATGCAGCCCGGGACGAAATTTACGTGACATCATGAATTACTGTTGACCTGCAAACCAGTTGGGTACCGTTTTACTGTCAGTAACCAGTACACTTTCAATACCCAGGGCGCGGGCCGCCTCAATGTTTTGTGGATTATCGTCAAAAAATACCGCCTGATCGGCAGCCACACCTTCTGCGTCCAGCACATGCTGGTATATCCGGGCTTCCGGTTTACGCATGCCCAGCTCCTGGGAGAGGTAGAGCTTGTCGGCTGCCTGCTGCACGTCCGGATACTGCGTTGGCCAGAATTCGCAATGCAGTTTGTTGGTGTTAGAGAGGATCACCACCCGATGACCTTCCAGCCGCAGCCGGTTCATCAGCGCCAGGATTTCCGGACGCACGTCAACGAATACCGCCTGCCAGCCAGCGGCAAACTGTTCATAGCTCAGCGCGATTTCCAGCTTTTCACACAGCGCCAGCGCGAAATCTTCATCGCTGATCTCGCCACGTTCGTGTTGTTCAAACGCCTCATCCATCTGGAAATGGCTTTGCAGCGAGGCCAGCGGCACACGACTAAGGTCACTCCAGACACCCAGCACGCGGTTAAAGTCGATATCGATAATCACATTGCCCAAATCAAAGATATACAGCATGGTGTGTCTCCTTCTGTTCCCTGGAGTATTCACTCTAGCGGCAAAAGGGCAGGCTGAACAGGCACTCGCGGAGAGAAAAGCGTAAACGGCAGCGGGCAGCTAAAAAGCGCGACCTATCCCACAAATAATCGCTGGCCCGGCTGAAGAGGCAGGAATTTCAGGCAAAAAAAAAGCCCCGCAGGCGGGGCTCTTTATCAGCTAAAAGCGCAATTATGCGTCTTTAGGACCACGTGATGCACGTTTACGGTCGTTTTCAGTCAGGTGACGTTTACGGATACGCACTGACTGTGGTGTAACTTCTACCAGTTCGTCATCATCGATGAACTCGATCGCCTGCTCAAGGGTCATCTTGATTGGCGGAACCAGAGTCGTGGCTTCATCAGTACCTGAAGCACGCATGTTGGTCAGTTTCTTACCGGTCAGGCAGTTAACTGTCAGGTCGTTAGAACGGCTGTGAATACCGATGATCTGGCCTTCATAGACTTCTGCACCGTGACCCAGGAACAGCTTACCGCGGTCCTGCAGGCTGAACAGTGCAAAAGCAACTGCTTTACCCTGACCGTTGGAGATCAGTACGCCGTTCTGACGCTGGCCCACTTCGCCCGCACGAATGTCATCGTAGTGGCTGAAGGTAGAGTAGAGCAGACCGGTACCGGAAGTCATGGTCATGAATTCGTTACGGAAGCCGATCAGGCCACGGCTTGGGATCACGTAGTCGAGACGTACGCGGCCTTTGCCATCCGGATCCATGTTTTTCAGATCGCCCTTACGCTCACCCATGGCTTGCATGACTGAACCCTGGTTGTTCTCTTCGATATCCAGCGTAACGTTCTCGAATGGCTCCTGTTTACGGCCATCGATTTCGCGGAAGATAACTTTCGGACGGGATACCGCCAGTTCGAAACCTTCACGACGCATGTTTTCGATCAGAACTGACAGGTGAAGCTCACCACGACCTGATACGCGGAACGCGTCAGCATCTTCGGTTTCTTCAACGCGCAGTGCCACGTTGTGAACCAGTTCTTTGTTCAGACGCTCAAGGATCTGACGTGACGTCACGTACTTACCTTCTTTACCGCAGAACGGTGAAGTGTTGACGTTAAAGAACATGGTAACTGTTGGCTCATCGACACTCAGTGCTGGCAGCGCCTGCACGTTCTGTGGATCACAGATGGTGTCAGAGATGTTCAGCTCGCCCAGACCGGTGATAGCAATGATATCGCCCGCTTCTGCCAGGTCGCTGTCGATACGCTCAAGACCCAGGTGAGTCAGGACTTTACCGACTTTACCGTTACGGGTTTTGCCTTCGCTATCGATGATAGTGACTTGCTGGTTAGGCTTAACTTTACCGCGCTTGATACGGCCGATGCCGATCACGCCCAGGTAGTTGTTGTAGTCCAGCTGAGAGATTTGCATCTGCAGTGGGGCGTCAGCCTCAACCTGCGGAGGTGCAACGTGGTCGACGATCGCCTGATACAGCGGGGTCATATCGTCAGCCATGTCGGTGTGCTCAAGACCAGCAATACCATTCAGCGCAGAGGCGAAAATGATAGGGAAGTCGAGCTGCTCATCAGTAGCATCCAGGTTAACGAACAGGTCAAAGACCTGATCAACAACCCAATCCGGACGCGCACCAGGGCGGTCTACTTTGTTGATAACCACAATCGGCTTCAGACCATGCGCGAACGCTTTTTTGGTCACGAAGCGGGTTTGCGGCATAGGGCCATCCATCGCATCTACAACCAGCAGCACCGAGTCCACCATGGACATGACGCGCTCAACTTCACCACCGAAGTCGGCGTGTCCTGGGGTATCAACGATGTTGATACGGTAGTCATTCCACTTAATGGCGGTGTTTTTTGCGAGGATGGTAATCCCACGCTCTTTCTCCAAATCATTGGAGTCCATCACGCGCTCTGTTGCTTCGGTACGGGCATCAAAAGTACCGGATTGTTGCAGCAGTTTGTCAACCAGGGTGGTCTTTCCATGGTCAACGTGCGCGATGATGGCGATGTTACGCAAATTTTCGATCACAGCTTTGCCTCAGGCATTAGAAATAGCGCGTTATTGTACACTGATTAAGCGGAAGACTGAACACGATCACACTTTTCACTGAAAGTTTATTGCATGGAGGCCAATTTGCCCTGTTACCGGTGCAGAAAATGCACTAAGTTGGTCTTATGCACCAAAATAGTGCCACCAGATGACCGTTAAGCACCACAGTGGTGCAATAAAACGATCATGGTGCAGCCGCTTTATGACAAAAAGGTGCACCACAAGGCGATTTAAGCATCATCAAAAAAGTTGGCACAGAATTCGCTTTATCTAAATCAAGCGTAAACGCCAGACAGATGTCGGTTGAAGAGCGTGCCGGAAGAGGTTGGTCAGGGAGTTGTTTTCCCGCAACGTATTCCGGAAACGACGTTTCCTCGCCATGTAGATAATGAAAGACCATTTCCAGGAGAGTTGAGTATGTCCGCTGAACACGTTCTCTCGATGATGAACGAGCATGAAGTTAAGTTTGTTGACCTGCGTTTTACCGATACCAAAGGTAAAGAACAGCACGTTACGATCCCTGCTCACCAGGTTAACGCTGACTTCTTCGAAGAAGGCAAAATGTTCGATGGTTCGTCTATCGGCGGCTGGAAAGGCATTAACGAATCAGACATGGTGCTGATGCCTGACGCCACCACGGCGGTCATGGATCCTTTCTTCGAAGATTCTACGCTGATCATCCGTTGTGACATCCTCGAGCCAGGCACCATGCAGGGCTACGACCGCGATCCACGCTCTATCGCTAAGCGCGCTGAAGATTTCCTGCGCTCTTCCGGCATCGCTGATACCGTACTGTTTGGACCAGAACCAGAATTCTTCCTGTTCGATGACATCCGTTTCGGCTCATCGACGTCCGGTTCACACGTTGCTATCGACGATATAGAAGCGGCATGGAACACCGGTAAAGAGTACGAAGGCGGTAACAAAGGTCACCGTCCAGGTCTGAAAGGCGGCTACTTCCCGGTTCCACCGGTTGACTCATCACAGGACATTCGTTCTGCCATGTGTCTGACCATGGAGCAGATGGGCCTGGTTGTTGAAGCGCATCACCACGAAGTGGCGACCGCGGGTCAGAACGAAGTGGCAACCCGCTTCAATACCATGACCAAAAAAGCGGACGAAATTCAGATCTACAAATATGTGGTTCACAACGTTGCGCACGCTTACGGCAAAACCGCGACCTTTATGCCGAAGCCTATGTTTGGCGACAACGGTTCAGGCATGCACTGCCATATGTCACTCTCCAAAGGTGGCCAGAACCTGTTTGCCGGCGATAAGTACGGCGGCCTGTCTGAAATGGCACTGTTCTACATCGGCGGTATCATCAAGCACGCTAAAGCGATCAACGCCCTGGCGAACCCGACCACCAACTCTTACAAGCGTCTGGTCCCGGGTTACGAAGCACCGGTTATGCTGGCTTACTCTGCCCGTAACCGTTCAGCCTCAATCCGTATCCCGGTTGTTGCCAGCCCGAAAGCGCGTCGTATCGAAGCGCGCTTCCCGGATCCAGCGGCTAACCCATACCTGGCGTTCACCGCACTGCTGATGGCTGGCCTGGATGGCATCATCAACAAAATCCATCCTGGCGATGCGATGGACAAGAACCTGTATGACCTGCCACCGGAAGAAGAAGCTGAGATTCCAAAAGTTGCAGGCTCTCTGGAAGAAGCGCTGAATGCACTGAACGAAGATCGCGAGTTCCTGACCCGCGGCGGAGTATTCACTGACGAATCGATCGATGCTTACATCGAACTGCGTAAAGCAGAGATGGATCGCGTTCGCATGACGCCACACCCGGTTGAGTTCGAGCTCTACTACAGCGTTTAACTGGTCAGACGTTTTTTGTTGCCGTGGAAACTTTTAGCCCATCTTCGGATGGGCTTTTTTCTCCGCGAATTCACCGTTCATTCGCCCTCTTTTCGGCTTAAAGACTAAAATGCACCTCTTTAGTGCAGAGGAACGTTGTATGGCAACTGGCTCTCTGCCCGATGCAGGGCAGATTCTCAACGCGTTAATCAACAGTATTTTGTTGGTGGATAACGATCTGGTTATTCATTACGCCAACCCGGCGGCGCAGCAATTACTGGCGCAAAGCTCACGCAAATTGTTCGGCACGCCGTTACCGGAGTTAACCGGCTACTTTTCGCTGAATATCGAGGTGATGCGCGAGAGTCTTGAGGCTGGCCAGGGATTTACTGACAGTGAGGTCACGCTGGTGGTAGATGGTCGCGCACACATTATGTCGCTGACCGCCCAGCGGTTACCCGATGGCTTAATCCTGATGGAAATGGCGCCGATGGATAATCAGCGTCGTCTCAGTCAGGAGCAGTTACAGCACGCCCAGCAGGTGGCCGCTCGCGATCTGGTTCGCGGCCTGGCCCATGAGATTAAAAATCCGCTGGGAGGATTGCGCGGCGCGGCACAGCTTTTATCCCGCGCCCTGCCCGATCCCTCGCTGAATGAATATACCAAAGTGATTATTGAACAGGCCGACCGGTTGCGGAATCTGGTTGATCGTCTGCTGGGGCCGCAGCAGCCGGGCATGCACATCACGCAGAGCATTCATCAGGTGGCCGAACGGGTGGTTAATCTGGTGTCGATGGAGCTGCCGGAGAATGTCTCGCTGGTACGGGATTATGATCCCAGCCTGCCGGAACTGCCGCACGATCCCGATCAGATTGAACAGGTGCTGCTTAACGTGGTGCGCAATGCGCTTCAGGCGCTGGGCGACGATGGCGGCACCATTATTATCCGCACCCGCACGGCTTTCCAGCTGACGCTGCACGGCACGCGTTATCGGCTGGTGGCACGTATTGATATTGAAGATGATGGCCCCGGCATTCCGGCCCAGCTGCAGGATACGCTGTTTTATCCGATGGTCAGCGGACGCGAAGGCGGTACCGGTTTAGGCCTCTCCATCGCCCGTAGCCTGATTGATCAACATTCAGGAAAAATAGAATTTAACAGTTGGCCGGGACACACCGAATTCTCGGTTTACCTGCCTATTCGCCAGTGAGGTTTCTATGCAACGAGGGATAGTCTGGATCGTCGATGACGATAGCTCCATCCGCTGGGTGCTTGAACGCGCGCTCACTGGAGCCGGTTTGAGCTGTGCGACTTTTGACAGCGCAAGCGAGGTGCTGGATGCCCTCTCAACCAAGACCCCGGACGTTTTACTGTCAGACATTCGCATGCCCGGTATGGATGGCCTGGCGCTGCTGAAACAGATTAAGCAGCGTCATCCGATGCTTCCGGTCATCATAATGACGGCGCATTCAGATCTGGACGCTGCCGTCAGTGCCTATCAGCAGGGTGCCTTTGATTACCTGCCTAAGCCGTTCGATATCGATGAAGCGGTTGCGCTGGTCGAGCGTGCTATCAGCCACTATCAGGAGCAGCAGCAGCCACGTAATCAGCCGGTCAGCGGACCCACCACCGATATCATCGGTGAAGCGCCCGCGATGCAGGATGTGTTCCGCATCATCGGACGATTATCGCGCTCGTCGATCAGTGTGCTGATCAACGGCGAGTCCGGTACCGGTAAAGAGCTGGTGGCCCATGCGCTGCATCGCCATAGCCCGCGCACCAAAGCGCCCTTTATCGCGCTCAACATGGCGGCGATCCCCAAAGATTTAATTGAATCAGAACTGTTTGGTCACGAAAAAGGCGCCTTTACCGGGGCGAACCAGATCCGTCAGGGCCGTTTTGAGCAGGCGGATGGCGGCACGCTGTTTCTGGATGAGATCGGTGATATGCCGCTGGATGTGCAGACCCGTCTGCTGCGCGTGCTGGCCGATGGCCAGTTCTATCGCGTTGGTGGCTATGCGCCGGTCAAAGTGGATGTGCGTATTATCGCGGCGACCCACCAGAATCTGGAATTACGCGTACAGGAAGGCAAGTTCCGTGAGGATCTGTTTCACCGCCTGAACGTGATTCGTGTGCATCTGCCACCGCTGCGTGAGCGTCGTGAGGATATCCCGCGTCTGGCGCGTTATTTCCTGCAGGTGGCGGCGCGTGAGCTGGGTGTGGAAGCGAAGATTCTGCATCCGGAAACCGAGACAGCGTTAACCCGACTGCACTGGTCAGGTAACGTGCGTCAGCTGGAGAACACCTGTC
This sequence comes from Pantoea sp. EKM20T, assembly GCF_011800485.1. Taxonomy (NCBI): domain Bacteria; kingdom Pseudomonadati; phylum Pseudomonadota; class Gammaproteobacteria; order Enterobacterales; family Erwiniaceae; genus Pantoea; species Pantoea sp. EKM20T. Next base: position 10,867 of record NZ_JAALFW010000013.1, on the reverse strand, counting down.
GCTGGCTGACCGTGATGGCTGCGGGTCAGGAAGTCCTGATTCAGGACCTGCCCGGAGAACTGTTTGAATCCAGTACGCCGGAGAATCCGGTGCAGTCGCTGCCTGACAGCTGGGCAACGCTGCTGGCACAGTGGGCCGATCGCGCTCTGCGTTCCGGTCATCAGAATCTGCTGTCAGAAGCACAGCCAGAGATGGAGCGCACGCTGCTCACTACTGCGCTGCGTCATACGCAGGGCCACAAACAGGAAGCGGCACGTTTGCTGGGCTGGGGACGAAACACGCTGACGCGCAAGCTCAAAGAGCTGGGCATGGAATAAGCGGTTCAGTACGGGCTGGTGAAGTCTGCCAGCCCGTTTCTTCAGATAACGCGGGAGAACTGCTGCTGACGCGCTTTCTGACGCAGATAGCGATCAAAGCACATGCAGATATTGCGGATCAGTAACCGGCCAATTCCCGTCACCTCCAGCCCCGTAGCGGTTTGTTCCACCAGCCCATCAGCTATCAACGGCTTCAGCAGCGCCAGGTCCTCAGCAAAATAGTCGCTGAAGCGAATGCCCCATTGCGCTTCTGTCGCGGCAAAATTCAGCGAGAAGTTACAAATCAGCGTTTTTATCACGTCCCGACGCAGGCAATCATCGTCGGTTAAGGCGATGCCACGCCACAGGCCATTTCCCTGCTGTTCCACACAATTGTACCAGGTATTAAGGTCTTTCTGGTTCTGCGCATAACTGTCGCCAATCATGCTGATGGCAGAGACGCCAAGCCCCAGCAAATCGCTGTCGCCCTGCGTCGTGTATCCCTGGAAATTGCGATGCAGCTGGCCTTTGCGCTGCGCGATAGCCAGTTCATCCTGCGGCTTCGCAAAGTGATCCATTCCAATGAACTGGTAGCCCTGCTGAGTCAGGGTTGCGATGGTCTGCTGTAAAATATCCAGCTTTTGCTGAGCCGATGGCAGTTCACCCTCTTTGATTTTACGCTGTGCCGCGAACATCGCCGGCAGATGCGCATAGTTAAAGACGCTAAGACGATCCGGGCTCAGCGCCAGTACCCGCTCCAGCGTCCAGGCGAAGCTGGCGGGCGTCTGCAGGGGTAAACCATAGATGAGGTCAATGCTGGTCGAGCTGAACCCCTGTTCACGGGCACGCGCCATCAGCCCGAAAATCACCTCTTCATCCTGTACCCGGTTAACCCGCTCCTGCACCGATTTGTTGAAGTCCTGCACCCCCATGCTCAGCCGGTTGAATCCCAGCGATCGCAGGTGATCAATCACATCCAGCGCAATTTCCCGGGGATCCACTTCGATCGACATTTCGGCATCATCGGCCACGCTGAAATGCTGCTTCAGTAAACCCACCAGCCGGGAAATCTGCGCATTGTCGAGGAAGGTTGGCGTGCCGCCGCCCCAGTGAAGCTGCGTGACCTGACGCTGACGAAACAGCGGCGCACGCTGAATAATCTCCTGCTCAAGCACATCCAGATAGCGATCCGCTTTGTGGCGCTGACGCGTCACTATCTTATTGCAGCCGCAGAAGTAGCAGAGACGATGGCAGAAGGGAATATGGACATAGAGCGACAGCGGACGATCAGGGTAACGCGCCACGGCACGCTGGAAGTCGTTTTCCGCGTACTGCTCGCTGAACTCCAGCGCAGTGGGATAGGAGGTGTAACGCGGGCCGGCATAATTGTATTTTTCAATTAACGCCTGATCCCACTCAATCTGCTGCGATGGCATGCTCACTCCTTCCGGTGACGTCGTCTGAGAGAAGGTCGCGAAGAAGAGGAGATAAAAGGTGAGCGGGATGAGACCCGACGTAAACGTTGCTTCAGACGCGACAGGCGTCGTAGTTTAAACAATAACCACAGCAGATAACATGTCGCCAGCAGCGCGAAAATTGATCCAGGCCAAAACATTGTCGTTTACCTGTTAAGCACGGCATGCGGGTAACGCATGCCGATCAAATTTGCTTAGTTGCCTTTCAGCAGACGGTACATATCTTCTTCAGCCTGCTCATCTTCGGCATCATCCATCACAATGCCTAACTGCTCCATCAGTTCGTCGATACGATCCAGCGAGGCATCCAGCCAGCCCTGATCTTCAGCCGACAGCGTTTCGCCATTTTCCAGCCGATCCAGCAGCGCATCCAGACGTTCGTCATTTTCCAGCTTCGCCAGCTCTTCTTCTGGTGTCAGACGCACTTTCTTCTCTGCTGCCGGTTTTTCTGCGCTTTTCTTTGGTTTAACGGCGGCGGTTTTTCCTTCAGCGATCAGGGCCACCGGTTTTTTACTCCCGATGCGCGGATCTTTCACGCTGTCCGCCTGACGTCCGCCATTGTTTTCGGACGCAGCCGGATTAGCACGGCTGCCAGATGCATGTCCGCGATGCTTTTTATCACGTTTGCGATCGCGTGCTTCATGGTTGATATCGTCACGCGATTTGCGTTTGGCTTTGACGGCAGGTTTGCCGTTAGCAGCTCGTGCAGGTTGCTTCATAGTATTCGGTCCCGGCTTTTTTTATTCAGTATAGAATTGCGGCGAAATCTAGCAGAAAGTAGACAAAGAAAAAAGGCGACAGCTCAAGCTGTCGCCTTATTTCATACCTTCATAAGAAGGAATCATGTTTTAAATCCTTTTCGGCTCGTAACATCCCGGTTAATCCCGCGCCTGCTCAACTCCTGAGCTATTCCTTATCCCTGTCTGGCCGCATCCCTGACCCTGTTCCATTCCATCGCTCATAACCCTCCTGGTATCCCTGAGCGCATCATCCTGATGTGTGCTTCCGTGCACTGCACACTAATGTAGACCAACTGGTAAAAGCCTCAAGTCAGTGTCAAAAATAGTTAGTTCAAAAAAAGAACGTTTTAAGATAAGGGTTTGAATTACATATTTTTTTATTTTTAGTAATTAAAGTAAAAAGCGAAATAACCCGCACCGTGAATGGCAAATCTCTTACAAAGTTTGTTACCGAGATGCGATTGAGCACTTTCGCGTCATAACGCGTATAATCGCCCGCATTGCCTTAATGCGTTTTCTGGAGTGTCACCTTGTCTGAATTGAATTACCACGTTACCCACTTTGTCATGAGCGCGCCGGATATCCGCCATCTGCCTGCCGATACCGGAATTGAGGTGGCTTTCGCTGGCCGCTCGAACGCGGGAAAATCGAGTGCGCTGAATACGTTAACCAATCAGAAGGGTCTGGCGCGTACCAGTAAAACGCCGGGACGTACGCAGCTGATTAACCTGTTTGAAGTGAAAGAAGGTAAGCGTCTGGTCGACCTGCCCGGTTACGGTTATGCCGAAGTTCCGGAAGAGATGAAGCTGAAGTGGCAGCGCGCGTTAGGTGAATACCTGCAAAAACGTCAGGCGCTGAAAGGACTGGTTATCCTGATGGATATCCGTCATCCGCTGAAAGATCTCGACCGGCAGATGATTCAGTGGTCAGTGGAAAGTGGCATTCCGGTGCTGTTGCTTCTCACTAAAGCAGACAAACTGGCCTCAGGTGCCCGTAAAGCGCAGCTCAATGTCGTGCGTGAAGCCGCACTCGAATTTGTTGGTGATGTGCAGGTAGAGCTCTTCTCATCGCTGAAGAAAATCGGCGTGGATAAGGTTCGTCAGAAGCTGGACAGCTGGTTTAATACGCTTGAACCTGCGGTTGAAGATCAGGACGCGGAAGAGTGAGTGGCAACCTTGTGCCGGTGATGCTGACGGTACAAAAAGCCCAATAAAAAACGCCCCAGTCACAGAATGACTGGGGCGGCTAAATTCAGCCAAATCCGATTACGTGAAGTAAAAGGTCTGAAAGATAGAACATCTTACCTCTGTACCCTACGCGACGAACTTTACCTGATTTTCTGTGCGTGACAAAGGCTTTTTTGTTGCTTACTTACATGAAACAGGACTTTTTTTACCATGCACGTCACAAAAATAGCGTTGCGATGTAGTTTAATGACGAAAAAAGTGTTTAGGCGATAAGCAGTTAGAAAAGCGCTTTCTCTCAGTGCCAGCGTTGAGCGCGCTAAACCGGTCAACTAAACGATTTTCTTATACCTGATTCAGGGCCGATTCTGTTCTTCAGAACCGACCACACGCATCGAATCAGTGGGCTTCATCCCAGTTGTCACCCACACCGACTTCAACCAGTAAAGGTACGTCGAGCTGTACGCTACCTTCCATCAACGCACGGATTTTCTGGCTCGCCTCTTCAACCGCCTCAGCTTTGACTTCGAACACCAGTTCATCGTGAACCTGCATGATCATTCTGACGGCATTGTCGTTTTGCTGTTCCAGCCAGTTATCCACGGCAATCATTGCCCGCTTGATGATATCCGCTGCCGTTCCCTGCATCGGCGCATTGATCGCGGCACGTTCAGCGGCTTTCCGGCGAATGGCGTTACCGGATTTAATATCGGGCAGCCACAGCCGACGGCCTTCCAGCGTTTCGACATAGCCTTTACTCGCCGCCAGCTGGCGTGTGTTCTCCATATAGCGCAGGACGCCCGGATAGCGTTCAAAGTAGAGATCCATATACTTTTTCGCTTCACCCGCACCGATATTCAGCTGACGCGACAGGCCAAAGGCGCTCATGCCATAAATCAGACCAAAGTTGATCGCTTTGGCGCTGCGACGCTGTTCGCCGCTGACCTTATCCAGCGCCACGCCAAACACTTCGGATGCCGTCGCGCGGTGGATATCTTCGCCCTGGGCAAAAGCGTCCAGTAATCCTTTGTCCTGAGAGAGATGCGCCATGATACGCAGTTCGATTTGTGAATAGTCTGCCGCCACAATGCGATGGCCTTTGGCCGCTACAAATGCCTGACGGATTCGGCGTCCTTCATCATTACGCACCGGAATGTTTTGCAGATTCGGATCGGCAGAGGATAAGCGTCCGGTTGCGGTGACGGCCTGATGATAAGAGGTATGTACCCTGCCACTGATCGGATTGATCATCAGCGGTAATTTATCCGTATAAGTAGACTTAAGTTTGGATAAGCCGCGATGCTCCAGAATCACTTTGGGTAACGGATAATCAAGTGCCAGCTCGGCTAACACCTCTTCGCTGGTTGAAGGCGCGCCGCCTGGTGTTTTCTTCGTGGGCTTGATGCCCTGTTTTTCAAACAGGATCACCTGAAGCTGCTTGGTGGATGAGAGGTTGAAAGGTTCCCCTGCCAGCTCATGCGCTTTTAACTCAAGCTCAGCCAGGCGGGCCGTCAGCTCTTTCGAGTGCTGCGCCAGAATAGACTGATCGATCAGCACACCGTTGCGCTCTATACGCGAAATCACCGTCAGTAACGGCATCTCAATCTGTTCAAAGACTTTTTTCGGGCCCGCTTCTTTCTCCAGCTCTGGCCACATCTTCAGATGCAGCTGCAGGGTCACATCTGCATCTTCTGCAGCGTAATGAGATGCCTGCTCTAACGCGATTTGATTGAACGTCAGCTGATTTTTGCCTTTACCGGCGATCTCCTGGAAGGTCACGGTTTTATGGTTAAGCCAGCGAGCGGCCAGGCTATCCATGTCATGTTTGCCCACCACGCTGTTGAGGATATAGGACTCAAGCATGGTGTCGAATTTGATACCGGCCAGTTCAATGTCGTAGTTTTTCAGCACGCCGCGATCGTATTTCAGGTTCTGGCCAACTTTCCATGCGCTCTCATCTTCCAGCAAGGGCTTGAGCTGTGCCAGAACGGTAGCGCGATCCAGTTGATCAGGCGCATCAAGATAGTCATGGGCAACCGGCAGATAGGCGGCTTCACCGGGCGCCACCGCGAAGCTGATGCCGACGATGTTAGCGCTCAGGGTATCCAGCGCGTCGGTCTCCAGATCAAACGCAAAGACTTCGCTGTTTTTCAGCTTCTCCAGCCAGCTATCAAAGAGATCCTGATCCAGAATGGTGACATAACCCTCGGTCGGTAACACGCTGCTGGTTTCAGCCACCGGGGCCGGTTCATCGGCCTGCGCTTTTTGCGCCTGCGTAGTGCTCTTTTTACCCTGCAGCCATTTACCGTCCTGCAGGTCACTCAGCCAGCGTTTGAACTCGTAACGACTGAACAGGGCCTGCAATGCCTCTGTATCGGGTTCAGTGACTGTGAGCTCTTCACAGGGCAGCGCCAGCTCAACGTCTGTCTTAATGGTCGCCAGCTGATAAGAGAGAAAAGCCACATCACGATTCTGCTCAAGTTTGGTCGCCATGGTTTTGGCACCACGAAAGCCGAGATCGGCCACTTTGTCCAGATTGTCATAGATCGTCTGCATGCTGCCCAGCCCCTGCAGCAACGCCTGTGCCGTTTTCTCACCGACGCCTGGCACGCCAGGAATGTTATCGGAGCTATCACCCATCATGGCAAGGAAATCGATGATCAATGCGGGTGGAACACCATATTTCTGCTCAACCTCTTCTGGTCCCAGAATGGTGTTGCTCATAGTGTTAATCAGCGTGATGGCGGGCGTGACCAGCTGCGCCATATCTTTGTCGCCAGTGCTGATCAGCACTGAGAGACCCTTTTTCTCCGCTTCCAGCGCCAGCGTACCGATGACATCATCAGCCTCGACGCCGCTCACAGCCAGCAACGGCAGCCCCATCGCCCGCACCATCTCATGCAGCGGCTCAATTTGTGCACGGAGCTCGTCAGGCATCGGGGGACGGTGAGATTTGTAATGCTCAAACAGCTCGTCCCTGAAGGTTTTGCCTTTGGCATCGAATACCACAGCAACGTGACTCGGATTGTATTGCGCCAGCAGGCTTTTCAGCATGTTGAGCACGCCGTACATGGCGCCAGTGGGTTCACCTGCACTGTTGGTCAGCGGCGGAAACGCGTGATACGCGCGATAAAGATAGGATGAGCCATCGACCAGAATCAGGGGATTTTCTGCTATTTGCGCCATAAGTCTGTGTAGTCTTCGTTGCTATGAGTTGGGCTATAAGGATGCCACAACCAGGCAGAAATGGTGAACTAAGGCGTGCCACGTCTGGAGTTTTTCACGCTTTTGGGGACAGGATCGCAACGATCGTTCTGTGGATAACTTTGTGCGTAAAAATTATAACGCGCTGTTTTTCAGGAAAATAAATAATCGGCACTTGAATAAAAACCATAAATTTCATTGGCTTATTTAATTTCCGTGACCCGATCGCTATTTTTAATAGCGCGATCCCTTGTGTGGATATTAAATTTATGCCCTGGAGATGGACAAAAATTGGCCCGTTGTTCAAAGGCATAAAAAAAACGCCAGCAGAGCTGGCGTTTAACGGGGGTGTGAGGCTGATTACTTCTGGCTTACCAGGAATTTAACCACGTTCGCATAGTCTGCGACGAAATTATCCATAGAGCTGGTATCAAGACCGCCGTTGTTAACCATGTATTTGCCATTCACGAAAATAGCAGGCACACCACGCAGATCAACATCAGCAGCGGCTTTTTGCTGCTGCGCAACCAGCGCTTTTACGGCGAAGCTGTTCAAGGCTGCATCATAGTCCGCCGCAGAGATACCGGCCGCTTTGACAAAGGTCTCTTTCAGACTGGCAGGATCGGTGATGGTCTGCGTTTTCTGAATGCCATCGAAGATCGGTGCTGTCACTTTATCTTCAACGCCCAGCGCCATCGCGACAGCCCAGGCCTGGGTCACGACCGGCCCCAGCTCTCCACCGAGAAAATCGACGTGGTATTTCACCATCTTAATGTCAGCAGGCAGATTCTTTTTCACCGCGTCATTGACGTGATAAATACGTTCAAACTGATAGCAGTGCGGGCAGAAGAAGGAGAAGAACTCCATCACCTGAGGTTCGCCGGCCACAGGTTTAGGCAGACTCACATATTGTTTACCTTCAGTGAACTGGGCAGCAGATGCGCTGAATGCCAGCACTAAACCCATCAGTGCAAACCAAATTTTTTTCATCGTGAAAAATTCTCCTGACTACGTCATTAATATTGCGGTGTCAGCTGCAGAGGAGGTTCCTGCAACAGCTTCTCCTGCTCGGTAAAGAGTGAAATTTGCCTGCGCCAGAAATCTTCATCTGTCATCCAGGGGAAAGCGCGCGGAAAAGCGGGATCCTGCCAGCGTCGGACAACCCAGGCCAGATAATAAACCATGCGCATGGCGCGTAAAGGTTCAATCAGTGACAATTCATTAATATCAAAATCACTGAACTCACTGTACGCCTCCAGCAGTATATCCCATTGAATACGCTGTTCCTGACGATCGCCGCTGATCAGCATCCAGAGATCCTGCACGGCCGGGCCATTACGGGCATCATCCAGATCGACAAACAGCGGTCCGTCACGCCACAGGATATTACCCGGATGGCAGTCGCCATGTAATCGTAGCGGCTGCCACGTGGTGTGCCACTGTTGTTGCAGCGTGTTTCCCAGCTTATCGATAGCCTGTAGCAGTGCGACTTTAAGCGATGCAGGCACTAACAGAGAGTGCTCCAGCACCTGCCGGGGTTCATGCAGATATTCATCCAGACCGATGGCAGGCCGATGCCTGAACAGCGCTTTACGCCCGGTCTGATGAATGCGGCCCAGGAAGCGGCCTACCCACTCCATCTGATCTTCGTTGTCTGTCTCATATTGCCGTCCGCCCAGGCTGGGGAATACGGCAAAGAAGAAGCCAGCGTGACTGTGCAGTGTCTCACCCTTTAACCGCAGTGGCGCCGCGATGGGCACTTCGTCAGCCAGCAGATCAAGTGCGTACTGATGTTCTTCAGCAATCTGTTCGGCACGCCAGCGCTGTGGGCGATAAAACTTCGCAACATAGCGGCGTTTTTCGTCGTCGCTGAATTGATAAACCCTGTTCTCGTAGCTGTTCAGGGCTGTCAGACCCGATTCGACGCGAATTCCTGTTTCCCAGAGCGCATCAAGCAACACGTCGGGATTCAATGTCTGGAAGTTAAAAGCAGCGTCGCTCATCATGTTACCTGTAGTTGCCCTTGCAAATAGCAGCCAAGGATAACACTACTCGTCCTGTTTAATGACACCCCGTGCGCGGAGCAGTGCTGTTTTGAAATCAACTTCATAATCTTTTTTCAGGCCTGGGATCTCATCATCGCTGGCTGAGTCACGCATCTTGAGATGGTAAATTAATACATCATCGGTTAATTCACTTAACGGGCCACGGAAACCAGATTCCTGAGCCAGTTTCTGCAAAAATGTGACCAGATTAAGATCAGGCTCTTTTTGCCAGGCGGGTTGCAGCAACGCGATTAACTCGTTTAAACGATGGCATTTCATTCAGATTTCTCCTTTCACAGTGCGTCATCAGCGAGGGCACAGTCATGACAATATTAACCGGCATCATTCTGGCCGGTGGTCAGGGCCGCCGTATGGGTGGTCAGGACAAAGGTTTAGTACAGCTGGATGGCAGGCCGCTTTATCAGCATGTCCTTGAACGGCTCAGGCCACAAGTCGACATTGTCATGATTAATGCGAATCGTAATATTGATCGCTATCAGTTAAGCGGATGTCGGGTTATTCAGGATGTTTTTGATGATTATCCCGGTCCGCTGGCCGGAATCTACAGTGGGTTGCGTGAGATTGAAGGGGAATGGGCGGTATTCAGCGCCTGCGACACCCCCGCTATCCCGCTCAACTTCGTGGAGCGGCTGATGCAACAACGAGGCGATGCCCCCGCAGTGTGGGTGCGCTCACAAACCCGGGATCATCCTACTCTGGCGCTTATTCATCGCGATCTCCGTACGCCACTCGGTGAATACCTGCAGGCTGGTGAGCGTCGCCTGATGCAGTTCCTGCTCGATCAGGGTGGACATGCGGTGCTGCTGGATGATGATGAATCGCTATTCCTGAATGTGAATACGCCTGATGACCTTAGGGACTATCCTGCCGGCAATATGCCGGACGGAAATGGTCGTCAGCCAGCATAATGTAAAGTCCAGTAGCAAAAGATCCTGCCCGATAGTAACAATTAACGGGACGTCCTTATTTTTGCAAAAAAAAGAGCTTTTTTATCTCTGGATGACGATGGCTACAGTTATTCGTGGAATAAGAGTCGCTGAGCATTCTCAGCCATTGCAACATCGGATGACTGATTACCAGTAAAATAGCTTCAGACAGGGATAGAGAAAAAAGGGGCAGCACGCCTGATATTTAAAATGGCAGGTGATGCCCCGGACGATCAGAGCATTATCAGCCAGCGTTCAAAATATTTGTCCAGACTGAATCTGCGCGTGCCATTGAATCAGCAGTACCTTCCGCAGCACCGACTACCAGACCAAAAACAACGCCCCAAATGCCACCAAACAGGCCGCCTAAAACACCCTGTGCTGGAGCCAGGATTCCACTGGTTACGCCATTAGTATTAGCAGAGATGTTCCAGCCCGCCCATGCAACGCCCATTCCGCCAGCAAACATTCCGATAACTGCACCACCGATGCTGTCTAAGATCCCAGTAGAGGCGGCACCTGATACTAATTCTGTTTCAGCAACAGTTAGTTCTTTCATTTTAATCTTCCTTAAATTAGTTAATGCTCAATAGAAATCCATCGGAGACATTTAATTAAATGTCGAAATTAGTTTCAATCAAGCACTAAAAAATGTAAATAGAATAAAATCCATTCATTCTAAATGCTATGCGTTAGTCCTGTTAGCAGGTTTATTATCATATTAGCTTAATAAGTTGGTAACTTATTAAGCTATAAATTTCAAAAACTTTGTATCTGCTAGTCTTTATTTTATATTTTGATCTAATGATTATTATAGTTTCCGGTGTTTATCAGGCTACTGGTAATTCAAAAAGGAAATGGAGGAACCTGGAGGCTACCGGAGCAGGCTTACAGGTCAAGTTTTCAGCTTAACGTGGCAAAGTGCAGACGTAAAAAAGCCCCGCACTTTCGTGCGGGGCTTCTTCACTTATTTAAT
>NZ_JAALFW010000012.1:0-142654 GCF_011800485.1 Pantoea sp. EKM20T | reverse complement strand
TCAAAGCCGAAGGTACCGCGTGAGCGGCGCGAGGACGGCCCGGCAGCAGCAGAGGTGCGCTGGCCCGCACTGCGGCTTGCTCGGCCAGAAAAAAGGCTGCCACGTTTGACCGTGACAGCCTTTACAAATCTAATCTTAACTGATCAGCATTACGACCCGATGTCGCCCTGCTTTAACTCAATCAGCGCAGGAAGGCGGGCTGATTCTGCTCATACTGCGAAATGGAGGCTTCGTGCTGCAGCGTCAGGCCGATGCTGTCCAGGCCGTTAATCATGCAGTGGCGGCGGAAGCTGTCGAGCTCGAACGAATAGACTTTATCGCCAGCGGTGACCGTCTGCGCTTCCAGGTCTACCGTAAAGCTGATGCCGGGCTGGTCCGCAACCAGTCTGAACAGCTCATCCACTTCCTCTTCGCTTAACTTCACCGGCAGCAGCTGGTTGTTGAAGCTGTTGCCATAAAAGATATCCGCGAAGCTCGGCGCAATCACCACGTGAAAACCAAAATCGGTCAGTGCCCAGGGCGCATGCTCACGTGAAGAGCCGCAGCCAAAGTTTTCACGCGCCAGCAGGATGCTGGTGCCTTTGAACTCAGGCTTGTTCAGCACAAAGCCGGGCGTTGGCACGGTGCCCGCGTCATCTTCAAAGCGCCAGTCGTGGAACAGATGCTGTCCAAAACCGGTGCGGGTGACCTTCTGCAAAAACTGCTTGGGAATGATCGCGTCCGTATCGACGTTCGCGGCATCCAGCGGCGCAACAATGCCGGTGTGCTGAGTAAATTTATTCGCCATGACTTAAGCTCCTGTCGTCAGTTCACGGATGTCGGCAAAGTGGCCGGTTACGGCAGCCGCCGCGGCCATTGCCGGGCTGACCAGATGAGTACGTCCACCACGGCCCTGACGGCCTTCAAAGTTACGGTTGCTGGTTGACGCGCAACGCTCACCCGGATTCAGGCGGTCATTGTTCATCGCCAGACACATAGAGCAGCCTGGCAGACGCCATTCAAAGCCCGCTTCCAGGAAGATTTTGTCCAGACCTTCAGCTTCGGCCTGCGCTTTCACCGGGCCGGAACCCGGCACCACCATGGCGACCACGCCAGGCGCGACTTTGCGGCCTTTGGCGATGGCGGCGGCGGCACGCAGATCTTCAATACGTGAGTTGGTGCAGGAGCCGATAAACACTTTATCAATCGCCACATCGGTCAGTTTGATGCCTGGCTGCAGGTTCATGTAGGCCAAGGCTTTTTCGGCTGAGGCGCGCTCAACCGGATCGGCGAACGAGGCCGGATTTGGGATCACCTGATCAACGGCAATAACCTGACCCGGATTGGTGCCCCAGGTGACCTGCGGTGCAATCTCTTCAGCATGCAGCGTTACTACCGCATCATATTTCGCGCCTTCGTCAGACTTCAGGGTGCGCCAGTAATCAACGGCCTGCTCCCATTTCTCACCCTGCGGCGAGAACTGACGACCTTTCAGATAGTTGAAGGTGGTCTCATCCGGTGCCACCAGGCCCGCTTTCGCACCCATCTCAATCGCCATGTTGCACAGGGTCATACGACCTTCCATGCTCAGCGCCTGAATCGCCGGACCGCAGAATTCGACCACATAGCCGGTTCCGCCTGCGCTGCCGGTTTTGCCGATGATCGCCAGCACGATATCTTTAGCCGTAATGCCGGTTGACGCCTGGCCCAGCACTTCAATCTTCATGGTTTTTGCCCGACCCTGTTTCAGGGTCTGGGTAGCAAACACATGTTCAACTTCAGAGGTGCCGATACCAAAGGCCAGCGAGCCAAACGCACCGTGCGTCGCGGTGTGCGAGTCACCGCACACAATCGTCATGCCCGGCAGCGTCATGCCCTGCTCAGGACCGATAACGTGGACGATGCCCTGGAACGGATGATTCAGGTCATACAGCTGTACGCCAAACTCAGCGCAGTTCTTCATCAGCTCCTGCATCTGAATACGCGCCATCTCTCCCGACGCATTGATATCTTTGGTCTGCGTAGAAACGTTGTGATCCATGGTGGCAAAGGTTTTGCCCGGCTGACGGACTTTACGTCCGTGGGCGCGCAGACCATCAAAGGCCTGGGGCGAGGTCACCTCATGGATCAGATGGCGATCAATGTAGAGTAACGGCGTTTCTTCTGGCGTTTCGTGGACGACATGTGCATCAAATAACTTCTGGTATAAGGTTTTCATTTTTTTATTTTTCCTCGGCGATAAAGCGGGCAATGATGCTGCCCATCTCATCTGTGCTGACCGCTGGGCCATCACCGGCTAAATCTTTGGTGCGGTAGCCCTGTTCCAGCGCACGGCTGATGGCGCGTTCGATACTGTCGGCAGCCTCATCGGCATTCAGGCTGTAACGCAGCAGCAGCGACAGCGACAGGATCTGGGCGACCGGGTTGGCAATATTCTGACCGGCGATATCTGGCGCCGAGCCACCCGCGGGTTCGAACAGGCCAAAGCCCGCTTCATTCAGGCTGGCGGAAGGCAGCATCCCCATCGAGCCGGTAATCATGGCGCACTCATCAGAGAGAATGTCACCGAACAGGTTGGAGCAGAGCAGCACGTCAAACTGCGACGGGTCTTTGATCAACTGCATGGTGGCGTTGTCGATATAGATGTGGCTCAGCTGTACGTCCGGATACTCTTTGGCCACTTCGTTGACGATTTCACGCCACATCACGGAGGTCTGCAGCACGTTGGCTTTATCAACCGAGGTGACTTTATTACGGCGTTTGCGCGCCGATTCAAACGCGATGCGGGCGATGCGCTCAATTTCGAAACGGTGATAAACCTCGGTATCAAATGCACGCTCTTCCGGGCCGCTGCCTTCACGTCCTTTCGGCTGACCAAAGTAGATGCCGCCGGTCAGTTCACGCACGCACAGAATGTCGAAGCCTTTGGCAGCAATGTCGGCGCGCAGCGGGCAAAACGCCTCCAGTCCGCTGTAGAGTGCAGCCGGACGCAGGTTACTGAACAGCTTAAAATGTTTGCGCAGCGGCAGCAGCGCACCGCGCTCCGGCTGCGATGCCGGCGGTAAGTGCTCCCACTTCGGGCCGCCAACGGAACCAAACAGGATCGCGTCGGCCTGCTCGCAGCCTGCAACCGTTGCGGGTGGCAGGGGTTCACCATGCTGATCGATAGCAATGCCGCCGACCGCATACTCCTGGGTGGTGATCTGGATATCAAAGCGCTGACGAATGGCATCCAGCACTTTCATAGCCTGCGCCATCACTTCCGGGCCGATACCATCACCGGGTAAAACTGCGATATGAGATGAGCTGGACATGGTTATACGGTTTCCTTCTGATCTTTAAATTTGCGCTGCAATTCTTGTTCAACCTGACGGGCACGCCAGATATTGTTCAGAGCGTTGACCATCGCTTTGGCGGAGGACTCCACAATATCGGTCGCCAGACCAATGCCGTGGAACTTGCGGCCGTTGTAGCTCACGACGATATCGACCTGACCCAGCGCATTCTCGCCGTGGCCTTTCGCGGTCAGCTTGTAGTTAACCAGCTCAGCGTCGAACTGGGTGATACGGTTAATCGCCTGGTAGACCGCGTCAACCGGGCCATTACCGGTGGCTGCATCCGATTTAGCGACATCGCCGCAGCCCAGATTGACAGAGGCGGTGGCGGTGATGCTGGAACCGGTCTGGACGTTAAATTCGTGCAGCTGGAAATGTTCCGGCTCTTCATTCTGCTTGTTGATGAAGGCCAGCGCTTCCAGGTCGTAATCGAAAACCTGACCTTTTTTATCGGCCAGTTTCAGGAAGGCGTCATACAGCGTATCCAGATTGTAATCCTGCTCGGCATAGCCCATCTCTTCCATACGATGTTTTACCGCCGCGCGGCCAGAACGTGAGGTCAGGTTCAGCTGGATTTTGTGTAAGCCGATCGATTCCGGCGTCAGGATTTCATAGTTCTCGCGGTTCTTCAGCACGCCATCCTGATGAATACCCGAGGAGTGAGCGAAGGCGTTAGAGCCGACCACTGCCTTGTTCGCCGGGATCGGCATGTTGCAGATCTGGCTGACCATCTGGCTGGTACGGTAGATTTCCTGATGATTGATATTGGTATGCACGTTCATGATCTGCTGGCGGGTTTTAATCGCCATGATCACCTCTTCCAGCGCACAGTTACCGGCACGTTCACCCAGGCCATTCATCGTTCCTTCAACCTGACGCGCGCCCGCCTGTACGGCAGCCAGGGCGTTGCCGGTTGCCATACCCAGGTCATCGTGAGTGTGAACAGAGATAATCGCTTTATCGATGTTAGGAACACGATTCATCAGCTCACTGATGATGTGGGCATACTCGCCTGGCAGGGTGTAGCCAACGGTATCCGGGATGTTGATGGTGGTGGCACCGGCGTTAATCGTGGCTTCTACCATCCGGCACAGGTCATCAATCGGGGTACGGCCGCCATCTTCGCAGGAGAACTCAACGTCGCTGGTATAATTACGCGCACGTTTCACCATATGCACCGCACGCTCAATCACTTCTGGCAGCGTGCTGCGCAGTTTGGTGGCGATGTGCATCGGTGAGGTAGCGATAAAGGTATGAATACGGAAGGCTTCGGCAACGCGCAGTGATTCGTACGCCGCATCAATATCTTTTTCCACACAGCGTGCCAGACCGCAAACCCGACTGTTTTTAATGGTGCGCGCAATGGTCTGCACAGACTCAAAGTCGCCCGGTGAGGAGACCGGGAAACCGACTTCCATCACATCCACGCCCATGCGCTCCAGCGCTAAAGCAATCTGCAATTTTTCTTTCACACTCAGGCTGGCCTGTAATGCCTGCTCACCGTCGCGCAGAGTGGTATCGAAAATAATGACTTGCTGGCTCATCGTAATCATCCTTATGCTTTTTCTGGCCTGGCAACGAGCATAAAAAAACCCGCGACAGGCGCGGGTTTTTAACTTTCAGCAGGTTTGAATCAGTGTTTGATTCCGCCCACAAGTCTACCGCGCAAGCTGAGTGCGTTTAGTAGTAGACCGAGAAGGCGAACAGAACGAAACATGGATTCAAACCTTATAAAATGTTGTGCTGTACATATTGGTACTGGAATCACTCAGGGATGTCAACCTTCAATGCAGGGGTATTCTTAGTGGTGCCAGAGGAAGATATTCTGTTATTTAACGGTCAGGCAGCGTAATGAACAACGCCGTAGTGACTGCGGAGGCAATCGACCCGGGAATGAGCACTGATTCTGCGGGTCTTTGATTTTATTGTGTTGAAAATTAAAGACTTTATCGGGAGGGTGTCTCACGAGGATACAGGATATATCACCTGCTCTTTAGCATAATCGAATGCGTCTCAGCGATTTACTGGTTAATTACGCCAGAAAAGAAAAGTGTCAGGCGATTGTGGGCCAGAGCAGCCGGGTAATAAGTTTTCGTTATTTCTTAGATCACGCTGAAAATAATTTCTTAATCAGCATTTTCCTCTGCGGTTCTGCCGCGTAATTAGATTAATCCGCGCAGCCAATTCTTATCGGGCAGAGCCTTTACGCCCCTGCCTTTTAATTTACGTGGGTTTGCGGTTTGCCTGCCCGGTTAACTGCGGTTATGGTAATCGACCTACTCTCAGAAAAATAAACTCAACAGATTTCTCTGTAACCGGACAGCGGCAGTTGTTTCCGCTGTCATGCATAAACATAAGATTTTGATTGGCAAAGCAGGCACCGGGGCTTTGTGGTACGCGCTAACGGGCGTATTAACAGAGCCGGGTCCTCAAGCCTGGAGGCAGAAGATGGAGATGTTGTCAGGAGCCGAAATGGTCGTCCGTTCGTTAATCGATCAGGGCGTTAAGCAGGTATTCGGTTATCCGGGTGGCGCAGTGTTGGATATCTATGATGCGCTGCAAACCGTCGGGGGTATCGATCACATTCTGGTGCGTCATGAGCAGGGTGCGGTGCACATGGCTGACGGCCTGGCGCGCGCCACCGGTGAAGTCGGCGTGGTGCTCGTCACCTCCGGACCCGGCGCAACCAATGCGATTACCGGTATCGCCACCGCCTATATGGACTCGATTCCGCTGGTGATCCTCTCGGGTCAGGTTCCCTCGTCGCTGATTGGCTATGACGCCTTTCAGGAGTGCGACATGGTCGGCATCTCTCGTCCGGTAGTGAAGCACAGCTTCCTGGTGAAAAGTACCGAAGAGATCCCAACCGTGTTGAAAAAGGCGTTCTGGCTGGCTTCCACCGGACGTCCGGGGCCGGTGGTGATCGATCTGCCGAAAGATATTCTGAATCCGGCCAATAAGTTGCCTTATCACTGGCCGGATACGGTGAGCATGCGCTCCTACAATCCGACCATTCAGGGCCATAAAGGTCAGATTAAGCGTGCGCTGACCACGTTGCTGGCCGCGAAGAAGCCGGTGATCTACGCTGGTGGTGGTGCCATTACCGCAGGCTGCGAAGCCGAACTGTTAAAGCTGGCCGAAAGCCTGAATATTCCGGTGACGACCTCGCTGATGGGCCTGGGCGCGTTCCCTGGCACTCATCGTCAGTGCGTTGGCATGCTCGGTATGCACGGCACGTACGAAGCCAACATGACGATGCACAATACCGACCTGATTTTTGGTATTGGTGTGCGCTTCGATGACCGCACCACCAACAACCTGGCGAAGTATTGTCCCAACGCCACGGTGATGCATATCGATATCGACCCGACCTCTATCTCTAAGACGGTGGCGGCGGATATCCCGATTGTCGGTGATGCGAAGCAGGTGCTGCAGCAGATGCTGGAGTTACTGGCACAAAGCGAAAGCCTGCGCGCTGAGAGCCTGCACGACTGGTGGCAGGAGATTGAGGGCTGGCGCAGTCGTCACTGCCTGGAATTTGATCGCACCAGCGACAAAATCAAGCCGCAGGCAGTGATTGAAACCATCAGCCGTCTGACCAAAGGCGATGCGTATGTGACCTCGGATGTGGGCCAGCATCAGATGTTTGCTGCGCTCTATTATCCTTTCGACAAACCGCGTCGCTGGATCAACTCCGGCGGTCTGGGCACCATGGGCTTTGGCCTGCCTGCTGCGCTGGGCGTGAAGATGGCGCTGCCGGACGAAACAGTCATCTGCGTAACGGGCGATGGCAGTATCCAGATGAACATTCAGGAGCTTTCCACCGCGCTGCAGTACGATCTGCCGGTGCTGGTGCTGAACCTGAATAACCGGGTGCTGGGCATGGTGAAGCAGTGGCAGGATATGATCTACTCCGGTCGTCACTCCCAGTCTTATATGGAGTCACTGCCTGACTTCGTGCGTCTGGCGGAAGCCTACGGCCACGTCGGGATCGCGATTGAGCACCCGGCTGAGCTGGAAGAGAAGCTGGCGCTGGCGCTGGAAACCCTGGCGAAGGGACGTCTGGTATTTGTGGATGTCACCGTTGACGGTAGCGAGCATGTTTACCCGATGCAGATTCGCGGTGGCAGCATGGATGAGATGTGGTTGAGCAAAACGGAGAGGACATAATTATGCGTCGTATTTTATCAGTTCTGCTGGAGAACGAATCCGGCGCATTATCCCGTGTCGTCGGCCTGTTCTCACAGCGCGGCTATAACATTGAGAGCCTGACCGTGGCACCAACGGATGATCCTACGCTGTCGCGGATGACCATTCAGACGGTGGGCGATCAGAAGGTGCTGGAGCAGATTGAAAAGCAGCTGCACAAGCTGGTAGATGTGCTGCGCGTTACCGAGCTGGGGCAGGGCGCCTATGTTGAGCGCGAAATCATGCTGGTGAAGATTCAGGCGAGCGGTTATGGCCGCGAAGAGGTGAAGCGTAACGCCGAGATCTTCCGCGGTCAGATCATCGACGTGACGCCGACGCTGTACACGGTTCAGCTGGCAGGCACCAGTGACAAACTGGACGCCTTCCTGAGTACCGTCCGCGACGTTGCCGAAATTGTTGAAGTGGCACGCTCCGGTATCGTCGGCGTTTCACGCGGCGATCGTATCATGCGTTAATCACGCAGCGTCATCATCAATCCTCACCTAACCCGGCGAAATGCCGGGTTTTTTTATTTTTTATGCGCCAGGCGAGTTACATTCAGAAAAGCGGTTGCTCCGCGCACTTTTCTGCTGTTAGATGATAGCCATGAGTTATCCATAGCTTAACTGCGGCTATTTCTGCCGTAAAAGCGGATTTGATGGTGGGGTTATCGTGAAACTGGATGAAATTGCGCGTTTGGCAGGCGTGTCGCGCACCACGGCCAGTTATGTGATCAATGGCAAAGCGCGGCAGTATCGTGTCAGCGACAAAACCGTTGAGAAAGTCATGGCGGTGGTACGTGAGCATAATTATCACCCTAATGCGGTGGCTGCCGGGCTGCGCGCCGGGCGTACGCGCTCTATTGGGTTAGTGATCCCCGATCTGGAAAATACCAGTTATACCCGTATTGCGAACTATCTTGAGCGGCAGGCCCGTCAGCGCGGCTATCAGCTGCTGATCGCCTGTTCTGAAGATCAGCCCGATAACGAGATGCGCTGCATTGAGCATCTGTTACAGCGCCAGGTCGATGCGATCATCGTCTCTACCTCGTTACCGCCAGAGCATCCCTTTTATCAGCGCTGGATCAACGATCCCCTGCCGATTATTGCGTTAGATCGCGCGCTGGATCGTGAACATTTCACCAGCGTAGTGGGTGCCGATCAGGACGATGCCCATATGCTGGCGGCTGAACTGCGTCAGCTTGAGGTCAAAAATGTGCTGTTCCTCGGTGCGTTACCCGAGCTGTCGGTAAGTTTCCTGCGCGAGCTGGGTTTCCGCGATGCATGGAAAGACGATCCCCGGCCGATTGACTACATCTACTGCAATAGCTTCGAACGCACAGCCGCCGCGGCACTGTTTGAACAATACCTTGAAGATCACCCGATGCCGGAGGCGCTTTTTACCACCTCATTTGGTCTGCTGCAGGGTGTGATGGATGTGACGCTGAAACGAGACGGACGGCTTCCGACCGAGCTGGCCATCGCCACCTTTGGCGACCACGAATTACTGGACTTTCTTGAGTGTCCGGTGCTGGCGGTGGGTCAGCGTCATCGCGACGTGGCAGAGCGCGTGCTGGAATTAGTTTTAGCCTCGCTGGATGAACCCAGAAAACCAAAACCCGGGTTAACCCGCATTCGCCGTAATTTATACCGTCGCGGACAATTAAGCCGAAAAGTTAAATGAGTCACGGGCAGTATTACGCTGCCCGCCCATTTTATTTAACGATTTAACTGATTAAATAAACAGGTCGACGTAAAAAAGCGTAAATTCTGCTCATCAAATCTAACAAAGCAGAAAGTGTTATTTTTATTATCTGCTTACAACTTCAACAAACTTACTTTCCCGTCTGGCCTTAAGCCGCTGGGCTTCCTTTCGGAAATCCCCTAAAATGCCGCCGCTGTCTCAGAAACCACGATTAATATTTAGCCCTTTACATTGTTTCATTTTTAGTCGTTTTTTCCCGGGTCGTTTTTTTTATTCAGGTATTCATCGGCTTAATTTTTACTTTCCCCTTTTATTCGTTTATATCGTCGCCAGAGATTAATTCTTCACTCTGTAAAGAGTGATATTCACCTGCCGCTCCGGCTTGACAAGGATTTCATGGGATCCTTAAACTCGTTTCGTGGTAAAAAGTGGGATAAAGTGGCGTAAACGGGTGATGAGGAGAAGAGACTGGCATGTTCCGCGGAGCAACGTTAGTCAATCTCGACAGCAAAGGGCGGCTCGCCGTACCTACGCGATATCGCGATTTGCTGATTGGGGAGTCTCAGGGGCAGATGGTCTGTACCATCGACCTCCACCAGCCATGCCTGTTGCTTTATACCCTGCCCGAATGGGAAATCATTGAAAAAAAGCTGGCACGCCTTTCCAGTATGAATCCACTTGAGCGCCGCGTGCAGCGTTTGCTGCTGGGGCATGCCAGTGAATGTCAGATGGACAATGCAGGCCGCCTGCTGCTGGCGAATACGCTTCGGCAGCACGCAAAATTAACCAAAGAAGTGATGCTGGTTGGACAGTTCAATAAGTTTGAGCTGTGGGATGAACAGACCTGGTATCAACAAGTCAGGGACGATATTGACGCAGAACAGTCGGCTCAGGAGCCTTTATCTGAGCGGTTGCAGGACTTGTCGCTATAGCTATGCAGGAAAATTTCAAACATACCACCGTGCTGTTGGATGAGGCGGTTAACGGCCTCAATATCAGGGAAGACGGTATTTACATCGACGGCACTTTTGGTCGTGGTGGCCATTCACGCCTGATTCTTTCGCAGCTGGGAGAGAAGGGAAAGCTGATCGCCATCGATCGTGATCCGCAAGCTATCGCCGCTGCCGCAGAGATCACCGACCCGCGTTTTTCAATTATTCATGGCCCTTTTTCCGCGCTGGCAGAGTATGTCTCTGAACGGGATCTGGTCGGAAAGATTGACGGCATTTTGCTGGACCTGGGGGTTTCATCACCGCAACTGGATGACGCCGAACGTGGCTTCTCCTTTATGCGTGACGGACCGCTGGATATGCGAATGGACCCGTCGCGCGGGCACTCCGCCGCAGAATGGTTGCTGCACGCAGAAGAGGCGGATATCGCGTTTGTCCTGAAGACCTACGGTGAAGAGCGATTCGCCAAACGCATCGCCCGGGCCATTGTCGAGCGTAATCGCGAACAGCCGATGACCCGGACCCGGGAACTGGCTGAGGTGATCTCAATCGCCATGCCGGTAAAAGATAAGTTCAAGCATCCGGCCACGCGCAGCTTCCAGGCTATTCGTATCTGGATTAACAGCGAACTGGAAGAGATCGATATTGCCCTGAAAGGCGCTGTTGAAGTGCTGGCTCCGCAGGGCCGCCTCTCTGTTATCAGCTTCCATTCACTGGAAGATCGGCTGGTGAAGCGCTTTATGCGCGATCAGAGTCGCGGGCCGCAGGTGCCGCCTGGGATTCCCATGACTGAACATCAGCTGCGTGCCCTGGGTGGGCGTGAACTGAAGTTGCTCGGCAAAATGTCGCCGGGTGACGCTGAAGTCTCTGAAAACCCACGTGCGCGCAGCTCGGTATTACGTATCGCGGAGAAAACCGACGCATGATCGGTAATGAGCGTCACAGCCTGCCTGCCGTTATCGGCGGGGATCTGCTGCGAAAGGGCAAGATTCCGGTGCTGTTGCTGATCGCTGTGGTGGTTTCTGCCGTGCTGGTGGTGACTACCACCCATAAAACACGACTGTTAACCGCGCAGCGCGAACAGCTGGTGCTGGAGCGTGACGCACTCGATATCGAGTGGCGCAACCTGATCCTGGAAGAGAATGCACTGGGCGATCACAGCCGTGTTGAACGCATCGCCACCGAGAAGCTGCAACTGCAGCACGTTGATCCTTCACAAGAAAATATCGTGGTGCAGAAATAAGGACCTCAGATAGCGAATGAGCGGCACAGGCAGAACGCTGAAATTGAAGAAACCGGAAGATAAAGCCAGCTTTGTAAGCTGGCGTTTTGCGTTGCTGTGCGGCTGTATTTTACTGGCGCTGGGTGGATTGCTGTCACGTGTGGCCTGGCTGCAGGTGATCAATCCTGGCAAGCTGGTAAAAGAGGGCGATCTGCGCTCGCTGCGTGTTCAGGCGGTGCCCACCTCACGCGGCATGATCAGCGATCGCGCCGGACGCCCGCTGGCAGTCAGCGTGCCGGTCAACGCTATCTGGGCCGATCCCAAAGAGCTGCACGCCGGTGGCGGCGTGACGCTGGACAGCCGCTGGAAGGCGCTTTCCGATGCGCTCTCTATTCCCCTTGATCAGCTGGCTGCCCGCGTGAATGCCAATCCCAAAGGCCGCTTTGTCTATCTGGCGCGCCAGGTCAATCCGGCTATCGGCGACTACGTTAAAAAACTCAAACTTCCCGGTATTCATCTGCGCGAAGAGTCGCGCCGTTACTATCCTGCCGGGCAGGTCACCTCCCATCTCATTGGCTTTACCAACATCGACGGGCAGGGCATTGAAGGCATCGAGAAGAGCTTTGATAAGTGGCTGACCGGTGCACCCGGCGAGCGGACGGTGCGCAAAGATCGGTACGGTCGGGTCATCGAGGATATCTCTTCGGTGGACAGCCGGGCCGCTCATAACCTGACGCTGAGCATTGATGAGCGGTTACAGGCGCTGGTTTACCGTGAACTGAATAACGCCGTTGCCTTTAACAAAGCGGAATCGGGTACGGCGGTGCTGGTGGATGTCAATACCGGTGAAGTGCTGGCGATGGCCAACAGCCCGGCTTACAACCCGAACAATCTCGGCAACACGCCAAAAGATCTGATGCGTAACCGCGCCATCACCGACATTTTCGAACCTGGCTCTACCGTGAAGCCGATGGTGGTGATGACGGCGCTGCAGCGTGGTGTGGTGAGAGAGAACAGTGTCCTGAATACCGTGCCGTACCGCGTTAATGGTCATGAGATCAAAGATGTGGCGCGCTACAACGAATTGACCCTGACAGGGGTTTTACAGAAGTCGAGTAACGTCGGTGTTTCACGTCTGGCGTTAGCGATGCCTTCCTCAGCGCTGGTAGAAACTTACGCGCGCTTTGGACTGGGCAAACCGACCAATTTGGGGCTGGTCGGGGAAAGCAGTGGCTTATACCCTAAAAAACAACGGTGGTCTGACATAGAGAGGGCCACCTTCTCTTTCGGCTACGGGCTAATGGTAACGCCGTTACAGTTAGCGCGAGTCTACGCAACGATTGGCAGCTATGGCATTAATCGCCCGCTGTCGATCACCAAAGTGGATCCGCCCGTCGCGGGACAACGCGTTTTCGATGAGTCACTGGTGAAAACCGTGATGCACATGATGGAAAGCGTGGCGCTGCCCGGTGGTGGTGGCGTCAAAGCGGCAATCAAGGGTTATCGCATTGCGATAAAAACCGGTACGGCGAAAAAGGTCGGGCCGGACGGACGCTACGTCAATAAATACATTGCCTACACCGCAGGCGTCGCGCCTGCCAGTCATCCCCGATTCGCGCTGGTGGTGGTGATCAACGATCCCCAGGCCGGCAAGTATTACGGCGGTGCGGTCTCTGCACCGGTATTTGGAGCCATCATGGGTGGCGTACTGCGTACCATGAACATCGAGCCGGACGCGTTACCGACCAATGACAAGAATGAGCTGGTGACTAACAGAAGTGAGGAATCAAGTGACAGATCGTAACCTGCGCGATTTACTCGGCCCCTGGGTGCCAGGCGCGCCGGCGCGCCCACGCCCACTGCGTGACATGACCCTGGATAGCCGCATTGCGGCTTCTGGCGATCTGTTTGTCGCTGTTGCAGGCCATCAGGTTGATGGACGCCGTTTCATTCCGCAGGCAATTGCGCAGGGCGTTGCCGCTGTGGTGGCGGAAGCTGAGGGTGAAGCGGTCGACGGCGAAATCCGTGAAATGCACGGCGTACCGGTTATCTATCTGGCGCAGCTGCATCAGCGCCTTTCGGCCCTGGCAGGCCGTTTTTATCAGCAGCCGGGCGAAAAACAGAAGCTGATTGGCGTCACCGGCACCAACGGTAAAACCACCACCACCCAGTTGCTGGCGCAGTGGGCGACGCTACTGGGTGAGACCAGCGCGGTGATGGGCACCGTCGGAAATGGGCTGGTAGGTCACTTAGCGGCGGCAGAAAATACCACGGGTTCAGCGGTTGATGTTCAGCATCTGCTGCACGATCTGGCTGAAAAAGGGGCGACCCTGACCGCAATGGAAGTCTCGTCACACGGACTGGTTCAGCATCGCGTCGCTGCGCTGCCGTTTGCCGCAGCGGTCTTCACCAATCTCAGCCGCGATCACCTCGATTACCACGGTGATATGCAGAGCTATGAGTCAGCTAAATGGCTGCTCTTTTCTGAGCATCAGGTCGGGCAGGCGATTCTTAACGCGGATGACGAAGTCGGTCGTCGCTGGCTGGCGCGCTTACCTGATGCCGTTGCGGTCACCATGGAGGATAACCTCCAGCCGGGCTGCCACGGGCGCTGGCTTAAAGCCGATGCGGTGGATTACCACGATAACGGCGCACATATTCGTTTCAGCTCCAGCTGGGGCAATGGCGAAATCGACAGTCCGCTGATGGGTGCCTTCAACGTCAGCAATCTGATGCTGGCGCTGGCGACGCTGCTGTCACTGGATTATCCGCTGGCGACGCTAATCAGCGTTGCACCGCAGTTGCAGCCGGTCAACGGGCGTATGGAAGTGTTCAGCGCCACAGGAAAACCGACGGTCGTCGTGGATTATGCCCACACCCCGGATGCGCTGGAAAAAGCGCTGGAAGCGGCACGTCTGCACTGCAAAGGAAAACTCTGGTGCCTGTTTGGCTGCGGCGGCGACCGTGACAAAGGCAAACGCCCGTTAATGGGCGCGATTGCTGAGCAATATGCGGATGTGGTGGTGATTACGGATGACAATCCGCGCAGCGAAGATCCGCAGGCGATTGTAAAAGATATTCTGACCGGTTTGCTGGACCCAGGCCGCGCCCGCGTGGTCTCTGGTCGTGCGCAGGCGGTCACTAACACTATTATGCAGGCGCAGCCCGACGATATCGTGCTGGTGGCTGGCAAAGGCCATGAAGATTATCAGATCATCGGCAACCGCCGTCTCGACTACTCCGATCGTGCCACCGTTGCGGCACTGCTGGGGGGCGTTGCATGATTCCGGTTTCATTAAAAACCCTGGCAGAGATCACCGGCGGCACGCTGCACGGCAGCGATTTAACGCTGAGTGACGTGACCACCGATACCCGCAAAGTCACGGCGGGCAGCCTGTTTGTTGCACTGGTGGGCGAACGCTTTGATGCGCACGACTTCGCCGGCGATGCCATTGCGAATGGCGCACAGGCGCTGCTGGTAAGTAAGCATTTACCTGTCGCTGTGCCACAGGTGGTGGTTGAAGATACCCGTCTCGCCTTTGGCAGGCTGGGCGCATGGGTTCGTCAGCAGTCGAACGCCCGTGTAGTGGCGCTGACCGGCTCCTCCGGCAAAACCTCGGTTAAAGAGATGACGGCGGCGATTCTGCGTGAGTGTGGCGAAACGCTCTACACCGCAGGCAATCTTAACAACGATTATGGCGTACCGATGACGCTGCTGCGGCTGACCGCAGAACATCAGTATGCGGTCATCGAACTCGGTGCGAATCATCAGGGCGAAATCGCCTACACCACCGGACTGGTTCAACCGGAAAGCGCGCTGGTGAATAACCTGGCCGCGGCGCATCTGGAAGGCTTTGGTTCGCTGGCCGGTGTTGCTAAAGCCAAGGGCGAGATTTTCCAGGGCTTACCGGCTCACGGCATTGCGATTCTGAACGCAGAGAGCAATGACTGGCCCAACTGGCAGAGCACGCTGCAGGATAAAACCGTGTGGCGTTTCTCACCGCAGACGGCAGAGTGTGAATTCTCCGCCCGTGATATCCGCATTGCTCAGGATGGTACTCATTTTGTGATGATAACGCCGCATGGCGAAGCTGAGATCGTGCTGCCATTGCCGGGTCGGCATAACATCGCCAACGCCCTGGCGGCGGCGGCACTGGCTCTGTCAGTGGATGCACCGCTTAGCGCCGTTCAGCAGGGGCTGAAAAACCTGCAGTCGGTGCCAGGTCGTTTGTTCCCGGTTCGCCTCTCTGCGCATCAGCTGCTGCTGGATGACAGCTACAACGCTAACGTCGGTTCGATGACAGCAGCTGTTCAGGTCCTGTCAGAGATGCCGGGTTACCGGGTGCTGGTCACGGGTGATATGGCGGAACTGGGTGAAGAGACCGAAAGTTGTCACCGCGAAGTGGGGCAAGCGGCACGTGACGCAGGCATTGATCGCGTGCTGAGCACCGGAAAATTCAGCCATTTCATCACTGAAAGCAGTGAAGTTGGCGAACATTTCAGCGATAAGACTGCGCTGACTGAACGTTTGCGTCAATTGTTGTCCGAACACTCAGAAATTACCGTCCTGATAAAAGGTTCACGTAGTGCCGCCATGGAGCAGGTAGTACAGAGCTTAAAGGAGAAAGGAACATGTTAGTTTGGCTGGCCGAGCATCTGGTCGCTTTTTATTCGGGATTTAACGTCTTTTCCTATCTGACGTTTCGCGCCATTGTCAGCCTGCTGACCGCGTTATTCATCTCTCTCTGGATGGGGCCGCGCCTGATCGCCTGGCTGCAGAAATTACAGATTGGCCAGGTCGTCCGTAACGATGGCCCGGAATCGCATTTCAGTAAGCGCGGCACGCCGACCATGGGCGGCATCATGATTCTGACCTCCATCACCATTTCGGTGCTGATGTGGGCATATCCGTCGAATCCTTATGTCTGGTGCGTGCTGTTCGTGTTAATCGGCTTTGGCATCATCGGCTTTGTCGATGACTACCGCAAAGTGGTACGCAAAGACACCAAAGGCCTGATCGCCCGCTGGAAATATTTCTGGATGTCGGTGATTTCGCTGGGCGTCGCGTTCGGGCTCTATGCGGCGGGTAAAGATACCCCCGCGACCCAACTGGTCGTGCCCTTTTTCAAAGACATCATGCCGCAGCTAGGTCTGTTTTATGTGCTGCTGGCTTACTTTGTGATTGTCGGAACGGGTAATGCGGTCAATCTGACCGATGGCCTGGATGGGCTGGCGATTATGCCAACCGTCTTTGTCGCCGCGGGCTTTGCGCTGGTTGCCTGGGCCACCGGTAACGTGAAGTTTGCTGAATATCTGCACATTCCCTATCTGCGTCACGCCGGTGAGCTGGTGATTGTCTGTACCGCCATTGTCGGGGCAGGGCTGGGCTTCCTGTGGTTCAACACCTATCCGGCTCAGGTCTTTATGGGTGACGTGGGTTCGCTGGCACTGGGCGGCGCGCTGGGCACCATTGCGGTGTTGCTGCGTCAGGAATTTTTACTGGTGATCATGGGTGGCGTGTTTGTGGTTGAAACGCTGTCGGTGATCCTGCAGGTGGGATCGTTTAAGTTGCGCGGCCAGCGTATTTTCCGCATGGCGCCGATCCATCACCACTATGAACTTAAGGGCTGGCCGGAACCGCGCGTCATTGTGCGCTTCTGGATTATTTCGCTAATGCTGGTGCTGATTGGCCTGGCCACGCTGAAGGTGCGTTAATCATGGCTGACTATCGGGGTAGAAAAGTCGTCATCATCGGGCTGGGCCTCACCGGGCTCTCCTGTGTTGATTTCTTTTTAGCGCAGGGCGTAACGCCTCGCGTGATGGACACCCGTGTCTCGCCGCCGGGGCTGGATAAATTGCCCGGGCAGGTTGAACGCCATCTGGGCGGCATCAACGGCGACTGGCTGCTGGCGGCCGATCTGATTGTTGCCAGCCCTGGCGTCGCGCTGGCGCATCCGATTCTCAGCGAAGCCGTCGAAGCCGGCATTGAAATTGTCGGTGACATTGAGCTCTTTTGCCGCGAGGCGCAGGCGCCGATCGTGGCGATCACCGGCTCCAACGGTAAAAGCACGGTGACTACGCTGGTGGGTGAAATGGCGAAAGCCGCAGGCTGGCAGGTGGGCGTCGGCGGCAATATTGGTCTGCCCGCGCTGAGTCTGCTGCAGTCACCGGCGCAACTCTATGTACTGGAACTCTCCAGTTTTCAGCTGGAGACCACGCACAGTCTGAAAGCCGCGGCGGCAACCATACTTAACGTCAGCGAAGATCATATGGATCGCTATCCGCTGGGTATGCAGCAGTATCGCGCCGCTAAGCTGCGGGTCTATGAAAATGCACAGGTCTGCATCGTTAACGCCGATGATGCCCTGACGATGCCGGTACGCGGCGCGGACACACGCTGCGTCAGCTTTGGTGTCGATTTCGGGGACTACCACCTTAACAAGCAGCAGGGCAGTATCTGGTTGCGGGTGAAAGGCGAGAAGGTCCTGAACACGGCTGAAATGAAGATGGTGGGACAGCACAACTACACCAATGCGCTGGCTGCGCTGGCGCTGGCCGATGCGGTGGGTCTGCCACGAGCTTCCAGTCTGGCTGCCTTAACGCACTTTAACGGTCTGGCGCATCGCTTCCAGCTGGTCCATGAGCATCAGGGCGTGCGCTGGATCAATGACTCCAAAGCCACCAACGTCGGCAGCACCGAAGCAGCACTGAATGGCCTGCAGGTGAAGGGAACGCTGTGGCTGCTGATGGGCGGTGATGGCAAGTCGGCCGATTTTACGCCGCTGATCCCCTGGCTGCAGGGCGACAATGTGCGCCTTTACTGCTTTGGTCGCGATGGCGATGCGCTGGCGGCGCTGCGTCCTGAAATCGCCGTGCGCACTGAGACCATGCGCCAGGCGATGGAGCAGATTGCGCCGCAGGTTAAAGCAGGCGATATGGTTCTGCTGTCGCCAGCCTGTGCCAGCCTTGACCAGTTCCGAAATTTTGAGCAGCGCGGTGAGCAGTTCGCGCAACTGGCGAAGGAGCTGAGCTGATGCGTATTCCTGGCGCCGGACTGGCGGGATATTTCTCAGGACGCCTGAAAGACTGGGTCATGGGCGCACGCGAAAGTGATGACTCTTCGCTGGTGCTCTATGACCGCACACTGCTATGGCTCACGCTGGGCCTGGCGGTGATTGGTTTCGTGATGGTGACGTCGGCTTCAATGCCGGTGGGTCAGCGTCTGAATGACGATCTCTTTTATTTTGCCAAGCGCGATGCCTTCTACATCGTGCTGGCTGTATGTATGGCGCTGGTCACGCTGCGGGTGCCGATGGATTTCTGGCAGCGCTACAGCAACGTGATGCTGATGGTCACGGTCGCGATGCTGCTGATTGTTCTGGTGGTCGGTAGCTCGGTTAACGGTGCATCGCGCTGGATCGCGCTGGGTCCGCTGCGTATTCAGCCTGCAGAGCTGTCGAAGCTCTCTCTGTTCTGCTATCTCGCCAGTTATCTGGTGCGCAAAGTGGAAGAGGTGCGTAACAACTTCTGGGGTTTCTGTAAGCCGATGGGCGTGATGGTGGTGCTGGCCGTGTTACTGCTGGCGCAGCCGGATCTCGGTACGGTGGTTGTGCTGTTTGTGACGACCCTGGCGATGCTGTTTCTGGCGGGGGCCAAACTGTGGCAGTTCCTGGCAATCATCGGTTCCGGCATCTTTGCGGTGATCCTGCTGATCATTGCAGAACCCTACCGTATGCGCCGTGTGACCTCGTTCTGGAACCCGTGGGAAGATCCCTTTGGTAGCGGCTACCAGCTGACCCAGTCACTGATGGCATTTGGTCGCGGGGAATTCTGGGGCCAGGGGCTCGGTAACTCCGTGCAAAAGCTGGAATATCTGCCCGAAGCGCATACCGACTTTATTTTCGCCATCATCGGGGAAGAACTCGGCTACGTCGGTGTGGTAATGGCACTTTTAATGGTATTCTTCGTCGCTTTTCGTGCGATGTCGATTGGCCGTCGTGCTCTGGAACTGGATCAGCGTTTTTCCGGCTTTTTAGCCTGTTCAATCGGAGTCTGGTTCAGCTTCCAGGCGCTGGTTAACGTCGGTGCAGCAGCCGGTATGTTACCGACCAAAGGTCTGACCTTACCGCTGATCAGTTACGGTGGGTCAAGTCTGATCATTATGTCGACTGCCATCGTCTTTTTATTACGCATAGATTATGAAACGCGCCTGGCGAAAGCGCAGGCGTTTACCCGAGGTGGTCGATGAGCGGTAAGCGATTGATGGTGATGGCAGGCGGAACCGGCGGACATGTCTTTCCCGGTCTGGCTGTCGCCCATCATCTGATGGAACAGGGCTGGCAGGTCCGCTGGTTAGGCACTGCCGACCGTATGGAAGCCGATCTGGTGCCAAAGCACGGCATCGACATCGACTTCATCCGCATCAGCGGATTACGTGGTAAAGGCATGAAGGCGTTGCTGCTGGCACCGCTGCGCATCTTTAATGCATGGCGTCAGGCCCGTCGCATCATGAAGGCCTGGCAGCCGGATGTGGTGCTGGGCATGGGTGGCTACGTTTCCGGTCCTGGCGGCTTAGCGGCCTGGAGTTGCGGTATTCCGGTGGTGCTGCATGAGCAGAACGGTATTGCCGGGCTGACCAATAAATGGCTGGCGAAAATCGCTACGAAAGTATTGCAGGCGTTTCCGGGCGCGTTTCCGGCCGCCGATGTGGTGGGAAATCCGGTTCGCACTGATGTACTGGCACTGCCTTTACCCGCGCAACGTCTGGCAGATCGTCATGGCCCGATACGGGTGCTGGTGATCGGTGGCAGTCAGGGTGCGCGGATACTGAACCAGACGCTGCCGCAGGTTGCCGCGCTGGTGGGTGATGAGATCACCCTGTGGCATCAGACCGGTAAAGGGTCGTTGCCCGAAACAGAGAAAGCTTATCAGCAGGTCGGGCAGACGCAGCACAAGGTGACCGAGTTTATTGATGACATGGCTGCCGCCTACGCCTGGGCTGATGTGGTGGTGTGCCGCTCCGGCGCGTTAACCGTGAGCGAAGTCGCTGCCGCTGGCTTACCGGCGATTTTCGTGCCATTTCAGCACAAAGATCGCCAGCAGTACTGGAACGCGCTGCCGCTGGAGAAAGCGGGCGCCGCCAGAATTTTTGAGCAGCCGCAATTTACTGCGGAGGCTGTAGCGGATCAGCTACGCCACTGGGATCGCGCAACACTGCTGACGATGGCTGAGCAGGCCCGTCAGGTGGCGATCCCCGATGCGACTGAACGGGTCGCTCAGGAAGTGGCTCGCGCCGCAAAGTAATCATTCCGGTCAGCGCGTCTGACCTGTACCCGGACTGGGTACAAACTGAAATAGCAGGTAACTGAGAGCGATGAATACACAACAATTGGCAAAACTGCGTTCTATCGTGCCCGAGATGCGTCGCGTCCGGCACATCCACTTTGTCGGCATCGGCGGTGCTGGCATGGGCGGTATTGCCGAAGTGTTAGCAAATGAAGGCTACCATATCAGCGGTTCAGATCTGGCCCCTAACCCGGTGACGCAGAACCTGATTGCGCTGGGTGCCACCATTTATTTTAACCATCGCCCCGAAAACGTGACCGATGCCAGCGTCGTGGTGGTTTCCAGCGCCGTTTCGCAGGATAACCCCGAACTGGTGGCGGCACGTGAACAGCGTATCCCGGTGATCCGTCGCGCGGAGATGCTGGCTGAGCTGATGCGTTTTCGTCACGGCATCGCCGTTGCGGGTACCCATGGCAAAACGACCACCACGGCGATGGTGTCGAGTATTTATGCGGAAGCGGGTCTCGATCCGACTTTTGTTAACGGCGGACTGGTCAAAGCAGCAGGCACCCATGCCCGTCTGGGTCACAGCCGGTATCTGATTGCTGAAGCGGATGAGAGTGATGCGTCGTTCCTGCATCTGCAACCGATGGTGGCGATTGTGACCAACATCGAAGCTGACCATATGGACACTTATCAGGGCGATTTTGAGAACCTGAAGCAGACGTTTATTAACTTCCTGCACAACCTGCCGTTTTACGGTCGTGCGGTGATGTGTGTGGATGATGCGGTTATTCGTGATCTGATCCCACGCGTGGGACGCCATATCACCACGTACGGTTTCAGTGATGATGCTGACCTGCGCATTGAAAATTATGAACAGAGTGGCGCGCAGGGGCATTTCACCTTGATCCGTCAGGATAAAGCACCGCTGCAGATTACGCTGAACGCGCCGGGACGCCACAACGCCCTGAATGCGGCAGCCGCCGTCGCCGTCGCCAGTGAAGAGGGCATTGAAGACAATGCTATCCTGGCTGCGCTGGAGAGTTTCCAGGGCACGGGCCGTCGCTTTGATCTGCTGGGTGAATTCCCGACAGAGCCGGTCAATGGACAGCCGGGCACCGCGATGCTGGTTGATGATTACGGTCATCATCCCACCGAAGTGGACGCGACAATTAAAGCCGCGCGCGCAGGCTGGCCGGATAAAAAACTGGTGATGGTGTTTCAGCCGCACCGTTACAGCCGAACCCGCGATCTGTTTGATGATTTCGCCAACGTACTGTCGCATGTGGATGTGTTACTGATGCTGGATGTTTACTCTGCCGGTGAAACCGCTATTCCGGGTGCTGACAGCCGGTCGCTGTGCCGTGCGATTCGTAATCGCGGCAAGGTGGATCCGATTCTGGTGCCGGAACATGACGCGCTGCCAGAGATGCTGGCACCGCTGCTGTCAGGCAATGACCTGATTCTGGTGCAGGGAGCCGGTAACGTCGGCAAGGTTGCCCGCAAGCTGGCTGACACTAAGCTCCAGCCGGAACGCAAAGCGGAGGATCGTCATGGCGGATAAAGTTGCAGTATTAATGGGTGGCACCTCGGCAGAGCGCGAGGTTTCGCTGAACTCAGGTCAGGCCGTCCTCGCCGGATTACGGGAAATGGGCATTGATGCGCATGGCATTGATACCCGTGATGTCTCTGTGCTGACGCTGAAAGAGCAGGGCTTTACCAAAGCCTTTATCGCGCTGCATGGCCGGGGCGGAGAAGATGGCACGCTGCAGGCGGTGCTGGAGTTCCTGCAACTGCCGTACACCGGCAGCGGCGTGATGGCATCGGCCGTGACTATGGATAAGCTGCGCACCAAGCTGCTGTGGCAGGGACGTGGTTTACCGTCAGGAAAGTTTGTCTGGCTGACGCGTCAGCAGTTTGATGCCGGTCTGGACGCAGAAAACAATGCGGCAATTGCGGCGCTTGGCCTGCCACTATTTGTGAAACCAGCTTGTGAAGGCTCCAGCGTAGGCATCAGTCGGGTTAACGATCTGAGCGCGCTGCCGGCGGCACTGGACATGGCGTTTAAGCACGACAATGACGTGCTGGTCGAAGCGTTTCTTAGCGGCGCGGAGTACACCGTCGCGATTGTGGGCGATCGTATTCTGCCCTCGATTGAAATAAAGAGCGCCAGCGAGTTCTATGACTATGAAGCTAAATACATTTCTGACGATACTCAGTACGTCTGTCCGGCCGATTTAAGCGCTGAACGTGAAGCGGAATTACAGCAGCTGGTACTGGCGGCCTGGCGTGCGCTGGGATGTCGCGGTTGGGGACGGGTTGATGTGATGACCGACGGGGAAGGGCGCTTTCAGTTACTGGAAGCCAATACCTCACCGGGCATGACCAGCCACAGCCTGGTGCCTATGGCAGCGAAACAGGCGGGCATGAGCTTCCCGCAGCTGGTTGCCCATATTCTGGAGCTGGCCGACTGATATGTCACAGGCGGCGATGAGAGTTCGAAACCGTGAACCGCAGGAGCGTATTCGCACCGGGCGCAGTAACGGTGCCCGACTGTTCGGCATTATTTTTCTGCTGATCGTCATCGGGATTATGGTTGCCGGCGGGCTGGTGGTACTGAAGTGGATGAACGATGCGTCCCGGCTGCCATTGTCAAAACTGGTGGTGACAGGACAGACGCACTACACCACACACGATGATATTCGTCAGGCGATTTTGTCGCTGGGTCCGCCTGGTACGTTTATGTCTCAGGATGTGGACATCCTGCAGCAGCAGATTGAGCGGCTGCCCTGGATTAAGCAGGTCAGCGTACGCAAGCAGTGGCCGGACGAACTGAAGATCCACCTTGTGGAGTACACACCGGTGGCGCGCTGGAACGATTTGCACATGGTGGATGCTGAGGGTGTTTCCTTCAGCGTACCCGCCAGTCATGTCGGCAAAGAGACAATGCCGATGTTGTACGGGCCGGAAGGGAGTGAGAAAGAGGTCCTGGCGGGCTATCACAGCATGGATGATGTGCTGAAAGCCCGGAAGTTTACTCTGAAGGTGGCGTCGATGACGGCGCGGCGTTCATGGCAGCTGGTCACCAGCGACGATGTTCGTATCGAACTGGGCCGCAGCGACACCATGAAACGACTGAATCGCTTTATTGAGCTCTACCCGGTGCTGCAACAGCAAGGTCAGAACGAGAGCAAACGTATCAGCTACGTGGATTTACGATACGACTCTGGCGCTTCTGTTGGCTGGACACCGATCGTGATGGAGCCACAGGACAGTAATCAGCAACAGAACCAGGCACAGGCTAAACAACAATGATCAAGGCAACGGACAGAAAACTGGTAGTTGGACTCGAAATCGGCACTGCGAAGGTTGCCGCCCTGGTTGGGGAAGTTCTGCCCGATGGTATGGTCAACATTATTGGGGTGGGCAGCTGCCCTTCCCGCGGTATGGATAAAGGTGGCGTAAACGACCTTGAGTCGGTGGTGAAATGCGTTCAGCGCGCCATCGATCAGGCTGAGCTGATGGCAGATTGCCAGATCTCCTCCGTCTACCTTGCTTTATCGGGCAAACATATTAGTTGTCAGAACGAAATCGGGATGGTTCCGATTTCCGAAGAGGAAGTGACTCAGGATGATGTAGAGAACGTCGTACATACCGCCAAATCGGTAAGAGTACGTGACGAGCATCGCATCCTGCACGTCATTCCTCAGGAATACGCCATCGACTATCAGGAAGGGATTAAAAATCCGGTCGGGCTTTCCGGCGTGCGTATGCAGGCGAAAGTGCATCTGATCACCTGCCACAACGATATGGCGAAGAACATCGTTAAAGCCGTTGAGCGTTGCGGGCTGAAAGTGGATCAGCTGATTTTTGCCGGTCTCGCCTCCAGTTTTGCCGTTCTGACTGAAGACGAACGTGAGCTGGGCGTGTGTGTTGTCGATATTGGTGGCGGTACAATGGACATAGCCGTATATACCGGCGGCGCTTTACGGCACACTAAGGTTATTCCGTATGCAGGCAACGTCGTTACCAGCGACATCGCCTATGCGTTTGGCACACCACCAACGGATGCTGAGGCGATCAAAGTGCGCCATGGTTGCGCGCTGGGCTCAATTGTCGGCAAAGACGAGAACGTTGAGGTGCCGAGTGTGGGCGGACGTCCACCACGTAGCCTGCAACGTCAGACGCTGGCTGAAGTGATTGAGCCGCGTTACACCGAACTTTTGAATCTGGTCAATGACGAGATTCTGCAGTTACAGGAACAACTGCGTCAGCAGGGCGTGAAGCATCACTTAGCCGCAGGCATTGTCCTGACCGGTGGTGCAGCGCAAATCGAAGGACTGGCGGCCTGTGCGCAACGCGTATTCCATACGCAGGTGCGTATCGGACAGCCGCTGAATATTACCGGCCTGACTGACTATGCGCAGGAATCGTACTACTCCACTGCCGTGGGACTGTTGCATTACGGCAAAGAGTCGCACATGAACGGTGATGCAGAGACCGAAAAACGGGTCTCAGTAGGTAACTGGTTCAAGCGTATTAACAGTTGGTTAAAAAAAGAGTTTTAATTTTTGTGAAAGGGGATCATGCTGTTTTCTTTAGTGATCTCCAGGCGACAGGCACATAACGGAGAGAAATCATGTTTGAACCTATGGAATTAACCAACGACGCGGTGATTAAAGTCATCGGCGTCGGTGGCGGCGGCGGTAACGCCGTAGAGCACATGGTACGCGAGCGTATCGAAGGTGTGGAATTCTTTGCTGTGAATACCGACGCGCAAGCGCTGCGTAAAACAGCTGTCGGCCAGACCATTCAGATCGGTAATAACATTACCAAAGGTCTGGGTGCGGGTGCGAACCCGGAAGTGGGCCGTAACTCTGCAGAAGAAGATCGCGAAGCACTGCGTTCTGCGCTGGAAGGGGCAGACATGGTCTTCATCGCAGCAGGTATGGGCGGCGGTACCGGCACCGGTGCAGCGCCTGTCGTGGCTGAAGTGGCTAAGGAGCTGGGTATCCTGACGGTGGCGGTTGTCACCAAGCCGTTCAACTTCGAAGGCAAAAAGCGCATGGCGTTTGCCGAGCAGGGGATCGCCGAACTCTCTAAGCATGTCGATTCACTGATCACCATTCCAAACGACAAGCTGCTGAAAGTGCTGGGCCGTGGTATCTCTCTGCTGGATGCGTTTGGTGCAGCTAATGACGTGCTGAAAGGCGCCGTTCAGGGTATCGCTGAGCTGATCACCCGTCCTGGCCTGATGAACGTCGACTTTGCTGACGTGCGTACCGTCATGTCCGAAATGGGCTATGCGATGATGGGTTCAGGCGTCGCGTGCGGTGAAGATCGTGCGGAAGAAGCGGCTGAAATGGCGATCTCCAGCCCACTGCTGGAAGATATCGACCTTTCTGGTGCGCGTGGCGTGCTGGTCAACATTACGGCGGGCTTCGACCTGCGTCTGGATGAGTTCGAGACCGTGGGTAACACTATCCGCGCCTTCGCCTCTGACAACGCGACCGTCGTGATCGGTACTTCACTGGATCCGGAAATGAATGACGAACTGCGCGTCACCGTGGTGGCAACCGGTATCGGCATGGACAAGCGTCCTGAAATCACCCTGGTAACCAACAAGCCAGCCAGTCAGCCAGTGATGGATCATCGCTATCAGCAGCACGGTATGTCACCGCTGCCGCAGGAGCAGAAACCTGCTGCCAAAGTCGTTAACGACCAGGCTGCGCAGTCGAACAAAGAGCCCGATTATCTTGATATTCCGGCCTTTTTACGTAAGCAGGCCGATTAGGATTAACCCTATAATTGGGATTCTCCGCTCTTTGTGCTAAAGTCTCTGTCCGCTGGTAAAGTATACTGGCGGTCGGACAGGTGATATTGCGAGATAATACGATGATCAAACAAAGGACATTAAAACGTATTGTTCAGGCGACTGGTGTCGGTTTACATACCGGCAAAAAAGTCACCCTGACATTACGCCCTGCGTCGGCTAATACCGGGGTCATCTATCGTCGCACCGACTTGAATCCACCGGTAGATTTTCCGGCTGATGCAAAATACGTGCGCGACACCATGCTGAGTACCTGCCTGGTGAATGATGAAGGCGTGCGTATTTCAACGGTTGAACACCTCAATGCCGCCCTGGCGGGTCTGGGTATCGACAACATTATTGTTGAAGTCGATGCGCCAGAAATCCCGATCATGGATGGCAGCGCAGCACCGTTTATCTATCTGCTGATGGATGCGGGCATCGAGCAGCTCAACAGCGCGAAGAAATTTGTGCGTGTTAAGCAGACCGTGCGTGTGGAAGAGGGTGACAAATGGGCCGAGATCAAACCGTTTAACGGCTTCTCGCTTGATTTCACCATCGACTTCAAACACCCGGCTATCGATTCCAGCTCACAGCGTTATGCGATGAACTTCTCTGCTGACGCCTTTGTTCGTCAAATCAGCCGGGCGCGTACATTTGGCTTTATGCGTGAAATCGAATATCTGCAGTCTAAAGGCCTGTGCCTGGGCGGTAGCTTAGATTGTGCGATAGGTCTGGATGATTTCCGCGTACTGAATGAAGAAGGCCTGCGTTTTGAGGACGAGTTTGTGCGTCACAAAATGCTGGACGCGATTGGCGACTTGTTTATGTGTGGTCACAACATCATTGGCGCATTCACTGCGTTCAAATCGGGCCACGCGCTGAACAACAAGCTGCTGCAAGCGGTTCTGGCTAAGCAGGAAGCCTGGGAATGGGCAACCTTCGAAGACGAAGCTGAACTGCCGCTGGCATTCAAAGCACCGAATCTGGTTCTGGCTTAATTACCCCGGAACGTGAAACGGCTGGTTATGCTGACACCCTCTCCGGTCAGCGGCGCCAGCCGTTTTTTATTGCCTCTTATCACACGCCTGATGACTGCGACCTCGCTCGCAAAGCGTTGTCTGTTCTGCTGATTTGCTGAACAATCACACGTGTTTTCTCTCGCCATCACTTTAATCCCAGGTGTGGATGCCCCACATTAATGATACTATCTGTGGCGCTTTTACAGGCCGAAATCCGTTGCGGCTCGCGGCGGGTACCAGAAAACAAGAGCGCAACAGAGCATGCGCGATGGAAAGGTTGTGATCGGGATTCTTCTGCGCTGGCGACAATTAGGTAGACGCTACTTCTGGCCTCATCTCCTGTTAGGGATGGTAGCGGCCAGCTTTGGCCTGCCAGCCTGTGCGCAAAGCTCCGAACTCAACGCGTCGTCTGAATCTCCGGCCAGCAGTCTCTTTCTTGGCAATGCCACACGCTTTGATCACCTGATCCGGCTGCAGGAAGCATCCCGACGCCCGAGCTTCAGCGTGGATTACTGGCATCAGCACGCCATCCGT
The DNA here is from genome assembly GCF_011800485.1 of Pantoea sp. EKM20T. Lineage (NCBI taxonomy): Bacteria > Pseudomonadati > Pseudomonadota > Gammaproteobacteria > Enterobacterales > Erwiniaceae > Pantoea > Pantoea sp. EKM20T. Next base: position 114,620 of record NZ_JAALFW010000012.1, on the reverse strand, counting down.
ACCGTTATTCGTCATCTCTCTTTCACGCTGGCGCCCCAGGCGCAGGCGGAGCAACAGACATTACCGCTGGCGGCACAAAAGCTGGCGCTGATCGACTCACTGCATAGTTTACTGACATCACATTCTGCGCTGCACACTGCACCGCAGCAGATCTCTACGCCGCCTCTTTTCACGGCCGTTACCCGTTCATGGGTAGAGTGGCATGCCAGCGTGCATGGCATTCGCGCCGGACCTGCCCGATTGTTCTGCTAATATTTTTGGTTTTATTCACTCTGTTAAGATTTCGCAGTCCGGAATGCTCCGGCTGAATTGAGAATATATTTACTATGTTAAGCAAAATATTAACCAAGGTTTTTGGTAGCAGTAACGATCGTACCCTGCGTCGTATGCGTAAAGTGGTGGACGTCATCAATAAGATGGAGCCCGATTTTGAGAAGCTCTCTGATGATGAACTGAAAGCGAAAACTGATCTGTTCCGCGAACGCCTGAAAAAAGGTGAATCGCTGGAAAGCCTGATCCCGGAAGCGTTCGCAACCGTGCGTGAAGCGAGTAAACGCGTGTTCGGGATGCGTCACTTCGACGTGCAGCTGATCGGCGGTATGGTGCTGAACGATCGCTGCATTGCTGAGATGCGAACCGGTGAAGGTAAAACGCTGACCGCAACGCTGCCAGCCTACCTGAATGCGCTGTCCGGCAAAGGCGTTCACGTGGTTACCGTCAACGACTATCTGGCACAGCGTGATGCGGAAAATAACCGTCCGCTGTTTGAGTTCCTGGGTTTAACCATTGGTATCAACATGTCGGGCCTGCCGGCGGTGGCAAAGCGTGAAGCTTACGCAGCAGACATCACCTACGGCACCAACAACGAATATGGCTTCGACTACCTGCGCGACAACATGGCTTTCAGCCCGGAAGAGCGTGTACAGCGTAAACTGCACTATGCGCTGGTGGATGAGGTCGACTCCATCCTGATCGATGAAGCGCGTACGCCGCTGATCATCTCTGGTCCGGCAGAAGACAGTTCTGAGCTTTACACCAAAGTGAACAAGATCATCCCTCATCTGGTGCGCCAGGATAAAGAAGATACCGAAACCCATCAGGGTGAAGGCGACTTCTGGGTCGATGAAAAAGCGCGTCAGGCTCACATGTCTGAGCGCGGTCTGGTCAAAGTGGAAGAGCTGCTGGTCAGCGAGGGCATCATGGAAGCGGGCGAGTCACTCTACTCTCCGACCAACATCATGCTGATGCACCACGTCACTGCGGCGCTGCGTGCGCACGCACTCTTTACCCGCGATGTGGATTACATCGTGAAAGATGGTGAAGTGGTGATTGTTGATGAACACACCGGCCGTACCATGCAGGGTCGTCGCTGGTCTGATGGTCTGCATCAGGCGATTGAAGCGAAAGAAGGCGTTGAGATCCAGAACGAGAACCAGACGCTGGCCTCTATCACCTTCCAGAACTACTTCCGTATTTACGAGAAGCTGGCCGGTATGACAGGTACCGCAGATACCGAAGCATTTGAATTCAGCTCCATTTATAAGCTCGACACCATTGTCGTGCCGACCAACCGTCCGATGGTGCGTAAAGATCTGGCTGACCTGGTCTACATGACCGAGAAAGAGAAGATCGATGCCATTATCGAAGATATCCGTGAGCGCACCGCCAATGGTCAGCCGGTGCTGGTGGGAACCATCTCGATTGAAAAATCAGAAGTGGTCTCTAACGAACTGACCCGTGCCGGTATCAAACATAACGTTCTGAACGCCAAATTCCACGCCCGCGAAGCGGATATCGTGGCGCAGGCTGGTCAGCCGGGTGCGGTCACTATCGCCACTAACATGGCCGGACGTGGTACAGATATTATGCTGGGCGGCAGCTGGCACGCTGAAGTGGCCGAACTGGAAGAGCCAACTGAAGCGCAAATCGAAGAGATTAAAGCGGCATGGCAGATTCGTCATGATGCGGTTCTGGCGTCAGGTGGTTTACACATCGTTGGTACTGAGCGTCACGAATCGCGTCGTATCGACAACCAGCTGCGTGGTCGTGCAGGTCGTCAGGGTGACGCCGGTTCTTCTCGCTTCTACCTGTCGATGGAAGATGCGCTGATGCGTATTTTTGCCTCAGACCGCGTCTCGAATATGATGCGTAAACTGGGCATGAAGCCAGGCGAAGCGATTGAGCATCCGTGGGTCACCAAAGCGATTGCCAATGCCCAGCGCAAAGTTGAAAGCCGTAACTTCGATATTCGTAAGCAGCTGCTGGAATATGATGATGTGGCTAATGACCAGCGTCGCGCCATCTACAGTCAGCGTAACGAGCTGCTGGATGTGTCTGACGTTAGCGAAACCATCAACAGCATTCGCCACGACGTCTACAAAGTCACCATCGATACTTACATTCCGCCGCAGTCGCTGGAGGAGATGTGGGACGTGCCAGGCCTGGAAGAGCGTCTGCGTACTGACTTTGATCTAAACCTGCCGATTGCAGAGTGGCTGGATAAAGAGCCTGACCTGCATGAAGAAGTGCTGCGTGAGCGCATCATGACCCATGCTATGGAAAGCTACGCTGAGAAAGAAGAGATCGTTGGCGCAGAGATGATGCGCAACTTCGAAAAAGGCGTGATGCTTCAGACGCTGGATTCGCTGTGGAAAGAGCATCTGGCCGCGATGGATTATCTGCGTCAGGGCATCCATCTGCGCGGCTATGCGCAGAAAGATCCGAAGCAGGAGTACAAGCGTGAATCCTTCGCCATGTTTGCCGCGATGCTTGAATCTCTTAAATATGAAGTGATCAGTACGCTGAGCAAAGTGCAGGTGCGCATGCCAGAGGAAGTTGAAGCGATGGAGCAACAACGTCGCGAAGAAGCTGAACGTCTGGCACAGCAACAGCAGCTGAGCCATGTTGAAGAGGATCTGCTGGCAGCCGCAGAGCCTGTGGCGGAGCAGAGTGGCGAACGCAAAGTCGGCCGCAACGATCCCTGCCCATGTGGTTCCGGTAAAAAGTACAAGCAGTGTCATGGCCGTATCGCCTGAGACTGAATGCTAATAAAAAAGGAGCCTCTGGCTCCTTTTTTTATGGTCTCTGCCACCCAGGCAACAGCGACTCCGCTGAGCTAAAGCGGTTAACATCCGCTACGGCATGCTCTAAAATCAGGCTTCATTCACCCATTACTACCGGATAGTCTTCATGAAGCACCTGCAGGTTGCAGTTGGCATCATTCGCAATGCCAGTAAACAAATTTTCCTTGCCCAGCGCGCGGCGACCTCTTACATGGCGAACAAGTGGGAGTTTCCTGGCGGTAAGATTGAAGCGGGCGAAAGCGCCGAACAGGGTTTGATAAGGGAACTTCAGGAAGAGACCGGGATTGAGGTCACCGAGGCACGCCCGATTGGTCATGCAGACCACAGCTATGACGATTTGCGCGTGACGTTGCATTTCTTTCTGGTTGAAGGGTGGAAAGGAGAGCCGTGGGGCAAAGAGGGTCAGCCGCAGCGTTGGGTTGATCAGCATGCGCTGGTCGCGGAGGAGTTTCCGCCCGCGAATCATCAGCTGATTGCGCGTCTGATCGCCGGCGAACTCTGAGCGGATGGGGCAGCGTGCCCCATCCGGTTCGGCTATCAGCGATCCTCTTCACTCCAGTTGTCACTGTCGTTCATATCGTCGCGGCTGGGAATGCGTTTCTCTTCTGCGGCCCACTCACCTAAATCAATGAGCTGGCAGCGCTTACTGCAAAAGGGGCGCCACGGGCTGAGTTCATCCCAGATCACATCTTTGCCGCACTGCGGACAGGCAACGGTCATCACTTCTTGCTGCATTTTTACCTCTAACAACAGGCCAGTTGAAAATTAAGGCGGGCCGGAACTTCACCACGCTCACTATCAAGCGGCATAAAACGAATGGCGTAGCGGCTTTTATGTCCGGACACCTGTGGATAGAGCGCATCCTCCAGCGACAACTGCAGTCGCAGCAGATCGGCGCCTTCGGCATTATCCTGATAAAAACCATTAAGGCTGGTCTGCACATGAAACGCGCCGGACTGGCGGATCAAATCCAGTACCATCGCCAGCGCATGATGCAGTGGCTCCAGCGTCAGCATCCAGGCTTCGACCTGCGCATCGCGTGCTTCCTGTGGCAGATGGAGCCAGATGTGCAGGCCCGGCAAATCAAAGCTGCAGCATCCACCAGGGATGCTCAGGCGCTGCCGCACCAGGGCAATCAGACGGTCCTCGCGTAGTTGCTGGCCCATACGTGGGGCATTCATTAACTGCGTCGACTGAATTTTGAGTTTATCGCGCAGGGCATTAACCAGCGTCATATCAACACCTGGCACATCAGCCCATGCACGTAACTTTTGCTGCTGACGCTCCAGCTCTTTTAACAATTCAGTACGCATATCGCCCCGCTCAAAAATGTCGAGCAGCTCGCTAATCAGGCGAAAAAAGGTCAGCGCATTAACGGTTTTATCCAGTGGGACAATTTCATCTAACTGATTGATCAAAAACTCAACCCGTAACCAGGTTCGCATTTTTTCATTCAGTGGGTGTTCAAACAGAACGGGTGTGCTCATGGTATTAATCCTGTTTCGTTGCCGCCAGCCTGAGATAGCGCTGATGGAGTTCGGCAACCTGCGGCAAGGCGTCGTCGGGCTCGCCACTGTTATCAATAATGTCATCGGCACAGGCGAGGCGCTGCTGGCGCGTCGCCTGTGCGGCAAGAATGCGTTTCGCCTGCGCGACGGAAAGATGATCACGCTGCCGGGTGCGCGCTAACTGCGTTGCCTCATCAACATCCACCACCAGTACCCGATCAGCCTGGTGCTGTAACTGATTTTCCACCAGTAGCGGCACCACCCAGAGCACATAAGGTGTGGTGGCTTCGGCGATCAATTGACGCGTCTGGGCATTAATCAGTGGATGCAGCAGCGCGTTTAACCAGCTTTTTTCTTCCGGCTGCTGAAAAATAATGTCGCGAAGCCGGCTACGATCAAGCTTCCCCTCATCAGTTACTATCGACGTGCCATAGCGCGCCTGAATGGCCTGCAAAGCGGGTGTGCCGGGTTCGACAACTTCACGTGCTATCAGGTCAGCATCAATAATTTCCACACCAGACGCTGCGAATGCCTGGGCAATCGTACTTTTACCACTGCCGATCCCCCCTGTAAGCGCGACGATATAGGGCATGTTTCTCACCTGACTTCTCTTTTCGACAGGGCTTCAGGGTAATGATCTGAATAAAAAACGCAAAAATGCGCGTCAGATCACACCGATAAACCACAATTAAATTTAACGGATTGTAGCGTAAATAAAGTGAAATTCGCAGTCTTGTCGCGCAGCGAGAGGCGCGTATCATAACGTCACTGGAGCTGTGCTTACTTCGTGAACGACGATTCATTGCCACTTACCAGGACACTGTTTATGCGTATTGAAGAAGATTTAAAACTGGGCTTTAAAGATGTCTTAATCCGCCCCAAACGCTCCACGCTGCAAAGTCGCTCACAGGTTGAGCTGGAACGCAGCTTTACCTTCAGACATTCGGGCCTGAGCTGGAGCGGCGTACCGATTATCGCCGCCAACATGGATACCGTCGGCACATTTTCAATGGCTGAGGCGCTGGCCAGCTTCAATATCCTTACAGCAGTCCATAAGCATTACAGCGTAGATGAGTGGCGCGCGTTTATTCAGCGCGTCCCCGCGACGGTATTGAAACATGTGATGGTTTCAACCGGCACCTCGGAGGCCGATCTCAATAAACTGGTCGCGATTATGGCGCTGTCAGACGATCTGCAGTTTATCTGTATCGACGTGGCCAACGGTTACTCTCAGCATTTTGTTGATTTTCTGCAGCGCGCCCGTGAAACCTTCCCGGCTAAAACCATCTGTGCCGGTAACGTGGTAACGGGCGAAATGGTGGAAGAGCTGATTCTCTCTGGCGCGGATATCGTTAAAGTCGGCATTGGCCCGGGTTCGGTCTGTACAACCCGGGTGAAAACCGGCGTGGGCTATCCGCAGCTTTCCGCTGTCATTGAATGTGCCGATGCGGCGCATGGCTTAAGCGGACAGATTGTCAGTGATGGCGGCTGTTCAGTGCCTGGCGATATTGCTAAAGCGTTTGGCGGCGGTGCCGACTTCGTGATGCTGGGTGGCATGCTGGCGGCACATGATGAGTGTGAAGGGCAGGTGGTCGAAGAGAATGGCGAAAGCTTTATGCTGTTTTACGGCATGAGTTCCGAATCGGCGATGAAGCGTCACGTTGGCGGTGTGGCGCAATATCGCGCAGCAGAAGGTAAAACGGTGAAGCTGCCATTGCGTGGCCCGGTAGCTGACACCGCGCGCGATATTCTGGGTGGACTGCGTTCCGCCTGCACCTACGTGGGCGCGGAGCGGCTGAAAGAGCTGACCAAGCGCACCACCTTTATTCGGGTTAATGAGCAGGAAAACCGCGTTTTCAACCGATAGTTATCCGGGGCGCAGCCTGCGCCCCTTAGTGCATCGCATCACCCAGCCCGAACACCGGCAGATACATCGCAATCACCAGCGTGCCAACAATGCCGCCAATCACCACCATCATCATCGGTTCCAGCGAAGCAGCCAGTGTGTCAGCGCGCTCACGGGTTTCTGCCTCATGCCATTCCGCCAGACGAGCCAGCATTAAATCCAGCGCGCCCGCCTCTTCGCCGACGCGAACCAGTTGACCGCATAATGGTGTAAACAGCGGATGATGCATCAGCGCCTGATGCAGAGGACTCCCCTGAGCAATGTGCTGCTGCAGTCCGGCCATTGCTTCCCGCCATAGCAATGATGAGAGCGTGACTTCAACGGCTGCCAGTCCCTGTAGCAAAGTTAACCCGGCGCGCTGTGTCAGATTCAGAATGGTATAGATCTGCGTCAGCTGCGTGCCACGCCATAACCCGGAAAGCAGCGGGATGCGCAGGAAAATGGCCTGTTCACGGCGCTGCCAGCCCGCAGAGCGTCGTCGTAACTGATGCCAGGCTGCCAGCATCAGCGATACGCCGATGGCTAACACCGTTCCCCACTCCTGAAGCGCGGCAGATAACTGCATTACCGCTGCCGTAAAGGCGGGCAGGGGGGCATCAAAGGAGTCATAAACGGCAACGAACTCTGGCAGAACGAACAGCAGCATGCCGCAGGTGACCGCAATCGCCACCAGCAGAATGAACAGAGGATAGCGCAGCGCCTTCGCCACCTGATGCCATAACTGCTGCTGCCGGATCTGCTGCCGGGCCAGTTCACTGCAGCAGGTATCCAGCTGACCGGTCAGTTCACCCACCTCCATCAGGGCCGGATAGAGCGCCGGAAAAATCTGCGGCCATTCGCGTAAAGCCTGAGAAAAAGGGGCGCCGCTGAGTACCCGATGATGCAGGACAAGCATCAGAGCACGCCAGCCTGCATGCGGATGGCCCTCAGCCAGCAAAGCCAGACTCTCTGCCAGCGGCAGTCCCGCTTTGAGCAGGGTTGCCAACTGACGAATCAGATCGGTTTTGTGCTGCCACTTCCACTCCCTCTGCCGCCACACTTTTTCTCGCTTCCAGCTCACCGGCAGAAGATCGCGCTGCGCCAGCATCAGCAGCAGGTTATCACTGTCGATAGCCAGTAGCTGGCCACTGACTAACTGGCCCTGGCTATCGACTGCCTGCCAGCGAAATAAAGACGCATCAGCCATCGTCCAGCCCAATTACCCGTTGCATCTCTTCCAGCGAGGTATCGCCCCGGCTTACCGCTTCCAGGCCAGAAACCAGCAGGGTGCGTAATCCCTGCTGTTTCGCCAGGCTGAGCAGATTTTCCAGCGGCATTTCGGCGGCGATCGCATTTTGCAGCCTGGCATTGATCGGCAGCAGTTCAAACAGCGCCAGCCGGCCAAAATAGCCGGAAAAACAGTGGTCGCAGCCGGGTGCCCGCCAGGTTTGCAAGGTACCGGGCCAGAGTTCCGCAGGATAGTGCGCCACTGCCTGAGCGGGCTGACGGCAGTGGGGACAGAGGCGTCGAACCAGGCGCTGAGCAACAATCAGTTTCAGCGCCGACCCCAGAAGATAACCGGGAATACCCATCTGTCGTAGCCGGGTCAGGGTCTCGGCGGTGGAGTTGGTGTGCAGCGTCGACAGCACCAGATGCCCGGTCTGTGCCGCTTTAACCGCAATCTCCGCCGTTTCAGCATCGCGGATCTCCCCAACCATGATCACATCCGGATCCTGTCTCAGCAGCGCCCGCAGCACGCGGTTAAAATCGAGGCCGTTTTTAGCATGGATCTGCGTCTGGTTAATGCCGGGCAGCGGGATCTCAATCGGATCTTCAACGCTGCACAGATTTTTTTCCGGCGTATTCAGGGCACTGAGTCCGCTATAGAGCGTAAACGTCTTGCCGCTGCCGGTAGGCCCGGTGACCAGAATCAGCCCCTGCGGCTGCGCCAGCGCGGCGCAGAACAGGCGCAACTGCGCGGCGGGTAAGCCGAGCTTATCCAGCGACAGCGCCGCGCTTTCACTCTGCAACAGCCGGACCACCGCTTTCTCACCACCGTAGATGGGTAAGGTGGCCAGGCGAAAAGAGGCAGGTTTACCGGCGATCTCCAGACTGAACTGACCATCCTGCGGTAACCGGCGTTCGGCGATATCCAGTCCGCCGAGGATCTTCAGTCGCGCCATTAGCGCAGCAGGCTGGGTGACGGGCAGGGAAGATAGAGGGTGCAATACGCCATCGATACGCAAACGCACCCGCAGGCCATCACGGCCGGGTTCGATATGGACATCAGAGGCGCGACGCTCCAGCGCCTGACGCAGGATCAGCTGTGTCGCTTCGATCGCTGATTCTGTGGGCGCCTCTTCGCGCGCCACCAGCGGTGTGTCAGCGTGCTGAAGCTGGTCGAGCCGGGCCTGCGGCCAGCATTCAATTTCAATCTGACACTGGCTGGCAAAATGGAGGGCTTCAGCCAGCCCTGGCGGCACGCTCTCCGCGACGGCAACACGCAGCTGGCTGGCATCATGGTGCAAAACCAGGGCGCGATAGCGCTGACATAATGCCGCGATCGCCTCATCAGGCTTGCTCATCGCTGGCTCCTTTATCCGCAAAGCGGAACTGCTGCAGGCAATTGTCACGCAGGCTATTGTTGCTGCTGGTGCAACTGCGTTGCCAGCTGATGCCGCCCTCGTTGCTGTCCCAGAGCGGCAGCATTTCAACACTCAGGCCATTCAGGCTCTCCTGGCCGGTCAGCGTAATGACCCCGTTGGTCACGCTCAGTCCCGAGACATAGCGCGATCCCCTGGCAGCAGGAATACCCGCTTCTCCGGCCTGACACTGCGTCGGGCCGCCGCGCTCCATGGCGCAAAGCTCAACAGCGGTTTTATAGGGCACCATGGTTTGCAGCATGTCGGTAAGGGCAGCACGCTGCAGATAATTTTGATAAGCGGGCAGGCCGATGGCACTTAAGATTGCCACAATACCCACCACAATCATCAGTTCAACCAGCGTAAATCCACGTTGATAATTCATCACATCGTCTCCGTATTAAGAAGGCGACAGGTTAAAAATCGGGGGCAGTAAAAGACAGGCAGAGATGGGCAAACTGGAAAGCGTGATGTGAACAGATTTCAGACTTACAGCGCAGTCGAAACTGCGCCGGAAGCAGGGTCGCAAAATCGCCGTGTTGAGTGACGGCGAGGCAGGCTATTTTTGTTTAAAGCGCATCGAGAGATCCAGCGCCCGCACATGTTTGGTCAGCGCGCCAACCGAAACATAGTCCACGCCGGTCAGGGCGATCTGTGGCAGGGTAGTTTCGGTGACGTTACCGGAGACCTCCAGCAACGCCCGACCCTGATTAAGTTCGACGGCGGCACGCATCGCTTCCAGGCTGAAGTTATCCAGCATCACGATATCGGCTTCCGCTTCCAGCGCCTGACGTAACTCCTCCAGCGATTCCACCTCAACTTCAACCGGCACATCGGGCTGCAACCATTGCGCTCTTTCCACTGCCTGCCGAATCGAACCGCTGGCAATAATATGGTTCTCTTTGATGAGATAAGCGTCAGAGAGGCCCAGCCGATGGTTGCTGCCACCGCCGCACAACACGGCATATTTCAGCGCAGTCCGCAGTCCGGGAAGGGTTTTACGCGTGTCCAGCAGTTGCGTCTGTCTTCCCGCCAGCAGCGCGACATAGCGGCTGACTTCGGTAGCAACGCCTGAGAGCGTCTGCACAAAATTAAGCGCCGTTCGCTCGGCGGTCAGCAGCAGCCGGGCAGGCCCCTCGATTTCAAACAGCAGCTGGTCAGCCTCGATCTGATCACCATCTTCGACATGCCAGATCAGGGTCGCGTGTGAGCCGAGCTGAATGAACACCTCTTCAACCCAGCGTTTACCACAGAAAACACCGGCTTCGCGGGTGATGACCTGCGCATCGGCCTGGGTATCGGCGGGTAACAGCTGCGCGGTGATATCGCGGTCAGCGTCGATCTCGCCCCCGAGATCCTCTTTTAACGCCAGCGCAACGCTATCCGGAATGTCACTTTCAATGCGTTTAATCAGCGCCTGACGACGGCTGTCGGGATCATAACCACGGGATGACATAGGCGTTTTACTCCTGAAAGGGGAATGACAGAGGCGGTCACAATAGCCTGAACCGCCATTCGGTTCCAGCAACAGATAGCATTTTGTTTAGTATCCTTAACACGCAGTGCGTGAATGTCATCAGACCGGCACACTAAGAAGCAAGAATCCTTTATTATTCATGCTATTCTCAGCCAGTGAAATAAGGAAAACCGCTATGAAAATCAAACAGGGCTGGCTGACCCGCGTGCGTCATGTGCCGTCGCCGCATTGCAACGAACGCCCTGATAATGAGGCACCTTCACTGCTGGTGATCCACAATATCAGCCTGCCACCCGGTGAATTTGGCGGGCCATGGATCGATAAACTGTTCACCGGCACCTTACCGCCCGATGCCCATCCCTATTTTGCGGATATCGCCGCGCTGAAAGTGGCGGCACACTGCCTGATTCGCCGTGACGGGGAGATCGTGCAGTATGTCCCCTTTGATAAACGCGCCTGGCATGCAGGCATTTCGCAGTTCGAAGGACGTGAGAACTGCAACGATTTCTCCATAGGCATCGAACTGGAAGGGACAGACAGTGAGCCTTATAGCGAGGCGCAATATCGGGCCTTGCAGCAGGTGACGCAATTACTGCTGCAACACTATCCGTTAACGCCGGCACGTATCACGGGGCACAGTGACATCGCACCGGTACGCAAAACCGATCCCGGACCTGCTTTTGACTGGGACTACTACAAACAGCTGTTAACGCAGCAAAAATCCTGATTTTTGCGGAGTCAGTATGACGTTGTTTACCTTGTTGTTGGTTTTAGGCTGGGAGCGCCTGTTTAAACTGGGCGAGCACTGGCAGCTCGAACACCGGCTGGAGCCGATCTTTCGCCAGCGCCACCATTTCTCAATGATGCGTACCCTGCTGATGACCGTGCTGGCGATGGCGCTGACCGCGATGGTGATCTGGAGTCTGAAAGGGCTGCTGTTTGGCGTGCTGCAACTGCTCTTCTGGATTGTTGCCGGACTGCTCTGTATCGGTGCCGGGTCGGTGCGACAGCACTACCACAGCTACCTGAAAGCGGCCAGTCATGATGACGACGCTGCGCATCAGGCGATGGCGGCTGAACTGACGCTGATTCATGGCGTGCCGGTGGAATGCAGCGAGCGCGAGTTCCTGCGTGAGCTGCAGAATGCCCTGATCTGGATAAACTTCCGTTTCTACCTTGCGCCAATGTTCTGGCTGGTGGTAGGCGGTCCGTGGGGGCCGGTGCTGCTGGTGGGTTACGCTTTTCTGCGGGCCTGGCAAGGCTGGCTGGCAAAGCACGGAACACCGATGGCGCGTTCACAATCTGGCGTGGATGCCATTCTGCATCTTCTCGACTGGATCCCGGTGCGGCTGGCGGGTGTGGCTTACGCCCTGCTGGGTCATGGCGAAAAAGCGCTGCCCGCCTGGTTTGCTTCGCTGACCGATCGGCATCGTTCTCAGTATCAGGTGCTGACGACTCTGGCGCAGTTCTCACTGTCACGCGATCCGCACACCGATAAAGTCGAAACGCCACGGGTTGCCGTGGCGTTAGCGAAACGTACCTCACTGGTACTGGTGGTCGCTGTCGCGTTGCTGACGATTTACGGCACGCTGGTGTAATCGGCAGGCGGCACGCCGAAATCAGGCGTGCCATCTTCCCGCCAGCTGAAATATTTCAGTCGGGTATGGCGGTTCGGATCCCATAACGGATCGCCTTCAATTTCAGTGTAGTTACGCGCGTGGTATACCAGCACGTCGCGTCCCGCCTCATCCTGGGTAAAACTGTTGTGACCCGGTCCATACTGATGGTTGTCCCAGCTGGAGACAAATACCGGCCGTGCAGACTTTTGCCATGCGGCGACATCAAGCGGATCGGCATCAACGTCAATCGACAGTATCCCCAGACAGTAATTCTCATCGGTGGCGCTGGCAGAGTAGGTCACAAACAGCCGATCCCCGTGACGAATAACCGCCGGTCCTTCATTAACGCTAAAGCCTGCGCACTCCCACTCATATTCTGGCCGGCTCAGCATCACCGGCGTGCCTTTCAGCGTCCAGGGATTAAGCAGCTCAGCCAGATAGAGGTTAGAGTTGCCGGGAATCAATGGATCTTTCTGCGCCCAGAGATACCAGTTTTTACCCTGATGCACGAAGTGGGTGGCATCCAGTGAGAAGCTGTCAAACTGGCTGAACACCCGGCGGCAGGGCTGCCATTCCCCCTGCAGCGGATCTTCCGCCTCACACACCAGCGCATACATCCGGTGCTGAAACAGTCCCTCTTTGATTTCACGCGTCGGTGCTGCCGCGAAATAGATGACCCACTGTCCGTCAATGTAGTGCAGCTCAGGTGCCCAGATTAACTCGCTAAAGGGGCCGCTCTCGGGCTTGCGCCAGACGACTACAGGCTCGGCGCTGCGCAGGCCAGCCAGCGTCGTGGCGCGACGGATCTCCAGCCGGTCATACTCTGGCACCGATGCTACAAAGTAATAGAACTGTTCATGGCGCAGGATAAAGGGGTCGGCACGCTGCTCGATAAAAGGATTCGGCAAGATTGCGGTCATTTAACATCTCCGGTTGGCGTGACAACACCGTCGCGCAGGCGAACGGTGTGTAACTCATGGAAGTTTTCGCGGCGCAGCGCGAGATCCTGCTGGATGGTAATCATCATTTTGCGGTCGACCTTCATCAGTCGTACCACACCTGCGGTAATCAGATAGCCGACGCCAGGAATAATGGTGAACAGCAGCATGATGCCGTTAATCGCCTCAGGTGACTGCTGCTTAGCACCTGCATTGTAGCCATAGATCGACAGCAGAAAGCCGACCATCGCACCGGCAACCGCCAGTCCCACCTTGAGGAAGAACAGGTTGCCGGAGAAGCTGATGCCGGTGATGCGTTTGCCGGTTTTCCATTCGCCGTAGTCATCCACATCGGCCATCAGTGACCAGTGCAGCGGAGAGGGGATCTGATGCAGGATATTCAGCACAAAGTAGGCGATCACGACCATCACGGTGGCGTGGGGATCGATCCAGTAGAAACCGCTGGAGAAGAGTGCCAGCGCGATATTGGTCCAGAAGAAGACTTTGAGTTTGCACCAGCGATCGGTGAGTAGTTTCGCCAGCGTGCTGCCGACCATCATGCCAATCACACCCAGGCTGATAAACAGCGTGGCGAAGTGCGTTGACTGGCCCATGACCCAGGTCACGTAATACATGGTGGCCGCCATGCGGATGAAGCCGGGACAGACGTTACAGAAGGTCAGCAGCAGAATGCGTACCCACTGATCATTCTTCCAGACGTCACGCAGATCTTTTTTCAGGTCATCATTGCTCGGCACGGCAGGGCGGATACGTTCACGTACCGTGGCAAAGCAGAACAGAAACATCGCCAGGCCAATGGTTGCCAGTACCGCCATCGCCATCTGATAGCCGCGCGCTTTGTCTTCGCCACCGAACCACTCTGCCATCGGCAGCAGGGACAGGGAGAGTATCAGCGTAGCGATGCCGACCATGACAAAGCGATAAGACTGGCAGGAGACGCGCTCACCGGGATCGTTGGTAATCACGCCGCCCAGAGAGCAGTAAGGAATGTTAATCGCCGTATAGGTCAGCGACATCAGGAAGTAGGTGACGAAGGCCCAGATCACCTTGTTGTGATAGGTCCAGTCTGGCGTGGTGAACATCAATACGCTGAACACGACGTAAGGTACGGAAACCCACAGCAGCCAGGGACGAAAGCGACCCCAGCGACTCTGGGTGCGATCGGCGATCGCGCCCATAATCGGATCGGTTACCGCATCGAGCACTCTGACCGAGAGCAGCAGGGTTCCCACCAGCGCCGGGGCCAGGCCGAAAACGTCGGTATAGAAGTAGTTCAGGAACAGCATGATGGCACCGCCAATCATGTTGCATCCGGCATCGCCCATGCCATATCCCAGTTTTTCCCGAAACGGGAGGGCTGTACCTTTCATGGTTTTCTCCTGCGCATCCAGTGTGAACAGGAATTATTGGCAGGAAATCAGCGAGATGAACGGGAGTAATTCGTTATGAAGATGGACAAAACAGTTGCGGGGAGAGAAGTGTGAACTGGATCGGGGCAGTTGAGACGGACAGAGAGGCGCGGGTGACGTGCTGCAACCCCGCAGGAGGTCGCAGCACGTGGTAAAGCATCAGGCTTTCTGTGTCTGGTTCTTGATAAAGTAACCCACGCCCAGAATCACCAGCCAGACCGGAATCAGCCAGACAGAGATCGCCATGCCCGGCGTGGTCGCCATCAGTACCAGAATCGCCGCCAGGAAAATCAGGCAAATCCAGTTACCGGCCGGATAGAGCAGCGCTTTAAAGCGGGTGGTTACGCCCTGCTTATCTTTCTTACGACGGAACTTAAGGTGCGCCAGGCTGATCATCGCCCAGTTGATCACCAGCGCAGAGACGACCAGCGACATCAGCAGGCCAAACGCTTCACCCGGCATCAGATAGTTGATCAGCACACACAGCGCAGTGGCGACAGCAGAGACCAGAATCGTTAATACCGGCACACCGCGACGGTCGACCTTCAGCAGCGCTTTCGGCGCATTACCCTGCTGTGCCAGACCAAACAGCATACGGCTGTTACAGTAAACGCAGCTGTTATAGACCGATAGCGCCGCTGTCAGGATGACCACGTTGAGCGCATTCGCTACCATGGCATCGCCCAGCTCGTGGAAGATAAAGACAAACGGGCTGACTTCTGACGTGACACGCGTCCACGGCATCAGTGACAGCAGCACCGCCAGCGAACCAATATAGAAAATCAGAATACGCCACAGCACCTGGTTGGTCGCTTTTGGAATGCTCACTTCCGGGTTATCGGCTTCAGCGGCGGTGATACCCACCAGCTCCAGGCCACCAAAGGAGAACATGATAATCGCCATGACCATCACCAGACCGCCGATGCCATGCGGGAAAAATCCGCCCTGTTCCCACAGGTTGCGCACGGTAGCCTGCGGACCCGCGTGACCGCTGAACAGCAACCAGCCTCCGAACAGGATCATGCCAATCACCGCAACCACTTTAACGATGGCGAACCAGAACTCCATCTCACCAAACACTTTCACGTTGGTCAGGTTGATAGCGTTAATCATCACGAAGAAGATGGCAGCCGAAGCCCAGGTCGGAAAGTCTGGCCACCAGAACTGGACATATTTGCCAACGGCGGTGAGTTCCGCCATGGCGACCAGCACATAGAGCACCCAGTAGTTCCAGCCCGAGGCGAAGCCTGCAAAGTTGCCCCAGTATTTATACGCGAAGTGGCTGAAGCTGCCGGCGACCGGCTCTTCCACGACCATTTCACCTAACTGACGCATGATTAAAAAGGCAATAAAACCGGCAATTGCATAGCCCAGAATTACGGCCGGTCCGGCGGATTCAATGACCGATGCACTGCCCAGAAACAGGCCGGTTCCCACTGCACCACCCAGCGCGATGAGCTGAATATGGCGGTTCTTGAGACCACGTTTCAGCGCTTCGCCTTGCTGTTGTTCCATACAAACCTCGTGATGTTTTTATTCTTCGTTCGCAGCGCAGGACGCTGTAATGAAGTAGTTACAATAACGTATTGATTATTTTACGGTATCTGGCGTGCTGAATAGTGCCATCTGCTACCCTGGCGACAAGAATAGTGATAAGCGAATCGCTTTGCACCTGCTTTCGCCTTTCGTGCTGAGAGTTGACTGAAAAAACGCCGTCCTGGTCACGTCTGCCCACAGCAACTTCTGCCATGAAATTCCGTTAATGACGAATAGCTTTCACTTATGTCTGCCGCTGCGCTAACGCGCTAAGCGGGTGTAAGGTTTGGTAAAAGTGAAATTATTTAACATTTGCGGTAACGCGAATTTTTCATTTTTTTAACCGCAAGTTAGCGCCAGCACAGGCTTTGGGGGCAGGTGAATGTCGCAGACACCATATAGACACAAGGTGAATACTTTGTTACTTTACCGGCACCTCTTTGCAATTGGTATTACCAATTTACTCCGGACGATTGGCTTAATAAGAAGGGATGATGGCTTACAGTAAGATTCGCCAACCTAAGCTCTCCGACGCTATCGAGCAACAGCTCGAATCGCTGATTATGGAAGGAACTCTGCGTCCGGGAGAGAAGCTGCTGCCTGAGCGCGAACTCGCCAAACAATTCGATGTCTCACGTCCGTCTCTCCGCGAAGCGATCCAGCGCTTAGAAGCCAAAGGATTATTGCTGCGCCGACAGGGTGGCGGAACGTTCGTGCAGGAGAATCTCTGGCAAAGCTTAAGCGATCCACTCGTTGAGCTTCTCGCCGACCATCCGGAATCACAGTTTGATCTGCTGGAAACGCGCCATGCCTTAGAAGGCATCGCCGCCTATTACGCGGCGCTGCGCGGCACAGAGGAAGACCTGCTGCGCATTCGCGACTGCCATGTGAATATCCAGCAGGCGCAGGACAGCGGCGATTTAGACGCCGAAGCGGACGCAGTGATGCAGTATCAGATCGCTGTCACAGAAGCGGCCCATAATGTTGTGCTTTTACATTTGCTACGCTCAATGGGCCCTATGCTGGAACAAAACGTTCGCCAGAATTTCGAATTGCTCTACTCGCGCCGGGAAATGCTGGCAAAAGTGAGCGGTCACCGCGCCAGAATCTTTGAGGCGATTGTGGCTCGTGAGCCAGAAAAAGCGCGCGAGGCTTCACACCGTCACCTGGCGTTCATAGAGGAAATCTTGCTGGACAGAAGTCGGGAGCAGAGCCGTCGAGAACGCTCCCTGCGTCGTTTACAGCAACGTAAGGAATAACGTGCGACAAAGATCGTACGGACATGTGCGACGAGCCTGCCTGCATCTGCTTTAACAGGCTCCCGATTATTCAACGTATTAGACACAGATAAGGAACACACCCATGTCAGAACGTTTACACAATGACGTGGATCCGATTGAAACTCGTGACTGGCTACAGGCGATCGAATCGGTCATCCGTGAAGAAGGTGTTGAACGTGCACAGTATCTGATTGATCAGGTACTGGGTGCAGCCCGCAAAGGCGGCGTAAACGTGGCTGCAGGATCTTCTGCAATCAGCAACTACATCAACTCTATTGCCGTTGAAGATGAACCCGACTATCCGGGCAATACCTCTCTTGAACGTCGTATCCGTTCCGCAATTCGCTGGAACGCCATCATGTCGGTGCTGCGCGCATCGAAGAAAGATCTGGAACTCGGCGGCCACATGTCCTCCTTCCAGTCTTCTGCGACGATTTATGAAGTGTGCTTCAACCACTTCTTCCGCGCGCGCAGTGAGAAGGATGGCGGCGATCTGGTCTATTTCCAGGGCCACATCTCTCCCGGCATCTATGCCCGTGCGTTCCTTGAAGGTCGTCTGACCGAAGACCAGATGAATAACTTCCGTCAGGAAGTTGACGGTAAAGGCCTCTCTTCTTATCCGCACCCGAAATTAATGCCGGAATTCTGGCAGTTCCCGACCGTATCAATGGGTCTGGGTCCGCTGTCGGCTATCTACCAGGCGAAGTTCCTGAAGTATCTGGAACACCGTGGCCTGAAAGATACTTCTGCTCAGACCGTTTACGCCTTCCTGGGTGACGGTGAGATGGATGAGCCAGAATCCAAAGGCGCGATCACCATCGCGACCCGTGAAAAACTGGATAACCTGGTCTTCATCATCAACTGCAACCTGCAGCGTCTGGATGGCCCGGTGACCGGTAATGGCAAGATCATCAACGAGCTGGAAGGCATCTTTGCCGGCGCTGGCTGGGAAGTGATCAAGGTCATCTGGGGCGGTCGCTGGGATGAGCTGCTGCGCAAAGATACCAGCGGCAAGCTGATTCAGCTGATGAACGAAACCGTCGACGGCGATTACCAGACCTTCAAATCCCGTGATGGTGCCTATGTGCGTGAGCACTTCTTTGGTAAATATCCGGAAACCGCCGCGCTGGTTAAAGATCTGTCCGATGATGAAATCTGGGCATTGAACCGTGGCGGCCACGATCCGAAGAAAATCTACGCGGCACTGAAAAAAGCGCAGGACACCAAAGGCAAGCCAGTACTGATCCTGGCGCATACCATCAAAGGTTATGGTATGGGCGACACCGCGGAAGGCAAAAACATTGCCCACCAGGTGAAGAAGATGAACATGGATGGCGTGCGCTATATCCGTGATCGCTTCAACGTGCCAGTTGCAGATGACAAAATTGAATCACTGCCGTACGTGACCTTTGAAAAGGGCTCTGAAGAGCACACGTATCTGCACGGTCAGCGTGAAAAGTTAGGCGGCTACCTGCCAACGCGTCAGCCGAAGTTTACTGAAAAGCTGGAAATGCCAGCACTCGAAGAGTTCAGTGCGCTGCTGGATGAGCAGAACAAAGAGATCTCAACCACCATCGCCTTTGTACGTGCCCTGAACGTGATGCTGAAGAACAAGTCGATCAAAGATCGCCTGGTTCCGATCCTCGCTGATGAAGCGCGTACCTTTGGTATGGAAGGTCTGTTCCGTCAGATTGGTATCTACAGCCCGAACGGTCAGCAGTACACCCCGCAGGACCGCGAGCAGGTTGCTTACTACAAAGAAGACGAGAAAGGCCAGATTCTGCAGGAAGGGATCAACGAGCTGGGCGCAGGTTCATCCTGGCTGGCTGCGGCGACCTCTTACAGCACCAACAACCTGCCGATGATCCCGTTCTACATCTATTACTCGATGTTCGGCTTCCAGCGTATCGGCGATCTGATGTGGCTGGCGGGCGACCAACAGGCGCGCGGCTTCCTGGTCGGCGGCACCTCAGGTCGTACTACCCTGAACGGCGAAGGTCTGCAGCATGAAGATGGTCACAGCCACATTCAGTCGCTGACTATCCCGAACTGTATTTCCTACGATCCTTCTTACGCCTATGAAGTCGCTGTCATCATGCATGACGGTCTGGTGCGTATGTATGGCGAAGCGCAGGAGAACGTTTACTACTACATCACCACGCTGAACGAAAACTACCATATGCCAGCAATGCCCGCTGGTGCAGAAGAGGGTATCCGTAAGGGTATCTACAAACTGGAAACGGTAGACGGCAGCAAAGGCAAAGTGCAGCTGCTGGGCTCAGGTTCTATCCTGCGTCATGTGCGTGAAGCTGCGCAGATCCTGGCGAAAGATTACGGTATCGGCTCTGATGTCTACAGCGTCACCTCGTTCACTGAACTGGCACGTGATGGCCAGGATTGTGAGCGCTGGAACATGCTGCATCCGACAGAAGAAGCGCGCGTACCTTACATCGCTCAGGTGATGAACGACGCACCTGCTGTCGCCTCAACCGACTACATGAAACTGTTCGCTGAGCAGGTTCGTAGCTATGTCCCGGCCAGCGATTATCGCGTACTGGGTACCGATGGCTTTGGTCGCTCTGACAGCCGTGAGAACCTGCGTCATCACTTTGAAGTTGATGCATCTTATGTGGTGGTTGCCGCGCTGGGTGAGCTGGCTAAACGCGGCGAGATCGAGAAGAAAGTGGTGGCCGACGCGATCACCCGATTCAATATCGATGCCGATAAAGTTAACCCGCGTCTGGCTTAAGAGGTAATAGAGTAATGGCTATCGAAATTAAGGTACCGGATATCGGGTCTGACGAAGTTGAAGTCACCGAGATTCTGGTGAAAGTTGGCGACAAGGTGGAAGCCGAGCAGTCGCTGATCACCGTGGAAGGCGACAAAGCCTCAATGGAAGTGCCGTCGCCGCAGGCTGGCGTAGTGAAAGAGATCAAAATC
The DNA here is from genome assembly GCF_011800485.1 of Pantoea sp. EKM20T. Taxonomy (NCBI): domain Bacteria; kingdom Pseudomonadati; phylum Pseudomonadota; class Gammaproteobacteria; order Enterobacterales; family Erwiniaceae; genus Pantoea; species Pantoea sp. EKM20T. The sequence continues at coordinate 94,282 of NZ_JAALFW010000012.1, read as the reverse complement.
TCTACCGGTGACAAAGTTGAGACCGGCTCACTGATCATGGTGTTTGATGCTGAAGGCGCTGCGGAAGCAGCACCTGCCGCCGCCGAAGAGAAAAAAGCGGACGCGGCGCCAGCGCCAGCCGCTGCTGCGGCCACGGCCAGCAAAGAAGTGGCTGTGCCGGATATCGGCGGTGACGAAGTTGAAGTCACTGAGATCCTGGTTAAGGTTGGCGACAAAGTCGAAGCCGAGCAGTCACTGATTGTGGTGGAAGGCGATAAAGCGTCGATGGAAGTCCCGGCTCCGTTCGCGGGTGTGGTCAAAGAGATCACTATTTCCACCGGCGACAAGGTCAGCACCGGTTCAGCCATCATGGTCTTTGAAGCAGAAGGCGCAGCACCGGCCTCTGACGCGAAGCCAGAAGTGAAAGAAGAAGCGGCATCGGCACCTGCCGCGGCTGCAGGCGCCAAAGACGTTAACGTTCCGGATATCGGCGGTGATGAAGTTGAAGTTACCGAGATCCTGGTCAAAGTCGGCGACAAAGTTGAAGCTGAGCAGTCACTGATTGTGGTTGAAGGCGACAAAGCCTCTATGGAAGTGCCTGCGCCGTTTGCAGGTACCGTCAAAGAGTTGAAAGTGGCGACCGGCGATAAAGTCAGCACCGGCTCACTGATCATGGTGTTCGAGGTCGAAGGTGCTGCTCCGGCTGCCCCTGCGGCCGCGAAACAGGAAGCTGTACCGGCTCCTGCTGCCAAATCTGACGCTAAAGCCGCGGCACCCGCTCCAGCTAAAGCGGAAAGCAAAGGTGAGTTCGCAGAGAACGACGCTTACGTTCACGCTACCCCGGTGATCCGTCGCCTGGCGCGCGAGTTCGGTGTTAACCTGGCGAAAGTCAAAGGCACCGGCCGTAAAGGTCGCATTCTGAAAGAAGACGTGCAGGCTTACGTGAAAGAGGCCGTGAAACGCGCTGAAGCGGCACCAGCTGCGGCCAGCGGCGGCGGTCTGCCAGGCATGCTGCCATGGCCGAAAGTTGATTTCAGTAAGTTTGGCGAAATCGAAGAAGTCGAACTGGGTCGTATTCAGAAAATTTCTGGCGCGAATCTGAGCCGTAACTGGGTAATGATCCCGCACGTTACGCATTTCGACAAAACCGATATCACCGATCTGGAAGCCTTCCGTAAGCAGCAGAATGCTGAAGCAGAGAAGCGTAAGCTGGATGTGAAGTACACCCCGGTGGTGTTCATCATGAAAGCGGTCGCGGCGGCGCTTGAGCAGATGCCACGCTTCAACAGCTCGCTGTCTGAAGATGCACAGAAACTGACGCTGAAAAAATATATCAACATCGGTGTGGCGGTTGATACACCAAATGGCCTGGTGGTTCCGGTCTTCAAAGACGTGAACAAGAAAGGCATCACCGAGCTGTCGCGTGAACTGATGGCGATTTCGAAGAAAGCGCGTGACGGTAAGCTGACAGCGGGCGACATGCAGGGCGGATGTTTCACCATCTCCAGCCTGGGCGGCCTGGGCACTACGCACTTCGCGCCGATCGTGAACGCGCCGGAAGTGGCTATCCTGGGTGTCTCTAAATCGGCGATGGAGCCGGTGTGGAACGGTAAAGAGTTTACTCCGCGTCTGATGATGCCGATTTCTCTCTCCTTCGACCACCGCGTAATCGACGGTGCTGATGGTGCACGATTCATCACCATCATCGGCAATATGTTGTCTGACATTCGTCGTTTAGTTATGTAAATGTAAAGAAGGCCGGCGGAAGCCGGCCTTCCTGTAACGATTCGTCGCGCCGCGGTTGGCAGTTTGTTAACAATTCTGTAAACTCTTGCGGTGAAAGTCCCGGTGGAACAAGGGCATTATAAGAAAGTCTGACCCGCCGGATATCAATTAAGAGGTCATGATGAGTACAGAGATTAAAACCCAGGTCGTAGTACTTGGGGCAGGTCCTGCAGGTTACTCTGCAGCCTTCCGTTGTGCGGATTTAGGTCTGGAAACCGTACTGGTAGAGCGTTACAGCACCCTGGGTGGTGTTTGTCTGAACGTCGGTTGTATCCCATCTAAAGCGCTGCTGCATGTTGCTAAAGTGATTGAAGAGGCGAAAGCCCTTGAAGAGCACGGCATTGTGTTTGGCCAGCCATCTACTGATATCAACAAGATTCGCAGCTGGAAAGAGAAGGTTATCAACCAGTTGACTGGCGGCCTGTCAGGAATGGCAAAAGGTCGTAAAGTCACCGTGGTTAACGGCCTTGGCAAATTCACCGGTGCTAACACCCTGGTGGTTGAAGGAGAAGGCGGCGCGACCACCATCAACTTCGATAATGCCATTATCGCTGCGGGTTCACGTCCAATCGAACTGCCATTCATTCCACATGAAGATCCACGTGTCTGGGACTCTACCGATGCGCTGGAACTGAAAGAAGTGCCGAAGCGCTTGCTGGTCATGGGCGGCGGCATCATCGGTCTGGAAATGGCGACGGTTTATCATGCGCTGGGTTCAGAGATTGATGTGGTTGAGATGTTCGACCAGGTTATCCCGGCTGCGGATAAAGACGTGGTGAAAGTCTTTACCAAGAAAATCAGCAAGAAATTTAACCTGATGCTGGAAACCAAAGTGACCGCCGTTGAAGCAAAAGACGATGGCATTTACGTTTCAATGGAAGGTAAAAAAGCACCAGGCGAAGCGCAGCGTTACGACGCGGTGCTGGTGGCGATCGGCCGTGTGCCGAACGGTAAAGGTCTGGATGCCGGTAAAGCGGGCGTGGAAGTGGACGATCGCGGCTTCATTCGCGTCGACAAGCAGATGCGCACCAACGTGCCACACATCTATGCTATCGGCGACATCGTCGGTCAGCCAATGCTGGCGCACAAAGGCGTGCATGAAGGCCACGTGGCGGCAGAAGTGATCTCCGGTCTGAAGCACTACTTCGATCCGAAAGTGATCCCTTCAATTGCCTATACTGAGCCAGAAGTTGCCTGGGTCGGTCTGACCGAGAAAGAAGCGAAAGAGAAGGGCATCAGCTACGAGACCTCCACCTTCCCGTGGGCAGCCTCAGGCCGTGCTATCGCTTCTGATTGTGCAGACGGTATGACCAAACTGATTTTCGACAAAGAGACGCACCGGATTATTGGTGGCGCGATTGTCGGTACTAACGGCGGCGAGCTGTTAGGCGAAATCGGTCTGGCGATTGAGATGGGTTGTGATGCGGAAGATATTGCGCTGACCATCCACGCTCACCCGACCCTGCATGAGTCAGTCGGTCTGGCGGCAGAAATCTTCGAAGGCAGCATCACCGATCTGCCTAACGCGAAAGCGAAGAAGAAATAACTTTCTGCTACTAAAGAAGAAAGCTCCCGTTATGGGGGCTTTTTTTTCGCCTGGAGTTTGGTGCTGTATGGCAAGAATCGATTTGGGTTAAGACTAAAGGTAACCCCAATAACCCTGAAAACGTTGCCTGTGAGAGTTATTAGAGTTATCGTGCTTTCATCGGGACGCGACAGGACACAGGGATGGATAGCAGCACGTTAATTTCCGAAATGAAGGCTGATGGCTGGATTCTGACAGGGATAAACGGTAGCCATCACCATTTCACACATCCGACAAAACCGGGGCTGGTTACAGTACCCCATCCTAAAAAAGACTTACCGATCGGTACGGTAAAGAGCATCAGGAAACAAGCGAGAATTTAATCCCGCTTGCCCGTAGAGGTATGAATATGTTTTATCCAATCGCGATTGAAGCGGGTGATCACGAACACGCATACGGCGTAATCGTTCCCGATTTACCAGGGTGTTTCTCTGCCGGGGATACTCTTGATGAAGCCATTAAAAACGCCAAAGAGGCTATCACAGGGCATATCGAATTATGTGTAGAGCTCGGTCATGAGATCCCTGCCGTGTCCATCATTGAGACTCTGGCCACGAATCCTGACTATCAGGGTTATATCTGGGCATTGGTTGATGTAGATGTCATTCGTTTGCTGGGCGGCTCTGAAAAAATCAATGTCACTTTACCCAAGTCGTTAATTGATCGGATTGATCGTTGTGTGGCTTCACACCCCGAATACAAAAGTCGCTCGGGCTTTCTGGCTCAGGTAGCGCTTGAGCGTATTACTGCTCCGATTAACAGGCCTCAAAAGTAAGTCTGAGCGATAGCTAAATTTATTGGTGGCAGAGGAATCAAAAGGCACCGTTTATGAGTTTTTACCCCTTAAGCCGTTGCTATGATCTTTCTCCCGTATGGTCAGGTTGATGTCTTTGATGATGCTTTTATCCAGATTGATAAAACCGGCGTAAAAATGCATATTCCGGTGAATCTGGATGGACTGCTGCTGATTCTCTTCCTGACTCTTACAAATCAGTGAGTTACTGATCTTTAAATACGTGAATTTAGTTGTGATTTTTTTATGAGGGTAAAATCATCATATTTTACAGCTACATACATTAAGAGTGTTCCCCGCTCTAGCGGGGATAAACCGCATTGATGATGGAGGTGGCCAGACATCTGGCCTGTGATCCCCTACGAATGTGAATATCAGAGTCAGGCCCGATGAAAAAAAAGAACAGCACTCCCACACCTCACGATGCCACTTTCCGGCAGTTTCTCTCACAGCCGGACATTGCCCGCGACTTCATGGAACTGCATCTGCCCGCCGAACTGCGCGCTATATGCGACCTCAGCACCCTGAAACTTGAATCCGGTTCGTTCGTTGAAGACGATCTTCGCCAGTATTTCAGCGATATCCTCTACAGCCTGAAGACCAGTAACGGGGATGGGTACATACACGTCCTGGTTGAGCATCAGTCTACGCCGGACAGGCATATGGCATTCAGGCTGATGCGATACGCTGTGGCGGCTATGCACCGCCACCTTGAAGCGGGCCATAAGCAGCTGCCGCTGGTTATACCGGTACTGTTCTATACCGGCAAACGCAGCCCTTATCCGTATTCAACACGCTGGCTCGACGAATTTGAAGACCCTTCGCTGGCGGAAAACCTCTATGGCAGTACCTTTCCACTGGTGGATGTCACGGTGATCCCGGATGAGGAAATCATGGGGCACCGCAGCATGGCGGCGTTGACGCTGTTACAGAAGCACATACATCAGCGTGACATCGCGACTCTCACCGATCGGCTGGCCACGTTACTGATGGCTGATTATCTTTCTTCACCCCAGGTAACAGCTCTGATACACTATTTACTGCAGGCAGGCGAGTCGGCTGACTCCGAAGCCTTCGTGCGCGAACTGGCACAGCGAGTGCCGCAACACGGAGACGCACTTATGACCATCGCACAGCAGCTGGAGCAGAAGGGCATCGAGAAAGGTATTCAGCTTGGTGAACAGCGTGGAATCGAGAAAGGCCGAAATGAAGGCAAAGTCGAAGTTGCCCGCACTATGCTGCAGAACGGCATTGACCGTAACACCGTCATGAAAATGACCGGTCTCTCAGAAGATGAACTTTCACAGATCCGTCACTGATTTTGATGTCAGAAAACGGCTCGGCAACGTAAAGCCCTGCACTACAGGGCTTAACAAATTTAATGAAACGCAGGCGCTGCTCATCAGTTAGTGCGCTGACACAGTCTCCCGGGTTAACTGACTATAATTACGAGCGTGCTTTTCTGCCATTCCCGAAACTCATCACAAAGCAATTCGACTGTTATGACAAAATTACCGGGGCTCCTGGCTGAAACATCAGGATAGGTGGAGTTCCTGGGAGGAAGCGAAGAGGGCTGCAGATCAGCAGGGCATAACCTTCCTGGATGCTAAAATTCAGGGGCCGGCTAAGGTCTGGCTTATCCCTTTCACTGTTTCCAGTACACCCGGTAAACACAATATGGGATGCTGGACGGTGGCTCTCTGACAGTCAAATTCTCAGAAGATTAGGCAGCAAGCTAACCTTCATCTAACCACGCATCTCCCATGCAGCCACCCGTTCAATAAACATCTGCGCCAGGGCAGTAATGGCGCTGTTGCCGGGTAGTCTTTCTTCATTGATATACATCACCAGCGAACTACTGCGTCGGCGGCCCTGCAGCAGCGGCAGGGGACGGAGCTCACCGCTCTCTAACAGCGCGGCGATATTCTGTTCCGGCAGCCAGCCATAACCTAACTGATGCTGGACCGCTTCAATGGCTGCCGACAGCGTCGTGAATGACCAGTTCTCCGCCTGATCGCCATTGACCTCCGACTGCTGCTGTTGCTGACGATCCAGAATGGTAATGCAGGGCCAGCGTGCCAGCGTAGCAGCACTAAGCGGGGCGGATTCGCGGTGCAGCGGGTGGTCGCGATGGGCGACGGCGACGAAATCGACACTCATCAGGCTTTCGCCTGCTAACGGCGTGTCGCCATATTGTGCCACCAGCCAGAGATCAGCCTGATTTTCCGCCAGTCTGTCAGGCGTTTCGCTTCGGACGATTTCGCTAAACCAGATGCGGACATGCGGATAGCGTTGCTGAAAGGTCTGAAGCACATCGAATAGCAAGGGTTTGGGCAGAGTCGCATCGACCATCAGATCGATGCGCGACCGTTCGCCGCGTTGCAGTGCACTGGCCTGCGCCTCAAGCGCGCCGAATCCCTCCAGCAGCGGACGCACCTGTGCCAGCAACTGATGTCCCTCTGCACTCAGGACAGCGCGGCGGCCCTCCTGCTGAAGCAGGGTCAAACCCAGCCGCTGCTGTAACAGGCTCAGCTGATAACTCAGTGAGGACTGGCTGCGATTGTTCTTCTCCGCTGCCAGCGCAAAACTCCCCTCATTCACTACTGCGTCGAGCAGATACCACTGTTCGAGTGTTGTCTTGTACATGCTCACTCATCTAAAAATTAAATTATTTAGTGCTAAAAATAGCGTTATTCATCGGTTTTGTAACGAGCAATAATCTCCTCAAGGAAAACAAATGAGGAATTAACCATGAGCACTTTCGATAAACATGACCTGTCTGGCATCGTCGGCAAACATCTGGTTTACACTTATGACAACGGCTGGAATTACGAGCTCTACATTAAAAATGCCAGCACCATCGACTATCGCATTCACAGCGGTATGGTCGGTAATCGCTGGGTTAAAAATCAGCATGTCTATGTCGTCCGTCTGGCGCAGGATGTCTATAAAGTTTCCTGGACTGAACCAACCGGAACCGATGTCAGCCTGGCCGTTAATCTGGCTGATAAAATTTTCCACGGCACCATCTTCTTCCCGCGCTGGGTAATGAATAATCCGGAAAAAACCGTCTGCTTCCAGAATGATCATCTGGAAGAGATGGCAAAATTCCGCGAAGCGGGTCCGGCTTATCCAACCGAAGTGATTGATGAGTTCGCGACGCTGACCGTAATCCGTGATGTGGGTGAAAATAACGAAAGCGTGATCGACTGTCCGCCTGACCAGTTGCCCGCCAATTTTCCGGAAAATCTGAAAAATTAAACATGCACAGAAGAGGTCATGACGACCTCTTCTGAATAGCAGTTTCTGTCTTGTAGCTTCTGACGTGTAACTTGCGAGAATGAAAAAGAGATTTACCGACCAGGGTTTTATCAGTAGTAATCAGCAGGACGAATTCGGTTTCAGTTGCATCAGGCTGATTTCCGGCCTGGTGTTGTTATCCTCCTGAGCTCACCTCCGCTGTACCCCATAAACACGCCGGCTTCTATTCCTGCCAGTTATCTATTTCCCTGAATCACTTCGCTAAAGCCACGGCAAAACTGACATAAACCTGCAGCCATTTGTGTGGAATGCGGTACGCTGCAGAGAGAACCATTCAGCCGACTCAGCTGGCTGATGCAGGGAGTTAAGCGGGCAGAATGGCCGTAGTGGATTATGTTGTATTTTTGTAAACAGATTAACAAACAGACGAAATACTGCTATTCTGCCCTCCGCGAAACCGGGCACCTCAACCTGGACGAGAAAGGGAAGATTGTTCTCCATAAGTGAGCAAGGTGGTCGGAAAGCCCTACATAATGAGAGCGAGGATAACGTCGTGCTAGAAGAATACCGTAAGCACGTTGCCGAGCGTGCTGCCCAGGGAATTGTACCTAAGCCTTTAGAGGCTTCCCAAATGGCCGCGCTGGTTGAACTGCTAAAAAATCCACCTGCGGGTGAAGAAGAATTTTTGATCGATTTATTGGTCAACCGCGTCCCACCTGGCGTCGATGAAGCGGCGTATGTCAAAGCCGGTTTCCTGGCGGCTGTCGCCAAAGGCGAAGCAACCTCTCCTCTGATATCTTCTGAAAAAGCGGTTGAACTGCTTGGCACCATGCAGGGCGGTTACAATATTCATCCGCTGATTGAGGCGCTGGACGATAGCAAACTGGCTCCGATTGCCGCGAAAGCCCTTTCACACACGCTGCTGATGTTCGACAACTTCTATGATGTCGAAGAGAAAGCGAAAGCGGGTAATGAATACGCGAAGCAGGTGATGCAATCCTGGGCAGATGCGGAATGGTATCTGTCACGGCCTGAACTGGCAGAGAAGATCACGGTTACCGTGTTTAAAGTCACTGGCGAAACCAACACCGACGATCTCTCTCCGGCCCAGGATGCCTGGTCACGTCCAGACATTCCTCTGCACGCCCTGGCGATGCTGAAAAATGCCCGTGAAGGCATTGAGCCTGATGACGCGGGCAATATCGGCCCGATCAAACAGATCGAAGCTCTGAAGACCAAAGGTTTCCCGCTGGCGTATGTCGGTGATGTTGTCGGAACCGGTTCTTCACGTAAATCCGCCACCAACTCGGTGCTGTGGTTTATGGGCGACGACATCCCGAACGTGCCAAATAAAAAAGGCGGCGGCGTGGTGCTGGGCAGCAAAATTGCACCCATCTTCTTCAACACCATGGAAGATGCGGGCGCACTGCCCATTGAAGTGGACGTAAACAACCTGAACATGGGCGATGTGATCGACATCTATCCATTCAAAGGCGAAGTCCGCAACCACGAAACCAATGAACTGCTGGCCAGCTTCGAGCTCAAAACCGAAGTAGTAATTGACGAAGTGCGCGCCGGTGGCCGTATTCCGCTGATCATCGGTCGCGGTCTGACCACCAAAGCGCGCGAGTCGCTGGGTCTGCCGCACAGCACCGTATTCCGTCAGGCGAAAGATGTCGCGGAGAGCACCCGTGGTTTCTCGCTGGCGCAGAAAATGGTTGGCCGCGCCTGTGGCGTGACCGGAGTTCGTCCGGGTGCCTATTGCGAACCTAAAATGACGTCGGTTGGCTCGCAGGATACCACCGGCCCGATGACCCGTGACGAGCTGAAAGATCTGGCTTGCCTGGGCTTCTCGACCGATCTGGTGATGCAGTCGTTCTGTCACACCGCCGCGTATCCGAAGCCGGTGGATGTGAGCACGCACCATACGCTGCCAGACTTCATCATGAACCGCGGTGGTGTGTCACTGCGTCCGGGTGACGGCATTATCCACAGCTGGCTGAACCGTATGCTACTGCCGGATACCGTTGGTACCGGTGGTGACTCGCACACCCGTTTCCCTATCGGCATCTCTTTCCCGGCGGGTTCAGGCCTGGTGGCGTTTGCCGCCGCGACTGGCGTAATGCCGCTCGACATGCCGGAATCGGTTCTGGTGCGCTTCAAAGGTAAGATGGAGCCAGGTATTACCCTGCGCGATCTGGTTCACGCCATTCCGCTGTATGCCATCAAACAGGGTCTGCTGACCGTTGAGAAGAAAGGTAAGAAAAACATCTTCTCTGGTCGCATCCTGGAGATTGAAGGTCTGCCGGATCTGAAAGTCGAGCAGGCGTTTGAGCTGTCCGATGCGTCAGCAGAACGTTCCGCTGCGGGCTGTACCATCAAGCTGGATAAAGCGCCGATTATCGAATACCTCAGCTCTAACATCGTGCTGCTGAAGTGGATGATCGCAGAAGGCTACGGCGATCGTCGTACGCTGGAGCGTCGCATTGAAGGTATGGAGAAATGGCTGGCCGATCCTCAGTTGCTTGAGCCGGATGCCGATGCTGAATATGCCGCCGTGATCGAAATCGATCTGGCTGAAATCAAAGAGCCAATCCTCTGTGCGCCAAACGATCCGGACGATGCACGTCTGCTCTCTGACGTTCAGGGTGAGAAGATCGACGAAGTGTTTATCGGCTCATGCATGACCAACATTGGTCACTTCCGTGCTGCGGGTAAACTGCTGGATAGCCACAAAGGCCAGCTGCCAACCCGTCTGTGGGTGGCACCGCCAACCAAGATGGATGCGGCACAGCTGACCGAAGAGGGCTACTACAGCGTATTCGGCAAAAGCGGTGCGCGTATCGAGATCCCGGGCTGTTCACTCTGCATGGGTAACCAGGCACGTGTTGCAGATGGTTCGACGGTGGTCTCTACCTCGACCCGTAACTTCCCGAACCGTCTGGGTAACGGCGCTAACGTCTACCTGGCGTCAGCGGAGCTGGCTGCGGTCGCGTCTCTGCTTGGCAAACTGCCAACGCCGGATGAGTATCAGCAATTCATGGCGCAGGTCGATAAAACGGCCAGCGACACGTATCGCTATCTCAACTTCGACCAGCTGACGCAGTACACCGACAAAGCTGATGGTGTGATTTTCCAGACCGCGGTCTGATTCTTCACCTTGCAGGCATGAATAAGGGGCGATGATTCGCCCCTTTTTTTCGTCTCAGCATGGGGTAGAGAGACGATCAAAAGCTGGCTTTCGGCAGACAGCCTGTAATAATGCGCGACGTGTCACACTTTGCCGCGAGAGCAGCACGGACACTTACCAGGTGAGACGACGACGTTGAGAGGAACGGGCGATGGAATATGAATTTTTACGCGATGTGACCGGACAGATTAAGGTTCGCATGTCGATGGATCATGAAGCGGTCGGCCACTGGTTCAACGAAGAGGTCAAAAACGATCCGGGATTGCTGGATGAAGTTGAAGCCGCCATTGAAGATGTCAAAGGCAGCGTACGTCAGTGGCAGCGGATCGGCAGCGAGTACACCATTCTGCTGGATGAAGAGGAGGTGATGATCCGCGCCAACCTGCTGGCTCTGGAAGATGACGGTATGGAAGAGGGGATGAACTACTATGACGAAGAGAGCCTCTCGTTCTGCGGCATTGAAGATTTTCAGCTGGTGATCGCTGCTTATCGCCAGTTTATGAACCAGTACGGCAAACCCGTACGGTAAGACAGTAAGGCAATCCTTTAAGGTTATAAGGCCGGGCGAACTCAGCAGCCCGGCCTGTTAACTAACTCAGCGATGCACCGCCACACATTACCAGCTGCTGGCCGGTGATCGCCGCCGCCGCAGGGGAGAGCAGGAAATCGACCAGCCCGGCCACTTCCTGCGGCTGAATATAGCGGCCTATCGGTGGCAGACGGGGCGGTGAACTGGCACGGCCCGGCTGTTGCAGCATCGGCGTTTCGGTGGCGCCTGGCGCCACAATATTGGCGGTAATGCCGCGCGGAGCAAGTTCCGCCGCCCAGCTGCGCACCATACCGATCATCGCCGATTTGGTGGCGACATACTGACTGCGGCCCGCCGCACCGCCTGATGTCCGGCTGCCCAGCAGCACAATTCTGCCGCCCACACGCATCCGCGGTGCAAAATGATTCGCCAGCTGCTCAGCAGCGGCAACGTGCAGTTGCCATAAGCGTGTACTGGCGCTCAGATCCAGCTCCCCAAGCGGCGCGGCCTGCATCATACCGGCTGCATGGATTACCGCCTGCGGCACCGGTAGCGCGTCCAGTAAAGCCTGCAGTGCGGCGCTGTCGCTGATATCGATCTGATGACTCTGCCAGCCCGCTTCTGCCCGGCTTATCGCCGAGCGGCTCAGGCCGATAACCTGCCAGCCCTCATCGAGTAAACGGTCAGCAATCGCCTGACCGATGCCGGAGCTGGCTCCGGTCACCAGCACCATCCGTTCAATCACGCATCACCTCCCTTCACCCATGACTCCGCGACCCGCACATACTTAATCGCCTGACGATACCAGGTGTAGGCGATATGCAGTTCGCCATCCAGGCCTTGTTTAATGCTGGGATAGGAGAACTCACGGTTTAATTTCTGCTGGGAGTTATTGGTCATGCAGTAGCCATCGCCCTCGTCCAGATTGCGCTGCAGCGGCCAGCTTTTACCGCCATCCGTTGAGATAGCCAGCGTCATCGGCGCACGTGGCGCACCCCAGAAAGCGGTGCGACCACTGTGCATCACCGGCTCAGCGGCGACGGCAACATCACTTTCCTCTTCATCATCTTCAATTTCGTCATACAGCGACAACCGGCGTTCGCTGGCACCTTCGGCGCTCATGGCATTGAACACCAGCGCCAGATGACCATTGCGCAGCGTCGTGACCTGAATTGAGGAGTTATTGTTGGGCAGCGACAACGGCTGTGGCGCGCTCCAGCTTTCACCCTGATCAAGTGAGCGGCTCTGATAGATGTGGTCGGCCCAGCGGCTGCGGTAGAGCGCCAGCAGCGAGCCATCATCCAGCAGGGTTACGTTCATATGGACGCAGCCGGTGCTGTCAGGCACGCTGACGTCGCGCCAGCTCTGGCCTTTATCTTCTGAGATTTTTACCGCGCTCACGTCATAGCTGCCGACCCACTTTTCGCCAGGCTGCGTCAGGCAGTAAAACACCGGCAGCAACCAGTTACCGTTGGGCAGCACCACAATCGGCTGGCGAATAAAGGTGCCAGGCTTATCCAGCAGCGTTTTGATCTCCCCCCAGCTCTGGCCCAGATCGTGAGACTGGCGATAGCGAACAATCGCGGTGTCCTGATTGCCCGATTTCTGCGCCGTCCACAGCAGCCACAGTACCTGGTCGGGATCGAGAAACAGCACCGGATTCTGTTCTGAACGGCCCGGATCGTCAGAGAGTTTTTGTGCTTCACTCCAGCGATCGCTGCCTTTTCGCAGCCGTGAACACCAGACAGAGATATCGGCAATCCCTTCCTGCGTGCCGCCAAACCAGACGCAAAGCAGATCGCCATCGGGCAGCGGCAGCAGGTTAGCCGCGTGGTTTTGCGGGCAGGAGGAGGGCAGCATCGCAACCTGCTGCGCGCTATCCTGCGGGTGAGGCGCAAGCAGGCCGGTGCGTTCTGCGGTGACGGTTTCCTGAGTCATTTTAGGCTCCACTGTTTTGTGCATTGTGTTGCGATTGAGGCTGAGACTGGCGTGACGGGATACAGCGGTCAATCACCATAATAATTGCCGGGGTGATCAGCGCCACGTACATATTGTCGATACCAAACGGGTTACCCATCAGGAACCAGACGGAAGTGACAACGCAGGCGCCAATCAGACCGGCATTGGCGCCGCGTGTGCTCTTAAACCACGGCAGGTAGAACGCCATGATCGCCACAACGGTAATCGACAGACGAATCGCACGGGTAAAGAACGAGAGCTTCAGCACTTCCGGGAAGAACAGAACAAACAGCAGCGGGAAGAAGCCGATGCCAATCGAGATCCAGCGTGTCATTTTAAATTCGCGCTCTGGCGTAGGATTACGATAAGGCACGTAAAAGTCTTTCACCACCAGCGAGGCGATGGCCAGCGCCACGGTACCGACGCTGACGAAAATCGAGGCCACCAGCGAGGTGGTGACAATGCCCGCCAGCCACGGTGACATATCCTGCAGAAACACCGGCAGCGCATAGAGGCTCTTGATATCCGGGTGAGCAAACTTCGCTGCCACGCCAATCAGCGCCATCGCCAGACCAATCGGCAGGCAGAAGAAGAAGGCGACCCAGGTGGCGCGCTTCGCTGACTTCACATCTTTGGTGGAGGAGATCGCCTGAATCACAAACTGGGTACAGAAGATCGAACCCACGGTCCCGATCAGCCAGGCCACAATGGTACTGGCACCGACGTGACCATCCCATGTCCAGTAGAACGCCGGCATTTTCTCCATCATCGGGGCGACGCCGCCGGTCATCTTCAGCGCCACATAGAGGATAATCAGGATCCCCATATACTTGATGGCGCTGTGCAGCAGCGTGACCCAGGCCACGCCTTTCATGCCGCCAAACGCAAAGTAGAAGGTGCTGACCACCGCAGTGATAAAAGCCGCCTGGGTCAGATCGATCTTGAGTACGGTGGAGATCGCCGCCGCGCCGCTGATGTAGTTGCCGACGTTTACCAGCAGCAGCGCATAGATCATGATCAGCGAGATAATATTTTTGGTCGAACTGCCATATTTCTCGGCGATAGCACCGGAGATAGTGATCTTGCCGGTGTTGTAGATGCGTTTGACCAGTATCAGGCCAAACAGCGGGAAGCCAATTGCCGCGCCAATCACCGACCACGAGGCGGCGAAGCCATCTTCAAAGGCCGCCTGCGCGGTGCCGATGGTGGATTTTGCCCCGATATATTCAGACATCAGCATAATGCCGACGATAAAAGCAGGCATGGCGCGCGAGCCTTCCATAAAGTCGCCGCTGGTTTTACTGCGCAGCCGCCAGGTGAGCCAGGTGGTGAACAGGATATAGGCGACCACCATGCCGACGATCAGTAAGGTGCTCTCAGTTGAAAATGCTTTCATCATGACCTCGATTGTTCTGGCAGATGGCGACCAGCAGGTTCGTTCTCATCTGACCGGTAGGGTGCAAAGGTGATGGACGTTATTGCAGGTAGTGGTTCACGATTTGACGGATCTGCTGCTGCTCTTCGGCGCTGAACTGCACCGCATAGCGGCTTTCACCCACCTCAAAGCCCTGCAGGCTGACCGCTTTTTTCACGGCGGCCGGTGAGAAACCGATGCTGTACAGTGCGGTGCGCAGGCCGGTGACGTTCTCCTGTGCCTGATGCGAACCGGCAATATCGCCCGCATGGAAGCGCGCCCAGATGGCGTTAATCGCCTCCGGTGCCACGTTTGCCAGCCCGGAAATTGAGGCGGAGCAGCCATCCACAAAACCCTGGTGGATCAGCGAATCCGGGCCGTTCAGCACAGCAAAGTCCTGACAGTCGGCGGTAGCCTGCAGAAAGCCGCTCAGACTTTCATAGCTGCCTGCTGAATCTTTAATGCCGATGATGTTCGGGTGCGCGGCCAGCGTACGAACGGTCTCTGGCTGCAAGGTATTGCCGGTACGCGCCGGGATGTTGTAGAGGAACAGCGGCACCGTAAGCGCATCAGCCACGCGCTGATAGTGGTCGATCAGCTCCTGCTGCTTAAGCGGAACAAACCACGGCGTGATCGCGGAAACAGCATCTACGCCAAGGCGGGCAATCTGTTTGCCGAGCCGGATAGTTTCACGGGTCGAAATCTCCCCGATATGCGCCACCACCGATGCCCGGCCGTTAACTTCATCGACGCAGGTGGTGGTAACCGCGATCTTCTCCTGCTCGTTCAGCACAAAGAATTCGCCGTTGGTTCCGCCGCAGAAGATGCCGTTACCGGCGTTGATCTGGCGTCTGACCTGTTCGCGCTGCCTTTCTGGATCAAAGGCACCTTCCCGGTCAAAAGTGGTGACGATGGCGGTCAGTACGCCGTTTATCTTCTTATTCATGACAATCCTCATTACGCCTGGCAGGAAGGGAAAAGCGTCAGGTAGACGGCGCGCACATCGTCGGCGGTGACCGCCATCGGCACGTTGTTCATCAGACGCTGGACGTCGAGCGCGGCTTCCACTAACCAGGGCAGGTGATCCGGGCTGATGCCCAGGGCTTCCAGGCTGGCAGGCAGCTGCAGCCGCGCCACCAGCGCGGTGAAGTAGTCGACCAGCGCGTGTGATTTCTCTTCATCGCTTAAACGGACGTCGGCGTCGGGCAGCAGATCATAGGCCTGAGCGAATTTGCTCACCGCCGCCGGACGGACAAAGCGCATGCAGGGAGCCAGCAGGATGGCGTTGGCAACGCCGTGTGGCAGATGATATCTGCCCCCGAGCGGGTAAGAGAGGGCATGCACCAGATGTGTCCCGGCATGGGCAATCGATGCACCGCCATAATAAGAGGCCCAGAGCATCTCCAGGCGTGCCTGCAAATTTTCTGGCTCGCGCAGGGTGGTTTCGAGATTAGCGAACAGTTTCTTCATCCCAATCAGCGCATAGTTGTCGCTGACCGGGTTGGCGACATTGGCGGTAAAGCACTCAATCAGATGGCAGAGGGCGTCAATACCGGTTGAAGAGGCAATATGTGGAGGCATGCTGGTGGTCAGTTCCGGCACCAGGGCCACCACATCGGGCAGCATCACCGGTGAAATAATGCCGACTTTGGTCTCTTTCTCCGGGATCGCCAGGATCGCATTGGGCGTCGCCTCAGAACCCGTGCCTGCGGTGGTAGGGATCAGTATTGAACGGGTACGGCGCTGCGGTTTTTCGCCTGCCAGCAGGGCGTCCAGCGAAGGCGCGGCGTCGATGCACAGCACTGAGAGTAGCTTCGCCACATCCAGCACGCTGCCGCCGCCGATGCCAATCACCATATCGACATGGGGCCGGGAGAGCGTCGCGATAATCGCTGCCACATCATGCTGGCTTGGTTCAGGCGGGACGCTGTTGACCACGCTGATACCCGGAATCTGATCCCGAAGTTGACCCATCAGCGCCTGCACTGCCGGAATCGCCTCAATGTTCCGGTCAGTGACCACGACTGCTGTCGATATCCCCTTCAGCAGATAGCGCATGTCGTTTAACGCCTGATAACCGCTAATCACCGTGCTGTTAATGTTCATTTCATACCCTTATTTCTGTCCTGTCTGAGCGGATGATTAATCTTGCTCAGCGCAATGCGAAGTCAGTCACTCTCTGTGGCTAATTTTATAAGGCATATCGATTTCGATTAATTTGAACTTGCTCACATATAATCAATCGTGATTGAATATAATCAAATGCAGTGGCAATCGCCTGACAGGAGTGAGGATGGGCTCATCATTATGGAAAACCCCGGTGCTGGTCATCGCCGATGACTTTACCGGTGCCAACGATGCGGGTAGCGGACTGGCACAGGCTGGCGCCCGCGTACATGTGCTGTTTGGCACGGAGGCGCCGTTGCCAGAGGACGCTGCGGATGTGCTGGTTATCAGCACCGACAGCCGGGCAGTCAGCGCCAGCCAGGCCGCAGAGCGCGTCGCTCAGGTGGTGCAGCACTTCGCCGCACAGCTTCGGCAGGGCTGGCTGTTTAAAAAGATCGACTCCACGCTGCGCGGCAACGTCGGTGCTGAAACCGCGGCTGCGCTGCGAGCCAGCGGCAAAAGGCTGGCGCTGGTTGCGCCGGCCGTGCCACGACTGGGCCGCACCACACGCGAAGGTAAAGTGTGGGTCAATCAGCGGTTACTGACAGACACCGAATTTGCCAGCGATCCTAAAACCCCGATCCTCAGCGCCCGCGTACTCGATCATATGCAGATCGACGGCACGGAGATCGATCTCCCGACGCTGCGCAGCGATCGGCTTGATGCGGTGTTAGCGGCGGCGCACGGCGTGGTGGTGGTGGATGCCGAAAATGAAGCCGATCTGGCGCGACTGATAATCGCTGCGGCGCGGCTGACAGAGAAGCCGCTGCTGGTGGGAGCAGCCGGGTTAAGCGATGCGCTGGGCGCAGCGCTCTCTGTTCGCCCGTCGCGGCCCGTGCTGGCGGTAGTGGGATCGATGAGCAGCAGCGCGCAGCAGCAGATCGCCACGCTGCTTAACCAGCGGGCAGTTGAGATCGTAGATGTCGATATCCGTCAGCTGTTTCAGCAGCCCGCCTGGCCTGATCGGGATCGCTGGATCGAACAGGCTGCCGCCGCACTGCGTGCCGGTCGCCATACGGTGATCCGCACCTGTCAGCATGAATCCCAGCGTCACGACATTGAGCATCTCAGCCAGCAGCACAGCGTGACCCGCCAGCAGCTGGGCGAAGCGATCAGTCTGTTGCTGGGCGAAATGACTCACAGCCTGTGCCGGACACAGCTGCCGCATGCGCTCTATCTGTCGGGAGGCGACGTGGCGATTGCCGTTGCCCAGGCACTGGGGGCCAGCGGCTTTAAAATTCAGGGTCTGGTGGCGGGCTGTGTGCCGCACGGGGTTCTGCTTAACAGTGAATTTACTCTGCCGGTGATGACCAAAGCGGGTGGCTTTGGTGATGAAAATACCCTGGTAGCAGCCATTGGTTTTATTGAGGAGAAGTCGAGTGAGTAAAATTATTGCGATCACCATGGGCGATCCAGCGGGCATCAGCCCGGAAATCATCATTAAGTCACTCTCTGAAGGTGAGCTGAATGGCATCCCGGCGGTGGTGATTGGCTGTGCCAGTACGCTGCGCCACATTATGGCAATGAACATTACGCCACAGGCCGAGCTGCGGGTGCTGGACCGGGTGCAGGATGCGCGGTTTGCGCCCGGCATCATCAACGTCATCGATGAGCCTCTGGCCGATCCCGACGCGCTGAAACCTGGCGTGGTGCAGAAAGAGGCGGGAGATCTGGCGTGGCGTTGCGTGAAGCGTGCTACAGAGCTGGCACTGGCGGGCGACGTACATGCCATTGCCACCGCGCCGCTGAACAAAGAGGCGCTGCATGCGGCAGGCCATCTCTATCCTGGTCACACCGAACTGCTGGCGCATCTTACCGGGACCAAAGATTACGCCATGGTCCTCTACACCGATAAGCTGAAAGTGATTCATGTCACGACCCACATTGCGCTGCGTAAGTTCCTGGACACGCTGAACCAGACGCGCATCAAAACCGTGATTGGTATGGCGGACACTTTCCTGCGTCGTGTCGGTTACAGCGCCCCGCGTATCGCCGTGGCGGGCGTAAATCCGCACGCCGGAGAGAACGGCCTGTTTGGCGATGAGGAGATCACCACCGTGGCGCCCGCTATTGAGGCGATGAAAGCGCAGGGGATTGATGTCTACGGGCCTTGTCCGCCGGACACGGTGTTCCTGCAGTGCCAGGATGGACGGTATGACATGGTGGTGGCGATGTACCACGATCAGGGGCATATTCCGCTTAAACTGCTGGGCTTTTATGATGGCGTCAACATCACCGCAGGCCTGCCGTTTATCCGTACCTCTGCTGACCATGGCACTGCATTTGATATCGCCTGGACAGGTAAAGCGAAGTCTGACAGCATGGCGATCTCTATTAAACTCGCGATGCAGCTCGCATAGGGATATATGAAGGGACAGAGCCGTCTTGACCAGATTATGGATTACCTGAAAAGCCATAATCTGGTGACTGTTGAGCAACTGGTCAGTGCGATTTCCGCCTCACCCGCCACGATTCGCCGTGATTTGATTAAGCTGGATAAAGAGGGCGTGATCAGCCGCAGTCATGGCGGCGTTACCCTGAATCGTTTTATTCCTGCCCAGCCGACCACGCTGGAGAAGATGCAGCGTAACCTGGCCGAGAAGCAGGCGATTGCAGAATGTGCCGCCAGCTTTGTCCGGGCGGGCGATGCGGTCGTGCTGGATGCGGGCACCACTATGCTGGAGCTGGCGCGGCAGCTCACGCATCTGCCGCTGCGGGTCATCACTGCCGATCTGCACATTGCACTGTTTTTGTCTGAGTTTAAGCAGATCGAAGTGACGATTATCGGCGGACGTATCGACGACTCCAGTCAGTCCTGTGTGGGCGAACATGGACGGCGGCTGCTGCGCAGCATCAATCCCGATATCGCCTTTGTCAGCTGTAACTCCTGGAGCCTTGAGCGCGGCATTACCACGCCGACGGAGGAGAAAGCGGGGCTGAAACACGATCTTCTGGCCAATGCGGCTCGTCGGGTCTTGCTGGCGGACAGCAGTAAATATGGCTCCTGGTCGCTATTCTGCGCTTCTGCGGTGGATGACCTGACCGATGTGGTGACCGACAGCCGGTTAGATGAGGCTGTCTGCCGCACGCTGCGCGAGCGCGGGATTACGCTGGCGCTGACCTCCGCCTGAACAGAACGCGCCATGTTGCTCTGACCTGATCAGCAGGACGACAGCAGCACCGCGCGTTTATCTTTATCTCTCGCCGTTAAAACGCGCCGTTAACGCGCGTACGCATCATTCTCTTCGCGCGTAGTCGCGGGTGTGTCCACCGAAACCCGTTCAAACCTCAGTCAGGCAGTTGCCGTGATGAAAAAGCAGGGGGAACAAGAGGGAAGGAGACGCGCAGGTTATGAGCTATAACGCTGCGCGCCTGATAATCAGAGGGTCTTCAGGCCCACTGAGGGGATATTTCTGCCGTAGTAGATCTCGCGCATCTCTTTCCAGAGCAGATCGGTAATGCGCTTGTGCTCCTGCGGAGTGAGATCTTCCGGGCGGGTGTTAAACAGGTAGTGTTTAAGGTCGAACTCTTTCAGCAACATCTTGGTATGGAAGATGTTTTCCTGATAGACATTCACATCCACCATGTCATACATCGCTTTCATATCTTCAGACATGAAGTTCTGAATCGAATTGATCTCGTGATCGATGAAGTGCTTCATCCCTTTCACGTCACGGGTAAAACCGCGCACCCGGTAATCGACGGTGACAATATCTGACTCCAGCTGGTGGATCAGATAGTTCAGCGCTTTTAGTGGCGAAATGACGCCACAGGTGGAGACTTCAATGTCCGCACGGAAGGTGCACAGGCCGCCTGCCGGATGGCTCTCCGGATAGGTGTGCACGCAGATATGACTTTTATCGAGATGAGCCACCACCGAGTTGGGCAGCGGACCGGGGTGCTCTGAGTTATCGATATCTTTCGGATCGATAGGCTCTTCGCTGACCAGAATCGTGACGCTGGCTCCCTGCGGTTCATAATCCTGGCGCGCAATGTTGAGCACGTTAGCCCCGATAATGGAGCAGGTCTCAGTCAGGATTTCCGTCAGACGGTTAGCGTTATATTGTTCGTCAATGTAGGCGATGTAACCATCGCGTTCAGCTTCAGTATTCGCATAGCAAATATCGTAAATACAAAAACTCAGGCTTTTCGTCAGGTTGTTGAAGCCATGTAGTTTTAGCTTTTGCAATTTCGTTCACCCCCTTAGAAATGCACTATCAGCACGCGGCAGATAACGCATTCAACAGATATTGCGGCAGGGCAAAGCTGCCGGTATGGATTGCTGGCGTGTAATAACGGCAGGTCAGGCCAGCGGCCTCGAAACGCGCCTTTAAGGTCGCGGTGTCGAGCTGGCGCAGCGCCGGATTATCACTCGCCCAGGCAAAGGTCATAATGCCGCCGTAGTAGGTCGGAATCGCCGCCTGATAGAAACTGACGTCCGCAAAGTAATGTCCCAGCTTACGATGGCTGTTAACGGCCTCATCCTGTTGCAGGAAGCAGACGCCATTCTGCGCCACAAAGATGCCATTTTCATTAAGGGCCGCTTTGCACCCGGCATAAAATTCCGAGGTAAACAGACTCTCGCCCGGACCAATCGGATCGGTGCAGTCGGAGATAATGACATCAAACTTTTCCTGCGTCTGATTAACGAAGTTCACCCCGTCATCAATCACCAGCGTAAAGCGCGGATCGTCATAGGCACCCGCGCTGTGGTTCGGCAGATACTGGCGACAAAAGGTCACCACGCCCGCATCGATCTCCACCATGGTAATCTTTTCGATCCCGGGATGACGTGACACTTCACGCAGCATTGCGCCGTCACCGCCACCGATAATCAGAACGCTCTTCGCCGCGCCGTGCGCCAGCAGCGGAACGTGGGTCATCATTTCATGGTAGATAAATTCGTCGCGTTCGGTGGTCTGAACGACGCCGTCCAGCGCCATTACGCGGCCCATCGCGGCATTTTCGAAAATGATTAAATCCTGATGCGCAGTCTTCTCACGGTACAGCTCTTTATCGACCGTGAAATACTGGCCAAAACCGGCATGAAGGGTTTCATACCACGTTTCATTGTGGGCCATGGTGCTCTCCTCTGATGACATCGCCATGAAGATGGGCGGCATATGATAGCTAACACTGACCGTGGTTGCACGGTCAATGTCCGGCTGCAGAGGGAAGAATCGTTACCTGACGTAGGCCAGCAGGCTCAGCGAATCGCGGGCCAGTGACTTGCACTTTTTGTCGTTGGTGATGGCGATGCCGCTGAGATCGCGATAGCTATCTTCACCCAGCGCTTTCATGTTGTAGTTGCTGTAGTTGCTTAAATCCCAGCGGTTCTGCTGAGCAAAAAAGACCAGCGCTTTGCGAATCTGCGCGTCCGGTAAATCCTGATAGCCACAATCATTTTTCAGATAGACGAAAACCGCCGTGAGATCGGCCAGATCTTCCGCTTCGGATTCGCTCAGGGCAAAACTGGTGGAGGAGAAGCCAAGGAGTCCCGTCAGCAGCAGGATCCTGATACTTTGCTTCATAGTCGTTCTCTTCAATGGATATTGCTAATGACGTTAGCACAGTTGCTCTCAGGTTTTCGATTAATTTGCCGCTGTGGGCTGCTGCACCGCCTTTTTTTCGTCAGATTCGTACGGGTAAGACTTGACCTTCCCATAAGGTCAGGGTTTAGGCTGTGCGCTCTGATGCCACAAGGATGATCACCATGCAACGTCGCCATTTCCTGAAACTCACTGCCGCACTGAGTGCAGCCGGAGCATTACCGCTCTGGAGCCGTTCGCTGATGGCAGCCACCCGTCCGCTGCTGCCGATTCCGTCTCTGCTGGAACCCGATGCCAGGGGCAGCTACAGCCTCACCGCGATGCAGGGTACCACCCAGTGGAACGGCAAAGCGGTGCCGACCTGGGGCTATAACGGCAGCCTGCTGGGGCCGGTGCTGAAGATGCAGAGTGGTAAACCGGTGACGGTGAACATCCATAACCGGCTCAGCGAAGCGACCACCCTGCACTGGCACGGGCTGGAAATCCCCGGCGCAGTGGATGGCGGCCCGCAGGCGGTGATTGCGCCTGGCGGCTCGCGTCAGGTCTCTTTTACGCCCGATCAGCCCGCTGCAACCTGCTGGTATCACCCGCATCTGCATGGCAAGACCGGGCATCAGGTGGCTCAGGGGCTGGCGGGACTGATCCTGCTGGAAGATAAAGAGAGCGGAACGCTGCGTTTGCCCTCGCAGTGGGGTGTGGATGATGTGCCGCTGATTTTTCAGGATAAGCAACTGACCAAAGATGGCAGCCGCATTGATTATCAGCTCGACGTGATGCGCGCCGCGGTGGGCTGGTTTGGCGATATGATGCTGACCAACGGCGTGCACTATCCGCAGCATGCGGTGCCGCGCGGCTGGCTGCGTCTGCGCCTGCTCAACGGCTGCAATGCCCGTTCGCTGCATGTTGCCGCCAGTGATAAACGTCCTCTCTACGTGATCGCCAGCGATGGTGGCCTGCTGGCCGAGCCGGTAAAGCTCGACTCGCTGCCGATCCTGTCGGGCGAGCGTTTTGAGGTGATGATCGATACCTCTGATGGTAAGAGCTTCGATCTGGTGACGCTGCCGACAGAGCAGATGGGCATGACGCTGCCGCCGTTTGACCAGCCGCTGCCGCTGGTGCAGATCCTGCCGCTGCGGGTGATGGCCAGCGCCACGCTGCCGGATCAGCTGGCGACGCTGCCAGCGCTACCCTCAACAGACGGCCTGACGACACGCTGGCTGCAGCTGATGATGGACCCGCAGCTGGACCAGCAGGGCATGCAGGCGCTGATGCAGCGCTACGGCGAGAAAGCGATGGGCAAGGGCGGTCATCACACGATGTCGCAGACGCCGGAGGAGAAAACGACGGCAGAGCCGATGCCGCCTATGGAAAGCATGGATCACAGCATGCACGGCAATACGCCGCCCGCCGGTTACGATTTCCGCAACGGCAATAAGATTAATGGCCAGGCCTTTGATATGACGAAGCCGTCGTTTGCGGTGAAGCTGGGTGATTACGAGAAGTGGACGATTTCAGGTGAAGGCGATGCGATGCTGCACCCGTTCCACATTCACGGCACCCAGTTCCGTATTCTTTCAGAAAACGGCAAACCGCCAGCCCCGCACCGGCAGGGCTGGAAAGATATAGTGAATGTCGACGGCTGGCGCAGTGAAGTGCTGGTACGCTTCAACTATGTCGCCGCCGCAGAACACGCTTACATGGCCCACTGCCATCTGCTGGAGCATGAAGACACCGGCATGATGCTGGGCTTTACCGTCAGTTGATTACGCCTGATCCAGCGCCAGCTTCACATCTTCAATCAGGTCGCCGGCGTTTTCGATGCCAATCGATAGCCGCACCGTGGCGTCAGTGATCCCAATACGCTGACGCACCGCCTGCGGAACACCGGAGTGGGTGGTGCTGCCAGGATGGCTGGCCAGCGACTCGGTCCCGCCCAGGCTTACCGCCTGCTTAAACAGCGACAGCGCATTAAGAAAACGGAACGCAGCGGGCTGATCGCCGACGATATCAAATGAGAAGGTCGAACCGGCACCGCTGCACTGCTCGCGATAAGTTTTCCCTTCGGCGCTCTCCGCATCCAGATAGGGCAGCCAGTGCAGCTTCGCCACTTTCGGGTGATCGCGCAGAAACGCCGCGACCGCTTCCGCATTCTGCCAGGCTTTCTCCATACGTAGCGACAGCGTTTCCAGCGAGCGGCTGAGCATCCAGCTTGAGTGTGGATCCAGTTGCGTGCCGATAGCGCTGCGCAGGGCGCGTACTTTCGCCATCAGCGCTTTACTGCCCATCGCCGCGCCTGCAATCAGGTCAGAGTGACCGCCAACATACTTGGTCAGCGAGTAGAGCGACAGATCAGCGCCCAGCGTCAGCGGCTGCTGGAACAGCGGGCCGAGCAGCGTGTTGTCACAGGCGATAATCGGTCGTGAACCCTGCTGCTGATCAATCTCATCAGCGATACGCGCCATCAGACGGATATTAACCAGGCTGTTGGTGGGATTCGCTGGCGTTTCAATCAGGATCACCGCTACCCGGCCCTGGGCCATCGCCTGCTGAGCGGCTTCACGCACTTTGACTTCATCATTGCCGTCGCTGAAACCCACTGCTTTGATGTCCAGATTGTGCAGCGTCTTGCTAAGCAGGGTTTCGGTGCCGCCATACAGCGGCTGGGAATGCAGGATCACCTCGCCCGGACGGGCAAACGTCAGCAGGGCAGTGGAGATGGCGGCCATACCGGAAGAGAAGAGCGAACAGCTCTCCGCCTGCTCATAGACCGCCAGCCGATCTTCTACAATTTCGCTGTTAGGGTGGTTAAAGCGGGAATAGACCAGCCCACCCGATTTGCCTTCCGGCGGCTCACGTCGGCCAGAGACGTAATCAAAGAAATCCCGTCCCTCTTCGGCGCTGTCAAAGACAAAGGTCGAGGTCAGAAATACCGGCGGCTTCACCGCACCCTCAGAGAGGCGGGGATCGTAGCCATAGTTCAGCATCTGGGTTTCAGGGTGCAGCGGCCTGTCGCCGATATGCGTTTTTTTGCTTGAAGATGAAGTCATTGTGATCTCCGGCCAGCGGCGCGAGTAGGGTAACGATCTGTTGGATAAAGGCTACCATGCAGCGAATCATGCTGGTAAATGCCAGAATGTTCTAAGGTAATGCGCATTTCAGCGAGCCGCAGGCGGCGGGTAATAATTTTCGCGACGTAATCGTTTGCTTATGGGGCCGCGCAGCCGTCGCTGCTGCGTCTGTGATAGACTCCGGGGCTTTTCTGACGTAACCGGGCTGAACGCAATGAAACACACTGTTGAAGTGATGATCCCTGAACAGGCAATCGCCACGCGCATCGCTGAACTGGGCAAAGAGATTAACGACCACTACCGCGACAGCGGCAGCGATATGGTGCTGGTGGGGCTGCTGCGCGGCTCCTTTATGTTCATGGCTGATCTCTGTCGCGCCATCGATGTGCCGCATGAAGTCGACTTTATGACGGCTTCCAGTTACGGCAGCGGGATGTCCAGCACGCGTGATGTGAAAATCCTGAAAGATCTGGATGAAGACATCCGTGGCAAGGATGTGCTGATCGTCGAAGATATCATCGACTCCGGCAACACCCTGAGCAAAGTGCGAGAGATTCTGCAACTGCGTCAGCCAAAATCCCTGGCGATCTGTACGCTGCTGGATAAGCCAGAGCGCCGTGAAGTCGAAGTGAACGTCGAATATGTCGGCTTTGCGATTCCGGATGAGTTCGTGGTGGGCTTTGGTATCGACTATGCTCAGCACTATCGCCATCTGCCTTATATTGGCAAAGTGGTGCCGCTGGAATCCTGATACCGCTCTACCGCACATTCTTCCAAGGCCTGCACCTGTTGCCTGGTGTAGGCTATGCCGCGCTTTACGCTGCGATCGGCTCAGGCCTCGCCGTTCTTCCGCAGATTAGCAATGCCGTGGCGGTAGCGCTGTTCGAGGATCTCCCGGCTGTTTGCCGTCACATCAAGGTTACGCAGACAGCCGTCCTGAATGCCGTATACCCAGCCGTGCAGGGAGACATCCTTTCCGCGTTTCCAGGCAGATTGCAGTACGGTGGAGTGTCCCAGGTTATAGACTTGTTCAATAACGTTGATTTCGCACAGTTTGTCCAGGCGCTTATCCGGCGGGAGTTCCCCCAGCAACACGCTATGCTTGTACCAGAGGTCGCGGATGTGCAGCAGCCAGTTGTCGATTAATCCCAGTTCCGGGTTATCCATCGCCGCCTGCACGCCGCCGCAGCCGTAATGGCCGCAGACGATAACGTGTTCCACTTCCAGCACTTCGATAGCGTACTGCACCACGGACAGACAGTTCAGGTCGGTGTGGATCACCAGATTGGCCACGTTGCGGTGAACAAAGAGTTCGCCGGGTTCCAGTCCGGTCAGACGTTCGGCAGGAACACGGCTGTCAGAACAGCCAATCCACAGGAAGCGCGGTTTTTGTGCCTGGGCGAGCCGCTCAAAAAAGCTGGGATCTTCTTCAACCAGTAATTTTGACCATTCGCGGTTGTTTCTGATCAGGGTGTTGATATCTGTCATGGTGTTGAGCGACCGGTTACTGCGCAGAGTGCGCGCGCGTACTATATGACAGGGCCTGATAAATTTAAACGGCATTGCAATGCCATCAAAACAGGGTATGGATGCAGAATGACTTATGCACTGGAACTTTCCCGGCTGACCAAGACCTATCCCGGCGGCGTGCAAGCGCTGAAGGGCATCGATCTTAACGTTGAAGCGGGTGACTTTTATGCGCTGCTGGGGCCAAACGGTGCCGGTAAATCGACCACCATCGGAATTATCAGTTCGCTGGTTAATAAATCCGAGGGCAGCGTGCGGGTGTTTGGCTACGATCTTGAAAAAGATGTGGTGAATGCCAAGCGCCAGCTCGGCCTGGTGCCGCAGGAGTTTAACTTCAACCCGTTTGAGACGGTGATGCAAATCGTCGTTAATCAGGCGGGTTACTATGGCGTTGAGCGTCGTGAAGCCAATGAGCGGGCAGAAAAGTATCTGAAGCAGCTCGATCTGTGGGGAAAACGCGCTGAACGTGCACGCATGCTTTCCGGCGGGATGAAGCGTCGCCTGATGATCGCCCGTGCGCTGATGCATGAGCCTAAGCTGCTGATTCTGGATGAACCCACCGCTGGCGTGGATATCGAACTGCGACGCTCAATGTGGGTGTTCCTGAAAGATCTCAATGCCAAAGGCACGACCATTATTCTCACTACCCACTATCTGGAAGAGGCGGAGATGCTGTGCCGCAACATCGGCATCATCCAGAGCGGTGAGCTGGTGGAGAACACCTCAATGAAAGGGCTGCTCTCCAAGCTCAAATCAGAAACCTTTATCCTGGATCTGGCACCCCGCAGTCCGCTGCCCTCGCTGGAAGGGTTCCAGTACCGGCTGACCGATACCTCAACGCTCGAAGTGGAAGTGCTGCGTGAGCAGGGGCTCAACAGCGTCTTCAGCCAGCTTAGCGCGCAGGGTGTGCAGGTGCTGAGTATGCGCAATAAAGCCAACCGTCTTGAAGAGCTGTTTGTGGGTCTGACGACGCAGGGAAAAACAGGAGCAAAAGCATGACACATCTCTACTGGGTGGCGCTGAAGAGCATCTGGGCCAAAGAGGTTAACCGTTTCGCCCGCATCTGGATCCAGACGCTGGTGCCGCCGGTCATCACCATGACGCTCTATTTCATCATTTTTGGCAACCTGATCGGGTCGCGCATCGGTGAAATGCACGGCTTCAGCTATATGCAGTTCATCGTGCCGGGATTGATCATGATGGCGGTCATCACTAACGCCTATGCCAACGTGGCGTCGTCGTTCTTCAGCGCCAAGTTCCAGCGCAACATTGAAGAGCTGCTGGTCGCGCCGGTGCCGACCCACATCATCATTGCCGGCTATGTTGGCGGCGGCGTGGCGCGTGGTGTCTGCGTGGGTATTCTGGTGACGGCCATCTCGCTGTTCTTTGTGCCGTTCCACGTGCATTCCTGGACGATGGTGGCGGTCACGCTGCTGCTGACCGCGATTCTGTTTTCACTGGCAGGTTTGCTGAACGCTGTCTTTGCGCGCACCTTTGACGATATCAGCCTGATCCCGACCTTTGTGCTGACGCCACTGACTTATCTGGGCGGCGTATTCTATTCATTGAGTTTGCTGCCGCCGATCTGGCAGGCTGTCTCTAAACTCAATCCAATCGTTTATATGATTAGCGGATTCCGTTATGGCTTCCTCGGCATTAATGATGTGCCGCTGGTGTTTACCCTCTCGGTGCTGGTGGCCTTTATTCTGGTGTTCTACTGGCTGGTCTATGCGCTGATACAGCGCGGGCGCGGATTACGCACCTGACGTTAAGCTGAATGGTAAGGGCCACGCTGCGATAAGGGCGTGGCTTTTTTTTGGGTGGAGAGCAAATCACGCTGACTACGGTTCTGCCTGGCCTTAAAAATCACCTTAAAACCCGCCTCATTCGTTATATTTTGCCTCTGAAGCCGCCTGACGCCTCGCTTACATCCTTACTCACAAAAAATAACCCTAAGTATTATCTGATAATACTCTGACATCTTTCGCTATCTGAATGATTCTTAACTATTAAATATTTTTTAAGAATAGCCTTAAAGTCTGGCTGTTGTTTATTTGATTATGAATTATCAGAATAGCGCCGGAATAAGGTCATTCCTCTGCTCAGGGACGAATGAGTAGGCTAAGAGTCTTCTTAATAAGAAAAATGGCAACCGAATCAGGGCCAGTTTTTAATCAAAGGCAGGAAAAGATGAATCGTATAACGTGGATCGATAACCTGCGGGGATTGAGTATTCTCGCAATCATTTTTTTGCACAGCACTATTGCCGTACATAACAACGCCGGACATTTTACCGCCTTCAGCGGCCTGTTAAATGAGATGCTGGCACCGGTAAGGCTGGGGCTGATGTTCTTTGTTTCGGGTTTATTTGTCGATGCCGGGTTAAGAAAAGGCCTGGGTCCTTTTTTTAATAACAAGGTGCGCAGTATTCTCTATCCATTTGTGGTCTGGGTTGCAGTCTACGGCGGGTTGAAAATCCTGTTCAGCTCAATGGCTAATACGCCGCAATCACCGATGAATATTATTCTCTCCCACCTGACCGGTGGCGGTGATATGACCTGGTTCCTGCATTCGCTGTTTATCTTCTTTATTGTGATTATCTTTGCCCGTCACTTGCCGTTCCTGCTGGTGTTTGCCATCTGTATGACGCTGAGCTGGGCGCTGCCAGCGATTGAGGCGGATGGGGTGTTTGCCAGCTTCGACAATACCCACATCAATAAATCGCTTTATCTGTTTGTATTCTTCTATCTCGGCGATTACGTCGTGAGGAAGCAGGTGGATATCGCGGAGAAAGTGCAGCATGGCCCAACGCTGTTTATCTCGGTAATTAGTTTTGTGCTGCTCTCCTGCCTGAATATCTTTGTACTGGAGCGTCATTCCCAGGCGTTATTGTCACCGCTGGCACTATTATCGGTTCCGTTCTTTGTCTGGATTGCGCTGAAACTGAAGTCTGAACTGGTCTACTACATAGGCGTCAATTCTATCGTCTTCTATCTGTCGCATTATCTGGCGATTCAGTTCTTCAGTAAGATTGTGAAGTTTGAAAGCCCGTCAGCCTGGGTAAATGACCTGAAGTTTATTTCGGCGTTCCTGGTGGCGCTGGCGTTACCGTGGACATTATGTCTGATGAGAAAACGCGGCTGGTTTAATTTCCTCTTTACGATGAAAAAGTCATCGAAGCCGATGACAACCAAACCGGTTTAATTACTGCAGCAGAAATAAAAAGGGCCGCCCGTTTTACCGGCGGCCCTTTTTTAATCAGGTTTTAATCAGGCGATCTGCACCGGCAGCGCTTTCGCCAGACGCTTCATCTGGTTGTCACCTTCAAAATAGGCGACCTTAGGCTGCCACTGACGCGCTTCGGCATCGTCTACCTGCACATAGGAGCAGATAATTAAAATATCGCCTTCGCAGGCGCAGCGGGCGGCCGCACCGTTGACCGAGATGATTTTCGAGCCACGCTCAGCCGCGATAGCGTAGGTGGAAAAGCGCTGACCGTTGGTGACGTTATAAATATCGATCGCTTCATATTGCAGAATGCCGGAAGCATCCAGGAAATCCTGATCGATAGCGCAGGAACCTTCATAATTGAGGTCCGCCTGCGTCACCTTCACGCGGTGCAATTTGCCTTGCAGAACTGTGCGAATCATAGCCAGAAACCTTGTCAGAGAAATAAAATAACCTGCAGCGGGATTAATTACTGCGTCAGGTCAACGGTTTGATTATCAATCAGGCGGGCCTTGCCCAGCCAGGCGGCCATCAGCACCACCGCGCGCTGGCTGTCCACCGTCAGCGGTTGCAGCGTTTCCGCATCACAGATCGCCAGGCCATCAGGGCGTAATCCCTGCGCCAGCAGTGCCTCACTGGCTGCCTCAATGATCTCGTCAATATGACGCTCGCCATTCTCCAGCTGCGTCGCCATCTCATGCATCACCTGGCTCAGGACCGGTGCCAGCTTACGCTCATCTGCCGTCAGGTAGCCGTTGCGCGAACTCAGCGCCAGGCCATCTTTAGCGCGCACCGTAGGCACACCAACAATCTCAATGTCGAAGCCCATATCGGCCACCATCTTACGAATGATAGCCAGCTGCTGAAAATCCTTTTCACCGAAACAGGCAATATCGGGCTGTACCAGATTAAACAGTTTGCTGACGATAGTGGCCACACCGCGAAAATGACCTGGACGTGTGGCCCCTTCCAGCAGGGAAGAGAGCACCGGCACCTCAACAAAGGTCTGATTCTGCGCGCCCTGCGGATAGACTTCAGCAGGTGAGGGGGCGAAGACCACGTCAACCTGGTGGCGATTCAGCTTTTCACAATCTTCCTGCAGCGTGCGCGGGTAGCGCGCTAAATCATCGGCGCGATCGAACTGCATCGGATTGACAAAGATCGAGACAATCACGATGTCGCCGCGCGCCCGTGCTTCATCCACCAGCGTCAGGTGACCTTCATGCAGGTTGCCCATGGTCGGGACCAGCGCAATGCGTTTACCCTGCTGGCGCCAGCGTCGGACTTCCTGGCGCAGCATCAGCAGCGTTTCAATGATCAACACGGTGACTCTCCTGGATTACTGGAAACTGTGCTCTGCCGCCGGATAGGTTCCGGCCTCGACTTCGGCGATATAGTGGCGAATCGCCGCGCGAACATCGCCGGTCTCCGCCAGGAAATTTTTGGCAAATTTGGGAATGTGGCCGCCGGTCACGCCCAGCGCGTCATGCATCACCAGAATCTGACCATCGGTGACATTGCCGGCACCGATACCGATCACCGGGATGGTGAGCGCGTCGGTAATCCGCTGCGCTACCGACACCGGCACACACTCCAGCACCATCAGCTGTGCACCTGCGGCTTCCAGCGCCAGCGCATCGGCCAGCAACTGCTCTGCACCGGCTTCATCCCGGCCCTGTACTTTATAGCCGCCAAAGATATTGACCGACTGCGGTGTCAGGCCCAGATGACCACATACCGGAACGGCCCGCTCGGTCAGCATCTGCACGGTCTCAGCCAGCCAGCTGCCGCCTTCCAGCTTCACCATGTTAGCACCGGCACGCATCAGCTGCGCGGCGTTGTCAAAGGTCTGCTGTGGCGTGGCATAACTCATAAACGGCAGGTCGGCGAGCAGCAGTGCCTGTGGTGCGCCACGGCGCACGGCGGCGGTGTGATAGGCGATGTCGCTGACCGTGACCGGCAGGGTGGAATCATGCCCCTGCACCGTCATCCCTAAAGAATCACCAACCAGCAGCACCTGAATGCCTTCATCGGCAAACAAGCGGGCGAAACTGAAATCGTAGGCGGTCAGGGTCGCGAATTTTTTACCGCTGGCTTTCGCCTGACGCAGATGTGAAATCGTGGTGGGTTTCATGGCGCTCTCAACTCAGGAATTCTGATGGGCGCAGTTTACTGGATAGCGTGAAAGAGCGGAATCAGAGATGTGCGTTTGTCTGCTCAGCCGTGCCACAGCACGATGCTGCTACTGTCGAGGGCAGCCAGGATTGTGCTGAGTGCGCGACCGTCGGGCAGGCGGGCGTCTGGCGCAATCGCCAGCAGGGGCACCAGCATAAACGCGCGATTCAGCAGATCATAGTGCGGCACGATCAGCCGCTCCGTGTTGATGTGCGCCTCGCCAAACAGCATCAGATCGATATCCAGCGTGCGCGGACCCCAGCGTTCTGCCTTGCGCACCCGGCCATGCTCCTGCTCGATCCGCTGGGTATGGTCAAGCAGCGCTTCTGCACTGAGATCGGTCTCCAGCGCCACGGCGGCATTGAGAAAATCGGGCTGATCGGGCGGGCCATAAGGCGGCGTGCGGTAGAACGGCGAGGTAGCGATGCGTTGCGTCTGCGGCAACGCATCCAGTGCGGTCAGCGCTGCATCAACCTGATGCAGCGGATCGGCCAGGTTACTGCCTAACGCGAGGTAAACCCGTGTCATGAGACGTTCTGGTTGTCACGACGCGGTGCGGAAGGACGGCGGCGCGGACGACGCGATTTATTACGCGGCACCGGATCGTCACCCAGGTTATTGAGCATGTTTTTCTGATGCGGCGGCGCAGCCACCTGGAATTCACCCCACCACTGGCTCAGGCGCAGCAGTTCCGGGTTATTTTCCACTTCTGCACGCAGTGCCAGCAGATCGTAAGCGGCGCGGAATTTCGGATGCTCCATCAGTTTCCAGGCGCGTTTACCGTGACGGCGGGACATGCGTAACTGCAGCAGCCAGATATCGCGGATTAGCGACGTAATACGTTTCGGAATCGCCAGCGCACGGCAGGCTTCGTCCAGCGTATCGTTCATCGCCATCGCAAAAGCTTCGAAGTAGGTCAGGCCACTCTCCTGCGCAATGCGTTCTGCCGTTTCAAGCTGCGGATACCAGAACATCGCGGCAAACAGGAACGCCGGATTAACGCGCATGTCGTTGTGAATGCGGTTATCGGTGTTTTTCAGCACCTGCGCCAGCATCCGCTCCATGTGACTGTCGCTGTTTTCCGTGAAGTTACGCGCCAGCGTCGGGAACAGTGGCTGGAACAGCTGATATTCACACAGCTTGAGATATGTGCTGTAGCCGTAGCCAGCCTGCAACATCTTCAGCGACTCTTCAAACAGGCGAGCAGGCGGAATATCACGCAACAGCGAGGCCAGACGTGGAATCGGCTCGGCGGTTTCCGGCGCAATGCTCATATTGAGTTTGGCGGCAAAGCGTGCGACGCGCAGCATGCGGACCGGATCTTCGCGGTAGCGGGTTTCCGGATCGCCAATCAGGCGAATGATGCCCTGTTCGAGATCGCTGATGCCGCCGACATAGTCACGCACGCTGAAATCAGCCACGCTGTAGTAGAGGCTGTTGATGGTGAGATCGCGTCGCTGGGCATCATCTTCGATAGAGCCGAAGATGTTGTCGCGCAGCAGCATGCCGCTCTGGGCGCGCTGCGAGCTGTTGCGATCCTCTTCCGGCTCTTCCGCCTGATGATGTCCACGGAAGGTGGCGACTTCGATCACTTCCGGGCCAAACATCACGTGCGCCAGACGGAAACGACGGCCAACCAGGCGACAGTT
The DNA here is from genome assembly GCF_011800485.1 of Pantoea sp. EKM20T. Taxonomy (NCBI): domain Bacteria; kingdom Pseudomonadati; phylum Pseudomonadota; class Gammaproteobacteria; order Enterobacterales; family Erwiniaceae; genus Pantoea; species Pantoea sp. EKM20T. The sequence continues at coordinate 60,425 of NZ_JAALFW010000012.1, read as the reverse complement.
GCGGAACAACTTACGCATCTGCTCAGGCGTGGCATTGGTGGTCACGTCGAAATCTTTGGGTTTTTGCCCCAGTAGCAAATCGCGCACGCCACCGCCTACCAGATAGGCTTCATAACCGGCTTTGTTCAGGCGATAGAGCACTTTGAGGGCATTTTCGCTGATGTCTTTACGTGAGATGGTATGGCTTTCACGAGGAATGATGGTCATCAGACGCTCTGGTTCAACCTCTGCTGGGGCTTCCTCTTCATCACGCTTCAGGACTTTCCGGCAAAAATTAGCTACTCGGGTAAAAATGGGACACCTCGACAGTGGCAATTAGGGTGTAGGTAAAATCAGCGGCTAATCATAGCCTGTTGAGAACCGTTTGAGAATGCTGTTGTCTATGCATCCGGTTTCAGGGCGTTCTCTTGCGGCATCAAAGCGATATTCCACTGCGACACCGCATCAGACAGCAGTTTGTCCTGCGTTAAGTCCTGCCAGCCGCCTGAAACCGGCTGTCCGAGGAAGCGTAACGCCGCCACCAACAGGGGTCTGGCATCGCCATCCGGCAGCGCAGGTGCATGATTCTGCTTCGACAACTTATGACCATCGTGGTTAAGCGCCAGCGGCAGATGCAGCCAGTCAGGCACCGGCCAGCCAAATTGCTGGCAGAGCGCAATCTGTCGCACCGTCGGCTCAATCAAATCTGCGCCGCGAACCACTTCGGTAATGCCCTGAAAATGATCATCGACAACGACCGCCAGGTTATAGGCAAACAGGCCATCACGGCGGTGAATAATAAAATCTTCCTGTGCCAGACGCCTGTCCGCCTCCACACGGCCACGCAGACGATCGTCAAACGCAAAGACCGGCGCATGCTGGCGTAAACGCAGCGCGGCATTCTCCGGTCCGCGTTGCCGTTCACGGCAGTAACCATCATAGAAACCGCCAATCTGCTGAATGCGACGCCGGGGGCAGGTGCAGTAATAGCTCTGACGATGCTGCTGCAGCCAGGCCAGCGCGTCACGGTAGGCCTCATGACGTTGTGACTGCCACAGAACCTCGCCATCCCACTCTAAACCGTAGTGCTCCAGCTGATGCAGGATACGGCTGGCGGCACCCGGCACTTCCCGTGGCGGATCGATATCTTCAATCCTCACCCGCCAGACGCCGTTTTGCGCACGCGCGCTCAGGTAACTGCCCAGGGCAGCAATCAGCGATCCGAAGTGGAGTTCACCAGAGGGAGAAGGGGCGAAGCGACCGATACAGGAGGATGACATAGGTTTCAGAAGTGACCACGCAGCGGACAAAACAGCAGTTGTTCCACTGCGTGGTAACAGGCTGGACGCGGCATCAGCCGGCCATTTGTTTCTCACGAATTTCTGCTAACGTCTTACAGTCGATGCAGAGATCGGCAGTAGGACGGGCTTCGAGACGGCGGATACCAATCTCAACGCCACAGGAATCGCAATAGCCGAAGTCGTCATCTTCAACTTTCTTCAGCGTCTTCTCGATCTTTTTGATCAGTTTACGTTCGCGATCGCGGTTACGCAGCTCCAGGCTGAACTCCTCTTCCTGCGCGGCACGGTCAACCGGGTCCGGGAAGTTAGCGGCTTCATCCTGCATATGAGAAACGGTACGATCGACTTCGTCCCGTAATTGATTACGCCAGGCTTCCAGAATCTTGCGAAAATGGGTCAGCTGCGCATCATTCATATACTCTTCGCCAGGCTTCACCTGATAAGGTTCGACGCCAGCAATAGAGAGAATACTCAGGGACGATGTTTTACGGTTTTGACCTTCTTGCATGTTGCTTCTCCTGGATAACACGCACTATACCCTTCGAATTTCGTCTCGCAGGGGCCTTGCTGCCAGCCTGCATTTGACGTCTGCGGGGTACATCGATCCCCCATTGGGGAAAAAAACAGGCCGCTATAAATAACAGAAGCAGTCAGGGTTGGCAATTCTTCATGAACACACCTTGACAAGCCTGTGAGGAACAGCGTAATTGGCCCTTAGCTCAGAACATTCTTAACACATAAAATTGCAAAAGATATTACAAGGTTACGTTGATCGGCGATTTAAGAAACATTCCCTCCGCCGATAAGTCTGCCTGATACGCTAAAACCTCTACGCCCTCCTGCTGCGCCTGAGCCAGTTGTTCTGCATACGCCACATCAATGTGCCGTGCCGGGGAAACGTCCTCAATCCCCGAGTGCAAAACGGCAAACAACAAAACGGCCCGATGACCCTCTGCCGCAACTGTTGCCAGTTCACGCAGGTGTTTCTGTCCTCGAATCGTCACCGCATCCGGAAAATACCCTTTTCCTTCATGTAGAAGGGTTACGGATTTCACCTCAATATAGCAGTTGCGCCGGGCCTCTGCTTTGAGCAGGAAATCAATTCTGCTTTTTTCAGTGCCATATCTCACTTCCGCCTGACGATGCGTATAACCGGCCAGCGCCGGCAGCCGTTCCTGCTTCAGCGCCTCAGCCACCAGTTGGTTGGCGCGCAGCGTATTCACGCAGATCCAGTGGCCCTGTTGCGTTTCGGTCAGCTCCCAGCTGTGGGGGTATTTGCGCGTCAGGCTATCGGACGTCGAATACCAGACCCGATCGCCCGGCGTGGCGCAGCCGGTCATGGCGCCGGTATTGGCGCAGTGAATCGTCAGAACGTCGCCCTCTGGCGTCACCACATCGGCCAAAAAACGTTTGTAACGGGCAATCAGACGGGCGGGTTTAAGGGGCGGAGAGAAGTGCATGTGGATCCTGAGAATGTAATGGCCAGCTAGCCAGGGCGCGATAGCGGGTGCGGCCCCGGGCATATTCAGAGGCGAACAGAGAAAAGGTAGAGACGCGAAAACGCCAGTGAAAGCCGCGCGGCGGTAACGTCACCGGCTGCGTGGCGTGGCGTAACAGCGTGATGTGCGGATGAAACGGCTGGGGGCTCTGGTAACAGCCATGCCGGGCGGCCTGGGCCCGCAGCAGGCTGGCGAGCTGCAACAGACCGCGTGGCGCGCGCTGGCAGCCGAGCCAGACCACGCCGGGGCGCGGCCAGTGTCCGGCATCATCAAGGTCGAGATCAAAACCGGGCTGCACAATACGGGAGGCCAGCGTCTGCAGGCGCTGTGAGGTTTCCGGCGCAACTTCACCCAGAAACGCCAGCGTCAGGTGCAGATTCGCCGCGACCACCGGCTGGCCCGCCTCCGCAGGAAAGGTATCGGCCCGCCAGCGCACCAGCTCTTGCTGCATCTCGTCAGGCAGGCTGATGGCAAAAAATAAGCGTTGTGTCGCCATGGCGCTCTCCGGCAAATATCACGGATGGATGCTACAATGCGCGCCATCTTAGCACAGGCAGAAGCGGAGTTTGCTGTGAGCGATTTACCGGTCAGCGCGGTGCTGCCTGACATCCTGGCGGCGCTGAGTGACGCCCCACAAATCCTGCTGGCCGCGCCCACGGGGGCAGGCAAATCGACCTGGCTGCCGCTGCAGTTGTTACAGCAGGCGGCGCTGCCAGGACGGATCATCATGCTGGAGCCACGTCGGCTGGCGGCGCGTAATGTGGCGCAGCGGCTGGCGGAGCAACTCGGCGAGCAGCCGGGTGGCACGGTGGGATTCCGGATGCGTGGCGAAAGCTGCGTCGGGCCGCAGACCCGGCTGGAAGTGGTGACCGAAGGCATGCTCACGCGCATGCTTCAGCACGACCCGATGCTGGAAGGCGTGTCGCTGGTGATCCTCGATGAATTTCACGAGCGCAGCCTGCAGGCCGATCTGGCGCTGGCGCTGCTGCTTGATGTACAGCAGGGGCTGCGCGACGACCTTAAAATCATGCTGATGTCCGCCACGCTGGACAACGCCCGGCTGGCGGCGCTGCTGCCGGATGCGCCACTGATCGTCTCAGAAGGGCGCAGCTATCCGGTTGAGCGGCGTTACGCGTCACTGAATCAGAATGTGCGTTTTGAAGAGGCGGTCGCGCGTGAAGTCGCCCAGCTGCTGCGGGATGAGAGCGGTTCGCTGCTGCTGTTTCTGCCGGGTGTGGCGGAGATCGAACGGGTGAAGCGCGAGCTGGAATCACGCATCAGTGACGACGTTGATCTGACGCCGCTCTATGGCGCACTGCCGCTGGCGGCGCAGCGCCGGGCAATTCTGCCTGCCGCCGACGGCCGCCGCAAAGTGGTGCTTGCCACCAATATCGCCGAAACCAGCCTGACCATTGAGGGGATTCGGCTGGTGGTCGACAGTGCGCTGGAACGCAGCGCTCTGTTTGACGCCCGCAGCGGCGTGACGCGTCTGCAGACCCAGCGAATCAGCCAGGCATCGATGATCCAGCGAGCGGGTCGCGCCGGGCGACTGATGCCGGGACTCTGCCTGCATCTGGTGCCGCAGGAGCAGGCATCACGAGCGGCGGCGCAGAGCGAACCGGAAATCGTTAACAGCGATCTCTCGTCACTGTGGCTGGATCTGCTGCAGTGGGGCTGTACCCAGCCGCAACAGCTGCAGTGGCTGGATCTGCCGCCCGCCAGAAATCTGGATGCGGCGCAGCAGCAGCTGACCCGACTGGGAGCACTGGACAACAACGGCCTGCTCAACACGCTGGGACGGCGCATGGCGCAGCTGGGATGCGATCCCCGACTCGCCGCCATACTGTGTGCCGCAGGCGATGAGCCGGATGCGGTCGCCAGCGCCGCGCTGCTGGTGGCGATTCTGGAAGATCCTCTCCGCAGCGGCAGCGCCGACCTGCGTGATGCGCTGCATCGGCCGCAGGCGCAATGGCAGCGGCGGGCGCAGCAGTGGCAGCAGCGGCTTAAAATCCGTGGCGGGCGCATCGATGAAGATCGTTTCGCCGGATTGCTGGCGGTGGGCTTTGGCGATCGGCTGGCGCGGCGACGCGATCAGAGTGGTCGCTATCAGCTGGCCAACGGGCTGGGCGCCAGACTCGATGAGCAGGATGGCCTGACGCGTAATGAATGGCTGATTGCGCCTGCTCTGTTGCAGGGCAGTGCCACACCGGATGCCCGGATGTTGCTGGCACTGCCGGTCGATATTGAAACGCTGTGCCAGCAGCAGCCCGCCCTGATTGAGCGCCGGACCGAAGTAGAGTGGGACGAAGAGAAAGGCACGCTGCGTGCTTTCAGACGTGAGCAGATTGGCGCGCTGATACTGAAAACCCAGCCGATGGCGCGCCCGGAACCGGAGGTGCTGCACGCGGCCATGCTGCGCTGGATCGCCGAAAAAGGTCTGTCGGTACTGGGCTGGACGCCGGAGGCCGAACAGCTGCGCCTGCGCATCCAGTGTGCGGCCCGGTGGCTGCCGGAAGAGAGCTGGCCCGTGACCGACGATGAAACCCTGCTTGAGAGCCTGTCGCAGTGGCTGTTGCCGCAGATGTCAGCGGTACGCGATCTCCGCAGCCTGCAGGCGGTGAACCTGACCACGGCACTCTTACATTTACTCACATGGTCACAGCGTCAGCGGCTGGATACTGTGCTGCCAACTCATTACACTGTGCCCACCGGAAGCCGGCTGCCAATCCGCTACGATGCGGAGAAGCCGCCCGCGCTGGCGGTAAGGATTCAGGAGATGTTTGGCGAAGCGCAGAATCCCACCGTAGCGGAAGGACGTATTCCGCTGGTGCTGGAGCTGTTATCGCCCGCCCAGCGCCCGTTGCAGATCACCCGCGATCTGGCGGCGTTCTGGCGCGGTGCCTGGCCGGAGGTCAGGAAAGAGATGAAGGGACGTTATCCTAAACATCCCTGGCCCGAGGATCCGGCCACCGCCTTGCCAACAAGGCGAACCAAAAAAATGTCCCCGCAGGGTTGAGTCCGCTGGATCGAATTCAGAGGGTTCTGCCATGCGGCACGCGAGAAAGCAGTTAGAGTAGCGGCGCTGCCGTAAGCACTGCCTGGAGAAGAAAAGTAATGTCTGGGAACGATCGCGAACCAATAGGGCGCAAAGGTAAACCGTTGCCGCCGCGCAGCAGTGCGGGCCGGGGACGACGCAGGGATATCGAACAGGATATCGATCAGGACGATTTTAATGATGACGAGGAGGAAGCGCCGGTGCCACGTAAAGGTAAAGGTGGAAAACCGCCGCGCGGCAAACGCCGTTGGCTGGGATGGGTAATCAAACTGTTCCTGGTGTTTGTGGTGGTCATGGCCGCGTGGGGCATCTACCTCGACTCGGAAATTCGCAGCCGGATTGACGGTAAAGTGTGGCAACTGCCCGCCACCGTCTATGGCCGCATGGTCAGCCTGGAACCCGGCATGGCCTACAACAAAAGTGAAATGGTGGCGCTGCTGGAAGGTACTCAGTATCGCGAAGTCTCCCGTATTACCCGCCCTGGCGAGTTTTCGGTGAAGGGCAATACCATCGATCTGCTGCGTCGCCCGTTTGATTTCCCCGACAGTAAAGAGGGGCAGATCCACGCGCGCATGAGCTTCAGTAAAGATGAGCTGAGCGAGATTAAAAACCTCGAAACCGGTCGTGATTTTGGCTTTTTCCGCCTCGATCCGCGCCTGATCACCATGCTGCAGTCGCCGAACGGTGAACAGCGACTCTTCGTACCGCGCGCCGGTTTCCCGGATCTGCTGGTCGATACGCTGATCGCCACCGAAGATCGCCATTTCTATGAGCATGATGGCATCAGCCCTTACTCCATCGGCCGCGCCTTCCTGGCGAACATCACGGCCGGGAAAGCGGTGCAGGGCGGCAGTACGCTGACGCAGCAGCTGGTGAAGAACCTGTTCCTCACCAACGAGCGTTCGCTGTGGCGTAAAGCGCGTGAAGCCTACATGGCGGTGATCATGGATGCGCGCTACAGCAAAGATCGCATCCTGGAGCTCTACCTGAACGAGGTCTATCTCGGTCAGGCTGGCAGCGATCAGATCCGCGGTTTCCCGCTGGCCAGCCTCTACTACTTTGGCCGTCCGGTTGATGAGCTGAGTCTGGATCAGCAGGCGATGCTGGTCGGCATGGTGAAAGGCGCGTCGCTCTATAATCCGTGGCGTAACCCGAAACTGGCGCTGGAACGACGCAACCTCGTGCTGCGCCTGTTGCAGCAGCAGAAAGTGATCGACCAGGAGCTGTATGACATGCTGTCGGCCCGTCCGCTGGGTGTGCAGCCGAAAGGCGGCGTGATTACGCCGCAGCCGGCCTTTATGCAGATGGTGCGTAACGAGCTTCAGGCAAAACTGGGCGACAAGGTGAAAGATCTCTCCGGGGTGAAAATCTTCACCACGCTGGATCCGGTGTCGCAGGATGCGGCCGAAAAGGCGGTGATCGATGGCATTCCGACGCTGAAAAAACAGCGTGGTCTGAAAGATCTGGAAACCGCGATGGTGGTGGTTGACCGTTTCAGCGGCGAAGTCCGCGCTATGGTCGGCGGTGCCGATCCACAGTATGCCGGTTACAACCGCGCGCTGCAGGCACGCCGCTCTATCGGCTCACTGGCGAAACCGGCGACTTACCTGACCGCGCTGAGCCAGCCAAACAGCTACCGGCTGAACAGCTGGATCGCCGATGAGCCGATTGCGCTGAAACAGCCAAACGGCAGCATCTGGAAACCGATGAACGACGATCGTCGCTTCAGCGGCAAAGTGATGCTGGTGGATGCGCTGACCAACTCAATGAACGTGCCGACCGTAAACCTCGGTATGACGCTGGGGCTGGATGCGGTAGTGGATACCTGGAACAAGCTGGGCGTGCCAAAAGAGCAGCTGCATCCGGTGCCATCGATGCTGCTGGGTGCTTTAAACCTGACACCGGTTGAAGTGGCTCAGGCGTTCCAGTCGATTGCCAGCGGCGGCAACCGCGCGTCGCTGTCAGCGGTGCGTTCGGTGATTGCGGAAGATGGCAGCGTGCTCTATCAGAGCTATCCGCAGGCGCAGCGTGTTGAGCCGGCGCAGGCCGCTTATCTGACGCTCTACACCATGCAACAGGTGGCTGACCACGGTACCGCCCGTGCACTGGGCGCACGTTTCCCGAATGCGCATCTGGCGGGCAAAACCGGTACTACCAACGATCTGGTGGACAGCTGGTTTGCCGGTATTGATGGTAAAGAAGTGGCGATCACCTGGGTGGGACGCGATAACAACCAGCCGACCAAACTCTATGGTGCCAGCGGCGCGATGCAGCTCTACCGTCGCTACCTGGACATTCAGGCCCCGATGCCGTTACAGCTGACGCCACCGGAAGATGTGTCGCTGATGAATGTGGATTCTGCCGGTAACTTTGTCTGCGGCACGGGCAGCAGCACCTGGCGTTCTCTGCCGGTATGGGCGCTGGATCCGAATGCGCTGTGTCAGCAACAGCAGCAGCAGGTTCAGCAGCAACAACAGCTCTTCGATCAGCAGCAGCAACAACAGCAGCAGCAGCAGCCGCAACAACCGGCCCAGCAACAGCAGGAGCAGAAAGATAGCGACGGCGTAGCAGGGTGGATAAAAGATATGTTTGGCAAATAAATCAGTCAGACAGGTTAAAAAGGGCGCTTCGGCGCCCTTTTTTTGTTCCTGATCAATACGCGTCAATCGGCCTGCAAACGGCGTCACTACTGGGATTTCTTCTTGCAGTGCCTGCTGAATTTCGCATATTATCTAAGCGTTATAATAATCATTATCGTTTCGATTCGCCTGCCTGAGCCTATTGTTAAGAGACACTTTTATGAATGCGCGAACGACTTTTTCTGACAATACCAAAAAAACATTTTCCCGACCGCTTCTGGGCATCATGATCTCACTGAGCCTGAGCTCCTCTCTTTACGCCGCGCAGGCGGAGACGATGGTCGTCTCGGCTGATGGCGGCAGCGGCGTCGAGGCGGAAAGCGCCTGGGGACCGGCACCCACCGTGGCAGCGAAACGCAGCGCCACCGGGACCAAAACTGATACCCCCATTGAAAAAAATCCGCAGTCCATCTCCGTGGTCACCCGTGAAGAGATGGAGATGCGTAACGTAACCAGCGTGAAAGGGGCGTTTAACTACACGCCTGGCGTGCTGACCGGTAACCGGGGCAGCTCAGACGTGATTGATGCGCTGTCGATTCGCGGTTTCAGCGAAACCAACACCAATCAGTATCTGGATGGTCTGAAACTGCAGGGTGACAACTACTCTGAGTTTGCCATCGATCCTTACTTCCTGGAACGCGCTGAACTGCTGCGCGGCCCGGTTTCGGTGCTCTACGGTAAGAGCAATCCCGGCGGAGTGGTCTCGCTGGTGAGTAAGCGTCCGACCCAGGAAACGCTGCGCGAAGTGCAGTTCCAGATGGGCAACGATAACCTCTTCTCGACCGGCTTTGACTTTGGCGGCGCGCTGGACGACGACGGCGTCTACAGCTATCGCCTGACCGGCCAGGCGCGCAGTCAGGATGCGCAGCAGGCGATGAACAAAGAGAAGCGCTACACCATCGCACCGGCTTTCAGCTGGCGTCCCGACGATCGCACCCGCATTGACCTGCTGACCTATTTCCAGAACGAGCCAGAAACCGGTTATTACGGCTGGCTGCCGCGTCAGGGCACGGTGGTACCGATCACCCGCGCTGATGGCAGCCAGTACAAACTGCCAACCAACTTTGATGAAGGCGAGCAGAGCAACAAGATTTCACGCAACACCAAAATGGTCGGTTATAACGCCGAGCACAGCTTTAACGACACCTGGACGCTGCGCCAGAACCTGCGTTATGCCGACCTGCGCACCGATTACCGCAGCATTTACGGCAATGGTTTCCTGCCGGAGACTCAGCAAATCACGCGCGGTTCGGCGGTTTCAGAAGAGAAGCTTAACCAACTGGCGGTCGATACCCAGGCGCAGGCGAAATTCGCCACCGGCCAGGTTGATCATACGCTGCTGCTGGGCGTGGACTTCCAGCGTACCCGCAATGATATCGACGCACAGTTTGGCACTGCCTCCAGCCTGAATGCGGTTAATCCGCAATATGGTGATAACAGCGTAACGCCATTTGCCGATCCTTATCAGCATCTCAACAAACAGCGTCAGACCGGCCTCTATGCTCAGGACCAGATGGAGTGGAACCGCTGGGTGCTGACGCTGGGTGGCCGCTACGACTATGCCATGAACTCGGTTTACGATCGGGTAGCGGATAGCGTTGATCGCCAGAACGATCAGGCCTTTACCTGGCGCGGCGGCCTGAACTATGTGTTTGATAATGGCATCGCGCCTTACTTCAGCTACAGCGAAGCCTTTATTCCGAATGCAGGTTCGACCTATGAGGGTCAGGCATTTGATCCGTCACGTGCTAAGCAGTATGAAGCGGGCGTGAAGTATGTGCCGAAAGATCGTCCGGTGGTGCTCACCGCCGCGCTTTATCAGCTGACCAAAACCAAGAACCTGACTGCCGATCCCGATCCAAACAGAGCTTTTTTCAGCGTTCAGAGCGGTGAAATCCGGTCACGGGGCGTAGAGCTGGAAGCTAAAGCGGCGCTGAATGCCAACGTTAACCTGACGGCGTCCTACACCTACACCGATGCGGAATATACCGAAGACACCCAGCTCAAAGGCAAAACACCGGTGCAGGTGCCGAAACATATGGCCTCACTGTGGAGCGACTACACCTTCCACGAAACCGCTTTGTCAGGCGTGACGATCGGCGCGGGTGTGCGTTATGTCGGTGAGAGTCAGGGCCTTTACAGCACTGGCACTGAGCAGAACCAGAACTTTAAAGTTGCCGGTTACACCACGGTGGATGCGGCGCTGAAATATGATCTGGGTCGTTTCGGTTTGCCGGGTTCGACTGTGGGCGTCAACGTCAACAATCTGTTTGACCGCGACTACGTCGCCAGCTGCTATCGTGAATACGCCTGCTACTGGGGTGCGGAGCGCCAGATTGTCGGCACCGCGACCTTCAGATTCTGATTTAACCGGGCGCTTCGGCGCCCGTTCACAGGGATAACCATGCCGCATCCGCACGCAGAAGAGGCGACCTTTACGCTGAAAAACGCCAGTTTTGAAGTGCCGGGCCGGACTCTCCTTCAGCCACTGTCGCTGACTTTTCCGCCGGGGAAAGTGACCGGGTTGATCGGTCACAACGGCTCGGGCAAATCAACACTGTTAAAAATGCTGGGTCGTCACCACGCGGCCAGCAGCGGAGAGGTGCTATTGAATCAGCAGCCCGTCGGGCGCTGGAACAGCAAAGCCTTTGCCCGTCAGGTAGCCTATCTGCCGCAGCAGTTACCGGCAGCCGAAGGGATGACGGTGCGTGAACTGGTGGCGATTGGCCGCTATCCCTGGCACGGCGCGCTGGGGCGCTTTGGTCAGGAAGATCGCGACCGGGTAGAGGATGCGATTGCCCAGGTCGGGCTTAATGCCTTTGCCGGACGGCTGGTAGATAGCCTGTCGGGCGGCGAGCGTCAGCGCGCCTGGCTGGCGATGATGGTGGCGCAGAACAGCCGCTGTCTGCTGCTGGATGAACCGACGTCGGCACTGGATATTGCCCATCAGGTTGAGGTGCTGGCGTTGATAAAAGCGCTGAGCCAGCAGCGCGGCTTAACCGTGATTGCGGTGCTGCACGATATTAATATGGCAGCACGCTACTGCGATCATCTGGTGGCACTGCGTCAGGGCGCGATGATTGCCGAAGGTGACGCAGAGGCGATTATGCAGCCTGAGGTGCTCGGTGGAATTTATGGCATTCCGATGGGCATTTTACCGCACCCGCAGGGCGGCGCGCCGGTCAGTTTTGTCTGTTAAGGAGAGGATGATGCCCGATCTTAATCGCCGCCGACTGATGCTGGCGCTGGCAGTCTCTCCGCTGTTTTGTGCGCTTCCCCTGCGTGCCGCCACGCCAAATCCGGGTCGGATTATTGCACTGGAGTGGTTACCCACCGAACTGCTGATAGCATTAGGCGTCACGCCCTGGGGCGTGGCCGATCTGCACAACTACAACATCTGGGTAGGGGAGCCGCCGCTGCCTGAGGGCGTGATCGATGTAGGTCTGCGCACCGAACCCAATCTTGAGCTGATGGCGCAAATGCAGCCGTCGCTGATCCTCTGCTCCAACGGCTACGGCCCGCCTAAAGAGAAACTGACGCGCATCGCGCCCATTATGGGCTTCGACCTCCACAGCGGCGACGGGAAACCTCTCACTGCCGCGTGCGCATCGCTGCGTCAGCTGGCGGCGCGCCTTGGATTAAGCGCGCGAGCGGAACAGCATCTGCGCGAGGTCGATGATCAGCTGGCGGCGGCGCGCCAGCGGCTGGCGCCCTATGCCGGACGCACTATCCTGCTGATGTCGCTGCTCGACAGTCGTCACGCCATTACCTTCGGCAAAAACAGTCTGTTTCTGGAAGTGATGACTCTGCTGGGCCTGAAAAATGGCTGGCAGGGCGAAACAAATTTCTGGGGCAGCGCGGTGATCGGCATTGAAAAGCTGGCGCAGGTCGGGGAAGTGGATGTCATCTGCTTTGATCATGATAACGATGCGGAGATGCAGCAACTGATGCGCAGCCCGCTGTGGCAGTCGCTGCCGTTTGTACGCACCGGACGCTTTCAGCGCGTCCCGGCCGTCTGGTATTACGGTGCGACGCTCTCGGCGCTGCACTTTGTTCGCGTGCTGGAACGCGCGCTGGAGACGCACTGATGCGCCATGCTCTGTTTCCCGCAGGCCTCCTCAGCCTGCTGTTTCTGCTGGCGCTCAGCCTGACGCTGGTCAATCTGCATCAGGCGTTGCCACAGGCTGAATGGTGGCAGGCACTCTGGTCACCGGCGGTCGATAGCCTGCCGCAGATGGTGTTTCACCACAGCCTGCTGCCGCGCACGGTACTGGCGCTGCTGGTGGGTGCCGGGCTGGGCTTAGCCGGTCTGCTGTTTCAGCAGATATTGCGTAATCCGCTGGCGGAGCCAACCACGCTGGGCGTCTCTTCCGGCGCACAGCTGGGCATTACCGTGGCGACGCTGTGGCATCTGCCGGGCGGGGCGCTGACACAGCAGTTTGCCGCGCTCAGTGGCGCGCTGCTGGTGGGCGCGCTGGTGTTTGGTGTGGCCTGGGGCAAACGTCTGTCGCCGGTAACACTGATTCTGGCCGGGCTTGTGTTGAGCCTCTACAGCGGCGCGGTGAATCAAATCTTCGCTATCTTCAATCACGATCAGCTGCAGAACATGTTTCTGTGGAGCACCGGCGCGCTGAATCAGATGAGCTGGGAAAATGTGCAGCAACTCTGGCCGCGCCTGCTGCTGGCGTTTGTGCTGGCGCTGGCGCTGCTGCGTCCGCTGACGCTGATGGGGCTGGATGATGGCGTAGCGAAAAACCTTGGCCTTGCGCTCTCCGTGGCGCGTGTCGGTGGCCTCGGGCTGGCGATCCTGCTCAGCGCACAGCTGGTCAACGTCGCCGGTATCATCGGCTTTATCGGGCTGTTTGCGCCGCTGCTGGCGAAGCTGCTGGGTGGACGACGGCTCATCACCCGGATGCTGCTGGCTCCGCTGACTGGCGCGCTGCTGCTGTGGCTGGCGGACAGTTGCGTGTTGTGGCTCAGCACTCACTGGCGCGATATCCCGACCGGCACCGCCACGGCGCTGCTCGGCGTACCGATTCTGCTGTGGCTGCTGCCGCGACTGCGCACCGGTTCGGTGCCGCCCGCGCTGAATCAGGGTGATAAGGTGCCCGCCGAGCGACAGAACCTGCTGCGCTGGGCGCTGACGGGACTTGCCATCCTGGCGCTGCTGGGGTGGGGTGGTCTGGCGTTTGGTCGTGATGCGCAGGGCTGGGTCTGGTCTGCGGGTGAGATGCTGCAATCGCTGCTGCCGTGGCGCGCACCGCGCGTGCTGGCCGCGCTGGTGACCGGCCTGATGCTGGGCGTGGCGGGGAGTCTGATTCAGCGGCTGACCGGCAATCCCATGGCCAGCCCGGAAGTGCTGGGCATCAGTTCGGGTGCCGCTTTTGGCGTGGTGATGATGATGTTCTTTGTGCCGGGCGATGCGCTGGCCTGGCTGCTGCCCGCCGGTGCGCTGGGCGCGGCGCTGACGTTGCTGGTGATCATGGCGGTAGCCAGTCGGGGCGGCTTTTCGCCGGAACGAATGCTGCTGGCGGGCATGGCGCTTAACAGCGCCTTTGTCACCCTGCTGATGCTACTGCTGGCGAGTGGCGATCCGCGTATGGGCGGGCTGCTTAGCTGGATCTCCGGCTCGACCTATAACATCAGCGGCACTCAGGCGGTTCAGAGCGCAATCTGCGCGCTGGTGCTGGTGTCGCTGGCACCGCTGGCCAGTCGCTGGCTGACGTTGCTGCCGCTGGGAAGCGCTACCGCACGCTCGGCCGGTATGGCGTTGACGCCTGCGCGGCTGAGTCTGCTGCTGCTGGCGGCCGCGCTGACCGCCAGCGCGACACTGACTATCGGTCCGCTGAGTTTTGTCGGACTAATGGCGCCCCATATGGCGCGCATGCTGGGATTCCGGCGGGCGTTACCGCAACTGCTGCTGTCAGGATTACTGGGGGCGGGATTGATGGTGCTGGCTGACTGGTGCGGACGGATGCTGGCATTCCCGGATCAGATCCCAGCCGGGCTGATGGCGACCTTTTTAGGCGCGCCTTACTTTATCTGGCTGCTGCGGCGTTCAGGTTAAGAGGAAAAAGCAGGCTGGTTTCAGACGCCGGCCAGATCCAAAGTAGGGTGAATCTGACAACAACGAAGAAGCTCAATGCGCAGGAAATTGGGTCAGAGGAGGAAAGCGTCCCGCGCCAGGGACGGCGCGGGCCGAGCGAGTCATGGATGACGGCTTTCGCGCCTTTCCGATCTGACCCTGTTTCCTGTGCGTGCACCCTCTCACAACAGAGCGGGGCAAACCTCATCAATAACAAAAGACCGGCTGCTGCCGGTCTTCATCTTTAACGCTGCCGCAATTACAGCTTCGCGAAACAACGACGCGCGGCGTCGACAGTGCGCTGAATATCCTCTTCGCTGTGCGCCAGCGACATAAAGCCCGCTTCATAGGCTGAAGGCGCAAAGTAAACGCCCTCCTCAAGCATCAGGTGGAAGAAGGTTTTAAAGCGCTCCACATCGCAGCGGGTTACATCGGCGTAACAGGTCACACTGTCAGCATCGGTGAAGAACAGGCCGAACATCCCGCCAACATGGTTAATCACCAGCGGGATATTTTGCTGTTGTGCTGCTTCACGCAGACCCTCTGCCAGCTTGCGGGTCAGGGCATCCAGCTTCTCATGGGTACCCGGCTGCGCGATCTGCGTCAGGCAGGCGAAACCCGCCGCCATGGCGATTGGGTTACCAGAGAGCGTTCCCGCCTGATAAACCGGACCGGTCGGGGCCAGCGCTGCCATCACTTCGCGACGCCCACCAAATGCACCGACTGGCATGCCGCCACCAATGATTTTCCCAAGGCAGGTCAAATCAGGGCGCACATTGTAATGAGCCTGCGCGCCACCCAGCGCGACACGGAAACCGGTCATCACTTCATCGATAATCAGCAGTGCGCCGAACTCATCACACAGTGAACGCAGACCCGGCAGGAACTCCGGCTGAGGTGGGATGCAGTTCATGTTACCAGCCACCGGCTCAACGATGATGGCCGCAATCGACTCGGGATATTGCTCAAAAGCGCTGCGCACTGAGTCGAGATCGTTAAAGGTGCAGGTCAGAGTATGTTTAGCGAAATCGGCCGGTACGCCCGGCGAGTTCGGCTGACCCAGTGTTAACGCACCGGAGCCGGCTTTCACCAGCAGATGATCGGCGTGGCCGTGGTAGCAGCCTTCAAACTTGATGATTTTATCGCGGCCGGTAAAGCCACGCGCCAGACGGATAGCGCTCATGGTCGCTTCGGTGCCGGAGTTGACCATCCGCACCATCTCCATGCTCGGCACCAGCTCACACACCAGCTGCGCCATGGTCACTTCCATTTCGGTTGGTGCGCCAAAACTTAGGCCGCGCTGTGCCGCTTCAATCACGGCGTTACGGATCGCCGCGTTGTTATGACCCAGCACCATCGGACCCCATGAGCCGACATAGTCGATATAGGCTTTGCCGTCAGCGTCATAGAGATAGGCGCCATCAGCGTGTTCAATAAACAGCGGAACGCCGCCCACACCGGTAAATGCGCGTACTGGCGAGTTTACCCCACCCGGGATCAGGCGTTGTGCCTCTGCAAACAGTTGTTCGGACTTACTCATTTTCGGCTCCAGCGGTTCATAAAAATATTGCGCCATTCTACGGAAGAGGGGCAGCAGACGAAAGGTGGATTCACCCCCTGTGCCCTTAACAGGAGCGAAAGCGGCACAGAGTGCGAAGGGCAGAGCTTGATTGCGCTGAGGTGCTGGCTGATAATAGCGTAATTAAGGTCGTTTTCTGACCTGGGCGTTTACCGGAGTAAAACATGAGTGATGAAGTAGTAGCACTGCCGTTGCAGTTTACCGACGCCGCAGCCACCAAGGTGAAGAACCTGATTGCCGACGAAGAGAACCCGGCGCTGAAACTTCGCGTCTATATCACCGGTGGCGGTTGCAGTGGTTTCCAGTACGGCTTCACCTTTGATGACCAGATGAATGATGGCGACATGACGATTGAAAAGCAGGGCGTCTCACTGGTGGTTGATCCGATGAGCCTGCAATATCTGGTGGGCGGTTCAGTGGATTACACGGAAGGTCTGGAAGGCTCACGCTTTATCGTGACCAACCCGAATGCCAAAACCACCTGTGGCTGTGGCTCTTCCTTCAGTATCTGATAATGCAGGCCGTCATACAGACGGCCTCGTTTACCATTCTATTGTGACCAGCCGGTTACTTTGCTTCACACTTCCCTGCGATTGAATCTGGCCGTTTGTTACGCGCGGCTGCGCGCTTGCCTGTCTGCCGCAGTTGATCTGCGGTGCGGGCTGGCCGTTAGCCGTGTTGATTTCACAGCGTGAATAGATGACAAGTCTGGCGCCAATAGAGCCATTTATCGATCCTGCAAAGGCAGAACCGGCGATCGACAGCCCTATGGCCAGCAGCAGTGCTCTGGTCATATAAGGTTCCTGGTGTTTTAAAAAAGCGCCGGAGCGCTAAAAGGACGGCGAGCATACGTGGCGCGTTCGTCTCTGGTATTGATCAACGGCAAAAATCGCAGTGACTTTAATCAATTCGCTGATTTATTCATCGGGATGCAGGGCCGCACAGAGTTGCTGCGCGGCCAGCAGCAGTCGCGGGCCTGGCCGGCTAAGCCAGTCCTCGTTGATGGCAATCACCGGTACATCCAGCTGCGGTCGCCAGAACACCCGGATGTTTTCCGCCTGCTGCGCACTGCCACCCGTCACAACGGCCTGAGGATGGCGCATCAGCACCTGCTCACGGCTGACCTGCGGCCAACTGACGCGGCTGTCAGCAAAGATGTTCCTGCCACCACATAACGTAATAATTTCATTCTGCAGCGTGGCTCTGGCGGCGGTAAACAGGGGCTGCTGACCAAATTGCAAAAAAAGCGGAACCGCAGTCAGATGAGCATAGCGCTGACGCAGCGCGGCTTCCTGCTGACGTAACTGGCGGGCAGCGCGAGTTGCCTGCTCCGGTCTGGGACTCCAGTGGCCCAGATCGGCCAGCGCCGTGAACATCTCATCCAGCGTCAGCGGATCAATCCATTTAACCGGCACGCCGAGCTGCTGTAGCTGGTCAATCTGCCGCTGCGGATTACCGCCTCGCCAGGCTAATACCAGATCCGGCTTAAGCTGCAGAATACGTTCAGCCTTGATGCCCTGCCAGTTTGCGACCTGCTCAATCTGTTTCGCCTGCGGCGGATAGTCGGACCAGGCGCTGACCGCAATCGGGGTAATCCCGGCAGCAAAGGCGAGTTCGGTAAGGTGAGGGGAGAGGGTAATCACGCGTGGCGGTGAAGCCAGCAGGCTGCCGCTCAACAGCAGCAGCCAGCAGAGGAGTAGCGTTTTAGCCACGCGCCAGATGCGCCAGCAGGTTCTCCACCATCAGCGAAGATTGCTTCGCCGCAACGCTTAAGAACTCATCAAAGCTGAGGTGAGATTGCTTATCGGCCACGTCGGAAATGGCGCGAACGACCACAAAAGGCACCTGGAACTGATGACAGACATGGCCGATAGCGGTGGCTTCCATCTCAACGGCAATCGCCTGCGGGAACAGATTACGAATGCGCGCCAGCGGTTCGGCACCATTGATAAAGGCATCACCGCTGACCACCAGACCGCGTACGGCATTCAGATCCAGCTGCTTAATACAGGCTTCTGCAGCGGCGATAAGCTTGCTGTCTGCCACAAACGCGGCCGGACAACCCGCCATCTGACCCGGCTCATAACCAAAAGCGGTGACGTCAGCATCGTGATAACGCACTTCTTCTGACACCACGATATCACCGACGCTGAGCGACGGCGCTAAACCGCCAGCCGAACCGGTGTTGATCACCACATCCGGCTTGCAGAGCTGCAGCAGCAGCGTGGTACCCAGCGCGGCAGAGGTTTTACCAATGCCCGATTTCAGCAGAGCCACCTCAACGCCCTGCAGGGTGCCGGTATAAATTTCACAACCCGCCAGCGACAGCGTTTGACGGTTTTCAATTTTGTCGCGCAGCAGTGTGACTTCCTGCTCCATCGCGCCAATAATGCCTGCTTTCATAGTGAGTTCCGCTAATGTAAAGAATCAAAATTTAGGGCATAGTCTACCATGGCATTCAGGGGATTAATTCACGAAAAAATAAGGGGTAATCCATGTCAGCGATTAATTTCAGGAAGAAGATCAGCTTCTCGCGCCCTTATAACAGCCGCAAGGAACCGGAAGGCGAATATTACATTACGCGCCATTTTGAGAGCGATCGCGGACGGATTATAAACTCCGCCGCAATCCGGCGTTTGCAGCAAAAAACGCAGGTGTTTCCGCTGGAGCGTAACGCTGCCGTTCGTTCCCGCCTGACGCATTCGCTGGAGGTGCAGCAGACCGGGCGTTACATCACCAAAGAGATCCTGCAAACCCTGAAGATGCAGGGCGGGCTGGCGCAGTATGGTCTTGATGAGCTGGAAGGCGCGTTTGAAAGTCTGATTGAGATGGCCTGTCTGATGCATGATGTCGGTAATCCACCTTTTGGCCATTTTGGCGAGGCGGCGATTAACGACTGGTTTGAAGAGAACCTCTCTGCCGAGCTGGTTGATCCGCTGGTGGCCGGCGTGGAAGGAGAAGCACAGCGTAAAGCCTTTGATCAACTCAACGCCATGATCCGCCAGGATCTCTGTCACTTTGAAGGCAATGCGCAGGCGATCCGGATGGTGCATACGCTGCTGCAACTGAATCTCAGTTATTCTCAGGTCGCCTGCATCCTGAAATATACCGCGCCTGCCTGGTGGCAGGGGGAAAAGCCCGCCGAATTTAGCGTACTCATGAAGAAGCCTGGGTTTTATCTCTCTGAGCAGGATTATATTGCCGACCTGCGTGCTGCCACCAATATGGAAGAACACCACCGTTTTCCGCTGACTTATATAATGGAAGCTGCGGATGATATCTCCTATTGTATTGCCGATTTGGACGACGCTGTAGAAAAAGATATCTTTAATGTTGAAAGTTTGTATGAGTTTCTCAATAAAGCCTGGGGGCCGGTTAAAAATAATGACGCTTTCAGCCGGACTATTGGCGAAGCCTGGCGTGAAGCCTGCAGTAAAAAACGCCGAAGCCGCAGCGATCAATTTTTTATGTCACTCCGCGTAAATGTTCAGAGCGTACTGGTAAGCTATGCGGTGAAACGTTTTGTTGATAATCTCCCTGCTATATTCGATGGAAGTTTTAACCATGCACTACTGGAAGATGAGGGTGAAGAGGGCCGCTTACTGCAATTGTTTAAAACCGTTGCGCGCCAGCAGGTCTTTAATCATTCTGAAGTAGAGCAGCTGGAGTTGCAGGGTTACCGGGTGATTAAAGGGCTGCTGGAGATCTATCAGCCGCTGATGCGCCTTAATTACGAAGCCTTTACCACGCTGATAAATGAAGATTTCCTGCGTCAGCATCCGATCGAAACCCGGCTTTTTCATAAGCTCTCGGGTAAACACCGTAAAGCCTATTTGCATAAGATGCGTAATCTGGTTGTAGAACATAAATATCAGCGTCTGTTGTGGGAACGTTATTATCGCTTCCGGCTCATTCAGGATTATATCAGTGGTATGACCGATCTCTATGCCTGGGATGAGTACCGACGACTGATGGCGGTAGAATAAGCCGCCAATTGTAAAGAGCGCGAATAAATTTTTACTTTTGCCTTAAACTTTTAAAGGAACTTCGCGCTAAAACATTTATCTCACCTTTCGACCACAGCAATGGTCTGAACAGTAATCTTATTGAGAAACGAAAAATGAAAAAAAAGACCTTAATGTTAAGTGCGCTGGCGTTGAGCCTGAGCATGGCGCTCGCCCCTGTTACTGTTTCTGCTGCGCAAACGGCCTCTTCCGATAGCCTGCAACAGCCAAGTCTGGCACCGATGCTGGAGAAGGTGATGCCGTCTGTGGTCAGTATCAGCGTCGAGGGGACCACCACGGTGAAAACCCCGCGTATGCCGCAGCAATTTCAGCAATTCTTTGGCGACAATTCGCCATTCTGCCAGGATGGTTCCCCGTTCCAGGGTTCACCGATGTGCCAGAACGGCGACGGTGCAGGCGGTAACGGCGGCGCGCCAGTGCCTGATACACAGCAGGAAAAATTCCGTGCTCTGGGATCGGGTGTCATCATTAACGCTGACAAAGGCTATGTGGTAACTAATAACCACGTCGTGAATAATGCCACCAAAATTCAGGTACAGCTCAGCGACGGTCGTCGCTATGACGCCAAAGTCATCGGTAAAGATCCCAGCTCTGACATTGCCCTGATTCAGCTGCAGGAAGCCAAAAATCTTACCGCAGTCAAAATCGCTGACTCTGACAACCTGCGCGTCGGCGATTATACCGTGGCGATCGGCAACCCTTATGGTCTGGGTGAAACGGTCACCTCAGGTATCGTCTCCGCGCTGGGACGCAGTGGCCTGAACGTGGAAAACTACGAAAACTTTATCCAGACAGATGCGGCCATTAACCGGGGCAACTCCGGTGGTGCGCTGGTTAACCTCAACGGTGAACTGATCGGGATTAACACCGCCATTCTGGCGCCCGATGGCGGCAACATCGGTATCGGCTTTGCTATCCCCAGCAACATGGTGAAAAACCTGACGGCACAGATGGTCGAGTTTGGTCAGGTGAAACGCGGCGAGCTGGGCGTGCAGGGGACTGAGCTGAACTCTGAGCTGGCAAAAGCGATGAAGGTCGACGCACAACGTGGTGCCTTTGTCAGCCAGGTGCTGCCAGACTCAGCGGCCGCCAAAGCCGGTATTAAGGCGGGCGACGTCATTGTGTCGATGAACGGTAAACCGCTGAGCAGCTTTGCTTCGCTGCGTGCGGAAGTGGGCTCACTTCCGGTTGGCACCACCCTGAAACTGGGGCTGCTGCGTGACGGCAAACCGGTCGATGTCTCTGTTAAGTTGCAGCAGAGCAGCCAGTCAAAAGTGCAGTCCGCGACCATCTACACTGGCATTGAAGGCGCCGATCTCAGCAATATCGAAGCGGGTACCAAAGGTGTCCGGGTTGATAACGTGAAACCGGGCAGTGCTGCGGCGCGTATCGGCCTGAAAAAGGGCGATGTGATCCAGGGCGTTAACCAGCAGGTAGTGACCAACCTGGGTGAGCTGCGCAAAGTTCTCGACAGCAAGCCGTCCGTTCTGGCGCTGAATGTGAAACGCGGCGACAGCAGTATCTATCTGCTGATGCAGTAAGCGAACAGCAACGGATGAAGAGGCGGACTGCGGTCCGCCTTTTTTATGTCCACTTTCTGCCTCGTCAGAGTGTGATGCTCACCGCAAATTCGGCAAATGACGGCCTGGCTCTGTGCAATTGCACAATGTTCTGCGTGCTGTGCATGCGTATTCTGTTTCTCCCCCCTCTTTTCAGGAGTAATGGATGGCTACCTATCACCTTGATGCCCGGCTGGCACAGGATATCGTGGCGCGCACCATGAAAATTATTGACAGCAATGTCAACGTGATGGATGCGCGGGGCCGGATTATCGGCAGCGGTGACCGGGAACGTATTGGGGAGTTGCACGAAGGTGCACTGCTGGTGCTCTCTCAGGGGCGCGTTGTCGACATCGATGAGGCCGTGGCTAAACATCTCCATGGCGTGCGGCCTGGCATTAACCTGCCGCTGCGCATTGATGGTGACATCGTCGGGGTGATCGGCCTGACCGGTGAGCCGCTGGCGCTGCGGCATTATGGCGAGCTGGTCTGCATGACCGCAGAGATGATGCTGGAGCAGGCCCGGCTGCTGCATATGCTGGCGCAGGACAGCCGTCTGCGTGAAGAGCTGGTGCTGAACCTGATCCGCAGCGATACCCTGTCGCCACAGCTGACCGAATGGGCGCAGCGGCTCGGGATCGATCTCAATCAGCCGCGTGTGGTCGCCGTGGTGGAAGTGGATAGTGGTCAGCTCGGTGTCGACAGCGCGATGTCAGAGCTACAGCAGCTGCAAACGCTGCTGACCACGCCGGAGCGGGACAATCTGATCGCGATTGTGTCACTGACCGAAATGGTGGTGCTGAAACCGGCCCTTAATGGGCATGGGCGTCACGATCAGGAAGATCATCGCCGCCGCGTAGAGCAGTTACTACAGCGGATGAAAGAGAGCGGTCATCTTCGGATGCGTATCGCGCTGGGCAACTTCTTTACCGGACCCGGCAGCATCGCACGCTCTTACCGGACGGCGCGCACCACGATGATGGTGGGCAAGCAACGTATGCCCGAGGTGCGCAGCTATTTTTATCAGGATCTGGTGCTGCCCGTGCTGCTCGACAGCCTGCGGGGTGGCTGGCAGGCCAATGAGCTCGCCCGGCCACTGGCGAAGCTCAAGAGCATGGATAACAACGGCTTGCTGCGCCGTACGCTGATCGCCTGGTTCACCCATAACGTCCAGCCGAGCGCCACCGCGCGTGCGCTGTTCATTCATCGTAATACGCTGGAATACCGGCTGAACCGGATTTCTGAACTGACCGGACTGAATCTTGGCCATTTTGATGACAGGCTGTTGCTCTATGTCGCTTTGCAACTGGATGAGCAGGGCTGAAGTGCAGATTTGCGGCATAAAAAAGGCCAGCAATGCTGGCCTCTCTGGTCGGGCAGGGAATTAACGACCGTTACGGGTTAATTTTTCCAGATCCGATTCAATTTCAGTGATCTTGTGAGAAACCACGCTTTCCAGGTGACGCAGGTCATCCAGAATTTTGCGTTTCAGATCCACTTCAACCTGATCGCGCTGGCAAATCTGGTCCAGTTCATCGATGACATAACGCAGATTCGGGCTGATTTCCTGAACTTCTTTGTAGCCCTGGGTCGCGTGATCGGCAACAACCGTTTTGCGCTGGCGCGGATATTTGAATTTGACGCTCTTCGCGAAAAACTCACCTTTATCTTTGCGGAAGTAGATTTTCAGAATGTCGTTATTGGCTTCCTGACGCAGGCTGTAGCGGTCAATGTCGTCCGGGTTACTGATACCTAAGCTTTTCAGATTGTCATACATAGCGTTGTTTCCATCAAAAGTGAGAAGCGCGCAGACTTGTTCATGACGTCCGTCAACTGTAGACATAAATAAGCGGGATGAACATTGCGCGACAGGATTTAACTGGCGCGGATTATGACCTGGATAAAAACTAAACGCACCAGTTAATTCGCGACGCGAAGCATGTTGTTCAGGAATCACTGTAAAGAAAAGATGACGGGCTGGAAACCAGCCCGTCGCTTAAATCAGTCGATGGTGCGCAGCAGCTCGTTAATACCTGTTTTGCCAAGCGTTTTCGCATCCACTTTCTTCACGATTACGGCACAGTAGAGGCTGTAGCTGCCATCTTTAGAGGGCAGGTTACCTGAGACCACCACGGATCCCGCAGGAACACGGCCGTAATGCACTTCGCCGGTCTCGCGGTCATAGATTTTGGTGCTCTGACCGATGTAAACGCCCATTGAGATCACGGAACCTTCTTCAACAATCACGCCTTCAACGATTTCAGAGCGCGCGCCAATGAAGCAGTTATCTTCGATGATGGTCGGGTTCGCCTGCAGCGGCTCCAGCACGCCACCGATACCCACGCCGCCAGAAAGGTGAACGTTTTTACCAATCTGTGCACAGGAGCCAACGGTCGCCCAGGTGTCCACCATGGTGCCTTCATCCACAAAGGCGCCAATGTTGACGTAAGAAGGCATCAGCACCGTGTTGCGGGCGATATAGGCACCCTGACGCACAGCCGCAGGCGGCACGACGCGGAAACCGGCTTCTTTGAAACGTGCTTCATCCCAGCCAGCAAACTTCATCGGCACTTTGTCGTAAAAGCGGGTTTCTGCACCTTCCATCACCTGATTGTCATTGATGCGGAAAGAGAGCAGTACGGCTTTCTTCAGCCACTGATGCGTTACCCACTCGCCGTCGATCTTCTCAGAAACGCGCAGTGCACCGCTGTCCAGCAGGGCGATCACCTGGTTGATGGCATCACGGGTTTCGCTGTCGACGCTGGCGGGTGTGATGTCAGCGCGACGTTCGAAGGCGGATTCAATAACGCTCTGTAACTGTTGCATATTTTTTTCCTGATCTGTCATGTGCGATGCCGGGCAATACCCCGACACAAGTAAAGAGATTAATGTTTACAAATCGAGTCTGGTCACACTTTATCGTTTGGATTAAGGGCCTCTGTCAACCGTTGTCGCAACGCTTTTCGCATTTCTTCGTCCAGTGCCTGACGTTCACTGTTGGCCAGAATAAACAAATCTTCGACCCGCTCGCCGATGGTGCTGATGCGTGCGCCATGCAGTGAGACTCCGAGATCGGCAAAGACTTCACCGACCCGCGCCAGCAGGCCTGGCTGATCCAGCGCCACCAGTTCCAGATAGCTGCGACGATCGGTATGCGTCGGCAGGAAATTGACCTCGGTATCGACGCTGAAATGCCTGAGTTTGGCCGACGGACGGCGGGTACGCGGCGGCGCCCACTCTGACTGGGTTATCGCCTGCTCCAGCGCCTGAATGATCATCGGATGGCGATCCGGAGAGAGCGGGCTGCCATCCGGCTCCAGCACAATAAAGGTATCCATCGCCATGCCGTCGCGGCTGGTAAAGATTTGCGCATCGTGCACGCTGAGATTACGGCGATCGAGTTCACCCGCAACGGCGGCAAACAGGTGCGGGCGATCGGGACTCCAGATAAAGATTTCGGTCCCGCCGCGCGTGGCCTGCGGACTGACCAGCACCAGCGGTTTTTTCAGGTCGTGAACCAGTAAGTGGCGGGCATGCCAGGTGATCTGATTCGGCGTATGGCGCAGGAAATAGTCAGCGCGGCAGCGATTCCAGATCTGGTGCAGACGCTCTTCATCGATGTTGTCCATCCGCAGCAGCGCCAGCGCCTGCAGGCGATGATGACGCACCCGCTCACGCAGATCCGGACTGTTTTCCATGCCGCGTCGCAACTGCTTCTCGGTGGCGAAAAAGAGCTCACGCAACAGACTCTGCTTCCAGCTGTTCCACAGACTTTCATTGGTGGCACAGATATCGGCTACGGTCAGGCAAACCAGATAGCGCAGCCGGTTCTCATTCTGCATCACCTCGGCGAACTGCTGTATCACCGTCGGGTCCTGAATATCGCGCCGCTGTGCTGTCACCGACATCAGCAGATGATGACGCACCAGCCAGGCCACCAGCTGGGTTTCACGTGAGTTGAGACCGTGCATTTCAGCAAAGTCGAGCGCATCCTGCGCGCCGAGAATAGAGTGATCGCCGCCGCGCCCTTTGGCAATGTCATGCAGCAGCGCGGCCATCAGCAACAGCTCCTGTTGCGGCAGGCGCGGCCATAACTCGACGCACAGTGGATGCTGCGGGCGGGTGCTTTCATTGGCAAAACTTTCCAGCTTCTGCAGCACCCGAATGGTGTGCTCATCTACGGTGTAGGCGTGAAACAGATCGAACTGCATCTGTCCGACGATATGGCCCCACAGCGGCGTATAAGCCCACAGCACGCTATATCGATGCATTGGCACCAGCGCCCGGCTGACCGCGCCGGGATGGCGCAGAATCGACATAAAGGTGCGGCGCGCTTCCGGAATCTGACACAGCGGCTGTTTAAGATGACGACGCGCATGGCGCAGGTGACGCAGGGTGGTGGAGTAGATCCCTTTGATGCTGTCATTACGCACCATGACGTAGAACATGCGCAGGATTGCCTGCGGCTCTCGCCGGAACAGCGTTTCGTCGCGCAGATCGATCAAATCGCCACGCAGCTGGAAATCGTCATCAATAGGCCTGGGCTTTTCGCTGGTGGAGAGCGCCAGAATCGCCTCATCAAACAGCTGCAGCAGCATCTGATTCAGTTCGCCGATACGCCGCGTGACCCGATAGAAATCTTTCATCATCCGCTCGACCGGCTCATTGCCCTCGCCCTGATAATTCAGGCGTTGCGCCACGCTGAGCTGGCGATCAAACAGCAGGCGATTATCGTAGCGGGGCAGGGAGAGGTGCAGGGCAAAGCGGATGCGCCAGAGAAATGCCTGACATTCGTTGAGTTCGCTGCGCTCGGCGTCGGTGAGGAAACCAAAGCCGACCATCTCATCCAGCGTGGTGGCGCCAAAATGGCGTCGGGCGACCCACTGCAGCGTATGAATGTCCCGCAGGCCACCGGGGCTGCTTTTAATGTCCGGTTCAAGGTTATAGCTGGTGCCGTGATAACGCTTGTGGCGCTCCTGCTGCTCTTCAATTTTGGCGGCGAAAAAGCAGGATGAGGGCCAGAAACCATCGCTGAAGATGTTTTTCTGTAATTCCAGAAACAGCGCCACATCGCCGGTCAGCATGCGTGACTCAATCAGATTAGTGGCAACGGTCAGGTCAGATAACCCCTCCAGCAGACACTCTTCCAGCGTGCGGACGCTGTGACCCACTTCCAGCTTAAGGTCCCACATCAGCGTTAACAGATCGCTGGTGCGCTGCGCAGCCTGTTCATTCAGCGGCTGGCGGCTCAGGATCAGGACGTCAATATCAGAGAGCGGATGCAGTTCGGCACGGCCATAGCCGCCAACGGCGACCAGAGCGATAGCCGGCATCTCATCAAAGCCAAAGAAGCGCCACAGGCGACGCAGCAGCCGATCGATAAACAGCGTGCGGGCATCAATCAGCGGCTCAACGGGTTCACCGGCATCAAACGCGGCGGCCAGATGTTGCTGAAACTGCTCCAGCCGCGGCTTCAGAATGTCACGCGTCAGCTGGTCGTCACCCCATTCGGCTGGCGAATCGACCAGACCGTTTTTCACATCTTCTGACAGACTCACGCTCATGCAGCTCTTCTCTTTTTTAGCCAAAAAAAAGCCGGCTCAGCGCCGGCTTGATCTGTAATGGGGGAATTACCCTTCGGCGACAAGCATAGCGGGCAGCGTGTCGTCTTTGCGCAGGGTTAAAATCTCACAGCCGTTCTCCGTAACCACAATAGTATGCTCATACTGCGCGGACAAGCTGCGATCTTTGGTTTTTACCGTCCAGCCATCTTTCATGGTGCGGATGCGGTAATCCCCGGCATTGACCATCGGTTCTACCGTAAAGGTCATGCCCGCCTGGAGTACCACGCCACCATCATCGGCATCGTAATGCAGCACCTGAGGCTCTTCATGGAAACCCTTGCCGATACCGTGACCGCAATATTCGCGCACCACAGAGAAGTCGTTGGCTTCAACATATTTCTGGATGGCGCGGCCCAGTTCGCGCAGGCGGATGCCGGGCTTGATCAGACGCAGTGAGAGATAGAGGCTCTCCTGCGTGACACGGCACAGGCGTTCGCCCTGAATGGTCGGCTTACCGACGATAAACATCTTTGAGGTATCGCCGTGGTATTCATCTTTAATTACGGTGACATCGATATTCACTACATCACCATCTTTTAACGGACGATCATCGCTGGGGATCCCGTGGCACACCACTTCATTCACCGAGATGCAGACCGACTTCGGAAAGCCGTGATAGCCGAGGCAGGCGGAGACGGCCTGTTGCTTTTGAGTAATGTGATCGTGGCAGATGCGGTCCAGTTCACCGGTGGTCACACCCGGTTTTACGTAAGGCTCGATCATCTCCAGCACTTCGGCGGCCAGTCGGCCCGCGACGCGCATTTTTTCGATTTCTTCAGGGGTTTTAATTGAAATTGCCATTAAATTAATCCGCAGTTGTCGAAATTTTCGACAATAATAAGTTCTGTGCTGTCATGTTAGCAGCCAGCAAATGGGCTGCCAAATAGAGAACGCGCTGACCTCCGTCAGCGATCATTTATTGGCGTCCCTGGGCTGGTTGTGGTATAAAGCGCGCCGACGATTCTCTGTATGGCCGTTTCGGTCAGCAGGAAACGCATAACTCTCATTATGTGTAATAAAACACACATGTATCGACACATACGCCGGGGTGCCTTGAAAGAGGTCGGTCGTATGGGATACATGGAGGCCCAACCCCAATCAAACTTTAGAGGTTTTATCATGGCAACTGTTTCCATGCGCGACATGCTCCAGGCTGGTGTTCACTTCGGTCACCAGACCCGTTACTGGAACCCAAAAATGAAGCCATTCATCTTTGGTGCTCGTAACAAGGTTCACATCATCAACCTGGAAAAAACTGTACCTATGTTCAACGAAGCTCTGGCTGAACTGAACAAGATCTCTTCCCGTAAAGGTAAGATCCTGATCGTAGGTACTAAGCGTGCTGCTGCTCAGGCGGTAAAAGAGTCTGCACTGAGCTGCGACCAGTTCTTCGTAAACCACCGCTGGTTGGGTGGCATGCTGACTAACTGGAAAACCGTGCGTCAGTCAATCAAGCGTCTGAAAGATCTGGAGATTCAGTCTCAGGATGGTACTTTCGACAAACTGACCAAAAAAGAAGCGCTGATGCGTGCGCGTGAGCTGGCCAAGCTGGAAAACAGCCTGGGCGGTATCAAAGATATGGGCGGTCTGCCAGACGCGCTGTTTGTTGTCGATGCTGACCACGAACACATCGCAATCAAAGAAGCAAACAACCTGGGTATCCCGGTATTTGCTATCGTTGATACCAACTCAGATCCAGATGGCGTTGATTTCGTTATCCCAGGTAACGACGATGCAATCCGTGCTGTAAACCTGTACCTGACTGCCGTTGCGACCACCGTTCGCGAAGGCCGCTCTCAGGACCTGGCTGAGCAAGCTGAAGAAGCGTCTTTAGAAAACGCTTAATAAGGTTTGCTCTGCATAAGAGCCCTTAGCATTCAGATGTGATCTGTAAGGGGCCTATACTGGCCCCTTTATTTTATCTAAGTCTGTTACGCCCCCAACCGGACGGCGGGACAGAGTAAATTTTCCGCAAATAAGTGTCTGCTGGTGCAAACGTACACAGGCACGAACCGAGGATTCTGGAATGGCTGACATTACCGCTGCATTGGTAAAAGAACTGCGTGAGCGTACTGGCGCTGGCATGATGGATTGCAAAAAAGCGCTGACTGAAGCGAATGGCGACATTGAGCTGGCGATTGAGAACATGCGTAAGTCTGGCGCAATCAAAGCAGCGAAAAAAGCAGGCAACGTTGCTGCTGATGGCGTAATCAAAACCAAGATCGTTGGCGACTACGGCGTGATTCTGGAAGTAAACTGCCAGACTGACTTCGTTGCAAAAGATGGCGGTTTCCAGGCGTTCGCAGACAAAGTTCTGGATGTGGCTGCAGCTGATCGCGTTACCGACGTTGAAGTTCTGAAAGCGCAGTTCGAAGAAGAGCGCGTTGCACTGGTTGCTAAAATCGGTGAGAACATCAACATCCGTCGCGTTGCTATCCTGGAAGGCGCAGAGCTGGGCAGCTACCTGCACGGCGCACGTATCGGCGTTCTGGTTTCAACCAAAGGCGCTAACGAAGATCTGATCAAACAGATCGCGATGCACGTTGCGGCAAGCAAGCCTGAATTCGTTAAGCCAGAAGACGTTTCTGCTGACGTGGTTGATAAAGAGTACCAGGTTCAGCTGGACATCGCGATGCAGTCTGGCAAGCCAAAAGAGATCGCAGAGAAGATGGTTGAAGGCCGTATGAAGAAATTCACCGGCGAAGTCTCTCTGACTGGTCAGGCTTTCGTTATCGACCCAAGCAAAACCGTTGGCCAGGCTCTGAAAGAGCAGGGCGCTGACGTTATCAACTTCATCCGCTTCGAAGTTGGTGAAGGCATCGAGAAAGTTGAGTCTGACTTCGCTGCAGAAGTTGCAGCAATGTCCAAACAGTCTTAATGCTTTGAAAGAACCGCCAGATGGCGGTTCTTTTTTGTCTGTGAATCGCAACAGATACGTTTTCAGTTTCATCCCAATAGCAATTTCATTGCGGTAAGCGGATGATCGATCAGAATTTACTTCTCCTTTACACCCAATCTTCCAGGAAGAACTGACCATGGCGACCAACGCAAAACCTGTTTATCAACGTATCCTGCTTAAACTCAGCGGCGAAGCCCTGCAAGGCGCTGAAGGTTTTGGTATCGACGCGAGTGTGCTTGACCGCATGGCACAAGAGGTAAAAGAGCTGGTTGAACTGGGCATCCAGGTTGGCGTGGTGATTGGCGGAGGGAACCTGTTCCGTGGAGCGAGCCTGCAGCAGGCCGGCATGAACCGCGTTGTGGGTGACCACATGGGTATGCTGGCAACCGTGATGAACGGCCTGGCGATGCGTGATGCACTGCACCGCGCCTATGTGAATGCACGCCTGATGTCAGCGATTCCACTGAATGGCGTCTGTGACAACTACAGCTGGGCAGAAGCAATCAGCCTGCTGCGTAACAACCGCGTGGTGATCTTCTCCGCCGGTACCGGTAACCCGTTCTTCACCACTGACTCTGCAGCGTGTCTGCGCGGCATTGAGATTGAAGCGGACGTCGTGCTGAAAGCGACCAAAGTGGACGGCGTCTACTCTGCGGATCCGGTGAAAAGCCCGGACGCAACGCTGTATGAGCAACTGACCTATGCTGAAGTGCTGGATCAGGAGCTGAAAGTGATGGATCTTGCGGCCTTTACCCTGGCGCGTGACCACAAATTACCTATCCGTGTTTTCAACATGAATAAGCCTGGCGCACTGCGTCGCGTAGTGATGGGTGAAAAAGAAGGCACCCTGATTACGCATTAATACCCGAGGCGAGATAAAATAAGGTATATTCTGTCAGCGCGATGATAATGCATCGCGCACCAGTCAGGATTATCGATGATTATCGATCCCGCTTCCGGTTACGCCGGAACTGGCCAGGTCAAACCGAATCCAAGGGTTTCAACGTGATTAACGACATCAAAAAAGATGCTGACACGCGCATGGAAAAATGCGTTGAAGCATTCAAAACCACCATCAGCAAAGTGCGCACCGGTCGTGCTTCACCTTCGCTGCTCGACGGCATCGTCGTCGAATATTACGGCACGCCGACGCCACTGCGTCAGCTGGCTTCTGTCACTGTGGAAGATTCACGCACGCTGAAAATCAACGTGTTTGATCGTTCACTGAGTCCGGCAGTCGAAAAAGCGATCATGAAGTCCGATCTCGGTCTGAACCCAAGTTCAGCCGGTACCGACATCCGTGTTCCGCTGCCTGCGCTGACAGAAGAGCGTCGTAAAGATCTGATTAAAATCGTGCGCGGCGAAGCCGAGCAGGGCCGTGTGTCGGTACGTAACGTCCGTCGCGATGCCAACGATAAAATCAAAGCGCTGCTGAAAGATAAAGAGATCAGCGAAGACGACGAACGTCGTGCGCAGGATGAAGTGCAAAAAATGACCGATGCGTACATCAAGAAAGTTGATGCTGCACTGTCAGAAAAAGAGACGGAGCTGATGGATTTCTAATCCCATCATTGCCGGACAAAACGCCGTACAGAGAGGTATTCGTATGAATGCGACATCTGGCGGCGTTTTACATTGTGCCTGTGGGCACGCTGACTTCACACGGATAGCTTCATGAAGCGATTAACTCTGCTGGGATCCACCGGCTCTATCGGCACCAGTACGCTGGCGGTGGTGCGCGCCAACCCGGCGCTTTATCAGATTACGGCGCTGGTTGCCGGCCATAACGTGGCGCTGATGGCCGAGCAGTGTGCGGCCTTTACACCGCGCTTCGCCTGCATGGCAGACGAGGCATCCGCCGCTGCGTTGCGTGAGCGACTGAGAGCAATCAGGGTCAATACTGAAGTGCTCTCCGGCGTTCAGGCAGCCTGTGAGCTGGCCGCGCTGGATGAGGTGGATCAGGTGATGGCGGCGATCGTTGGCGCATCGGGTTTGCTGCCGACGCTGGCGGCCATTCGCGCCGGAAAAACGGTGCTGCTGGCCAACAAAGAATCGCTTGTCACCTGCGGCCGTTTGTTTATGGAGGCCGTGCGTCATCATAACGCACAGTTACTACCGGTCGACAGCGAGCATAACGCCATTTTTCAGAGTTTACCGGCTACCATCCAGCATCAGTTAGGTTACGCTGACCTGCGGGATAATGGCATTGAGTCGATTATCCTTACGGGATCGGGTGGTCCTTTTCGTGACACAGATTTAGCGGATCTCAGCGCCATGTCGCCAGATCAGGCCTGTGCACATCCGAACTGGTCGATGGGGAGAAAAATCTCTGTCGATTCGGCCACCATGATGAATAAAGGTCTTGAGTACATTGAAGCCCGTTGGTTGTTTAATGCCAGCGCAGCGCAGATGGAAGTGATACTCCACCCACAGTCGGTGATTCACTCCATGGTGCGATACTGCGATGGCAGCGTGCTGGCTCAATTAGGTTCTCCTGATATGCGTACGCCGATTGCCCACAGCATGGCCTGGCCTTCGCGCATCAATGCAGGCGTGACGCCGCTGGATTTTACCCGCATGTCGGCGCTCTCCTTTGCAGAACCTGATTTTAGTCGCTACCCCTGTCTGAAACTGGCCATTGATGCCTGTGATGCAGGACAGGCGGCGACCACCACGCTGAATGCAGCCAACGAGGTTGCCGTCGCGGCTTTCCTGAATCACCAGATCCTCTTCACCGACATTGCCGCGCTAAATAGTGAGGTGATGGCGGCACAAGTGTGTCCGGAGCCGGATTCGGTGGACGCTGTCCTTGAAATCGATCGCACTGCGCGTGCGCTGGCGACAGAAATGTTGCCGCGTTTCACGTCGTGATGCCGATCGTTATGAGGCCATTTGTTCGCTTCAGGTGAAAATGATATAGTCGCTGGCTCGCGTTTCACGGTCTGTCACCGAATTCGGTGTGGCCCGGCACTGAGAGTGTGTCGGGATTTGAATCGGGCGCAATGTATTCAGAAACCACAGCATTTCTGATGAAAGGAATTGGTTAAGCGTTATGTCGTCTAACAATCACAACAACACTGATGACCAGCAGGGAAACGGTCCGCGCCACGTCGCTATCATCATGGATGGCAATGGCCGCTGGGCCAAAAATCAGGGAAAATTGCGCATTTCAGGCCACAAAGCTGGCGTTAAATCGGTACGCCGTGCCGTCAGCTTTGCGGTCAGTAACAATCTTGAAGCCCTGACGCTTTACGCCTTCAGCAGTGAAAACTGGAGTCGTCCGCCGCAGGAAGTCACCGCGTTAATGGAACTCTTTGTCTGGGCGCTTGATAGTGAAGTGAAGAGCCTGCACAAACACAATGTTCGCTTACGCGTCATTGGCGATACCAGCCGTTTCAGCCCGCGTATTCAGGAACGTATTCGCCGTTCTGAGACGCTGACCGCAAATAATAGTGGCCTGACGCTCAACATTGCTGCCAACTATGGCGGCCGTTGGGATATTATCGAAGGCGTGAAAAAACTGGCTGAACAGGTTCAGGAAGGATTACTGCGACCTGACCAGATTACCGAAGAGAGCCTGACGTCGCAGCTCTGTATGCAGGAGCTGGCGCCAGTGGATTTAGTGATAAGGACCGGGGGAGAGCATCGGATTAGCAACTTCCTGCTGTGGCAGATTGCCTATGCTGAATTCTATTTTACCGATGTGCTCTGGCCGGATTTCGATGAACACGTTTTTGAAGGTGCACTGAATGCATTCTCTCTGCGGGAGCGTCGTTTTGGCGGCGCTGCACCAGGCGGCGCCTGAGCAATCTGGGGGTAACCTTTGCTGAAGTCTCGTCTGATTACCGCGTTGATATTAATTCCGCTGGTAATAGCTGCACTGTTCTGGTTACCGCCTGTTGGCTTCGCCCTGACAACCATCGTTATCTGCATGCTGGCAGCCTGGGAATGGGGTCAGTTTGCAGGGATGGCATCACGGCAACAGCGCGTCTGGCTGGCTGTACTTTGTGGTCTGCTGCTGGCGCTGATGCAGTTTACGCTGCCACCTTATCAACACACGGTGCATCTGCCACAGATCGCGACATCGCTTTGGGCGTCGCTGGTGTGGTGGGTCGTTGCACTGCTGCTGGTGCTCTCCTATCCCGCTTCTGCGGCCTTCTGGCGCGATTCGCGTCCCCTTCGCTTACTGTTTGGCGTGTTAACGCTGGTCCCTTTTTTCTGGGGCATGGTGGCGCTGCGCCAGTATCACTATGACACCGACCACTTCGCCGGTGCCTGGTGGTTGCTGTTTGTGTTGCTGCTGGTATGGGGAGCGGATTCAGGTGCCTATATGTTTGGCAAGATGTTCGGCAAGCACAAGCTGGCGCCAAAGGTCTCACCAGGCAAAACCTGGGAAGGCTTCCTGGGCGGTCTGGTCACCTCGGCGCTGATTGCAGTGCTGTTTGCGACGCTGGCGCCACTGACGGTTTCCACCGGTACGCTGGTGATTTGCGCGATTATCGCGACGCTGGCCTCTGTGCTGGGCGACCTCACTGAGAGCATGTTTAAACGTGAAGCGGGCATCAAAGACAGTGGTAATCTGATTCCTGGTCACGGCGGCATTCTTGATCGTATTGATAGTCTGACTGCGGCGGTGCCGGTGTTTGCCTGTTTATTGCTGCTGGTGTTTCGCACCCTTTAAGGACAGGCAAAGATGTTGAGCATACTCTGGAGTTTCGTCGCCTTTATCGTTGCGCTGGGCGTATTAATTACCGTTCATGAGTTTGGCCATTTCTGGGTCGCTCGTCGCTGTGGCGTCAAAGTTGAGCGCTTTTCCATTGGTTTTGGTAAGTCGCTCTGGCAGCGCCGTGACCGCCATGGCACCGAATTTGTCATCGCGCTGATTCCCCTCGGCGGCTACGTTAAAATGCTCGACGAGCGCGTTGAAAGCGTGCCAGCCGAATTTCGTCATCAGGCTTTTAACAACAAAGCCGTCTGGCAACGCGCCTCCATCATTGCGGCAGGTCCTGTCGCTAATTTCATCTTTGCCATCTTTGCCTACTGGGTTGTGTTTATTCACGGCGTGCCCGGCGTGCGCCCGGTAATCGGTGAAATTTTAAACGGTTCGGTGGCTGCGGAAGCTCAAATTACGCCCGGCATGGAACTTAAGGCTGTTGACGGTATCGAAACGCCTGACTGGGATGCTGTGCGTATGGCGCTGGTGGGTAAAATCGGCGACAGCAGCACCACCTTAACAGTGGCTCGATTTGGCGAGGACGCAACCCAGCAGAAACAGCTGGATTTGCGTAACTGGCAGTTTGAGCCTGATAAGCAGGATCCGGTCGTCGCGTTAGGGATTCAGCCACGCGGTCCGCAGATTGAGACCACGCTGGCAGAAGTGCAGGCGAACTCGCCAGCCAGTGAAGCCGGTTTGCAAGCAGGCGACAGGATCGTTAAAGTCGATGGTCAGCCATTATCGCAGTGGCAGACTTTTGTCACGCAGGTCCGGGATAACCCCGGCAAAAGCATGGCGCTTGAGGTGGATCGCGGCGGTGAGTCTATTGCGCTGACGATGACGCCAGAAGCGAAATCTGGCAGTAAAGCGGGATTTGCGGGTGTCATTCCGCGCATTGTTCCTCTGCCAGAAGAGTACAAGACGGTAAGACAGTATGGCGCGTTTGCGGCTATCGGTGAGGCTAGTGTAAAAACCTGGCAACTGATGAAGCTCACCGTCTCCATGCTGGGCAAGTTAATAACCGGTGATGTGAAGCTGAACAACCTGAGCGGGCCAATTTCGATTGCGCAGGGTGCAGGGTTGTCAGCAGAGTATGGGTTGATTTACTACCTGATGTTCCTGGCGTTGATTAGCGTCAACCTGGGCATCATCAACCTGTTCCCTCTGCCGGTTTTAGATGGTGGGCACTTGCTCTTCCTGGCGATCGAAAAGATCAAGGGTGGACCGGTGTCCGAGCGAGTTCAGGACTTTAGTTATCGCATCGGTTCAATTTTACTGGTGCTGTTAATGGGGCTTGCACTTTTCAATGATTTCTCACGTTTGTAACCGCTGGAACGCGAACATTCGAGGGATGTGTTAGGAAAACGCATAACAACGATGGCGATGAAAAAGTTGCTCATAGCGTCGCTGCTGTTTAGCAGCGCCACCGTTTACGGTGCAGACGATTTCGTAGTGAAGGATATTCATTTCGAAGGGCTGCAGCGAGTCGCCGTCGGCGCGGCTCTGCTGAGCATGCCAGTACGGGTTGGCGATACGGTGAATGACGATGATGTCAGAAATACCATTCGCTCGCTGTTCGCTACTGGCAACTTTGAGGATGTTCAGGTCCTGCGAGACGGTACAACGCTGATTGTCCAGGTCAAAGAACGTCCTACCATTGCCAGCATTACCTTCACCGGTAACAAAGCGGTGAAAGAGGATCAGCTCAAACAAAATCTGGAAGCCTCAGGTGTCCGTGTCGGCGAAGCGCTGGACCGTACCACCATCTCCTCTATCGAGAAGGGACTTGAGGATTTCTACTACAGCGTAGGTAAATATACCGCCAACGTGAAAGCCGTGGTCACGCCACTGCCGCGTAACCGTGTGGATCTGAAGCTGGTCTTTACTGAAGGTGTCTCTGCAAAAATTCAGCAGATCAACATCGTCGGTAATAAAGCCTTTAGCTCCGATGAGCTGATTTCCCGCTTCCAGCTGCGCGATGAAGTGCCATGGTGGAACGTGGTCGGCGATCGTAAATATCAGAAGCAGAAACTGGCGGGTGACCTTGAAACCCTGCGCAGCTTCTATCTGGATCGTGGCTATGCACGCTTTAACATCGATTCAACGCAGGTCAGCCTGACGCCTGATAAAAAAGGCATCTACATCACGGTGAACATCACCGAAGGTGACCAGTACAAAATCGCAGGCGTGATCGTCAATGGCAGCATGGCGGGCCATTCAGCAGAAATTGAACATCTGACCAAGATTCCGGCGGGCGAGCTTTATAACGGCGCCAAAGTCACGAAAATGGAAGATGACATCAAGAAACTGCTGGGCCGCTACGGCTATGCTTATCCGCGCGTGGCAACACAGCCAGAAATCAACGACGCCGACAAAACCGTAAAACTGCATATTAATGTGGATGCGGGTAACCGTTATTATGTCCGTAACGTCCGTTTCGAAGGCAATGACACGTCGAAAGACTCCGTGTTACGTCGCGAAATGCGTCAGATGGAAGGCGCGTGGCTGGGCAGCGATCTGGTTGAACAGGGTAAAGAGCGTCTGAACCGTACCGGTTACTTTGAAACCGTTGATGTGGATACTCAGCGTGTGCCAGGTTCGCCGGACCAGGTTGACGTGGTCTACAAGGTTAAAGAGCGTAACACCGGTACCTTTAACTTCGGCGTCGGCTACGGCACCGAAAGTGGTGTGAGCTTCCAGGTCGGCGTCACGCAGGATAACTGGCTGGGCACCGGTAATACCGTGGGCATCAGCGGCACCAAGAACGATTACCAGACCTATGCTGAATTCTCGCTGACTGACCCTTACTTTACCGTTGATGGTGTCAGTCTGGGTGGTCGTCTGTTCTACAACGACTTTAAAGCAGATAACGCGGACCTTTCTGACTATACCAACAAAAGTTATGGTCTGGATGGCACGCTTGGCTTCCCGGTTAACGAAAACAACACCCTGCGTGTCGGTCTGGGCTATGTCCACAATGACCTGTCAAACATGCAGCCTCAGGTGGCGATGTGGCGTTATCTTGACTCGGTCGGCAAGCCGCAGCAGCTCAATGATGAAGGTGATTTCTCAGCAGATGACTTCACCTTTAACTACGGCTGGACTTATAACACCCTGGACCGCGGCTTCTTCCCGACGTCCGGTAACCGTACCAACCTGAACGGTAAGGTGACGATTCCGGGCTCGGATAACAGCTTCTATAAGGCCACGCTGGATACTCAGCAGTATGTGCCGATTAACCAGGATCGTACCTGGGTGCTGTTAGGCCGTGGTCGCGTAGGTTATGGCGATGGTCTCGACGGCAAAGAGATGCCGTTCTACGAGAACTTCTACGCCGGTGGTTCAAGCACCGTGCGCGGCTTCCAGTCCAACACCATTGGACCGAAAGCAGCCTACTTAAATAACAACTCGTCGAACTGCCGAATCGCCAATCCAAATGGCGTCTGTAAGTCTGACGATGCGGTGGGCGGTAACGCCATGGCGATTGCCAGCCTTGAGCTGATTACGCCAACGCCGTTCCTGAGCGAGAAGTATGCTAACTCGGTTCGTACCTCGGTGTTTGTCGATGCCGGTACAGCGTGGGATACCCATTGGGAAAATACTGCGGAAACGCGTGCGGCGGGCATTCCTGACTACAGCGATCCAAACAATATCCGTGTATCCAGCGGTGTTGCGCTACAGTGGATGTCACCGCTCGGCCCGCTGGTGTTCTCTTACGCCCAGCCGATGAAGAAAGTCGATGGAGACAAGTCAGAGCAGTTCCAGTTTAACATTGGTAAAACCTGGTAATGTTCTGAGCATGGATGCATAGCTGAAGTATTGCTGCCGGACAGCACCTGTTGCTGTTCCGGGGCAAACACTGTGTCGCTGACACAAACGTTGATGGTAAGGAGTTTATAGTGAAAAAGTTGTTGTGTGCCGCAGGTCTGGGTCTTGCTTTAGCGGTCTCCGCTGGTGTTCAGGCTGCCGACAAAATTGCAGTGGTAAACGTGTCCAGCATTTTCCAACAGTTACCGCAACGTGCGACTGTTGCTAAACAGCTGGAAAACGAGTTCAAAGGCCGTGCAACTGAGTTGCAGAGCCAGGAGCGCGATCTGCAAACCAAAATGCAGCGTCTGCAGCGTGACGGTTCTACCATGAAGGCGAGCGAACGCAGCCGTATGGAAAAAGATGTCATGTCTCAGCGTGAAGCTTTCTCTACAAAAGCCCAGTCTTTTGAGCAGGATAATCGCCGTCGTCAGATGGAAGAGCGTAACAAGCTGCTGAGCCGTATTCAGGATGCCGTGAAGAAAGTCGCTGACAGCGATGGTTACGACGTCGTGATCGACGCTAACGCGGTGGCTTATGCGTCAAACGCAAAAGACATCACTGCTGACGTGCTGAAACAGGTTAAATAATTCATGTCATCTATTCGACTGGCTGATTTAGCCCAGCAGTTGGATGCAGAATTGCACGGAGATGGCGATATCGTCATCTCCGGCATTGCTTCTATGCAATCCGCCACAACTGGCCAAATCACTTTTCTTGCAAACAGCCGTTACCGCGAGCAACTCGCCCTGATTAAGGCCTCAGCCGTGGTGCTGACGGAAGCGGATCTGGAGTGGTGCAATACCGCAGCGCTGGTGGTGAAAGATCCCTACCTGACCTATGCGCGTATGGCACAAATACTCGATACCACGCCACAGCCAGCGCAAAATATTGCCCCCAGTGCAGTGATCGATCCCTCAGCCCGACTCGGGAGCAACGTCGCGATTGGCGCCAATGCGGTGATCGAAGCGGATGTTGAGCTGGGCGATAACGTGGTCATTGGTGCAGGATGTTTTGTTGGCAAAAAAACCCGTATCGGCAGCGGTACCCGTCTCTGGGCCAACGTCTCTGTTTATCACGAAATTGAAATCGGTCAGGATTGCCTGATTCAGTCAGGTACCGTCATCGGTTCTGATGGTTTCGGCTATGCCAA
Organism: Pantoea sp. EKM20T; assembly: GCF_011800485.1. Lineage (NCBI taxonomy): Bacteria > Pseudomonadati > Pseudomonadota > Gammaproteobacteria > Enterobacterales > Erwiniaceae > Pantoea > Pantoea sp. EKM20T. The sequence continues at coordinate 20,507 of NZ_JAALFW010000012.1, read as the reverse complement.
CGATCGTGGTAACTGGGTGAAAATCCCGCAGTTAGGCGCGGTGATAATCGGCGATCGCGTAGAAATAGGTGCCTGCACCACTATCGATCGCGGTGCGCTGGATAACACTCTGATCGGCAATGGTGTTATCATAGACAACCAGTGCCAGATCGCTCACAACGTAGTTATTGGCGACAATACTGCGGTTGCAGGCGGTGTGATCATGGCGGGTAGTTTGAAAATTGGGCGTTACTGTATGATTGGCGGTGCCAGCGTCATTAACGGCCATATGGAAATCTGTGACAAAGTAACGGTGACCGGTATGGGTATGGTCATGCGTCCTATCACAGAGCCTGGTGTCTATTCATCAGGCATTCCGCTGCAACCCAACAAAACCTGGCGCAAAACTGCAGCGCTGGTGATGAACATCGATGACATGAGCAAACGCTTAAAAGCCATCGAGCGCAAGGTCGGCAAAGACGACTAACCGCCATCCCAAAACTGACCGGCTTTCATAATAAAAATGTTAAGCAGGGAAGCCCGGCGCCACAGAACCTATTTGCGGCCTGCGGAAGATCATTTTGATCTGTGCAGGCCGTGTTATTGATGTCATCAGATTTTTAGGACAGGAAGAGTATTTTGACTACTGAAACTCATACTCTGAAAATTGAAGAGATTTTAGAGCTGCTGCCGCACCGCTATCCGTTTCTGCTGGTAGACCGCGTGCTGGAATTTGAAGAGCACAAATACCTGCGTGCAGTGAAGAACGTTTCTGTTAATGAACCGTTTTTCCAGGGGCACTTCCCTGGTAAACCGATTTTTCCTGGCGTTCTGATCCTGGAAGCGATGGCGCAGGCTACCGGTATTCTGGCGTTTAAAAGCGTAGGTAAACTGGAGCCAGGCGAACTCTACTACTTTGCCGGTATCGACAGTGCCCGTTTCAAGCGCCCTGTGGTACCTGGCGACCAAATGATCATGGAAGTCACTTTCGAGAAAACCCGCCGTGGTCTGACCCGCTTTAAAGGCGTGGCGACTGTCGACGGTAAAATCGTTTGTGAAGCGACCATGATGTGTGCCCGCAGCCGGGAGGCATAATTCGTGATTGATCCAACAGCCACTATCCATCCCAGTTCTGTCATCGAAGAGGGCGCTATTATTGGCGCCCGCGTTCACATTGGCCCGTTTTGCTTTATTGGTGCGAATGTTGAGATCGGTGAAGGAACGGTACTGAAGTCACATGTTGTGGTGAACGGCCACACGCGCATCGGTAAAGATAATCAGATTTATCAGTTCGCCTCAATTGGCGAAGTGAATCAGGATCTGAAATATGCCGGTGAGCCAACACGGGTTGAGATCGGTGATCGTAACCGTATCCGTGAAAGCGTGACGATTCATCGCGGCACCACGCAGGGTGGCCAGGTCACCACAGTGGGCAGCGATAATCTGCTGATGGTTAATGCTCACATCGCGCATGACTGCGTGATTGGCAACCGCTGTATCTTCGCCAACAACGCCACCCTGGGTGGTCACGTGACGGTCGATGATTTCGCCATTATTGGCGGCATGACAGCGGTACATCAGTGGTGCATCATCGGTGCTCACGTGATGGTTGGCGGCTGTTCGGGCGTGGCGCAGGATGTGCCGCCTTACGTTATTGCGCAGGGCAACCACGCTACGCCGTTCGGGATCAATATCGAAGGTCTCAAGCGTCGCGGCTTCAGCAAAGAGTCGTTGCACGCTATCCGCAACGCCTATAAGTTGCTCTATCGCAGCGGCAGAACGCTGGAGGAAGTGAAACCGGAGATCGAAGCCATCGCACAGCAGCACAGCGAAGTGCAACCTTTCTACGATTTCTTCACCCGTTCAACCCGTGGATTAATTCGTTAATCCATGTCAGCGCGTCCCTTAACGATTGCCCTGGTCGCCGGAGAAACCTCCGGCGATATTCTTGGTGCAGGTCTGATCCGTGCCCTGAAAGCCCGTCATCCGGATGCACGCTTTGTCGGCGTGGCGGGTCCCCTGATGCAGGCAGAAGGGTGTGAAGCCTGGTATGAGATGGAAGAGCTGGCGGTGATGGGCATTGTCGAGGTGCTCGGTCGCCTGCGACGCCTGCTGACAATCCGTCGCGATCTCACCCGGCGTTTTACCGAACTCCGACCCGATGTCTTTGTCGGGATTGATGCGCCCGATTTCAATATCACGCTGGAAGGCAATCTTAAACGCACTGGCATTCGCACTATCCACTATGTCAGCCCCTCGGTGTGGGCATGGCGGCAAAAGCGTGTCTTTAAGATTGGTCGTAACACCGACCTGGTGCTGGCGTTCCTGCCATTTGAAAAAGCTTTTTACGATCGCTATAACGTTCCCTGTCGTTTTATCGGTCACACCATGGCGGATGCCATGCCGCTGCAACCCGATAAGCTGGCTGCACGCCGTCATCTGGGCATTGCCGATGATGCGCTCTGCCTGGCCTTGCTGCCCGGCAGCCGGGGTGCGGAAGTGGAAATGCTCAGCGCCGATTTTCTGAAAACCGCTCAGTTGCTGCGTCGTCACTATCCGGCGCTGGAAATCGTGGTGCCGCTGGTCAACGCCCGTCGCCGCGAACAGTTTGAGAAGATTAAAGCCGAAACCGCCCCCGAACTGCCGATGCATCTGCTTGATGGTCAGGGACGTGAGGCGATGATTGCGAGCGATGCCGCACTCCTGGCGTCAGGCACTGCCGCACTGGAGTGCATGCTGGCAAAATGCCCAATGGTCGTCGGTTATCGCATGAAGCCGGCCACCTTCTGGCTGGCGAAACGGCTGGTCAAAACCCCTTACGTCTCGCTGCCAAACCTGCTGGCAGGGCGTGAGCTGGTCAAAGAGTTACTGCAGGATGAGTGTCAGCCTGAAGCCCTGGCCGCAGCGTTAGATCCGCTGCTGCATGCCGGGCCTGAGCGAGAAACACTCCTGCAGACGTTTCATGAATTACATCAACAGATCCGCTGGAACGCCGATGAGCAGGCAGCGGATGCGGTACTGGAGCTGGTGAATGCCTGATTTTATCTATCCTGTCGCCAGACTGATTGCCGGTGTGGACGAAGTGGGGCGCGGTCCGCTGGTTGGCGCGGTCGTTACTGCCGCGGTGATCCTCGATCCGGCAAACCCGATTACCGGCCTGGCCGACTCGAAGAAACTGTCTGAAAAGCGCCGCCTCGCGTTGTATGACGAAATCAAAGAGAAAGCGCTGGCATGGAGTCTGGGACGCGCAGAGCCTGAAGAGATCGATCAGCTCAACATTCTGCATGCCACTATGCTGGCGATGCAGCGCGCCGTAGCTGGCCTTGGCATTCAGCCCGATTATGTGCTGATTGATGGTAATCGTTGCCCGGCACTGCCAATGCCTTCACAGGCGGTAGTTAAAGGGGATAGTCTGGTTGCCGAAATCAGTGCAGCATCGATCATCGCCAAAGTGTCGCGTGACCAGGAGATGACCGAACTCGATCTGCTGTTTCCGCAGTATGGTTTTGCGCAGCACAAAGGTTATCCGACGGCGCTGCATATGGAAAAACTGACGCAGTATGGCGTCACGCCGCACCACCGTCGCAGTTTTGCGCCCGTACGCAATGCGCTGCTCGATGCTGAAGTACTGGCTGCACGCCAGACCCTTACGCTTTAATAGCCTGACGCTGTTTTAACCGGAAACTGATATGGCTGAACCCCGTTTTATACATCTGCGTGTCCACAGTGACTATTCGATGGTTGATGGCCTGGCGAAAACCGGGCCGTTAATCAAGAAGGCGGCTGCCCTTGGCATGCCGGCTATCGCGATTACCGACTTCACTAACCTCTGTGGCCTGGTGAAATTTTACGGTGGCGCACATAGCGCAGGGATAAAGCCGGTCATTGGTGCCGATTTCAACGTTGCCAGTGAGCTGATGGGGGATGAGCTGACACAGCTTACCGTGCTGGCGTCCAGTAATACCGGATATCAGAACCTGACGCTGCTGATCTCCCGTGCCTATCAGCGTGGGTATGGCGTGGACGGACCGATCATCGACCGCGACTGGCTGATTGAATTGCAGGAAGGATTAATCCTGCTGTCGGGCGGACGGCGCGGCGATGTGGGTCGCAGCCTGCTGCGCGGCAACAATGCCCTGGTTTCGCAATGCCTGTCGTTTTACCAGCAACATTTCCCCGATCGCTACTACCTGGAGCTGATTCGTACCGGCCGTCAGGACGAAGAGAGCTATCTGCATGCGGCAGTTGAACTGGCGATTGCAGAGGGAATACCGGTGGTTGCCACCAATGAAGTCTGCTTTATCAATGCAGAAGATTTCGATGCGCACGAAATTCGCGTTGCCATTCATGACGGCTATACGCTGGATGATCCCAAGCGTCCGCGTAACTACAGTCCTCAGCAATATATGCGCAGCGAAGAGGAGATGTGCGAGCTCTTCTCGGACATCCCGGAAGCGCTGGAAAACAGCGTAGAGATTGCTAAGCGTTGTAACGTCACGGTCCGGCTGGGCGAATACTTCCTGCCGCAGTTCCCGACCGGTGATATGACCACCGAAGATTATCTGGTGGTGAAATCCCGTGAGGGTCTGGAAGAGCGTCTCGAGTTCCTGTTCCCGGACGAAGCCGAACGCCTTGAGAAACGCCCGGAATATGATGAACGTCTGGAGATTGAACTCAACGTTATTAACCAGATGGGTTTCCCCGGCTACTTCCTGATCGTAATGGAGTTCATCCAGTGGTCGAAGGACAACGGCGTGCCGGTCGGGCCGGGGCGTGGTTCCGGTGCCGGTTCGCTGGTGGCCTATGCGCTGAAAATCACCGATATCGATCCGCTGGAATTTGACCTGCTGTTCGAACGCTTCCTGAACCCGGAACGCGTCTCGATGCCCGATTTCGACGTCGACTTCTGCATGGAGAAGCGCGATCAGGTGATCGAACACGTTGCAGATATGTACGGACGTGAAGCGGTTTCCCAGATTATTACCTTCGGCACCATGGCGGCGAAAGCGGTCATTCGCGATGTGGGCCGCGTGCTGGGACATCCTTACGGCTTCGTTGACCGCATTTCAAAACTGATCCCGCCCGATCCCGGCATGACGCTGGAAAAAGCTTTTATTGCTGAACCGCAGCTTCCCGCCATGTATGACGCGGACGAAGAGGTTAAAGCGCTGATCGACATGGCGCGCAAGCTGGAAGGGGTCACGCGTAACGCCGGTAAACATGCGGGCGGCGTGGTCATTGCGCCAACGAAGATCACCGATTTTGCGCCGCTCTATTGTGATGAGCATGGGCAGTTCCCGGTAACTCAGTTCGATAAAAATGATGTGGAATATGCCGGCCTGGTGAAGTTCGACTTCCTGGGTCTGCGTACGCTGACCATCATCGACTGGGCGCTGAAGATGATCAACCCGCGCCGGGAAAAGCAGGGGCTGGAGCCGATCGATATCGCCTCTATCCCGCTGGACGATAAGAAAAGCTTCGATATGCTGCAGCGCTCGGAAACCACTGCGGTGTTCCAGCTTGAATCGCGCGGCATGAAAGATCTGATTAAGCGTCTGAAGCCCGACTGCTTCGAAGATATGATCGCACTGGTGGCGCTGTTCCGTCCTGGCCCACTGCAGTCCGGCATGGTGGATAACTTCATTGACCGTAAGCATGGCCGTGAAGCGATCTCCTATCCCGACATTCAGTGGCAGCATGAAAGCCTGAAACCGGTGCTGGAACCGACCTACGGCATCATCCTCTATCAGGAACAGGTGATGCAGATCGCCCAGGTTCTCTCCGGTTACACGCTGGGCGGTGCGGATATGCTGCGTCGCGCCATGGGTAAAAAGAAACCCGAGGAGATGGCCAAACAGCGTTCTGTATTCCGCGACGGTGCTGAAAGTATGGGCATCGACGGGGAACTGTCGATGAAGATCTTCGATCTGGTAGAAAAATTTGCAGGTTATGGCTTTAACAAGTCACACTCTGCGGCCTACGCACTCGTCTCCTACCAGACGTTGTGGCTGAAGGCGCACTATCCGGCTGAGTTTATGGCTGCGGTCATGACCGCCGATATGGATAACACCGAGAAAGTGGTTGGCCTGGTCGATGAGTGCTGGCGGATGGGACTGAAAGTCCTGCCGCCTGATATCAACTCCGGTCTCTATCAGTTCCATGTTAATGACGCGGGCGAGATCGTTTACGGTATCGGCGCGATCAAAGGCGTCGGTGAAGGCCCGATCGAAGCGATCATCGACGCCCGTAACGAAGGCGGTTATTTCCGCGAGTTGTTTGATCTCTGCGCCCGTACCGACACCAAAAAGATCAACCGTCGGGTAATGGAAAAATTGATCATGTCCGGGGCCTTTGATCGCCTTGGACCGCATCGCGCTGCGCTGATGAGTTCACTCAGTGACGCGTTAAAAGCGGCCGATCAGCACGCGAAAGCGGAAGCGATTGGCCAGGCTGATATGTTTGGCGTACTGGCGGAAGAGCCGGAGCAGGTTGAGAAATCGTACGCCAGCGTCACGCCGTGGCCTGAGCAGGTGCAGCTGGATGGCGAACGGGAAACGCTGGGGCTTTACCTTACCGGCCACCCGATTAATCAGTACCTGAAAGAAATTGAGCGTTACGTTGGCGGGGTGCGGCTGAAAGATATGCATCCTACCGATCGGGGTAAAATTACCGTGGCGGCCGGTCTGGTGATCGCGGCACGGGTAATGGTCACCAAACGCGGCAACCGAATTGGTATCTGTACTCTGGACGATCGCTCCGGTCGTCTTGAGGTGATGTTATTTACCGATGCGTTAGATAAATACCAGCAGTTGCTGGAGAAAGACCGAATTCTGATCGTCAGCGGACAGGTCAGCTTTGATGACTTCAGTGGTGGCCTTAAAATGACCGCTCGTGAAGTCATGGACATCGACGAAGCTCGCGAAAAATACGCGCGCGGACTTGCTATCTCGCTGACGGACAGGCAAATTGATGACCAGCTATTAAACCGACTCCGTCAGTCTCTGGAACCTCATCGATCAGGGACTATTCCGGTGCATCTCTACTATCAGAGAGCCGACGCGCGAGCGAAGCTGCGCTTTGGTGCAGCGTGGCGAATTTCGCCCAGCGATCGTTTACTTAACGATCTGCGCTCGTTGATTGGATCGGAGCAGGTGGAACTGGAGTTTGACTAGAACAGGAACATTATGAGTCTTAATTACCTGGATTTTGAACAGCCAATTGCAGAACTGGAAGCGAAGATCGATTCGCTGACCTCAATTGGTCGTCAGGATGATAAACACGTTAATCTGGATGAAGAAGTTCAGCGTCTGCGTGAGAAAAGCGTTGAGCTGACCCGTAAGATCTTCGCCGATTTGGGCGCATGGCAAATCGCTCAGCTGGCGCGTCATCCTTTGCGTCCTTACACCTTTGACTACGTGCGCAACGCCTTCGACGATTTCGATGAGCTGGCGGGCGACCGTGCTTATGCCGATGACAAAGCGATTGTGGGCGGGATTGCACGTCTTGATGGACGTCCGGTGATGATCATCGGGCACCAGAAAGGCCGTGAAACCAAAGAGAAAATTCGCCGTAACTTCGGCATGCCAGCACCGGAAGGCTATCGCAAAGCGCTGCGCCTGATGGAGATGGCTGAGCGTTTCAAAATGCCAATCATCACCTTCATCGACACACCGGGTGCCTATCCGGGTGTGGGCGCGGAAGAGCGTGGGCAGTCTGAAGCGATTGCCCGCAACCTGCGTGAAATGTCTGGCCTGAAAGTGCCGGTGATCTGTACGGTCATCGGTGAGGGTGGTTCAGGTGGTGCGCTGGCGATTGGCGTGGGCGACAAAGTGAATATGCTGCAGTACAGCACCTATTCAGTGATCTCGCCGGAAGGCTGTGCATCTATTCTGTGGAAAAGCGCTGACAAAGCGCCGCTGGCCGCTGAAGCGATGGGCATTACCGCTCACCGTCTGAAAGAGCTGAAGCTGATTGACTCGGTGATCCCTGAGCCGCTGGGTGGCGCGCATCGCCGTCCGGTTGATATGGCGCAGTCACTGAAGCAGCAGCTGCTGGCCGATCTGGCCGATCTCGATGGATTTAGCACTGAAGAGCTGCTGGATCGTCGTTATCAGCGCCTGATGAGCTACGGCTACGCCTGATTTAGCCCCATCAATAAAAGCGGACTCCGGTCCGCTTTTTTTATGCCGCCGGTTTATCTCCGCACGCTATTCCCCTCTCTTTCAGCGCCATCCGATAGCCGCCTTGCTACACCTTCCGCGGGTTAGCGGTTATGCTTGTCCGGTTCCACAATAATCAGGGAGATGGGCATTGAATATTCTGGCGATCATGGGCGCGCACGGCGTGTTTTATAAAGATGAACCGTTACGCGAACTCGACGCGGCGTTAAATCTGCAAGGCTTCAGGCTGCTTTACCCGAAAAACAGTGACGATCTGCTGAAACTGATCGAGCACAATCCGCGTATCAGCGGCGTCATCTTCGACTGGGACGCGCACAACAGTCCGGAACTCTGCGGTGAGATTAATCAGCTCAACGAATACCTGCCGCTGTACGCCTTTATCAACACCCACTCGCAGATGGATATCAGCGTCAATGAGATGCGCATGCCGCTGCACTTTTTTGAGTACGCGCTGAATGCCGCCGACGATATCGCGCTGCATATCCGGCAATATACCGATGACTATCTCGACCACATTACGCCGCCGCTGACTAAAGCGTTGTTCACCTATGTGAAAGAGGGCAAGTACACCTTCTGCACGCCGGGCCATATGGCGGGTACCGCGTTTCAGAAGAGCCCGGTGGGCTGCCTGTTCTACGATTTCTTCGGGGCCAATACCCTGAAATCGGACATCTCAATTTCCGTTACCGAACTGGGTTCGCTGCTTGATCACACCGGTCCGCACCTTGAAGCGGAGGAGTACATTGCACGCACTTTTGGTGCCGAGCAGAGTTACATGGTGACCAACGGGACCTCAACGTCGAACAAAATTGTCGGCATGTATGCCGCACCGGCGGGCAGCACCGTGCTGATCGATCGCAACTGCCACAAGTCACTGACCCATCTGCTGATGATGAGCGATCTTATCCCCATCTGGCTGAAGCCGACCCGCAATGCGTTGGGTATTCTCGGCGGTATCCCGAAGCAGGAGTTCACCCGCGAGAGTATTTCGCTCAAGGTGGCTGCCACCGACCGTGCCACGTGGCCGGTTCATGCGGTGATCACCAACTCCACCTATGATGGGCTGCTCTACAATACCCAGTACATCAAAGAGACACTGGATGTACCGTCGATTCATTTCGATTCAGCGTGGGTGCCTTACACCAATTTCCATCCGATCTACGCCGGTAAAAGTGGCATGAGTGGCGACCGCATCCCGGGCAAAGTGGTGTATGAGACGCAATCGACCCACAAACTGCTGGCGGCGTTTTCGCAGGCATCAATGATTCACATTAAGGGCGACTACGACGAACAGACGTTTAACGAAGCCTACATGATGCACACCACCACCTCACCCAATTACGCCATCGTCTCCTCTATTGAAACTGCTGCTGCCATGCTGCGTGGCAATCCCGGTAAACGACTGATCAATCGCTCGGTGGAGCGCGCGCTGCACTTCCGTCGGGAGATCCAGCGCCTGCGCGAAGAGTCTGACAGCTGGTTCTTTGATATCTGGCAGCCGGAAGAGGTTGATGAAGCGCAATGCTGGCCGATCCAGCCCGGCGACGAAGAGTGGCACGGATTTACTCAGGCCGATCGCGATCATATGTACCTGGATCCGATCAAGGTCACCATTCTGACGCCGGGTATGAGCGAACTGGGAAAGATGGCGGAAGAGGGGATCCCGGCGGCGCTGGTGGCGAAGTTTCTGGATGAGCGCGGCATCGTGGTGGAGAAAACCGGTCCCTATAACCTGCTGTTCCTGTTCAGCATCGGCATCGACAAAACCAAAGCAATGAGCGTGCTGCGCGGTCTGACCGAGTTCAAACGCGCCTACGATCTCAATCTGCGGGTGAAAAACATGCTGCCGGATCTCTATGCCGAAGATCCTGACTTCTATCGCAATATGCGCATCCAGACACTGGCGCAGGGGATCCATCAGCTGATCCGCCATCACGATCTGCCGCGTCTGATGCTGCAGGCATTTGATGTCCTGCCCGAAATGAAGATGACGCCGCATCAGGCGTTTCAGCAGCAGGTGAAGGGCAACATCGAAACGGTGGATCTCAGCGAACTGGTCGGGCGGGTGTCGGCCAATATGATTCTGCCTTATCCGCCAGGCGTTCCACTGGTGATGCCAGGCGAGATGATTACTGAGAAGAGCCGCGCGGTGCTCGATTTTCTGCTGATGCTGTGCAGCATTGGACGGCATTATCCGGGCTTCGAAACGGATATTCACGGCGCCAGCCTGACCGAAGAGGGCGAGTATCGCGTCCGCGTGCTGAAAAACGACCTCGCATAAACCTTTAAACGACTATCAGCGGCAGGGTGTCTGCGGACAGCCTGCCCGAATCAGGGAATTGAACATGTTGCAGTTAACCGCTATTCACCACATCGCCATCATCGCCTCTGACTATCAGCGCAGCAAAGCATTCTATTGTGACGTACTGGGTTTCCGTCTGATGGGCGAATATTACCGCGAAGCGCGGGACTCCTGGAAAGGCGACCTTGCCCTACAGGATCGCTATACCATTGAGCTGTTCTCTTTTCCTGAGCCGCCGGCGCGGGTCAGTCATCCTGAAGCGTGTGGCCTGCGTCATCTGGCCTTTACCGTGCCGGATGTTGCCGCTGCCGTCGCGACGCTGGCCGATAAAGGCGTTATCTGCGAACCGATTCGCATTGATGACCTGACCGGTAAACAATGCACTTTCTTTGCCGATCCGGATGGTTTGCCGCTGGAGCTTTATCAGGCGTAAAATAGCGCGCTCAGCGGGCGACATTCAGTGGCCCGATTTTCTGGATTCTGCCATGTCTTTGCCCGCTTTTGACAACCTTTTGCAACCTGATGCCGCCCTGGTGGTCGCATTCAGCGGTGGACTGGATTCAACCGTGCTGCTGCATCAGCTTCGCGGCTGGCAGCAGCAGCATCCTCAGTTGCGCCTGCGGGCACTGCATGTTCACCATGGGCTTAGCCCGAATGCCGATCGCTGGGCAACCCATTGCCAGACGATTTGCGCGCAGTGGCAGCTGCCCTGTGAAGTGCTCCGCGTTAACGTTGATGGCCGGGAAAACGGCATTGAAGCAGCCGCCCGCACTGCCCGTTATCAGGCGCTGAGTGCGGCACTGCAGCCGGGCGAAGTGTTACTCACAGCGCAGCACCTCGACGATCAGTGCGAAACATTCCTGCTGGCGCTGAAGCGCGGCAGTGGTCCCGCCGGGCTGGCAGCGATGCCCGCGACACGCACGCTGGGTTCTCATCAGCTGGTGCGTCCGCTGCTGAATCAGACGCGACAGTCGCTTGAAGCCTATGCCGACGCGCATCAGCTGGCGTGGATTGAAGATGAGAGCAATCAGGATCTTCGCTACGACCGCAACTTTCTGCGTCAGCGGCTGCTGCCTGAGCTTCACCAGCGCTGGCCCCATTTTGCCGAGGCAGCGGCCCGCAGTGCGGCGTTATGCAGTGAGCAGGAGCAGTTGCTGGATGAACTGCTCACCGGGCAACTGGCAGAGCTGATCCAGCCTGATGGCAGCCTGCACTTTCCACCCATAATGGCCATGAGTGAGCTGCGTGCTAATGCCTTATTGCGGCGCTGGATCGCCGGACAGGGTGGGGCGATGCCGTCCCGTGAAGCGCTGAAACGCATCCACGACGAAGTGATGGCGAGCCGGGAGGATGCGCAGCCCCGGCTGCGATTCGGTCAGGCTGAACTCCGTCGTTACCGTCAGCAGCTCTACTGGCTGCCGTTGTTCAGTTCACTGCGCGACACCGTGCTGGCATGGCCCGATCTCTGCCAGCCGCTGGCGTTACCGCAGAACCTTGGCACGCTGCGTGCCAGCCAGTCAGAGAGCCTGTTGCGCTATCCTGAGCCGGATGAGCAGGTCAGCGTGCGGTTTCACGCACAGGGTCATGTCCATCTGGTGGGCCGTCGTGGCGGAAGGGAAATGAAAAAACTGTGGCAGGAGTTGCAGATACCGCCGTGGCAGCGTGAACGGCTGCCGTTAATTTTTTATAACCAGACGCTGGTCTGCGTTCCGACTCTCTTTGTCACCCGTGATGGCGCGGCCCCTGATCAGCAGGGCTGGCAGATAGTCTGGGACGGGGCATCCGGCACAGGAGAACAACAATAATGAAACAGTGGCTTATCGCCTGTTTAGCGGTCACCGTGTTACCGGCATGGGCAGCGGGTGATGCGCAGCGCGGCGCACAGAAAGCGGGCAGTTGCATGACCTGTCATGGCGCAGCAGGAAAAGCGGCGGTGCCGCTCTATCCTGACCTGGCCGGGCAGCACGCACCTTATCTGGAACATGCGCTGCAGGCCTATAAAAAGGGCGAACGCAGTGGCGGGCAGGCTGAAGTCATGAAGGCGTTTGTGGCGGGATTGAGTGACAGCGATATGGCGGATTTAGCGGCGTACTACAGTTCGTTGCAGCCCTGAAGTTTAACAGGGCGGAAAGGTCCCGCCCTGAATGCGTAGGTTACTCTGCGCTGACAACCACCGTACCCAACTCGGGATGGGTGAAGCTGGCGATATGGTCGAGACGTAATTCGCGATGTTCACCGGAAAGATCGATAGCCAGATATTCAACGTTCTTACGTGAAAAGATCTCTTTGGCTTTTGCCTTAAGCTGCTCGCCATCTTTCATTTCCAGCGACAGCATCCAGTTGTTCTGGCAGGCGAGTTCCAGATTATCGTAATCATCGCAATTGATAGGTTGGTACGCTTCATTTATCAACATAGTCGCTCACCAATAAGTTAGCAGCGGCGTAGGCCGCCTGTTCCCTGACAGAAGAGTTTAGCTCAGTATTTGCGGCAACATCATTAAGTGCCTTCAATGCGCAGCCAATCGCATCCGGTATGTAACCTAAATCCCCGCTGCCGATTTCGGCATACTTCCGGCGAACTAACTCACAATAATTTTGCACGTGGCCCTCCTCGGCAGAGCGTAAATACTCTGGTTAACTGGCGACTATATCATAGCCATTTAGAGGAAATCAGCCTGCGTAAAGCAGGAACAGTGCGCGAATCACTGCTAAAGTGACAGATTCCGCTGTCTTAGGCGGAATAAATCAGAGCACAAAAGGTTAATTTGATGAACAGGTTATCGGAGGTCAACGTGGTTAAGGTGTGGGGAGCGAGCTTATGATTATGCTATCCCGTTCGGTTGAGATTCCGGAGAGTGAGATTGAGCTGACGGCGATTCGTGCTCAGGGCGCAGGCGGACAACATGTCAATAAAGCCAGCACCGCCATTCATCTGCGCTTCGATATCGCTGCCTCTTCACTGCCCGCGTTTTATAAAGAGCGGCTGCTCACCGCCACTCATCATTTGATTACCGGTGATGGCGTTGTGGTGATCAAGGCGCAGGAGTATCGCAGTCAGGAGATGAATCGTGAAGCAGCGCTGCAACGTCTGGTTAATCTGATCCAGGAGCTGAGTACCGTGGAAAAAGCCCGGCGCGCCACGCGGCCGACCCGCGCCTCAAAAGAGCGCCGTCTTGAAGGAAAAGCCCGCCGCAGTTCAACTAAATCGATGCGCGGCAAGGTGCAATAAAAAACGCCCCGCAGGCGGGGCGTTTGAGTACTTACAACGTCAGGGGCGAGCGGCGAAGAGATCGAGCCTGCTCAGGGAACGGGGTCAGATCGGAAAGTCGCTAAAGCCATCCATGGCCGCTCGGCCCGCACCGTCCCTGGCGCGGGACGCTTTCCTCTCCTGACCCGGTTCCCTTTGCGTTGAGCTCATCTGTTGCGGCCAGATTCAGCCCGCTTTGATTAACGCTAAGAACTTACTTATTCAGAGCCCTCAGCAGGAATTCAACAATTTCATCCTGCTTAATCATCTGCTTCTCACCGGCACGACGTGATTTGTACTCAATCTCCTGATTATCGAGATTGCGGTCACCAATGACGATGGTGTGTGGCACGCCGATCAGTTCCATATCAGCGAACATCACGCCCGGACGCTCTTTACGGTCATCCAGAATAACCTCAACGCCTTTGGCACGCAGGGTGGCATACAGCTCTTCCGCCAGCTCTTTAACCCGGAACGATTTCTGCATATTCATTGGCAGAATCGCAACCTCGAAAGGTGCCAGTGCGGCTGGCCAGATAATGCCGCGGTCGTCATGGTTCTGCTCAATGGCTGCCGCAACAACGCGGGTGATGCCGATGCCGTAGCAGCCCATGCTCATCACCTGATTGCGGCCATCTTCGCCCTGAACAGACGCTTTCAGCGCGTCAGAATACTTGGTGCCGAGCTGGAAAATATGACCGACTTCGATGCCGCGCTTAATCTGCAGCGTACCTTTACCATCCGGGCTTAAATCGCCTTCGACCACGTTACGGATATCCGCAACGCTGGCCAGCGGCAGATCGCGCTCCCAGTTAATGCCGAAGTAGTGCTTACCATCGACGTTGGCGCCGGCGCTGAAGTCGCTCATCTTCGCCACGGTACGGTCAGCAATCACAGGCATCTGCAGACCAACCGGGCCGATTGAACCCGGTCCGGCACCCACTGCGGCGCGAATCTCTTCTTCGGTCGCGAACACCAGCGGTGACGCAACGATCTCTGACTTCTCCGCTTTGATCTCATTAAGCTGATGATCGCCGCGTACCAGCAGGGCAACCAGCGCGTGGCCGCTCTCTTCGGCACCTTTAACAATCAGCGTTTTCACTGTTTTTTCAACAGGCACATTGAATTGCTCAACCAGCTCCGCGATGGTTTTTGCGTCTGGCGTCTCGACCAGTTGCATCTCCTGCGACGGCGCTGCGCGCTCACCAGCGGGTGCGACGGCTTCGGCCAGCTCAATGTTGGCCGCGTAATCAGAATCGGTAGAGAAGATCACATCATCTTCACCGCTCTGCGCCAGAACCTGGAACTCATGGGAGGCGCTGCCGCCAATCGAGCCGGTGTCGGCCTGCACGGCGCGGAAATCCAGACCCATACGGCTGAAGATCTGGCTATAGGCGCGGTACATCGCGTCATACGTTTCCTGCAGCGACTCCTGCGAAACGTGGAACGAGTAAGCATCTTTCATGATGAATTCACGTGAACGCATCACGCCAAAGCGCGGACGGACTTCATCACGGAATTTGGTCTGGATCTGATAGAGGTTGAGCGGCAGTTGCTTATAAGAGCTCAGCTCATTGCGGATCAGGTCAGTGACCACCTCTTCATGCGTCGGACCCAGCACGAACGGACGCTCGTGGCGATCTGCAATACGTAACAGTTCCGGGCCATACTCCTCCCAGCGACCGCTCTCCTGCCACAGGTCGGCGGGCTGCACAACCGGCATTAAAATCTCAACCGCGCCCGCGTTGTTCATCTCTTCGCGCACGATGTTTTCGACTTTTTTCAGCACGCGAACCCCGGTCGGTAACCAGGTGTACAAGCCAGAAGCCAGTTTGCGGATCATACCGGCGCGCAGCATCAGCTGGTGGCTGATCACTTCAGCGTCGGAAGGCGTCTCTTTCTGAGTAGAGAGCAGATATTGAGTAGTACGCATTGATTACGGTTCCAGTTGATCGGAAAGTCACAGACAGAATTTTGCTGGCGGCTAGTGTACCAGTGAGATCACCGGCTCAAAAGCGGGTTTTAACGCGGGTCGATAGCGATCACTTCAGTACCGGCATCGTCAATGCGCCAGCGTACATTAAAATCCATCAGCCAGGCCGCATATTCCCGCGCCTGCGTTTCGCCCTGACGGTAAGCGGGACGGGGATCCTGTGCCAGCACTTCACTGATAAAGCGAGCCAGATTGGGGTAGCGCGACTGCTGGTGAAGCTGCTGTTGTGCCAGTGCGGAGAAGCGAACCGGCATATCAGCCGCAGGTGCCGCCTGAGCAAAACCCGCCTGGGCATGCGGCAATGCTTCGGCAAAGGGTAGATAAGGTTTGATATCCACCACCGGGGTGCCATCGACCAGATCCAGACTGCCAAGCTGCAGGATCACCTGCTGTTTTTCAATCCTGATACCTTTTAGCTCAACCAGCGACATGCCAATGGGATTGGGACGGAACGTTGAACGTGTCGCAAATACACCCATGCGCGCATTGCCGCCCAGCCGGGGAGGGCGAACCGTGGGACGCCAGCCGCCCTCCATCGTCTGATGGAAGACAAACAGCAGCCAGAGGTGGCTGAACGCTTCCAGTCCACGCACCGCTTCCGGCTGATTGTAAGGTGGCTGCAGGTGCAGTTCGCCGCCGCCATCCTGCACCAGCCCTGGCTGGCGCGGCACGGCAAACTTCTCCTTCCATGGTGAGCGGATTACCCCAATTTGCGCAAAGGCGAATTCACTCATTGATTGCTGACTTTCAGTGCCGAACCCTGACACACCGCCTGACGATAGCAGCCTGGCGTGCCGGTGACGATTTCACACTGATGCAGCAGCACCGCATTGGCTTTCATCTGTGACGCTTTGATCTGCAGGCGTTTACGTGCAGTAGCGATGTTGGCTGGGGAGTTCTGATTACTCATCTGGCAATCTTCAGCGGAGACTTCACCCAGATCGCGGAACGGCTTGCTGACCAGATCGGCGGCATCGGTATAGAGCTTAACCGGTGCCGGTCGTGACACAGGCTTGCGGGTGGGTTCACTGGATTGCTGCGGCCGGGACGGTGCGCTGCTTATCGGGTGATACTCATGAACACACCCTGTCAGCATCAATGCTAACAAGCAGAGCGGTAAAAAACGCATGGCAACATCCTCAGGTTTCAAAAAGTGGCGTTATTGAAACAAGGACAAGAATAAATAACAAGTCGGGCAGGGCACCCAATAACAGAAAGGGCGGCATAGCGCCGCCCTTAAGGAGATGAACAGCTGAATTACCAGCCTTTAACCGCGCCGCCGTTAAAGACTTTGTTAGCGGCATCGTAGACTTCGTCAGACTGGTAAGCCTTGACAAATTTCTTCACGTTTTCCGCATCTTTATTATCTTCGCGCGCCACAATCAGGTTCACGTACGGTGAATCTTTATCTTCGACGAAAATACCATCTTTGGCTGGTGTCAGGCCAATCTGGCTGGCGTAGGTAGTGTTGATAACCGCCAGCGCGATCTGCTGATCGTCCAGTGAGCGTGGCAGCTGCGGTGCTTCCAGCTCAACGATTTTCAGATGCTTAGGGTTTTCAGTGATATCCAGCGAGGTTGGCAGCAGGCCCACGCCATCTTTCAGCTTGATCAGACCCACTTTCTGCAGCAGCAGCAGCGTACGGCCCAGGTTGGTCGGGTCGTTTGGAATGGCAACCTGAGCGCCATCCTGCAGCTCATCCAGTGACTTAATCTTTTTCGAATAGCCCGCGATTGGGTAGACGAAGGAGTTACCCACTGAAACCAGCTTGTAGCCACGATCTTTGATTTGCTGATCCAGATACGGTTTGTGCTGGAAAGCGTTGACGTCGATATCGCCTTTGCTCAGCGCTTCATTCGGCAGTACGTAATCGTTGAAGGTGACCAGCTCAACGTCCAGACCATATTTCTCTTTGGCAACTTTCTGCGCTGCTTCAGCAACCTGCTGCTCAGCACCGACAATCACACCCACTTTGATGTGGTTAGGGTCTTTCTCTTTTTGATCGCATCCTGCCAGCGCAATCGCGCCAATCAGTGCACCCACAGCGGCAATTTTCTTGAATCTGAAAGACATATCCTTTCCTTCTTAATAATGTGATATTGCTGGCTTATTTATGGGACACCGCATGCACGATGCGGTCGCCACAGAATTGAATGAGATACACCAAAACCACTAACAACACCAATACCGTATTCATCACAGTGGCGTTATATCCGATATAACCATACTGATAACCGATCTGGCCCAGACCACCGGCACCCACCGCGCCACCCATGGCGGAGTAACCAACCAGGGTAATCAGGGTGATGGTCGCAGCATTCACCAGGCCAGGCATCGCTTCCGGCAGCAGAACCTTACGGATGATCTGCATTGGCGTGGCGCCCATAGCTCGTGACGCTTCAATCAGTCCGGTTGGCAGTTCCAGCAAGGCATTTTCAACCATACGTGCGATAAACGGTGCCGCGCCAACGGTCAACGGCACGATGGCCGCCTGCAGTCCGATTGAGGTGCCGACGATTACGCGAGTAAAAGGAATCATCCAGACCAGTAAGATAATGAAAGGAATGGAGCGGAAGATATTCACCAGCGCGGAGAGCACGCGATAAAGTCCCTGATTCTGCAGAATCTGGCCCGGACGGGTGACATAGAGTAAAACGCCGACCGGCAGACCCAGCACAAAACCGAAAAAGCCCGAGACGAAGGTCATCATCAGCGTTTCCCACACGCCCCGTCCCAGCAACCACATCATCGCTTCAGACATAACCTAACACCTCTACTTTCACATGATTCTCCTTCAGCCAGGCTATCGCCTCGCGGGTATCGCTTTCTGTGCCGTGCATTTCGGCCAGCATGATGCCGAACTTCACGCCACCGGCGTAATCCATCTGGGCACTGATAATGTTGTTATTCACGTTGTAACGGCGGGCAGCTTCAGACAGCAGCGGCGCATCAACCGATTTACCGGTGAATTCCAGCCGCAGCAGAGGCACGGTGCCTTCAGCGGCGGTGGCAGAAAGACGCTGCTGGTAATCATCCGGAATATCCAGATGCAGCGTAGACTGAATAAACTGCTGCGCCAGCGGTGTCTTAGGATGAGAGAAGACCTCACTGACGCTATCTTTCTCAATCAGCTCACCGTGACTGATGACCGCAACCTGATCGCAGATGCGTTTCACTACATCCATTTCATGGGTGATCAGCAGAATCGTCAGCCCAAGCCGGCGGTTAATGTCTTTAAGCAATTCCAGAATAGAGCGGGTCGTCGCGGGATCCAGTGCGCTGGTGGCTTCATCACAGAGCAGAACCTTGGGATTGCTGGCCAGGGCGCGGGCAATCGCGACACGCTGCTTCTGTCCGCCCGACAGATTGGCGGGCCAGGCATCATGCTTGTCTGATAATCCCACCAGTTCCAGCAGCTCAGTTACGCGAGCCGTGATCTGAGCGCGGGAGAGATTACCGAGTTCCAGTGGAAGAGAGACGTTACCCGCGACGGTACGGGAGTTCATCAGATTAAAGTGCTGGAAGATCATGCCGATCTGGCGGCGCGCCTGGGTTAACTGACGTTCGTTGAGTGCGGTTAAATCAGCACCGTCTACCAGTACGCGGCCCGAAGTAGGGCGCTCCAGCAGGTTAACGCAACGAATCAACGTACTTTTACCGGCACCGGAAGCACCGATAACGCCATAAATCTGTCCGGCAGGCACGTGCAGGCTGACATCCGTTAACGCCGGAACAGACCGCGTGCCTTGCTGAAACACCTTGGTGATATTTTCTAGTTTAATCATTATGTTATTTATTATCGTGTTGCGTTGTCCGTGGTGTGGGAAGCCTCGTCGCTTTTATTCGGTATAAAAGCTGGATGGATGTTAAGGCATCCAGACGTCTAAATCAATGGAAGTGATTCAATCTGACATTCTCCCTTTTATAGCAATCATGCGATACTGATCGGCAATTTTTACAGCAGGAGTTTCTACGTGGCGAATAAAGTCCCCGCTATTTTTCTTGATCGTGATGGCACCCTTAATGTCGACAATGGCTATGTCCATGAGATCGATGACTTCCAGTTTATTGACGGCACGATTGAAGCGCTGCAACAACTGAAGGCAATGGGTTTTGCGCTGGTGGTTGTGACCAATCAGTCTGGCATCGCGCGCGGTATGTTTACTGAAGATACCTTTATGCGGCTGACAGAATGGATGGACTGGTCGCTGGCCGATCGTGATGTTGATCTGGATGGCATCTATTTCTGTCCTCACCATCCTGAAGCAACAGTAGCAGAGTTCCGTCAGGCCTGTGACTGCCGCAAGCCTCAGCCGGGTATGCTGCTGACGGCACAGGAAGAACTGAATATTGATATGGCTGCTTCTTATATGGTGGGTGACAAGCTGGAAGATATGCTGGCAGGGCAGGCTGCCGGTGTCGGCATGAAAGTACTGGTGCGCAGCGGCAAACCGGTCACCGCTGAAGGTGAAACAGCAGCAGATTGGGTGATTAATAGCCTGGCAGAGCTCCCGGCGCGCATTAAAAAGGGGTAAAAACGCCGCTTTTGTGCAAATTTCAGACGAACAGAAAAAAAGTCTCAATTTGCACTTGCGCTATCTGAGCCGTTCCCTATAATGCGCCTCCACTGACACGGCAAACCGGAAACGGAAAACGGGTCAGGAGGCACAGGAGACTGCGCCGCCGGAGAAAAACTTCTGAGAAAGAAGTTGACTCTGCAGGAGGAAAACGTAATATACGCCACCTCGCGACAGGACGCTAACGCACTGTTCGCACTGCTCTTTAACAATTTATCAGACAATCTGT
>NZ_JAALFW010000011.1:0-172138 GCF_011800485.1 Pantoea sp. EKM20T | reverse complement strand
GTGTCAACGGTAAAGCTCCAGTCGCCGTCTGCCTGCGGGCCTTCGTTGCCCGCCGCGTCCACCGCCGCAACCGTCAGGTCGTGAGAGGTGCCGTCCGCCATATCCTGCTCCGGCGTCCAGCTCCACTTGCCGTCTGCGTCCACCGCTGCGCTGCCGACGAGCTCGCCGTTGTCATAGATGTTGACGTGATCGATGTCGGTGGTTGCGTCGCCGGAAAGAGTCGGCCGCGCGTCGTCGGTGACCGAGCCGCTGGCAATTTCGCCGGTGATCGCACCGACGTCGTCCGTCAGGGTGACTGAGTCACTGACAATGCCGGAGTTGATGTTATCTGGAGGAGTTATGTCCGGTCGGGAACCGTTGGACGGCGGAGAGACATTACCCGCAGGATCGACGACCACGATAGTTACGTCGGTATCCCCTTCATTGACAGGGTTAGGCTGGATACTCCAGTCACCATTTTCATCAACTACAACCGTGGTGGTTTCACCGGTACTGCCATCGGAAATAACCACAGTTGAACCAGGTTCTGCTTTACCTGAGATTTGTTCATCATCATTGCTATTTATAACCGCCGCTTCTGGCGAAGAGGTGTCAGTAAACTCTTCAGTCAGGCTACCGCTATTGCCCGCACTATCAGTTACCGTAACAGTGACGGTGCCATTTGGTTGTGAAGTCGGTGCTTCCACATACCAGTTACCTTCACTGTCCGTCTGGGTCGTGATCTGGGTGCCATCAGGCAGTTGAATGACAACCTGTGAGTCAGGGCTATTCGATGTTCCGGAAAACTCTGGACGACCATCATTATCACTGTCCGCAACAGGATCAAGTGTCACCGATACACTCTTAGCGGAAGAGTCATGGCCACTGCTACCACGCCCGGACGCACCAATAGCAACGCCGCCTGCCGCGCCGCCCAGCAGCATAAAGGGCAACCAACCAAAATTGTTGTCACTGGCAGTCAGCGGATCGGCACTGGCATATCCTTCACCGCCTAATACCTGTTCACCGCTATGACCTTCAGTTAAAGCTGGCGGATATTCAGCGACATCGCCGGAAGTCGGCACATATTCATAAAATTGACCGTTTTCGCCCAGCCCAATCAGATGAACGTTTTCATTATCATAATAATCTTCCAGCACAATATCAGGATGCTGAGAATCATCCTGGCTAAAGAAAAGCTGCAGATTATTGCCAACGCGCTTGGTTACAACCATTTGCGGAGCATGTCCTGTAGCGCTATCGATCAGTTCTATATTTAATGCACCCTGATGCGGAACTTTGATCGTTGTAGGATTTTCAGATTTTGTATCAACAGTGTATGAAGAGATAATACCCTTCACACCACGCAAGTTCACTTTCAACATAACAACCTTCTTAATTAACGAGGATTGATTAAATTCAATAGAAATAAGGCTTTCACAAACCCTTAATCTCTATATTCATATACTTAGAATAACCGTGATTTTATGACGAGATAATCTGCAATCCTGACATTGCTTCCAGCACAACTCTTGATTCTGGAGTCAGTGAACGGCATTATCAGAACTGATTAATAAAAAATATGGTGCCAGATTGCATCAATGCAGTGAGTATGCAGCGCCCTGAGCGTTACTGCTTTTATCAGCTATCTTCATAGCATTGCTCTGAGCATGACTACTGTCAGAATTTAATAGTGAAGAAGCCACCGGGTGATTCAACAGTTTTGACTCGCCCGCTTCAGAACAAGAACGTTCATTTACTACACGCGATAACGTACGTGATTGTGCTTTGAGACTGGTTAAAACAGATTCAGCTTCCTTTGCAGGCACCAGACGCGCCGTGATTTTCTGCTGATCATTTACCGCTAACTGATAGTAATAGCGCTCACCTGATTTCAGCTCTGGTGTGGATACTTCAATTTTTGCTGGCTGGACAAAATCATGCTGGCTGAACATAACGTCCAGTTTTTTCTGGCCAGGACACACACTAATTTCAGTCCCTCTATCACCTGACATTACGCTCGTATAGTATTGATTATTAACAAATACGTTAACGACGCGTTTTGATGCGGCAGGATTTTTTTCATCAATACGGTAGACAATAATGTGCGCACGCGGGTCGCGTATCTGCTCCGGCGCCTTGTCATTGTTGACCTCTTTAAACAACGATGGCGCAGGAACGTTCTGCGATGGCGCCGCCTCGACATAATTGCAGTACAGGTAGCCTGTAAGTAATAAAACCATACTCAGCATTGCTCCCTGCATAAATTTAAAGGGATTATTCGATGCTTTGCATGTTAAACGTGAATTATTTTCCATATAACTCTCCTTAAGGTGCTTAACCTTTATATTTAAAACACCTTATATCCGATGTTGAACAGGAGCTGACAACTCCTTAAAAAATAAAAAATGGGAAATTTAAACAGCGCAGAAGGGTGAGCCTACGCCTCTGGACAACGTTAAATCTCATTTACATTGATAACTCCTTTGTAAAGTTCAAGCAACGAGACATCATTGATAAATGCATTAAATTCTTTATCTCCTTTCAGAGCGAACTTTCTCATCACATTATATTTATGTGCATAGATTGTTTTAACTGACAAATCTAACCTTTTTGCTGTCTGGATTACACTGTATCCTTTCTTCAAAAAACTAAGCACCTGAAGTTGCACCACGGTGATACGTGCAAATTCGCACCGTAAACAGTCTGAAGGCAGATATCCCATAACTCTTCCCTGAGTGTTTAACCAGGCCTTGGTTATTTTCTCAGTTATTAAACGTACCGAATCCCTTTTTGACACTTCAAGCAAAGATTGATAACAAAATGGTAACGGGTTTTTAATTTTCTCTCCGAAATCATCGGTAAATACCAATATGATACTGCCAGGCTTTCGCTCGCGATAAGCGGGTTGACACATATAAAGACGCCATTGCGAAACATTGATCAGGATGAAGTCAGCCTGCCGCAGGTTATGACTATCAAAACCTGATAAAAATTTTACTTCTGCATCAGACAGCAGTGCCTCCTCAATTACCTTTGATATGCCCAGTCTGAAGAAGTAATTGTCATCCGTACAAACCACATTAACATCCATTTTTTCCCTTCAGCATCACAAAATTCACGATGACAAATATTATATTCAGGTGAACTTACCGTTAATCAGTACCAATTCGCCTTTCTCTTTTAGTTCCTTGAGCACTCTGCAAATGGAACTTTTTGATAAATGAGAACTATTTTCAATAAGATATAGTGCTGAAAATCGTTTCTTTAAATGAGTCGGCAGTTTTTTCCATCTTTCAATCAAAGAAATAACTTCATCATATGAGTTACTTTTTGGTAACTGAATGTAATTCATCAGATCAGAATACTGTCCTGATAAAATAGACATTGCGTCATTAAAAAGATCTTTCTCAAAAACCAATCGCCAGAACACGTCATAGTCAATGAAACTGACTTTTCCATAATCGACTCGTTCCAGATAGACTGGCGGCTCGTCTAAAGCTGGAGTGACGCCGACAACAAACGGAGCGGATAAGATATTCAAAACCTTATTCTCGCCTTTAAGTTTAAGTAAAAAATCGCCGTCAAGAATGAACATAACGCGACGTACATTATCTTTAGTCAAATGATAACGGCGCTTGCCTCTTGAAATTTCATCTGGATTAGCAATCTGCGTAAATCCTGCTAATGCATCGATGATCCGTTCATGATTTTCAGTCACTCTATACATATTAATTAACTCAATCTAACTGACGTATTGGTCAGTGATTAGCAACAATTCGTAAAATCAGTTTTTTATAGTCTCTTTCTCTTTCGCCTGGTGTACTCGCTTACCTGAGCTCGCCTCCATAACTCGGGCAGTTAAAAATAGTCTTTATCGGTTCCACTATAATAAAACCGACCCAACAAAATTCAAAACCGCAAATACAAATAAATAAAGACATTCAGGCTAATAAAAGAAACAATAACCAGATCTTACACCATTCAAATGCTGTTTAGTTAGCACATAAATCTACTTTGTAGCACCTTACGGGCAGTGTTATAACTTTTTTCCTAAAAAAAGAATTTCCCATTACCATTTGAAAGATGATGTTATGAGCATGCTATTTTAAAATCACGTATTTAAACACCTCTCTCAATTTTCCAGCATGGCTGAAAAGAAACAAATCAAATTGGCATCAATGTTAATGCTCCTTACTAAAGTTACGCTGTCAGGCAGCATTGCATGGAAGGAATTAAACCACGGCACCC
Source organism: Pantoea sp. EKM20T (assembly GCF_011800485.1). Lineage (NCBI taxonomy): Bacteria > Pseudomonadati > Pseudomonadota > Gammaproteobacteria > Enterobacterales > Erwiniaceae > Pantoea > Pantoea sp. EKM20T. Next base: position 167,908 of record NZ_JAALFW010000011.1, on the reverse strand, counting down.
ATTAAACAGATACTTAAATTGATTATCTTTATGTATTTAGTTTTTTATCCTGATAAATATAATTTACTTAGATTAAATCACCATAAACTGGCAAATGGGATTTTTCCCTTTTTAATTCCACTTCTCAAATGACTTCACATTCAGGCAAGTGAAATCATTAACTCATGGCTTTATACACAAGCTTATTCATAGATGAATCAGTTTCACTGAACCGCGTTCATGGCATGCGCTTTCCGGATGCCAGATAATTTTAAGCATCAGGCATAAGCAGTGCTGTTAATGGTTAAATCACGCATAAGAATAATGTACGCTCAAAAAATTCCAGAATACCCACAGTAGTTAATATTGTGTAAAAACATAATAGCCATATCCTTGCTTACGATAACAAAAGAAGAATTATGGATGTTTTACTATTTCATTTTTTACGACCACCCATTCTAATAGCGCCGTTCGCTAGAAGCGGCATAAATAATAATATTGAAAAAATGATACATGGAGATATCGATGAGAGAGTTAACATCTTTTGAAATGCAAAACGTTTCAGGAGCAGGTTTTTTTGACTTTATTGGTGCTGTAGTTGTCGGTGCCGTTACGGGTATTAGTTCTTTTGGTCTTAAATGGGGAATGAGTGGCGGAAGCACCGGTGGCGTGTTAGGCGTTGGTATTGTCTCTGCCGGTGTAGGTCTGATTGTCGGCGCAGTCCTTGGTCTTGTTGATGGTGCTTTATATGGTGCTATGAATGGCTGGGATAGCACGGCAGGCTGGTTTAACGCGGTCGTTGAAAACCAGTTTGATCCTAATGCATCTGTAATTACAGCTTAAGGAAACAACATGCGTGAATTGAACAATAAAGAAATCGAAGGCGTTAGCGGTGGTTCATTAACTTCGGTGATCCTGGATTTCTTTAAGCAGCTAGGCGCAAGCTCAGTAGAGAAAACTGAATGGACGCGCCCAGACTCCATTCCAGCAGCGAACCCGGTTAGTGGGTCTGCCTTTGGCATGGGTATTGTTGGTGTCGCAGCAGCAGTCGTATTTGGATTGCTGATTTTCTAATTCTCTTGTGAGGAATGAATCCTCCAGGGAAGTGAACGATTATTAAATCGTTCATTAATTGATGTTATTAATTATTTTATACAAAGGAAAGTATATGAAAAAGTTATCTATGGTTGCTCTTGGTCTGATGCTGGCTGCTGCTCACGTTAATGCTGCTGAAGCTTCAGATGGCACCATTAACTTCACAGGAAATATTGCGTCTCAGACTTGTACTGTAAGCGTAAACGGCGGCGGCAGCACTGCAACCGTTACACTGCCTAAAGTAGCAAGTAGTATTTTAAGCACATCTGGTCAGACTGCAGGTAACACTCGCTTCACTATGGCGCTGAGCAATTGCTCAGCTACGACTGGTGACGTGTACGCTTACTTTGAACAAGGTGCCAACGTCAATGCTGATGGTCGTTTGACCAATACTGGTACTGCAACGAATGTTGACCTGCAGCTGCTGGATAGCGGAAATGGCGTGTTGAACGCGGGTAGCACTGAGCAGACCACCTCTCCAAAAACTGTCGCTCTGACTGCTGGTGCAGGTACTCTGACCTATTCTGCTCAGTACTATGCAACTGGTGCAGCTACTGCTGGTACCGTCTTATCAGCTGTGAACTATTCAATCAATTACCTGTAATTGATTATGGTGGGAGCATCTGTTCCCACCTCTCTTCCTCTATCATCATTTCTGTCAAAATCATGAAAAAAAAAAGTTTTAAATTTTTGATCTCCTGTCTGCTGGCTTTTACGGTGACCTCATCGGCTTTTGCCAGCGTGACGATTATCGGCACCCGGGTAATCTACCCCGCAACAGAAAAAGAAGTCACAGTCCGCTTAGATAACCATGGCAATCAACCTGCGCTGGTACAGGCCTGGATTGACAATGGAAATCCTGATGAAGCACTGGATAAAATAAACGTACCGTTTGTCTTGCTACCGCCTGTTTTCCGTATGGAGGCTAACAAAGGACAGACATTACGTATCGTTTATACCGGTTCAAACCTGCCCAAAGATAAAGAGTCGGTATTCTGGCTTAACGTACTCGACATCCCTCCTCGCGATAAAAGCCTTGCGAATCAAAATCAGTTGCAAATGGCTATTCGTAGTCGCATCAAAATTTTCTTTCGCCCAGCCCGGTTCGATGCGATGCAAGCCACAGAAGCAGCGTCGGGTCTTATCTGGCATCAAGGGGAGAAAGCGAATCAGCTGACAGCAACCAATAACTCTTCGTTTTACGTCAACGTTTCACAGATCAATGCCGAGGATAACGCGGGGCGAAAAGTAGTCAGTGAAAAGGGAGATATGCTTGCACCAGGCGAAACAAAAAGCTTCTACCTAAAAGGATTGAACGCAAATCAAATAAAAACAAACTTTCATTATCAATATCTGGATGATTATGGCGCTGCACGCAATGTAGACGCCAAAATTAGTCAGTAACTTTGGTAACTCATCAGGGGTAATAATGATGGCAAGGATGATTAAAAATAATAAACCAACGGCAAAAATATTTTACCGATCTTTTCTGGCGCTTTTTTTAACTGCATCAACAGGCGCCGCATTTGCAGAAAATTCGTATGATTTTGACGAATCATTTGTGAAGAATTTACCGGGCGTTAAAGTTGATGTGGCCCGCTATGCAACCGGTAACCCTATTGATCCTGGTACTTATACGCTGGATATTTTCCTGAATGGTCGTCAGATTGGTCGGGAAAATGTTCAGGTCATTCGTGAAGGGGCGGGTACCAAAGCGTGCCTTTCCTATGATCTGGTCAAAAGCTTGTCACTTAAGGACACAGTTTTTAGCCCGGGACAAGCTGAAGATTTGCGCTCTGGTAAACAGTGTATGGCGCTGGAGGAGGTAGTTAAAGAGAGTCATGCAGCTATCAATTCTGCCGATATGCAGATGGATATCTCAATTCCGCAAATTTATCTGTTGCGATCTGCGCGCGGCTACGTTGCGCCAGAATTCTGGGATAAGGGTGAAACAGCACTTACGCTAACCTATAACACCAACTATTATCGCTCTGTAAATCACGGTCAGCCATATGACTCATTTTATGGCCGTGCACTGGCGGGTTTTAACCTTGGCGGATGGATGTTCCGTCACGATGGTTCTCTCAGCTGGCAACGTCAAAAAAACAACGAGTATCATCATTACGATGCAATTAATACCTATGTCCAGCGTGATATTCCGCAAATAAAATCACGGCTGTTATTAGGTGAAGGCAATACCAGTGGCGAAATTTTCGATACGCTTTCTTTTCGTGGTGCGCAAATATCTACAGTTGACCAGATGTGGCCAGACTCTCAGCGAGGCTATGCACCAGAAATCCGCGGCGTAGCCCGAACCAACGCTCAGGTAACTGTATCGCAAAATGGCAACAAAATTTATGAAACGACGGTTTCACCAGGCCCTTTTAATATCACCGATCTTTATCCTACAGGCTACGGTGGTGATTTAGACGTGACCGTGAAAGAAGCTGACGGCGGTGAGACCCGTTTCTCAGTTCCTTACGCAGCGATGACGCGTCTGAAACGTCCGGGCATGACTTTTTATAGTCTGACCGGTGGTGTATCCCGAAAAGACAATATGGTTTATACACCTTCGGTCTATCAGGGCACTATTCAGCATGGTTTTAGCAATAGTCTGACCGGTTACTCAGGTATTCTGGGATCAGATAACTACACCTCTGTGCTGTTGGGAGGTGCATTTGGTTTACCTGTTGGTGCGATCTCACTGGATATTACTGGGGCTCAGACAAAATATGGTGATGAGAAAAAGCAAGGTGTAAGTTATCGGGCAACTTATAGTAAGAAGGTTTCTCAGACTAACACGAATTTTACTCTGGCGGCTTACCGCTTCTCATCATCCGGTTATTACAGTTTTGATAATGCATTACAAATCAATAACTATTATAAAAAAAATCATAAAAACAGTTCGTCAAATTATCTTTCGCGCCCCAAACAACGTTTTTCTATGACGGCAAGCCAAAATTTTGGGGAGTCATATGGGAATATCTATCTTACTGGTTTTGTTCAGAATTACTGGGATTCTGCCGGAACAAATACGCAATTTCAGCTGGGTTACAATAATACAATTGGTCGGGTCTCCTATACTTTATCAGCAAACCGATTATTATATTCAACCGGCGGGCATGACACTCAACTGTCACTCGACTTCTCGGTGCCAATTGGCAGCGATAGTCAAAGTTATGTAACCGGAAGTGCGACACATAATAAACAAGGTGTGAATGCACAAACAGCAGTTAATGGTGTTCTGGGTGAACATGACCAATATAACTATAACGTTGGAATAGCGCGCGATACTGATAATGAGAAGTCCGGTTCAGTTAGTGGGCAGTACCGTTCGCCCTACAGTATGCTGACGGCGTCTTATACTAAAGGGGAAAACTATTATACTGCCTCGGGTGGTATCAGCGGTGCGGTAGTCGCTTTACCTGATAGCATTAATTTCAGCGCTTATCAGTCTACGACTTATGCTGTTGTTACCGCAGAAGATGCAGAGGGCGCGCGTGTACTCGGCTATCCCAATATTGTGTTAAACGGCAGCGGCAAAGCTATTGTGCCAAACCTTAACCCGTACCGGATAAACGAACTGGCCATCGACCCAAAAGGAATTCCACTGGATGTTGAGCTTGAATCAACTCAGCAGCGCGTTATTCCTGTTGAGGGTGCAGTCGTCAGACTTGATTATAAAACCAGCAAAGGAAAGCCACTGTTAATTCGGGCTAATCAGCCGAACGGAAATGCCTTGCCATTTGGTGCAACGGTTAATGATGAAGACGGTAACCTTATCACCACTGTTTCACAGGGTGGTCAGATTTATGTGAGGTTAAATAAAGATGTCAGCCGCCTGCATATTTCCTGGGGTAAAGCAGCCAGTGATAAGTGTCTGGTTAACCTGGAGTCCGGTATTGTTAATTCCAGTGAAAACAACACCCTTGCAAGGCTCACAACAACATGCAGCAGCGATCAATCAAAACCTGTTCGCTACGTGTCTAACGGCGAAATGAACAAAGATAATCAGGGTTAATCGGGTGACATTATGATGTTTATTAACTTTAGAAGGACACTGACCAGAATAGTCAGCATCATGATTATGGTATCTGGTTTCGTCATGCTAGCACCAATTAATGCGAACGCGGCAGATGATGTCACACTGACGTGCAAAAAATCTCTTTCTGATGCGGTATTAGATTTCCGCTCACTGGGGATAAATATTTCGGCAGCTGTTCCGGTGGGCACGGTCGTTTATAGTGGCAATTTAACAGTCACGTTCAAATGTGCCCTGGATAATCTGCAACAGTTTTTTGATGGTTTAACGGGAGAAGTGTACTTAAAGCGTAAAACAATTGCTGAAGATGCACTCGGTTATGGCTTAACCATTTATACCGGTTACGGTGGTGAAATGTCCACCGACGCTGCCAATATTCCTACCGGCAACAAGATCGCTACTTACGCGTTAACCAGTGGCGGTACAGTCGGTGCTTATACTGATGTCACATTGAATGTGCCTTTTCAGATTGTGCGGACGTCAAACTCGATGGCTGGCCCCAATTTGCTTCCGGACTATGTCAACGTATTTGATGTAGGCTCATTGGTACCAGGAAATGACCTGAAACTTTATGTCAGATATATTAAAAGCGGCATCACTGTGAGGGATCAAACCTGCTCAGCAGCAGGCGATGTTAACCCGAGGGTGTCATTAGGGAGTTACACAGCGAATACCAGCAGTGGGTTGGGTTCCGGTATTGGACAAACCAGCCCATCTACCGCTTTTAATCTTCAGCTTAACTGTGAGGCACTTCTTTCAGGTACCTTTGACGTTATGATGCAGTTGGATGGGGATGCGGCTGATGGGCTATCGGATGTCGGCGTAGTTTCTCTGAACTCGACCTCAACTGCCAGCGGAGTGGGTGTTCAGATTCTGAATGAAAGTCAGCAACCTGTTGCACTGGCAGCACCATACAGAGTTGCAGCTTATCCACTGTCGTCAGCATTGATAACAGTGCCCTTATATGCACGTTATTACCAGACTGCTGCCACAATAACCCCTGGTAGTGCTAACGCAGTTGCTACCTATACCATTAGTTATCAGTAACCATATGGGCTCTTCGGAGCCCTTTACCAGACTTTATAAACTGAGAAAGGATTTTATCAGTGGATAGGCCATTAAAAGGAAGGAGGTTTAAAGTTGGTGTCTCTGATGAGAGTCCTTTTATTTTTTATTCAATACAAAAAATACTCTCAACCGGATTTCACAACCTGGACATTGCAGCATACCCGGTAGAAGCAGAAAATCTTTTTGTAAAACTGAATAGCGATCCTCCTGATATATTAATTACTGATTTTTGCTTTAACTTTGAACGTAATGATTTGAACGGCGTTAGAAAGCTAGAAGAAATTTACAACCATAATGCTAACCTTAAAATCATTATCTTTACGGCACAGAATAGCCCGGCCATTTTGAAAAGAATATTGCAAATTCCGGTAAATGCAATAGTGAGCAAACGTGATGATATACGGGATCTGGTAGAAGCTTTGCACTGGGTTTGCTCATCGAATTCTGAAATATTTTATTCAGAAAAGATGAAAGATCTGGCGCAATCTGCTTCAGATGAGCCCGCACAGACTCTTTTATCACCCGCAGAAGTTGAAGTAATCAGGCTTTTTGCTATCGGGTACAGTTTAATGGAGATAGCTAAAGCACGTAAACGTAGTATCAGTACGGTTGCAACGCAGAAATATAACGCCATGCGTAAACTTCAGCTGCAGTCTAATACTGATTTGATTAAATATGTCTTTGCCCAGCAACTCATTTAATTTCGGGCTTAATTTTTAAGAAACAGCGAGCATCATGAAATTTTATAATTTTAAAATTGCATTTATTGTACTGTCCTGCGTGCCATTTGGATCTTATGCAACCAGCTTACAGCAGGCTGCCCGTGCCGCATTAACCTATGACTCTGCATTGCAATCCAGCCAGATGACCAGTGAAGCCGATCAGCAAAAATACTGGCAGGGTATGGCCGGAATGTTGCCCACATTGACGCTCGAAGGAAACTGGGATCGTCAGGAACAGCCGGATAAAAAATATCAAAGTGGTGTAACAAATCACAGTTACGATCTCAGTGTCAGACAACCCCTGTTTGATATGAGTAAATATGCTGGCTGGCGTAAAGGCGTTGCTATTGCCAATACCGCTGAAGCCCAGTCAAAAAAAGCTGAAGAAAAGTTATTAAATGCGATCAGTAATGCCTACTTTTCGGTGCTCTATCAGCAGGAAGTTTTACAGGCTGCGAAAGCTGCCAGTCACAACTTCAAACAACAACAGCAAAAACTGCAGGCCGGTATTCTGAATGGACAAAACACTCGTACAGAGCTGGATGAAGCTAAGGCCAATTACGCTCTTGCTCAGGCCAAAGAAATAGAGGCGAGTAGTCAGTTATTGCTGGCTGGAGAAGCATTTCGTCGCTTATCGGGTGTCAGCCCGGACACTGTCGAGCCGGTAAACTTTCAGTGCCTTAACGCTTCGCCCTACGCTTCTTTAACTGATGCGATTAATGCCAGCCAGCAACGTAACACTGAAATCAAAATTGCCCTGTTTCAGAATGATCAGGCCGATGCTGATGTATTGGCTGCAGATGGCGCACATATGCCTGTCGTGTCACTTTACGCCAGATATGGCAAAAACTGGAGCCGTAACGATAACGACGATAATTTACTTTATGATGCTATTTTTGGCACTAACTCTAAAAGTAATAATCTGCAGTATGGCGTTAACGTTTCTATTCCATTATTCGCGGGTGGCAGCCAGATTTCACAATCTTATGAAGCAGCCTATCGCCGTCAGGCAGCGAAATATTCCACCATGGAAGCACAACGCAAAGCGGCTACAGATACACGTTCAGCATGGCTTAGTCTTACGAATGGAAAAGCGTTAATCAACGCGCAGAAAAATGCCGTCGAGTCTTCACGCGAAAAAGTGGTGTCTGTTCAATATGGCCGGGAAATGGGTTTCCGTACGGTAAATGATGAGCTTGATGCCCAGCAAAAATATTTTAGTGCGCTTAAAGATCAGGCTGAAGCTCGCTTCAATTACCTGAACGCCCTCATTAATCTGGCACAAAGTACCGGATCACTATCAATCGACATGCTGAATTTTTTTCAGTGCCGTTAATCCCTTACTCATGATGATTATATAAATGGAACAGTCACTATTCCGTCAGGAGGCACTTGATGCAGCCAACCGTGGAAACCTGGGCATTGTGGCACTCTATTGCCCACCTTATCGCTGGTTAGTTATTTCCGTTGTAGTGCTGATCACTGCCGCGACAGCGCTGTTTTTTATATTTGGCAGTTATACAAAATATGAATCCTCTACCGGAGAACTGCTGCCTAAAAATGGCATGCTGATCATTCCGCCCCCCGTAAGCGCTACGGTGGTCGATATTCCGGTAAAAGAGGGCCAGCATGTTGAAAAAGACGATGTGCTGATGGTGTTGTCATCAGAGGTTTCAACGCAGTTAGGTCAGACTCGTCAGGTTATTGCCGAGAATCTGAAAGGCCAGCGTGAAAGGCTTCAACAGGATCTGGTGACGCTTGAAAAGCTTCATCAGGTTGAAATGAAGGGCCTGACCGACACTATCGCCAGCCTGAAACTGCAACAGGAGCAGCTGAAGCTGCAATTGACACACCGTCGGAAACAGGTTTCCCTGGCGAAAATGCAGTTGGACAAGCTGGAAGCCATGCACAACGAAGGGTATGCCTCAAGCCGTCAGATGGAAGAGCAGGAGTCTAATCTGCTCGATAGCCAGGCGCGCTACCAGGAATATCAACGTCAGCTGTTGGACATCTCGCAAAAAATTGTTCAGACCGAGCAACAGCTGCATGAAAAACCGCTGGATGACGAGAAAAAGCGTAACGATATCGAGCGCCAACTGGCTGATAACCGTCAGTCGATGGCTGAAAATGAAGCGCGCCGCTCGTTTGAATTACGTGCGCCTAAAAGCGGGTATGTCGGCATGATTATGGTCAAAAATGGACAGATGCTCACCGCCGGTCAGTCAGCCATAGCAGTTTTGCCAAGCAATACTGAACTGGTCGCCCGCATCATGGTAAACACGCAGTCCATTGGTTTTATCCAACCGGGACAGCGGGTGGTGCTGCGCTATAAAGCGTTTCCTTATCAAAAGTTTGGTCAACAGTATGGAAAAGTTATCGAGGTTTCACGCACCGCTCTGTCTCCTCAGGAAGTCACTACGTTAACCGGCAAAAACAATATTCAGGAACAGCAGTACCGCGTGCTGGTCTCCCTGGACAAACAATCAATTACTGCTTATGCGCAGAATGAAAAACTCAAGCCGGGTATGGCGCTGGATGCCGATTTTATCGTCGACAAACGTCGTCTTTATGAATGGGTGCTGGAGCCAATTTTTGCGCTTGGACACAAAATCTCTCTCTGATTAAAAGGTCTGTTCTGTGTTGTTATTAGAGAAACTCAATTTTAAATGGTTTAACCGCCTGCCGATGATTCGTCAGTCACAGGCGACGGAATGTGGTCTTGCTTGTCTGGGGATGATTGCCAATTATCACGGTCATGAAATCGACATGATCACCCTGCGTCGCAGGTTCGCAACGTCGCTTAAGGGTGCAACACTTAGTGATGTCATTGCCATGGCACAACAACTCAATATGAGTTCCCGTGCGTTACGCGTTGATATGGAAGAGCTGTCTAAATTACGCATGCCCTGCATTCTGCACTGGGAATTGAACCATTTCGTTGTGCTAAAAAAAGTGCGCGGCAATAAGATCACGCTTCACGATCCTGCACGCGGCATTCGGGAACTGACATTTAAAGAAGCATCACCGGCGTTCACCGGCGTTGCACTGGAGCTGGTTCCCTCCTCCACTTTTGAGGTCAAAAAAGAAAAAGAAAGCATCTCGATGATGAAGCTGGTGGGCAGTGTGACAGGGGTGAAATCTGCCTTTGCCCAGGTGCTTATCCTGTCCATCGCTCTGGAGCTTTTCGGCGTACTCTCCCCCTTCTTTATGCAGTGGGTGATGGATATGGTGCTGGTCTCCGCAGATTACTCGCTACTCTCCTTGCTCGGGATCGGCTTTATCATGATTGCGTTGTTTCAGACCATGATTACAGCGCTGCGCTCATGGGTGATGAGCTGGTTCTCAAGCCAGCTCAGCGTGCAGTGGACGGTCAATGTCTGTCACCATATGTTAAAGCTGCCACTTGAATGGTTCGAATCCCGTCACGTTGGTGACATTCTGTCCCGCTATGGCTCGCTAAACACCATCCAAAGTACGCTGACCAGCCGCTTCATTAGTACTGTGCTGGATGGGGTAATGTCGATCGTGACAGTAGTGATGCTGTTTATCTATAACGCTAAGCTTGCCTGGCTGGTAATTGGCCTTTTTGTCGCCTATGCACTGTTACGCTTCATGGCTTATGATCCTGTTCGCCGCGCCAATGAAGAGCAAATCATCAGTTCAGCCCGCACGCAATCTTCTTTACTGGAAACGCTTCGCGGTATCCAGGCGGTAAAAACCAATAACAAGCAGGTGCCTCGTCTCTCCGCCTATATGAATTTCCTGGTGGATACGACCAACAAAGGCATTGTGATTCAGAAGCTTAACATTTTGTTTGGTTCCGCCCAGGGATTGCTCACTTCTGTAGGCAGGGTCGTACTGGTCTGGCTGGCTGCGCTGCAAGTACTGGATGGCAACTTCTCTGCAGGTATGCTTACCGCCTTTATTAGCTTCTCCGATCAGTTTATGAGCCGCGGTGCAGGTCTGATCAACGCCGTAATCGACTTCAGAATGCTGCGTATGCATGGTGAACGACTGGCCGATATCGTGTTGTCAGAAACTGAAGTCAGCTCAGAAGCCAGTCCGGTACTGGTGAGTAAAGATACGCATGATGAGACAGAAACGTCGCAGGATATCAAACTAACGGATATCCGCTTCCGCTATGCACCTACCGAACCCTGGGTAGTAAATGGTGCCAGTCTGGAAATTAAGGCTGGCGAAAGCGTTGCGATTGTCGGCCCTTCAGGTCAGGGAAAGACCACCATGGCCAAAATCATTCTGGGTCTGCTGCACCCGGAAGGTGGAACAATCACCGTGGGCGGAATGGACATTACCCAGACAGGACTTGAACACCATCGTAACCGCATCGGCTGTGTTATGCAGGATGACATCCTGTTCTCAGGCTCGATCAGTGAAAATATTAGCTTCTTTGATAATAATCCTGACCACGCAAAAATTACCCGTGTAGCACGCCTGGCGCAAATTCACGGCGATATCATGAAAATGCCGATGAACTATCAAAGCCTTGTCGGTGATATGGGATCGTTTCTCTCTGGCGGGCAGCTGCAGCGTATTCTGCTAGCTCGCGCCCTCTACCGCGAACCAAAAATACTGGTACTGGACGAAGCAACCAGTCATCTGGATATCTATAACGAAGCACAGATCAACAATGCAATAAAGCAAATGAAAATCACCCGAATCATGATTGCACATCGCCCGGAAACCATAAGAAGTGCAGATAAAATCGTCCTGTTAAATAACGGTACGCTCAGTGAAGTTACCGCAGAGCAGTTATTTGGCCAGACAGAAAAAACTAAAGAAATGGAGATTACACATGGATAAAAATATTTGCCGGTTTAGCGAAGGTATGATTACTTTACCGGAAGGCTACTGCGAGCGAACCCTGAACACGCTGGCGGATCCCCGTTCAGCGATGCCACCCGTCACTATTTCTCGTGATAAACTGGCCAATCACAACAATCCAGAAGAATATATCAGCAGTCAGCTTGCTATTCTGCAGAGACAAATGAAAGACTGGCAGCAGCAGGCAAATCAACCCGTGGTGTTGGGCGATAATCTGAGCACAGGCATCATGATTACTTATGATTTTCTGCGCCCGGATAATATCCGGCTTTATCAAAAGCAGGCGATTTTCACCTTAAACCTGGAGGATGTATTAATTTTCTCTTTGTCAAAGGCTGCCCCCCTGACCGATGAAGAAATTCAGCTGTTTAATAATATCCTGAAGAGTTTCCAGAGCTGGCCCTGATACTTTTCCTCAGCAAAGCCTGACGACATAACGTTAAAAGAAAAACCGGGCAGGATAAACCCTTCCCGGTTTCATGCATTCTGAACACCGCTAAATTAGCCGTTTACAGAGCTTAGTAACGCTGGCAGGTAAAGAGATAGGAGATCGGCCCACCGATAATATAGGTATTTTTATCAATCTTATCGACATCCAACTGCAGATGCGTTGGATCCAGCGTGATCTCTGCTAACAACTTATTAAAGATGACATCAGGGGTAGTATCAGTATTCGAAGTGACAACTTTGCTGATCTGATACCGGTAAGTATCATCGGAAATTTTAGCGCCATTGATTAATGCAACCCTTCTGTTAAGAATAGTAACACCGTCATTGCTCGTTGCCTGCCCATTCAGCAACAGATAGCCTGAATCCTTTTTATCAAAACGTAAATCCTGGGCAACAGCGAACTCAATTCGTTTATCATCATTACGACTGAGATCGTAACGGCTAAACGCTGAGCATCGAAAAGGAAAATCTTTGGCCTGATGTGTTAAGTAATAAACCCCTGCAAAAGTCACCATTAATAGCGCAGCCAGCATGAAGATAATATTAATACCAATGCTCCGCTTCATCCCATTCTCCAGTCAAGATAATAAAAATTGTCGCATGAGATGATATGACCATCGCTATTAATTTTACACGATGAAAGAATTGTTCTTCCGAAATTCTTAGTAGTAAAAGAGGTGTTTTTATCAAAAATAATCCGGTGACCCGCATCGCAGGTTTGATTATTTTCCCTTAGAATTTGCACTATTTGCTTACCCAATGCCTGTCGTTCAACCTCATCCAGACCCTGCAATAATACTGCTTCGCAGCCACCTTCAAGTTTAATGGCACTCATTGGAATAATTTGCTCGTCAGGACGAGATACCGTGAAATACCAGAGCACCATGCCCAGCACTATCAGAGCAACAGAAGCAAACCAGTATCGCCGGGTGACGTTAACGGACGTAGCTGGCAGCTGATTACCAGGCGGAGTGGCAGGCAGGACAACGTTTTCAGCAGACCCTTCAGTTATACTTCCTTCCGATATGTCATCAGTTAAAACTTCCGTCACCCCCATGACCGGGGCTGATTGACGTTCAATTTTAATATCGGTATTCAGGCGTATACCAATTTTCGGGATGGTGATAATCAGATTTTCACAGCCATAAGCCGCGAGTGCCCTGCGCACAATACTCAGATATTGATTCAGATTACTATTCGATCCACGCAGGCCATATTTATCCCAGACCTCGGTCAGCAACGTATCACGCGCCAGTATTTCTCCCCCGGAATTCAGTAACTGCTCAAAAAGCCGACCTGAAGAAATACTGAGGCTCAGCGACTCCTGAGTAGGAATGTGGCTAAGCGTGCAGTCATCAGAATTATAAGAAACCTGATCATCGATTATGTAAATCATTAAGAAATCACTGAATTTCCGCTCATTTATCGACAGTATAATTCAGCTTATACGAAGAAGCACTACAGACGCGTTAATCAGGCGATTAAGGAAATTTTTACAGACTAGCCAGCAGAACGGGCCGGGCAGAGTGCGTCCCTGCCCGGCAGCTGGTTAATAATTTAAGAAACGACAAATAATCATAAGGTTAGCGGCGATTTTTATGGCTGATTAGCGGCAGCAAACTCCGCATAATTACTTTGTGTAATGGTTTTATAGGGTATCCAGTTCAGTGATTCGACTTTCTGTTTATCCAGTAACGCTTTCACGACTTTCACAGCGCCCGTCGCCTGCCCTTTCGCATCCTGGAAGATAGTCAGCGTCATCTTTCCATTTTTGACGAACTGCTGACCATCTGGCGTGCCATCGATCCCGGCAACCAGAATGTGGCTGTTTTTCGCCTGATTCAGCGCCATAATCGCCCCGATAGCCATTTCATCATTATTGGCGGCGATTGCTTCGATCGGTCGCTGATTAAGCAGCCAGCCCGAAACTACGTCTACCGCTTCATTACGCTGCCAGCGTGCAGTCTGTTTTTCGATTACCGCCATTTGCTTATATTTAGCGATCACCGCTTCAACAGCACGCGTCCGTTCCCGCGCTTCTTCATTTGATAATGCGCCCATTAAAATGGCGACATTGCCCCGATAGTTCATCTGTTTTGCCAGCGCTTCCATCTGCATCTCACCCCCCAGGGCAGAGTCAGAACCGACATAGGCCATACTGGACGGTAATTTCACTTCCGGTTTACGGTTAACAAACACCAGCGGAATGCCCGCCGCTTCTGCCGCTTTCACCATCGGCAGTACGCCCTGTGTATCGACCGGGTTGAGAATAATGGCATCCACGCCCTGATTGATAAAATCTTCAACCTGCTGTACCTGAAGAGCTACATCCCCTTTGGCATCGACGAACTGCCCATCCATTTTCAGCGCTTTTATCTCACCCACCATCTGCGTCCGCAGAATCGATACGAAGTTAAGATCGAAATTAGCCAGTGCGACACCGATTTTAGGTGTTTTAGCCCAGGCGGTAACGCTGATCATCAGGCTGAGCAGCAGTGCTAACATTTTGGTTTTCATCGCGTAATCCTGTAGGGTTTATTATTGATAGAACCGCCGGGCAACAGGCAAATACCCGGCGGCAGAGCTCACAACGTAAAGTGATCGCGGAACTGTGCCAGGGCTGTTTCGCTGTCGCCTTCGGCCCAGCCCTCCAGCGCAACGACGCCGCAATAGCCGACCTGCTCCAGCGCACGGGCAATGGCGCGATAGTTAATTTCCCCGGTGCCAGGCTGCATGCGCCCCGGCACATCAGCCACCTGGATTTCACCGATAGCGGGGACGCAGCGTCGTATCAGCTCTATCAGGTTGCCCTCTCCAATCTGGGCGTGATAGAGGTCCAGATTCATCTTCAGTGCAGGGCTGTTGACCGCTTCGACCAGCGCCAGCGTATCGGCAGCCCGTGCGAACGGTGTACCCGGATGATCAACTGCCAGATTCAGGTTTTCGAGAGTAAATACCCGCCCGGCCTGCTCGCCGAGCGCAGCGACACGCCGCAGGGTGTCGGCCGCTTTAAGCCACATCTCACCGGTAACCACCTCAACCGGACGAACCGCCTGGCCGTGAGCATCCAGCCCGGTGCCATGCAGATTCAGGCTCGGGCAGTTCAGACGATCTGCAATCGCCAGTGAGGTTTCTGCGCTATGCAGCAACCCTGCAATCTCATCATCATCAGTCAGGTTACCGTTGAGGTAGCCGGTCATGGAGGTAAAACGCGCACCTGTCGCCACCAACGCGTCGATATCTTTGTTGGCCCAGTTCCAGATCTCCACGCCAAATCCCAGCGCATGAATCCGCTCAACACGCGCGATAAAAGGCAGTTCGAGAAACACCATCTCCGCACAGACTGAAAGCTGATAACCGGCCATTAGCGTTCTCCCAACAGAATGGGTTTGCGTTGCTGCACCGATTCAATACAGGCCAGCGCAATTTCCAGCGCGTTACGCGCATCAGTGCCAGTAGCGCACGGCGTGTCACCGTGCAGAATCGCGCGGGCGAATTCTGCCATTTCAGCAACATAGGCCTCACGCAGCAGATCGGTATCCATTCGAGACGTTGCGATGGCAATACCCTCGGCGTGATAGCGCACACAGTTGTCCTGATTGATGTTGCCCGCCTGCAGCATACCTTTACTGCCAAAGACCTCACCGCGAACGTCATAACCGTAAACTGCCTGGAAGTTGGCTTCCGCAGTGGCAATGGCACCGTTATCAAAGCGGATGGTCACCACCGCGGTATCAAGTAATCCCTTATCTTTAAAATCGGGACGCACCAGCGCATCAGCCAGCGCATAGACCTCAACCGGCCGGGAACCCGGATTGAAGTGCAGAAGGGTGTCGAAGTCATGGATTAAGGTTTCAAGGAAGATGGTCCACTGCGGGATCGGGGCCGGATCGCGCAGGCCAGGGTCGCGTGTCACCGAACGGCTTAGCTGGGTGGTGCCATTGGTGCCTGCTCTGACAGCTTCAATAGCTGCGGCGAAGCCTGCACTGAATCGACGATTGAAGCCGACCTGCAACACAACGCCCGCATCCTGTGCGGCGGCAATAGCCCGATCTGCCTCATCCAGCGTTACCGCCATCGGTTTTTCGCAAAACACGTGCTTGCCAGCCCGGGCTGCAGCGATCACCAGTTCGGCGTGAGTGCGAGCCGGCGTAGCAATAGCAACGGCATCGATTTCGCTGTCATTGAGTAACGCCTGGATATCGGTATAGGCTTTCTCCACCCCCAGCCGGTCTGCCAGTTTCTGCGCTGCGCCGGGTTGCAGGTCGGCGACCGCTGTCAGCCGTGCCCCAGGCACCCGCAGCGCCAGATTCTCTGCATGAAAACTGCCCATGCGGCCAGCACCGATCAATCCCATTCGTACTGTTTTAAGGTTCATAACTGCTCCTGTTTTTTGTTGTCAGCCCAGTCAGGCTGAATAGGGTGTCCGGATGTCGCCTGCGCTTTGGCGGCAAAACGACGGGATTTTGAAAGCATCAGCGGCTCGATGTGCTCCAGTGAGATGCCTCGGGTTTCAGGCAGAAAACGTTTTACAAACCAGAAGGCCACCAGGCAGCCAGCGGCGCAGAGCATCAGTGGAAAAGCACCATGGAAGTGATCCATCAGCAAACGGCTACGGTTCATCATCGGGAAAGTCTGAGTAACGATGAAATTGGCGAGATACATCGAAGAAAAGGCGTAGCCCATCGCGACGGCACGAATCCGGTTGGGAAATATTTCAGAGATCAGTAGCCAGGCACCCAGACTCCATGACATACCAAAAATCAGTACGAACGCCACCAGGCCCACGACCGGCAGCAGGCCACCGATCTGCGCTATAAAAGCCCAGGCGGTAATCACCAGGCTGACAGCGCAACCCAGCGCTCCCCAGCGCAGCAGACGCGTCCGTCCCCAGCGATCCACTGCGTTCAGACAAAACGCTACTCCGACCAGCAGCGCCAGTCCGAGGAAAATGCTGTGATAGAGGGAGGTCTGTGTATCCGGTGAGATGTTCTGCAGCAGCGACGGTGCGTAATACAGCAGGATGTTGATGCCCGAAACCTGCTGCAGAATTGCAATCGCGCAGCCGATCAACAGGATATAACGCATTCTGGCGTCGCGGAGCAGACGGGTTCCCTGCTGACGGGTAACAGAATCCGCGTCCGGCGCACTGATTTCTGCCAGCAGACGCCGCGCATGTTCAGGCGTCGAAAGCCGGGTCAGCACTGCCAGCGCGCGTTCACGCTTGCCGTTTAACGCCAGCCAGCGTGGTGATTCCGGCATAAAGGGCACCAGTGCCAGAAACAGCAGGCAAGGCACCACACCCGACGCCAGCATCCAGCGCCAGCCTTCACTGACTATCCAGGCATGGGGCATACCGCGTGCAATCAGGTAATTCACCACATAGACCGTGACCTGACCGCCAACCATCAGCATCTGCTGCAGCCCAAGCATGCGCCCTCGCCAGTCCTTAGGTGAGACCTCTGCGATATAGAGCGGCGTAATTGCCGACGCCATCCCGACCGCCAGGCCACCCACCAGCCGGTAAATCACAAACCCGGTTAGTGAATCTGCCAGCGCAGAACCCACCGCAGACACGGCAAACAACAGCGCGGTGATCACCAGTGTAGGTTTACGCCCGATCCGATCTGAGATCGCGCCGACACAGCCAGCGCCGACGATACAGCCGAGAATGACATTTGAAACAGCCCATCCACTTTGCCACGGCGTTAGCGCAAGGTGTTCCGTTAATGGCTCAATAACGCCGGAAATCACTGAGGCGTCATAACCGAGGATCACCCCGCTCAATGAGGCGATGGAACAGATGAACAGCAACAACTTCAGATTATTTTTACGCATAACACCTTAACTTTCCCATTGTTTTTGACAGGTGAGAGTTAATGTCAGCGTTGCAAAGTGGATGCCAGTTTTAAAGCGGGCTTTTATGTGAACGCGCTCGCAGATGGCGCGTCCTGATTGAAAATAAAATTTACATGTCAACTTAACATGTCATTAAAATGGACATTCCATCGACCACGGGAGAGTGAAATGCAATCTCTGCATGATTTGCTGCCTAATAAAGAAGAGAGCGATGCCATATTCAGCCTGCCGGAAGGCGGTGATGCGGCACAGTGGGAAGCTCGGTTTGCCCGGGGCTGGCAGGCATTTAGCCAGGGTGAACAGCCGCGCTGGATCCGCCGCAGTATTTTGCAGTCATGGAACCGCTCGCACGAACATGGCATCGATCCGGTATCTTTTGAGTACAGTGCCTCCGATCCAACGGAGCTGGCCGCCGTTCTGCGTCATAACAGTGAGCTGATTACTGTGGCGCATAGCGTGATGGAGAACCTGCTGGCTTACAATCCCGATGGTCATATCAATCTCACAGATGCGCAAGGCATCGTACTGAGTTTTTGCGGCAGCGACCTGACTCCGGTCGGCAGCATCCTGCGTGAGGAGGTACTCGGCACCAACTGCACCGCGCGCTGCCTGCGCGAGCAGCGGCTGGTCTATGTACTCAGCGGAGAAAACTGGAAAATCGCGCTGCGTGAACGTAACCGGCAGTGCGCCGCAGCTCCTATCCGTGATGCCAGCGGTCGTATGACCGGCGTACTGACGCTGACCGCCACGCCTGACAATTTCAGTGCCCATACGCTGGGCACCGTGCAGGCTGCCGCAGAGGCAATTGGCCAGCAACTCACCTTACGCCGTCTGCTGGCCGAGCAGCAGTCGATACTGGAGACCCTGAATGAGGGCGTTGTGGTCTGCGACCGCGACGGGCGCATCAAAACCCTGAACCGCTACGCTCGTCAGATCTTTGCCGGTATTGATACCGACAACGCCCTGATCGATCAGGTGCTGCAGCCCCAGTCCGGTTCATTGCTCACACTGCCCTGCTGTAATGACCGCGAGATGGTGTTCCGCCCCGATGGCAGACCCAGTGTTTCATGCCTGGTCTCGCTGATGCCGGCACCGGACGGCGGTCGCATCCTGTCGCTGCGGGAAAATCAGCGCATCCGTGCCATTACCCGTCGTGTGCTCGGCGTCAGCGCCAGCTATACCTTTGAGATGATTCGTGGTCAGGCACCCACGCTGCAGAAGGCTCTTCAGGATGCCCGCGCCAGCAGTCGCAGTGACAGTACCGTTCTGCTGACCGGTGAAAGCGGAACCGGTAAAGAGCTGTTTGCTCAGGCGATCCACAATGCCAGCAGCCGGGCGCATGAGTCCTTTGTCGCGGTTAACTGCGGCGCACTGCCGCGTGACCTGGTGCAGAGTGAGCTATTCGGCTACGTCGATGGCGCGTTCACCGGCTCACGGCGCGGCGGTTCGGCAGGTAAATTTGAGCTGGCCGACGGTGGCACGCTGTTTCTGGATGAGATTGGCGAAATGCCACTGGAGGCACAGACCAGCCTGCTACGCGTGCTGCAGGAGAGTGAGGTGCTGCGCATCGGAGCGGCGCATCCGCTGAAAGTGGATGTCCGCATCGTGGCGGCAACCCATTGCGATCTGCTCAGTGCAGTGGAACAGGGTGCTTTCCGCCGTGACCTGTTCTATCGCCTCAATGTTATCTCCCTGACCATCCCTGCCCTGCGTGAACGCCAGAGCGACATTCCTGATCTGGTGAATACCTTCATTCACGCCCTGTGTCAGCGGCTGAATAAAACGCCTCCGCAGGTGAGCATTGAAGCAATGAACGCCCTGCAGGCATGGCACTGGCCCGGCAACGTGCGCGAGCTGGAAAATCTGGTCGAGCGGATCGTTAATCTTTGCCAGAGCAGCATCATCGACCTTGCCGATTTGCCGCCAGCGATGGTGACGCGCGCAGCCGAAAACAGACCAGCGGCCAGCAGCCTGTTGCAGGATAATGAACGAGCCTGCATCCTGCAGACCCTTCGCGCGCAGGGGGGTAATCTGCGGCAGTCCGCTAAGCTGCTGGGCATTTCTCGCACGGCGCTCTATAACAAGCTCAATCAGTGGAATATCTCTATAGATACGCTGCGCCAATAACCGGCTGGTGGCACTCAGCAACACCAGCATACATTCAGCCCGTTCAAAATATGGCTTTTGATCGCAACAGGGCCTAAAATGTGACCACCCTTAACAGTGGTCACTGAATTTTTTCACCCACCTTTGATCTGCCAGGTTCTGACAATGACTCAATCCGTAACGGAAAATGGCACACGCGGCCCGGCCGGGCACAATGTGCGTGACCAGATTGTCGATGCTGCCATGCAGCACTTCGCGCATTATGGTTACGAAAAAACCACCGTCTCCGATCTCGCCCGTGCTATCGGCTTTTCCAAAGCGTATATCTACAAATTTTTTGAATCAAAACAGGCGATTGGCGAAGTGATTTGCTCCACCCGGCTTGCGATGATTATGCAGCACGTCGAAGTCGCTATCGCCGATGCGCCTGGAGCATCGGAACAACTGCGGCGACTGTTCCGCACGCTTTCCGTCACCGGCACTGAACTCTTTTTTCACGAACGTAAACTCTATGATATTGCTGCCGTCGCGTCGCGTGACCGCTGGCCGTCGGCGATGGCGCATGAAGAACGACTGCTCAGCCTGATTCAGCAGATCCTGCGCCGGGGGCGTGAAGCAGGTGAGTTTGAGCGTAAAACCCCGGCTGACGAAGCGGCGGAGGCAATCTATCGGGTGATCAAACCCTACGCCAGTCCGGTACTGCTGCAGTACAGCCTTGATGACGCTGAAGAAGCCTCTGCACAACTGGCAGCGCTGGTGTTACGTAGCCTTGCGCCCTGAACAATGCGCATGATGTGACTATTGACTTATTTAGTCACAAGAGCAACGATAGCACTCTGTCTGGTTATCGCTCAGGATTCTGATGCTGCTAAGCTTATCTCTCTCTGCTCTATTCCATCCCTGCGTTCGTCCATCGCACCATTCTACGCAGGGTCTCACCTTCCGCGCTCAAGGCGTGTATCCATTGTCTGCGGCAGCATTTCAATCACTGTCCGGACTCTCTACGGGAGTAATCCAATGAGTCACTTAGCCTCATCACAACGCATTGTCATTACCGGCGCGGGCATCGTTTCGCCACTGGGTTGTGGCGTTGAAACCGTCTGGCGGCGATTAACGGCTGGAGAATCAGGTATACGTACCCTTCCCGATACGCTTACTGCTGGCACCGGTATTTCAGTAGGTGGCAGCGTGCCGGGCATCGATGAAGATCCGCTGGCAGGTTACGACCCCGAAGCGTTCATTGCGCCGAAAGAGCGTAAAAAGATGTCGCGCTTTATAGAATTCGCGCTGCTGGCAGCAGAAGAAGCGCTGAATCAGGCAGCCTGGCATCCTGAAGATGAGGCGACGCGTGAACGTACCGCGACGATTATTGCTTCAGGCGTCGGCGGCTTTGGTGCCATTGCCGACGCGGTGCGCACCACCGATGCACGCGGCCCGCGCAGGCTCTCACCCTTTACAGCACCTTCGTTTCTGGCCAACATGGCCGCGGGTCATGTCTCGATCAAACACGGCTTCACCGGCCCGCTGGGTGCGCCCGTTACCGCCTGTGCGGCGGGAGTTCAGGCAATTGGTGATGCAGCCAGGTTGATCAGAAGCGGTGAAGCGGACATTGCTATTTGTGGCGGCACAGAAGCGGCGCTTGATCGCGTCACGCTGGGCTGTTTCGCGGCTGCACGTGCGCTATGTGTGGGCTATGAAGATCAGCCGCACCATGCCTCACGTCCGTTTGATCGTGACAGAAACGGCTTTGTGATGGCCGAAGGTGCAGGCCTGCTGGTGATTGAGTCACTGGCCCATGCCGAAGCACGCGGCGCGACACCGCTGGCGGAGATTGTCGGCTATGGCACCAGCGCCGATGCATACCATTTAACCGCGGGTCCGGAGGATGGCAGCGGGGCTGCACGGGCGATGAGAACCGCCCTGCGTCAGGCGGGCATTAGCCCGGAAGACGTGCAGCATATCAACGCACACGCAACCTCAACTCAGGTTGGCGATCACGGTGAGCTGGCGGCTATTCGTGCAGTGTTTGGCGATGATTCGCAGGTCGCGATCGCCTCAACGAAATCCGCCACCGGCCATCTGCTGGGTGCGGCAGGCGGCGTTGAGGCGATATTCACCCTGATGGCGCTGCAGCAGCAGCTTATTCCGCCGACGCTGAACCTCCATCATCCCGATGAAGCCGCAGGCAATCTGGACCTGGTGGCGCTCAATGCACGTCCCACGGCGCTGACTTATGCCATGTCGAACGGTTTTGGTTTTGGCGGCGTCAACGCCAGTCTCCTGTTGCGTAAGTGGCAATGACTGCAGTGTGACGATTAAGCCCGCGCTGCCAGACACCCTCTTAGCGCGGGTAATACATCGGACGTCCTGAAAAATCATGCACAGCTGTTCCCTGTGTGCCGGGGTTTATCAAAACACCCTCTGTACAACACTCGCTTTATAAATCTGTACCTTTCCTGACAAAATTGCCTCCGCCAGCCCTCCTGCCCTTTTTCTTTCAGCACTACAATTAATCGGATGAAAACAACCTCAGAGAACGTTAATGAAGATTGCAGCTTTCGATATTGGTGGTACCTCTTTAAAAATGGGCGTGATTGATGAGCAGGGAAATATTCTGACCAGTGAGAGTGCTGATATTTCCCATAATTCACGCGACAAAATACTTGATGAGATCCTGGCCTGGCTGGAGAAAAATCCCGGCTGTGCTGGCATCGCCGTCAGCACGCCCGGTTATATTGATGCAGAAGCTGGATATATCGCCATGGGTGGCACCATTCGGGACTTCGACCAGTTTCATCTGAGCCAGTGGCTGACGGAAAAAACCTCACTGCCTGCCACGGTCGAAAATGACGCCCACTGCGCCTTACTGGCTGAACAGTGGCTGGGCAAAGCAAAAAAACTCAGTGATTTTCTGATGTTAACTATCGGCACAGGATTAGGCGGAGCGGCCTTCTGCAACGGCGCGCTGATCCGGGGCGGTCGTAACCGCGCGGGCGAGTTTGGCTGTCTGCTGACTTCGCGCCCCACCAGCAGCAATATTGAACGCCATACCATGAGCCAGAGTTGTACCATGACGGCGCTTCGGGAGAATTACAGCCAGCTCATCGAAAAATCTTCCGACGACGTCACGGGTAAAGATGTCTTTGACGCATACGATCGCAAAGAAGAAGCCGCGCAGCAGGTGGTGAATAAATTCTACCAGGATCTTGCAGCCTGCTTATATAACCTCTTCAGCGTGTTCGATCCGCAGATGATATTTATCGGTGGTGGAATTACCGAGCGGGAACCGTTCCTCGAGGAACTGGCAGAGCAACTGGCAAAATATGATCTTGATATCCGCATTGATACCGCGACCTACGGCAACGACTCCGGCATGTTGGGCGCAACCTGGAATTTCCTGCAGCGTCAGCCAGACAAATAATGGCTTGTAGTTCAGGACGTATGCAGGTTACACCTTTCTGATAATTATGATGATTTATCTGGTGCGGTATTCAAAACGATAACCCGGTCATGACCGGGTTTACTCTTGTTTATATTAGTGTCGTATTTGCGCCAGATCGTCTGACGTCAGGCCGGTCATTTCTATGACAGTTTTACGATCAAGGCCGTTTTGTAGCATAGTGCGCGCAATTTTCAGGGTAGCTTCACGCTGTCCTTCAGTACGACCTTTCTCAATACCACGCCGTTCACCAAGCTCGATACCTTCTGCGCGACCTTTTTCGATCCCTTTTTGTTCAAGCTGCTGTGCGATGGTCATCAGTGCGTCTCCGTGTTGTGGCACCCGCTGTGCCAGTTCGCGAACGAAAGCTTCGTAGTCAGCTGACTCACCAGCCTGCAGTAAATAGTGTATCAGCGTCATCACCTGGGGTGAAGAAAGATAATCGGCCATGAGTAGCGTGACCAGATGGTCAGTCAGGCTTGCAATGTCGCGTTGATGAATATGTTTCTGCAAAAGCGTCAGGGCGGCCATACTGCGATGAGTCATGATCTCATCATCCGGGATGACCGTAATGTCCACCAGCGGGAAGGCGCCTCTATAAAGGCTTTCCGCCACTACCGGATCATCGAATTCGTCGAACCAGCGGGTCGACCACGGATAGGGAGTGCGCTTACCGGTATAGAACAGTACAGGTATGACTAAAGGCAGCTTTTTATGGCCAGCTTCAAGGTGGCGCTGCATAGCGGCTACCGCATAACGTATCAGGCGGAATGCCATATGCCTGTCAGGGGTGGATTGGTGTTCAATCAGAACATGAATATATCCGTCACCGGTTGAGGTTCTGAGACTATACAAAACGTCACTGAAGTATTGACGCAAATCGTCTTCAACAAATGATCCGGACTCAAGCTTCAGTGTGGTGAGATCGCAGATTTTAAGCAATTTCTCCGGAAGGTGGATCTGCATAAAATCTCTGGCAACATCCGGATGCGTAAGAAACTGTCTAAAAGTAGCATCATGAGGTGTAGCACTATTTTTATTTTTCATCAGTTCAGCCCCTGTAAATTCCATGCGCTGCTACCACAGCGAAGAGGCTATCTTAATAGATCACATTTTAATTTATAATATTTAAATCTTGCCCAATCCATATAGATTAACTACACCAATGCTCTTTTAAAAAATTTATTAGCAAGATGCATTATGACGCAATCTAAATTAACCACCTTAATCAATTTATATAGCGATAATTAAAACATCCGGATGTACCCGAAACTTCTAACGCTGACCATTAATGTCTGAACCGCTTTACGAAAAGTTAATTTTCTATTTAAGTCACGGCATAACCAGCCCGATCACGCTGTTTATACCGCTCGCTCCCTATCCCCGTCCCGGCGCATCCAACAGGCTAAGCGCCACGCCTGTCAGGGTATAGACCACGACATACAACAGAATCAGTGCCGCAAGCAAAAGGCGGTGGCTGCGCATCTCACTTTTCTTCATGGTGCCATTCAGAAGGTGTAGCTCAATGCCAGGGTGGCCGATGCGCCGTTGTGCCGTGCAACGATGGGGCTATCTGAAGCATGCTTATCCAGCCAGCTGTAGTCACCGATCACACTGGCAGCCCAGGCAGGCGTGAACTGATGGCTCCAGGTCAGGCTGGTGTCGGTGCCATAAAATCCACCCGCGGCGTCATAGCGTTCAAATCCGCTGCGCGCACTTTGCTTGCTGTTAACGCCATACCAGGTATTCATATAACGCCCGTCGCCAAACAGTCCCGCCACCTGCAGTGCCACGGTATCGTCACTGGTCTGCCAGGGGATCAGGGTTACGGAAGTCCGGTACTGCACACCCTGACTATCACTTAATGGCAGCGTCGCTTTGCCCTCCAGCACCAGCCACGGCGTTACCGACCATCCCAGCGCCAGCGCGGTGTTCATCGTTGCGTCGATGTTCCCCATGCCTCTGAGCCGGTCATCCCCATCTCGCCAGGATGAATTCTGGTCAGAACGGCCCAGCCCGTAGCCCAGCGTATGTTCCAGATACAGTCCATTATCTGCCTGCAGGTCATAGCCAATGCCTTTCTGTGAGTCTAAAAAGAAGGCCCCGTCGCGTGCCTGGATCACCGGCATCAGCTGCCAGTGCTGCTTATCGGCGCCGCTATAGCGTGGTGCATTGATACCTGCAATGCCCAGCGTGACGCTTGGCGGCGGCGTAGTCTCATCAGCCATGGCAGTCGCGGCACTGAATCCCAGCGAAAAACAGACCATGTGCAGCGTTATTTTTCCGGTTATCATCACGTTTCCTCATTATCACATCAGGTGCGGAGCTGAGGGGTTCAGAGCCGCGTCAATGGCCGGAGTATGCGAGGCGAGTGTCAATTAACGACCAGGGATTTATGAAGAAACAGTCAAGGTGATCCGAAAATGCAGTCAAAACGTGTACTGATTATTGAAGATGATGCTGATGCGGCGGGCGTACTTGAGGCCTACCTGAAACGTGAAAATTATGAGGTCATGATTGCCGGTGATGGGCCAGGCGGGCTGGATGCCGCCAGACGCTGGCAGCCCGATCTGATCCTGCTGGATATCATGCTGCCCGGCATGAACGGCACTGAAGTGCTGGCAGCGCTGCGACGTCGTGACGATACCCCGGTGATCATGGTAACCGCGATGGGTGATGCGCCGGACCGCATCGGCGCACTGCGCTATGGCGCGGATGACTACGTGGTCAAACCCTATCATCCGGGCGAAGTGGTGGCGCGCGTTCAGGCAGTACTGCGCCGTAGCCAGCAGAGTCAGGTACCCGCTGCAGAAACCCTGCGCTGGGCGGGTTTAGTGGTGGACCCGGTGGCGCTCACCGCAGTGGTCGATAGCGACAGTGCTTCACCGCGCCGCCTCGATCTGACACCGACCGAATTTTCCCTGTTGGTCACCCTGATGCGCGCTCCGACGCGTCCGTTTACCCGCCTGTTTCTGCTGGAGCACTGTCTGCCGGAAAGCGATGCGCTTGAGCGGGTGGTCGATACCCACGTCTATAACCTGCGTCGCAAACTGGAAGCCGCGGGCATCTCTGATGTCTTACCGGCAGTGCGCAGCGTCGGTTACCGGTTCAGACAGCCATGAAGAACGATACGCATACTTCATTGTGGCGCTGGATCTGCATCCGGGTGCTGTTTCTGGCGATTGGCAGCGTGGTGCTCATTGCCATCTGTATGTGGCTGCGCTTCGCAGTGCAAGCGTACTGGGTCTATTACCGGATGCCGCCCGCGCTGCTGGATGAGTTCACCCGGTTGCGCCACCACCCTGCCAGCGATCCTGTGCGCTTTCATCAGATTATGGACCAGTGGTGGGGCATCAACTTCTCCGATCCGTCGCTGGCCTCGTCGGACTGGCTTACCGTGATCGTGCTGGTCGTGGTAACGATTCCGTTTATGGTGCTGATGGCGCTGCGTTTCGCCCGTCCGCTGTCGGCGCAGTTCAGCCAGCTGGCTACCGCGGCGCGAGCGGTTTCAAAAGGCGAATTTGGCCGATCGGCGGTAATCGTAAAAGAAGCCCCACAGGAGCTGGTACGTTTTACCGAAGATTTTAATCAGATGACGCAGCAGCTGGCGCGTTACGAGCGTGAGCTGCGCACCTCGCATGTGGCGATGGCGCATGAGCTTCGCTCGCCACTTACGGCGGCGATGGGCCGCCTGCAGGGGATTCTGGATGGCGTCTTTCCTGCCGAACCGCAACAGCTGGCAATGATCATGAAGCAACTGACGCAGCTCAGTCGCCTGACAGACGAACTGCATCTCTTGTCGCTGGCGGATGCCGGGCAGCTTACCCTGAACCGCGAGTGGTTTAATCTCAGCGAGTTACTGCGCGAGCGCTCCGGCTGGCTTCTGCCGCAGGCAGAACAGGCGGGGATTGCCATCAGCGTGACATCAC
Source organism: Pantoea sp. EKM20T (assembly GCF_011800485.1). Classification (NCBI taxonomy): domain Bacteria; kingdom Pseudomonadati; phylum Pseudomonadota; class Gammaproteobacteria; order Enterobacterales; family Erwiniaceae; genus Pantoea; species Pantoea sp. EKM20T. The sequence goes on along the minus strand of NZ_JAALFW010000011.1, from coordinate 140,377 downwards.
CCAACGATCTGCGGCTGTATGCCGATACCTTCCGGCTGGGCCAGGTAGTGACCATCATCTGTGAGAATGCAATGCGCTACGCTGCCGACGGTGGCGCGTTGCTGATCACGGCCAGCCAGAACGATCAGGCGATCATAATGACCTTCCGCGATTATGGTCAGGGTGTGGAGCCGGACTTCCTGCCGCAATTGTTTGACCGCTTTACCCGCGCTGACTCCTCACGCGCCCGCCACTCCGGCGGCAGCGGTCTGGGGCTGTCGATCGCCAAAGCGATCGTCGAGGCGCACGGCGGGTCGCTTCACGCCACACAGCCCGCCGACGGCGGTCTGCTGATCGGGATAACGCTGCCGGCGAGATAAATTGTTCTGGCTTGACCATTTCTTGATGGTTCATGGAACGTTTCTGGACACATGCCGGGTTCAATGAGCACAACTCATTAAAGGAACCCGGTTATGACAGACTTCTTATCGGATGCTGCCCGCCAGGTGTGGCGTCATCTCTTCGGTATTCACATCTTTGCGCCGATCATCTTCGTGCTGCTCGGGGTGTTCATCATGACCGGCTGCCGGGACAATAGTTCTGCTCCGCCTGCCGCCCCGCTCCGCCCGGTTAAATCGGTGATAGCTCCACCGCTCAGCAGTGATGCATCGCTGGTGCTGACTGGCGAAATCCGCGCTCATGAAGAGGTCGCGCTGGCCTTCAGACTGGATGGCCGGGTGGTGAGCCGTGCGGTTGAGCTGGGCGATCGCGTCAGCGCCGGGCAATCGCTGGCAGCGCTGGAAAATGATCAGTCACGCAATCAGCTAAGCAGCGCACGGGCCGATCTCGACAGCGCACGCGCCGCCGAACGGGTCGCCGCGCTTAACCTGCATCGGATGCGGCTGCTGATGCCCGGAGGGGCCATCGCCCGCAGCCAGCTGGACAGCGCCCAGGCGGACTGGCAGAGCGCACAGTCCCGCCGTCTCAGCAGCGAAGCGGCTCTGAAAAATGCCCAGGATAACCTCAGCTGGACTCAGCTGACTGCGCCTGCAGCAGGCCGGATCACCGCCATCACGGTTCAGCCAGGTCAGGTGGTCAGCGCCGGACAAAATGTGATGACGCTGGCAGCAGGGGATGCACGCGATGCGGTGTTTGACCTGACAACGCCTGCGCTGCTGCATCCTGATGATCGGACACCGCTGAAAGTGACGCTGCTCGCCGATCCCGGCGTGCAGGCCAGTGGCACAGTGCGTGACATCAGCCCGCAGGCCGATCCACAGACCCGCACATGGCGGCTGCGCATCTCACTGAATCAGCCGCCTGAGGCGATGGCACCCGGTGCCACAGTCATTGTCACCCTTCCCGATGCGCAGCCGCCGGTCATCGCCCTGCCCGCCAGCGCCCTGACCCGCTCCGCAGACAAACCCGCGCTGCTGGTCGTTGATGCGGCGTCACGCCTGCAGCTTCGTCCGGTAGTGCTGGCCCGCTTTAACGCGCAGCAAATCTTCGTCACTGCCGGGATCAAGCCGGGAGAGCGCGTCGTCACCGCCGGCGTCAGCACCCTGCAACCTGGCGAAAAAGTGGCGCTTTCGCAGGAGGCTCCATGAAAAAAACGTCTGGCTTTAACCTCTCCGGCTGGGCGCTGGCGCATCAGCAACTGGTGATCTTTTTCATGCTGCTGGTCATGGCGGCGGGTGTGCTGAGCTATGAACATCTGTCACGCAATGAAGACCCGGCGTTTACTATCAAAACCGCCGTAATATCAGCCCAATGGCCAGGCGCTGATGTGAACACCACGGTGCAACTGCTCACTGACGTACTGGAACAGAAAGTGCAGGAGATCCCGTCGCTGGATGCGGTTGAGAGCGAAACCCGCGCCGGACAAACCGTCATCTATGTCAACCTGCGCGATGACACGCCGCCCTCTCAGGTGGCCGGCATCTGGTACCAGCTGCGTAAAAAGATGCAGGATGTTGCCCCTTCACTGCCGCAAGGCGTGCAGGGTCCGGCCGTTAACGACGAATTTGATGACACCTTCGGCACCATTTATGGCTTCACGGCGGAGGGTTTTACCGCCAGAGAGCTACGCGACCGGGTCGATAACCTGCGTCGCAATCTGGCCAGTCTGCCCGACATCGGTAAAACCAGCCTGCTAGGTGTACAGGAGCAGCAGGTGGTTATCGCCTTTTCGCCGCGCAAGCTGAACGGCATGGGGCTCGATTTACAGCAGGTCAGCGACGCCATTAAAGCTCAGAACGATGTCGTCCCGGCGGGCAGCCTGCGTACCGACCGCGAGAATATTGCGCTGCGGGTCAGCGGCACCCTGACTTCGGTTGAAAATCTGCGGGCGATTACCCTGCATATCGGTGAGCGTTTTATTCCGCTGACCGATCTGGCCACCATCAGCCTGCAACCTGCCGAACCTCCGGCGCCGACGTTTAGAGTTAACGGCGTTCCGGCTATCGGGCTGGCGATCTCCATGGCCGGCAGCGGCAACATGCTCGATTTCGGTCAGCAACTCAGTCAGCGCATGCAGATGCTGGCCAGTCAGTTACCGCACGGTATTACTATGACCCGCGTGGCCGACCAGTCTTCCGTGGTGAAAAACGCGGTCAGCGGCTTCGTCCGGATACTGGGCGAAGCGGTCGTCATCGTGTTAGCCGTCTCCTTTGTCTCACTGGGACTGCGTGCCGGTCTGGTCGTTGCGGCGGCGATCCCGCTGGTACTGGCAATGACCTTTACCGGCATGTTAATGGCAGGCATCGGACTCCAGCGCATCTCGCTTGGCGCACTAATCATCGCGCTGGGGCTGCTGGTGGATGATGCCATGATCACCGTCGAGGCAATGGTGGCGCGACTGGAAGCGGGCGACAGCAAGTGGCAGGCCGCCACCTATGCGTTTAAAACCACCGCATTTCCGATGCTGACCGGTACGCTGGTAATGATCGCCGGGTTCATTCCGGTCGGGTTCGCCGCCTCCAGTGCCGGAGAATATTGCTACTCATTGTTTGTGGTGATTACCCTGGCGCTGCTCTGCTCGTGGGTCGTCGCGGTCATCTTCTCTCCGCTCACCGGCTGCTGGCTGCTGTCGGCCAGGCACATCAAGGCCGATAAGCCGCCGGGCGTGCTGACGCGCAGCTATCACCGGCTACTGGAGGTGATTCTGCGTCACCGGCTGGTGACGATTGGCACAGCGATGGCGGTGCTGCTGGTCAGCCTTTACGCCACCACTTTTATGCAGGGTGAGTTTTTCCCTGCGTCGGATCGGCCCGAGCTGCTGGTCAGCCTGACGCTTCCCGCCAGTGCAGCCCAGGCTGAAACCACCCGCCGTACCGCACAGCTGGAACAGATGCTGCGCAACGATCGGGATGTGGCGAACTACACCAGCTACGTTGGCTCGGGCGCGATACGCTTTTATCTGCCGATGGATGTGCTGCTGGATAATGAAAACATCGCGCAGCTGGTGGTGGTGGCGAAAGATCTGGCGGCACGCGATCGGCTGCGCAGCAGGCTGGAGCAGAAGCTGGCGGTGGATTTCAGTGATATCACTACCCGGGTATCGCCGCTGGAGCTGGGGCCACCGGTCGGCTGGCCGCTGAAATATCGCATCACCGGCCCGGATAATGCCAGGGTGCGTCAGGCGGCCGATCGGCTGGCGGCGCTGATCGCCCGCTCATCGCTGACACGCGAGGTCAATCTTACCGCCGGAGAGCCAGAACGGGTCATGACGCTGGCGGTGAACCAGACCGCAGCCCGCGCAGCCGGACTCTCTTCCGAAACGATAGCCACCTCGCTGAATACTCTGATGTCCGGCAGCGTGGTGACCACCCTGCGCGATCGTAACCGCCTGATCGACGTCGTGCTGCGCAGCAATGACCCGGAGCGGCAGGACACTGACACACTGGCAGGATTGATGATCACCAATGCCAGCGGACAGAAAATCCCGCTGCGACAGGTGGCAACCCTGAACTGGGGAGTGGATGACCCGGTGATATGGCGACGTCAGCGGCTGGCTTACATCACCGTACAGACCGATATTGCGCCCGGTCAGCGGGCTGAACAGGTCTCGCAGCAGCTCGCACCAGCCGTCGCCGCCCTGCGCGCCTCGCTGCCGGCCGGATACGGTATTGAAGAAGGTGGCGTGGCGGCCGAATCGGACAAAGGCAACGGTTCAGTGTTTGCTCTGCTGCCGGTGACGATCTGCGTCATGCTGGTCTTGCTTATGATTCAGCTGCAACGTTTCTCCGGCATGCTGCTGGCACTGAGCATGGCACCGTTTGGCCTGCCCGGCATCGTATCCGCAATGCTGCCGGCTGGCACACCGCTGGGGTTCGTGGCGCTGCTGGGGATTATTGCCCTGGCGGGGATCATCATCCGCAACGCGGTAATCATGATCAGTGAAGTCGATGCGAATAGCCGGGCCGGACTGTCCGCGGGTGAGGCAATCCGGCAGGCTGCCCATCACCGTGCACGTCCCATTCTGCTGACCGCCTGTGCGGCAATACTCGGCATGATCCCCATCGCCCATCAGGTTTTCTGGGGGCCCATGGCACTCGCGATTATTGGCGGTCTGATCAGCGGTACGCTGGTAACGCTCACGGTGCTGCCCGCCGCGTTAAGTCTGTTGATGCAGCGCGGCTCACGTTAAAACAACACCCGGCGATCCCGTGCTGAGAACGGCGGGATCGCCGGAAAGGATCAGTTCATCACCTCGACCAGAATCAGCGGGCACTTTCTGACTTTGCAGGCCTGACTGTAGGCTAGCGAGCAGACCGAGCAGAGATCGCGCACGTCAGACTGGTACTCATACTCCATGAAATAGCGGAACTGGCCGCCCGCAGAATCTGTTCTCCAGAATCGCTGCGGCTCCAGAATTTCATCCAGTTGCCTGAATGTCAGGGCTGACGGGTTGTGAAACCCGACTCTTACGCGGTATGTAGTCATGCACCGATTATTAGCATCCCGGTCCCTGGCCGCCAGTTGATTATTGTTTTCAGTTCAATAGCTGGCGCTTATCAACCCGCTTCGCCTGGTGCCGCAGGCTGTTCTGCCAGCAGCGCCAGCAGGTGCAGCACCGCTTTTGACGGATGAAGCCGACGCCAGGCAAAGGCAACGTCGGTAAATAGCGTGTTGTTTTCGATATCGCAGAAGCTGACCCCGGGGTTATCGACGCAGCGCATCGACTCCGGCACCAGCGCAATCCCGCAGCCCGCCGCCACCATGCCCAGCGACGTAGTGATCTGCGGAGCCTGCTGAAAAGTGTGGCGCGAAAAGCCCGCTCGCAGACAGGCTGTGACAATCAACTCATACAGGCTGGGCGAGACGTCGCGCGGGAAGATCACCAGGGTTTCTCCCGCCAGCGCGGATAGTGCCACAGTGGGTGTGCCGCTGAGGGGATGGCAGCGCGGCAGCGCAATCAGCATCTTTTCGGTGGAGATGACGCGCAGATTAAACGCCTTGCTGCTTTCACACGGCAGCCGGATAAAAGCGGCATCCAGCAATCCTTCCTGTAAATCCTGCATCAGCAAAGACATATTCTCTTCGCGGGTCAGCAGCTCCATCGCCGGATAACGTTCTTTAAACTGGCGGATCAGGGTGAAGATGCGTGGATTAAACGCCACCGAGCTGGCAAAGCCCAGCGACAGCTGACCACTGATCCCGCGCGCAATACCGCGTGCGTTCTCCAGCGCCTGATCGGCCAGTTGCACAATCTGCCGGGCATCCGCCAGAAACGCTTCGCCCGCTTCGGTGAGTTCCACTCCGCGCGTCAGGCGCTTCAGCAACGGTGTGCCAATTTCCTGCTCCAGCCGCAGTATCTGCTGACTCAGCGGCGGCTGCGATATGCCCAGTATCTCGGCGGCACGAGTGAAATGAAGCGTCTCGGCTACGGCAACAAAATAACGCAGGTGGCGAAGTTCCATATCAAAAACGTCTCAAAGTTAACAGGTTTCGCTATTGGACCCACCGACTGAATCGGTTCACCATTAGGTTAACACGGCTTAACGGTTAATCGATGAGGCATCAAATGAGCAATTGTGTAACTGATTGTTCCTGTGAGGATCAACTAAAACATACTGTCCTGACGCTTTCACAGGATGCACCAGAAAGCGTTATCTATCAGACCTCTTTAATGAGTGCGCTGCTGAGCGGCGTTTACGACGGCAATGTCCGTATTGCCGACCTGCTGCGTAAAGGGGATTTCGGCCTGGGTACCTTTAACCGGCTGGATGGCGAGATGATCGCGTTTGACAGCAAGGTCTATCAGCTGCACGCCGACGGCAGCGCGCACCCGGCCGATCCGGCGCAGAAAACTCCGTTCGCCGTGATGACCTTTTTTAAACCGCAGCATCTGTATGAATTTGACCGGCCGATGTCGCGTGAGGCGATTCATCAGGTGATCGACAACGAAATCACCTCCGATAACCAGTTCTGCGCGCTGCGCATCAGCGGTCGTTTCAGTCGCGTCGAGACCCGCACCGTGCCATGCCAGTGTCGTCCCTATCGCTCAATGCCGGAAGTTCTGGACGATCAGCCGACCTTTGCCTTCAGCCAGCGCGCGGGCGAACTGATCGGATTCCGTACACCGCAATATATGCAGGGCATTAACGTTGCGGGCTATCACGAACATTTTATTACCGACGACCGCGAAGGCGGCGGCCACATTCTCGATTATGCGCTGGAACAGGGCACCCTGACCTTTGGTGCCATCAGCAAGCTGGTCGTGGATTTGCCGCAGGATAGCGATTTTCTCAATGCCGACCTGAACCCCGCCAATCTTGACGCCGCGATTCGTGCGGTAGAAAGCTAATCAGAGGAATGACGATGAAAACTCCAACCGATACCACACTCTGGACCTGTGGCGCTGACCTGGTGGTGGCGCAACTTGAGGCACAGGGCGTCCGCCACGTCTTTGGCATTCCTGGCGCAAAAATTGATAAAGTCTTCGACTCACTGCTGGATTCCTCCATCCAGACCATCCCGGTTCGCCACGAAGCTAACGCTGCATTTATGGCCGCCGCAGTGGGCCGCCTTACCGGCAATGCGGGCGTGGCGCTGGTCACCTCCGGGCCGGGCTGCTCCAACCTGATCACCGGCATGGCCACCGCCACCAGCGAAGGCGATCCGGTGGTGGCTATCGGCGGTCAGGTGAAGCGCTCCGACAGCGCCAAGCAGGTTCATCAGAGCATGGACACGGTTTCAATGTTTCGCCCAATCACTAAATATGCGGTTGAGGTCACCGACCCCGCTGCACTTTCTGAATGCCTGTCGAATGCGTTTCGCCATGCCGAACATGGCCGGGGCGGCGGTGCCTTTATCAGCCTGCCACAGGATATTGTCGATCAGCCGGTTACCGGCAAAGCGCTGAGCAGCAAAGGCCGCCCGGTACTGGGCGCCGCACCTGACTCAATGATCGACGCCGTCAGCGAGGCCATCGCCGGGGCTAAAAATCCGGTCATCCTGCTGGGATTAATGGCGAGCCAGACAGAGAACAGCGAAGCGATTCATGAGCTGCTGACACGCAGTCACATTCCGGTTACCAGCACCTATCAGGCAGCAGGAGCGGTCAGACAGGATCACTTCTCACGCTTCGCCGGGCGCGTCGGGCTGTTTAACAACCAGGCGGGCGACAGGCTGCTGCAACAGGCTGACCTGATCGTCACCATCGGCTACAGCCCGGTGGAATATGAACCGGCGATGTGGAACAGCGGTAACGCCACCCTGATTCATATCGACGTAATACCCGCTGAGACCGACAACCGCTATCTGCCGGATGCAGAACTGGTGGGTGATATCGCCGCCACAGTGCGTAAACTCGCCGCGCGCATCACTGCCCCACTCCAGCTGACCCCGGAAGCCGCCACCATCCTTGAGGATCGTCAGCAGCAGCGCAAATTGCTGGCGATGCAGGGTGCCAGCCTCAATCAGTTTGCTCTGCATCCGCTGCGCATTGTCCGCGCCATGCAGGACATCATTAACAGTGACGTCAGCCTTACCGTCGATATGGGCAGCTTCCACATCTGGATCGCCCGCTACCTCTACAGCTTCCGCGCCCGTCAGATCATGATCTCCAACGGTCAGCAGACGATGGGTGTGGCCCTGCCGTGGGCGATTGGTGCCTGGCTGGTCGAGCCGCAGCGCAAAGTGGTTTCAGTTTCCGGCGATGGTGGTTTCCTGCAATCCAGCATGGAGCTGGAAACTGCCGTCCGCTTAAAAGCCAACATTCTGCACATCGTCTGGGTCGATAACGCCTACAACATGGTGGCGATGCAGGAAGAGAAAAAATATCACCGCGTCTCGGGCGTCAATTTTGGGCCGGTCGATTTCAAAGCCTATGCCGAAGCGTTTGGGGCAGCGGGCTTTGCGGTGACCAGTGCGGCAGAGCTGGAGCCGACGCTGCGTAAAGCGATGGATGTTCAGGGGCCCGCCGTGGTCGCGGTGCCGGTCGATTACACCGACAACCCGCTGCTGATGGGTCAGCTGCATCTGAGCCAGCTTCTTTAATTTCTCAAAAAGGAAATCATGATGAAAAACAGAGTGGCATTTGTGACCGGCGCAGGCCAGGGCATTGGTGAAGCGATCGCCCTGCGTCTGGCGAAAGATGGACTGGCGGTTGCAGTAGCCGATTTTAATCAGGAGACCGCACGCCAGGTCGCGGAGAAGATCAACCAGCAGGGTGGCAAAGCGATTGCGCTGAAAGTCGATGTCTCGCAGCGTGATCAGGTGATGGAAGCGGTAGAAGAGGCGCGCCGCACGCTGGGCGGCTTTGACGTCATCGTCAATAATGCCGGTATTGCGCCCTCCACGCCGATTGCTGAGATCACCGAAGCGGTGGTCGACAAGGTCTACAACGTCAATGTCAAAGGGGTGATCTGGGGCATGCAGGCCGCGATTAAAGCGTTTGCTGCAGAAGGTCACGGCGGCAAAATCATCAACGCCTGTTCTCAGGCGGGTCATGTCGGTAATCCGGAGCTGGCGGTTTACAGCTCCAGTAAGTTTGCCGTGCGCGGGCTGACGCAGACCGCTGCGCGCGATCTGGCACCTGCCGGCATCACGGTTAATGCCTTCTGCCCTGGCATTGTCAGAACACCGATGTGGGAAGAGATTGACCGGCAGATCTCTGAAGCAGCCGGCAAACCCGCCGGCTACGGCACCGAGGAATTTGCGAAACGCATTACGCTGGGACGTCTTTCTGAACCGGAAGATGTGGCTGCCTGCGTCGCCTACCTGGCCAGTCCCGATTCCGATTACATGACCGGTCAGTCGCTGTTGATTGATGGCGGCATGGTGTTTAACTGATCTTCGTTCGCCTGCTCCGTTATCGCGTGGCAGGCGTTTTTCCTGACCGGGTTGAACCGTTAATTTTTTTTATCTGAAAAGCGGTTAACCATCAGCCTCTTGACCGTCTGGCCCCGTATTTCCTGCCTTTTTGTCGCCACAGAGATTAAAGCTGCTTATCACCCTGCCGATAAAACAGAGACTCCTCTCCCTGTTCGAAGCGACCATGTTAACGATCAACCATAACGAAACCGCCGCGATTACGAACAAAACGCGGTACAGCACTGACTCTGTTCTGGGACGAACGGTTGAACGGTTATCATCAGGGATGAGAATTAACAGTGCCAAAGATGACGCGGCAGGTCAGGCGATTGCCAACCGCATGACGGCCAATATTAATGCCGATGCGGTGGTAGCGCGTGGCCTCAATGACGCCATCAGCTATTCCCAGACCGCCAGTGGCGGCCTTGGCAGCATCGTCGATCTGCTGATCCAGGCGCGCACCCTGGCGGTCCAGGCCGCTAACGGCACGCTGTCGGACGCCGATCGACAGAGCATCAACGGCCAGTATCAGCAGATTATGGCAGGCATCAATGAAGTGGCAGACCACACTGAGATTTTTGGCCGCTATCCACTGGCGACTAATAATCCCGATCTACCGCCTGCGAAGCTGGGTAACGTTGACCCTATCAACACGAAGTTTCCGGTGCCGGGCAAGAATTACTCCTTCACCTCGGGCGTGATCCCGCTGGCCTATATCCCGGCAGGCTCGACGGCGATAAGCATCACCATTGACTCACTGGGTATGGATGACGACCTCCAGCTCTTTACCCGCGACGGTAAGCACCTGGTCGGTACACCGCTGGACGGCAGTGCGCCTGATTACACCTGGGCCAGCAAAAGCATCACTAATGCGGCTACCGCGGATAGTCGCCTGCTGACCAGCAGTAACGGATTTGCCAGCGGTGCGGCTTATGACAGCTCGCAGTTGCTGGAGGGCGGCCCGAGCTGGACGCTGGCGGGCAGTAACAGCAGCACCTACAACGGCATGAACATCACTTACAGCGGTGACGGCGATCGCTATGAGGATGTCGCCAGCGGCGATTTCAACAACGGCACCATCACCAGTAACCGGCTTGAGCGCATCACGCTGGATACCGTCAGCGAGGATTTGATTGTGGTGGTGGTGGGCAATGGTTCCTTCACCGGTAATCTGACCTGGGGAAATCTGCCGGAACCCAAAGGTGTGCCTGCGACGCCGCCGAAGAAGAGCGAACCTATGGAGGTGGTCACCAGCGCCGATTACGGTCAGCCGATCCAGTCGGATACTATTCCTGCAACGCCATCGGATACCAAAACGCTGGGGCTGAACAACACAACGCTGCTTACAGAGGGCGATATCTCAACCACCATGAAGGCACTGGATAGCGCGCTCGAGAAGATCAGCGGTTATCAGTCGACCTATGGCGCAAAGATCAACCGTTACGAGTCCAACCGTAATGTGTTATCGCAGCAGGGCGTGGATACCTCAGCGGCTCGCAGCCGCATACAGGATGCGGACTATGCTGAAGAAGCAAGCCAGCTGGCACGCAGCCAGATTATTCAGCAGGGTCAGACGGCCGTCAGCAAAATGGCGAATAAAACCCCTGAGATGATTATTCAGCTGTTAGGCAGCTAATAACGTTAACTGGCTGAGCATCATGGCTCAGCCGGTTACCCTGTTTCTCCACCACTCTACTACCCGCCTGATTCAGCCCCCAGCTGGCCCGAAACCCCGGTTACACTTCGACACCCTTTGATCTCAGTCACACAATCTCGTTTAAGAACCGTTTAAAGATGATCATGATCACCCTTCTTTGTTAAAGAAATGCTAAATACTGACAACTATTTATTATCATCTTTGAATGCAGGGTTAATTAAAACAACAGGTTAATCATTACCACGCTAAGTAATTACCTGAATTTTCCTGCCGGTATGTAACTTTTTCATTACTTTTCCGCCATTGCGAGGGCTGTTAATTTGCTGACGATACTGGGTTTTTCCATGGTTGTTTGCTTCATGTATCTGATCATGACCAAACGCATGTCAGCCTTGATTGCGCTGATCCTGATACCAACCATATTTGCGCTGATTGGCGGTTTTTACGCAGGTCTGGGTGCCATGATGCTGGACGGCGTCAAAAAGCTGGCCCCTACCGGCGTGATGCTGACCTTCTCCATTCTCTATTTCGGTCTGATGATCGATGCCGGATTGTTTGACCCACTGGTGCGCTTTATTCTTCGGATGGTGCGCGGTGACCCCCTGAAAGTGCTGGTCGGAACGGCGGTACTAACGCTGCTGGTTTCTCTGGATGGTGACAGCTCTACCACTTACATGATTGCCATTGCCGCATTCCTGCCGCTCTATCACCGGCTGGGCATGAACGTGTTGATGATGACCTGTCTGGTGAACCTTGCCAGCGGCATCATGAACCTCTCACCCTGGGGAGGTCCGACAGCCCGTGCCGCGGCGGCACTGCGCATTGACGCCCTTGATATCTTTATTCCGATGCTGCCAGCCATGCTGCTGGCCTGTGCCAGCCTGGTGGCGATGGCGGTGCTGTTTGGCCTGCGTGAGCGTAAGCGCCTTGGCGTGATGACCATGAAAGATCATCATCTCGACAACATTGAGCTGGGGCTGGGCGATGCCGAAGAGTGCGCAGCCAATCGCCGTCCGAAAATGTTCTGGCCTAACTTCATCCTGACCACCGTGCTGCTGGTGCTGCTGGTGATTGGTTTAATGCCGATTCAGATCCTGTTTATGCTGGCGTTTGCGATTGCGGTGATGCTCAACTATCCCACGCTGGAGGAGCAGAAAGCCCGCATCAGCTCCCATGCCGGTAACGTGCTGGCGGTGACCGCATTAATTTTTGCCGCCGGTATTTTCACCGGCATCCTCTCCGGCACCGGCATGGTTGACGCCATGGCGAAGAGCCTGCTGGCTGTGATCCCGCCCAGCTTCGGACCTTACCTGGCGGTGTTCACCGCGCTGGTCAGTCTGCCGTTTACCTTCTTTATGTCGAATGATGCCTTTTACTTCGGCATTCTGCCGGTTATCGCCCAGACGGCGGCCAGCTACGGCATTACCGCAGAAGAGATTGCCCGCGCTTCTATTGTCGGCCAGCCATTCCACCTGCTGAGTCCGCTGGTGCCGTCAGTCTACCTGCTGGTGGGTCTGGCGAAAGTCGACATCGGCGACCACCAGCGCTTTGCAATTAAGTGGGGGATTCTGGTCAGTCTGGTGCTGATGGCAGGCGGTCTGCTGACCGGTGCTTTCCCGCTGTTCCACACCTGATAATCCTCTGCTTTCTGGCGGATAACCGGCAATTTTGCCCGGTTATCCGCTTCACCGCTCCGCCTACTGCGTCATCCCTCTCTACACTCTATAGCCAGGCTGATGTGCTACGCGCCGGACAGGCCGTAGCCTCTCAGAAATATCCCCATTGCCCCTATGGAGGCCCGATGAAAATTCACCACCTTAACTGTGGCTGTATGTGTCCGCTGGGCGGCGCGTTCTATGATGGATTCAGTAAAGGCCTGAAAGCACATCTGGTCTGTCACTGTCTGTTGATTGAGACGGATCGCGACGGGCTGGTGCTGGTGGATACCGGCTTTGGTCGTCAGGATATCCATGCGCCCGGCAGCCGCCTGTCCGGCTTTTTCCGCGCATTAAACAATATTCAGCGCCGCGATGAACTGACCGCACTGTCACAGGTTACGTCACTGGGTTTCCGGGCTGAGGATGTGCGGCATATTATTCTGACCCATCTCGACTTCGATCATGCTGGCGGACTAACCGATTTTCCGCAGGCGCGAATCCATCTGTTGCAGCAGGAGGTTGATACCGCGCATCAGCGTCATAGCTGGCTGTCACGGGAACGTTACCGGCCCGGACAATGGGGTGGGATCAGGAACTGGGAGACCTATCAGCCGCAGGGAGAAAAGTGGTTTGGTTTTGAGGCGGTTAATCGCCTGCGTGACTTACCGCCGGAGATTTTGCTGGTGCCGCTGGCGGGCCATACGCCGGGTCACGCGGGTATCGCGATTCAGCAACCCGATGGCTGGCTGCTGCACGGCGGCGATGCCTGGTTTTACCGCGGCGAAATGCGGCAGCAGACGCGACACTGCACGCCGGGACTGCGCTTTTACCAGTGGATGATGGGCATGGATAACGTGGCCAGACGACACAATCAGCAGCGACTGCGTGAGCTCTCCTGCCAGCGCGGCGGCGAAATCACCTTTTTTTGCAGTCACGACGCCCGTGAGCTGGATGCGTTACAGGTTAATGCGCCGCTGCGCTGATGAGAAAATACCCGTATTCACTGATTCGAGCAGCATGGTGACCGGATGAAAACTCAGGGTTATGGTTTGTCAGGCGCCTGTTACTTTGTCGCTTTCGCGATTTCATATCCAGTCTTCTCACTTAAGCTTCCTTGTCATAGCTTATCATTGTACAATGATTTGTATTACTTACTACGGAGGTACTATGAGAGCAATCAGTTACAGCGAAGCCCGACAGAATCTGTCTGCCACTATGGTTCAGACAGTTGAAGATAAAGCGCCGGTATTGATCACTCGCCAGAACGGTGAATCCTGCGTGCTGATGTCGCTTGAGGAATATAACTCACTGGAAGAGACGGCATACCTGCTGCGGTCACCTAAAAATGCGCGCAGGTTGATGGATTCTATCGAAAGCCTGCAAAGCGGTAACGGGACTGACAGGGATATTATTGAGTGAAACTAACCTGGTCCGCAGAAGCCTGGGAAGATTATCTCTACTGGCAGGATGCCGATAAAAAAACCGTTAAAAAGATAAACGAGCTGCTCAAAGATGCCAGCAGGACGCCTTTTGAAGGCAAAGGAAAACCCGAGCCGTTAAAGCATAATCTTGCAGGTTTCTGGTCACGCAGAATCACGGCAGAACATCGGCTGGTGTACGCTGTCAGCGGGGATGCTCTATTGATTGCCTCATGCCGTTATCATTACTGACGGGCTCAGGAGCTTGCGCCTGAGCCCTTACAATGCACCAGTTTCAGCGGCGTAATCATCCACCGCAATCCGGATCGCCCGCCCTCTTTTTCAGCTGTGCGGAAAGCCAGGGCGCAGTCAGACTCTCTGCAGATGCGCTGACCTCTTCCGGTGAGCCGGAGGAGACAACCCTTCCTCCTTTAAGACCCGAGCCGGGACCCAGATCAATCACCCAGTCCGCCTCTGCCACTATGCGCATGTTGTGTTCCGCCATAATTACGGTATGACCACGCTTTACCAGTTCATCCAGCACTACCAGCAGCTTATCCATGTCAGACGGGTGCAATCCTGTTGAAGGTTCATCAAGCAGATAAAGCGTGGGCGTACGCTGGACCCGCTGCAGCTCCCAGGCAAGCTTGATACGCTGGCACTCGCCGCCCGACAGTTCAGTGGCGGGCTGACCCAGGGTCAGATATCCCAGCCCCAGCGACGTCAGTGCCTTAAGCGAACGCTGGATCCCGTCATGTCCATGAAACACCTTAGTGGCGTCGTCCACGGTCAGATCAAGCACATCCGCTATCGTCAGGTTGTTCCATTTCACCTCCAGCGTTTCGGGGTTATAACGGCTTCCCGCGCAGACGGAACAGGTTGCGGTAGCGCTCGGCATGAAGAGCAGCTCAATCGAAATCTGTCCCTGCCCTTCACAGGCAGGACAGCGTCCGGCTGGCAGATTGAATGAAAACCGGCTGGCGCTGAAGCCTTTGGCTTTCGCCGCGTCGGTGTCTGCAAACAGCCTGCGGACGATATCGAAAAATCCGGTGTAAGTGGCCAGATTTGAGCGTGGTGTCCGGCCAATAGGACGCTGATCGATTCTGACCAATCGGCCGATGGCGTCACTTCCGCTGACAACCTGACCCTTAACGTCCGGCACCAGATCCTCTTCCTCGCCCTCCTCGATGTCAGGCGTTTTGTCAAAACGTCCGAGCATTTCCGGAAGCACGCGATTCAGCAGCGTCGATTTTCCGGAGCCGGACACGCCGGTGACGGCCGTCATTCTCCCCAGAGGGATGGCGATATCCACTCCGGCAATATTGTTGCAATAGACCTGTTCAAAGCAGAGCCAGCTCTCTGCGGGCCGGCGCTGGCGCAGCCCGGTATAGTTTCGTGAGAAAAGATAGCCCGAGGTGGGTGACGCACTGACGTCTTCAAGCCCTGCTGGTTCGCCGTTATAGACGATCTCGCCGCCATGCGTTCCCGGGCCGGGGCCGACCTCAATGAGCCAGTCCGCCTCGGCGATGAGGTCAATATTATGTTCGACGACCACCAGCGAATTACCGGCACGCACCAGGTTCTTCAGGGATGCGAGCAGCGATTTGACATCATCGGGATGCAGCCCGGCTGACGGCTCATCCAGCACATAAAGCACGCCAAACAGCCGCGATATCAGCTGGGTGGCCAGACGCACGCGCTGTAGCTCGCCGGATGAGAGTACGGTGGTACGGCGTCCCGGCGCCAGATGACCCAGACCCAGCGTTTCCAGCTGCTCAAGCCGCATACAGATATCCGACGCCATCCGGATGACCGCCTCACGCAGTGCCGCCTCTGCCGGCAGGTCCGGTGATGCGCCACGCGCATAAGGCTTCAGCAGTTCAGCGAGCTCAGAGACCGACAGCTCACTCAGGCTGGCAATGTCATGACCGGCAAAGGTCACGGACAGCGCATCCCGGTTTAGCCTTTTACCGTGGCATTCAGAACAGGGAGTGACCGTCACAAAGCGCGCCAGCCGTTTCTTCGTCGTCTCGCTGCCACCCGAATAACTCTGCAGCACGATTTTTGCTGCACTGGTGTACGTGCCGGTATAAGCCGGCTCTTCGCCCGCCGCCAGCGCGTTTTCGCGCTGCTCAGCATTCAGACCGACAAAAATCGGCACCGATGGCTGTTCGTCAGTCAGCAGTATCCACTGCTGGTCGCGGGCTGAAAGCGTATTCCAGGGCGCATCGACATCGTAGCCGAGCGTCTCAAGGATGCTGCGCAGATTTTTGTTATGCCAGCCTCTGGGCCAGGAAGCGATAGCCCCCTGGCGGATGCTCAGTGAGCTATCCGGCACCATCGACTCGGTTTTAACGGTGTGCACTCTTCCCAGTCCCTGGCAATGCGGACAGGCACCTTCAGGATTGTTAGGCGAGAAAAAATCGGCGGTCATAAAGGGAACGCCTTCAGGCCTTACGCCCGCACGGGAAAACAGCAGACGCAGCGTGACAGAAATTCGGGTGAGGCTGCCCACCGTTGAACGCTCCTGCGCGCCAGCCCGGCTCTGCTGAAGCGCCACCGCGGGTGGAAGTCCGTCAATATTATCCACATCCGGCGCAGCAGCCTGATCGATCAGACGACGGGCATGTGGCGACACCGACTCGATAAACCGGCGCTGGGCTTCCGCATAGAGGGTATCAAAGGCGAGGGACGATTTACCGGAGCCTGAAACCCCGGTGAACACCACCATGGCGTTGCGGGGAAATCGCAGCGAAACATCTTTGAGATTATGTGTTCTTGCACCCTGTACCGAGATATAAGGATCAATGTGCTCATCAGCGCGGTAATGATCGGCGTTGCGTTGTTCTGTCATGATTTCCCTGATTGATAATGCACGGCAGATTCACGATCGCCTGCCGTTAATGACTAAAAATTGCAGATGCTAATCCGGCGTTCAGGCTATCCGGCCCGTTTGGGGATAGAAACAACAGCAAGGGTAGTCAGGGATCGCGGTCTGCACAACGCGAGGGGGGTTCATCGCTTCGTGGCAGCACAGACTGGTAAGCAGCATGTACAGGAAGCCTTCTTATCTCTTAAGAAAACCCTGGAGCAAACTTAAATAAGGCAAAGCCGTCACTAGCAAATCGCTTATGTGACTCTAATGTAGATTCCTGTGGTATCGATAAATGCAGGTCTATGTAAGGTATGGATATAGACAATGGGAAATGTTTAATACCCCAGGAACCTTTCTATAACCTTTATCTCTCTATGGCCAGGTATGCACCCCAGAGTGCCTGATGACGCCCCGCTCCCGTTATTCAGCGCGCTGACGGCATAAAAAATCATTTAAGACATAAGGATAGCGAAACCATGCCCATTTCTGAAATGATGCCGCGAGTGCCTGTAGGGAGATGAGGTGAAATTACCGTTTTTTATTATCCTGTCCCAGACCGTCAGGTTGTCAAGCATGAACGCGCGAGGTATTGTTTAAAAAGCATCAGGATGATGAATGAAGTGAACTTGTGGGAGCTGGCAGTGGATACGACTGAAGAACTCAATAACACCTATTTCTACGCAGTTAGACCGAACCTCACCGCTGGTGAGCTCTTTTTCATGATTTTCTGTGAAGAAGTCGCTGAACAGCTGGGCATTGATGACTTCGGAGCGATCGTGGCCATCCTGTCTGGACGTAATGTCCTGACTACCCGCACCAAACCGCGCGATGCTCTCAAAGGTACCTCCTATGCCTCACGGGCAGCACGCAGAGTATTCCCTAACGCCAAGTTTCCTTTCGGCATACAGCTCCCCACCATCGTAGGGGGATACCCGCCCCGGACCGCGCGTATCCTTTTTACGCATAAGCTCAGCACCTTTGTTGGTCGGGCGATACCCGTCGTGGGCTGGGTGATTCTGGCAAGAGACGTTGCCGATATCAGTTTCAATTCGGTCAGACTGTACAATGCCATCGCTCGCGGGGAGGATAAGTTATGGTAGATGACACACAGGCACGCGTAATGGCACTCATTGAGCCGTGGAACGGCCGATCGCTGCTTACGTTCCGGAAAAAAACACTCACGCCAGAGATGTCGCTTAATCAGGACATGAAGCTTGACCCGGAGGACGCTGCGGAATGCCTTCAGAACGTCTTCGATGCGTTTGGAATGGATTCTGATCTGGTGACTTTCAGCCTCTACTATCCAAAAAACCCGCGCGAGGCCATCCCTCTTACTATCGGGATGGTAATCGAGTCAGCCCGTGCCAGGCGATGGTGCTATGACTGATATGACCTGCTCCCCGTTGATTAGTACACCCCGATGTTAGTAATGTCTTCATAAGCCACATGAGGGCATCCCCATGAAGAAGCGTTTTCCTACGAACAGATCATCAGTATCCTCCGCGAGGCCGAAGCCGGGGTTTCTGCACGGGAACTCTGCCGTAAGTATGCTATTTCAGACGCTACTTTCTACACCTGGCGCAAGAAGTTTGGCGGCATGGAAGTCCCTGAGGTAAAGCGGCTTAAGTTACTTGAAGAGGAGAACGTCCGCCTTAAGAAGCTGCTCGCCGAAGCCATGCTGGATAAGGAGGCGCTTCAGGTGGCTTTGGGTCGAAAGTTCTGACGACAGACCAGAAGCGGGAAGCCGTGGAAGTCATATGTGATGCAACGGGTCTGTCGCAACGTCGTGCCTGCAGGCTGGCAGGTCTGTCTCTTTCAACCTGCCGTTATTCAGCTCAGCGTCCGGCTGCTGACGCGCAGCTATCTCTACGCATCACAGAGCTGGCACCTGAACGCCGTCGCTTTGGTTACCGGCGGATCTGGCAGTTATTGCGTCGTGAGGGCCTTCACGTCAACCACAAGCGGGTATACCGCATTTATCACCTTAACGGCCTGAGTGTGAAGCGCAGACGACGTCGTAAGGGTCTGGCGACTGAGCGGCTTCCGCTGCTTCGCCCGGATGCGCCCAATCTGACCTGGTCAATGGATTTCGTCATGGATGAACTGGCCACCGGTCGCAGGATCAAGTGCCTTAACTGCGTCGATGACTTCACAAAGGAATGCCTGACTGTCACTGTTGCCTTTGGGATTTCAGGCGTGCAGGTCACGCATATTCTGGACAGTATTGCGCTGTTTCGCGGATATCCGGCTACGATAAGAACTGACCAGGGGCCGGAGTTTAACTGTAGAGCACTTGACCAATGGGCCTTTGAGCATTGCGTGGAGCTGCGGCTTATTCAGCCCGGTAAACCGACACAGAACGGATTTATTGAGAGTTTTAACGGACGCTTTCGCGATGAATGCCTGAATGAACACTGGTTCAGCGATATTGTTCATGCCCGGAAAATCATTAATGACTGGCGGCAGGACTATAACGAGTCCAGACCTCATTCATCGCTGAATTACCAGACGCCGTCTGAATTTGCAGCAGGCTGGAGAAATGGAAAATCAGAAGGTGAACAAACCGACATTACTAACTGATCGTTGTATCTAATACTAGGGGCAGGTCACGAATAACGTACACACACTTAAGACGAGAGCTCTATACAACTTTCAATGTGGCCATTCTCCGTCAACGGGTGTCAGGTCTAAGTGATGCCATTAAATTGCCTACAGAATTTCAGTGTGATTTATGAAAAAAACCCGTCTGCGACGGGTTTTCAGGCATAGAAGGCGACAATCACCGATCCGGCATTACGGCTTTTTAAACTTGTCTTCGACTTTCTCTTTCGCTTGCGCGATTTTATCACCGGCCTTTTCCGCGAAACCCTCTTTATGCGCTGGCTCGCTGCCTGGCGTTACCGGACGGGTGTCGTGGTCAGCGCGGGCCTGACGCGTGCTTTCAAGCAACGGATCGGCCACAGTACGATTCCCGGTCAGCCGATCTGCGCCGAGAGGATCTGTACTGGCATGGTCAATATCCACTTCCTGACGGCGTACCGAATCGTTGATAGTTTCAACCCGATCGCTTGTCTCTTTGCGTAACACCACCTCTTCAATGATCTCCGCGGTCTTATTAATTACGGGCTGCTCATGCGTCTCTTCCACTTCGACAGTTTTTTCAGACCAGTCAACATGAGTGGGTGAACCTGATTCATTCACCGGACGACGGAAGATTGCGGCGTGCTGCTCATGCAGCGAGACATTTTCTGAGACCTGATCGGTGACAGTGTAGCGACGAACGCGGGTTGAACCTTCACTGACCAGACGTTTACCCACTTCCAGTCGCTCCTCGGCCAGACGCAGTACATCCTCGTCACTTTCGTCACCGGTCAGGGCGGTACGGGCAGCGCCACGATGGGCAGGATCGGTAGAGAGCGGATCGACGGCGGCATTATCCTGAAGCGTTCCACTGGCAGGTGCAGTCAGACCATCACTGGTCGCGTAACCGGGCGCGTAATCATCGGGCAGCGCCGCACTGCGCTCGGTAAGTTCTTCATGTGCATCAAGGATGCCCAGGGCGCGAGGTAACTCATCTTCATCGGCCCGCAGCGACAGCACTACTCCGCCGGTTCGCATCGCGTCTTCATACACTTCGGCCTGATCCTCCTCCAGCGTATTGCCGAACAGGCGTTGCCAGAAGCCAGGGTGACGGGCCTCCTGACCTTCGGTACGCAAACGATCACCGGAGATGATATCAATGTCATCATCCAGGAACCCGGCCTTGATCAGGTTACGCTTTGCACCCTCTGCCAGTGAGATATTGCTGAACATTGTTACGATTGTTTCACACGCCATGTTGTGTTCCTCGGTGATGGATTCGGACGGCTCTGAATAGGGTGTACGGGTCAGGTGAGCGTGCTGTTTGCGCAGGGAGACGACCTGTTCTGTCGCTTCCTCACTGACAACTTTGCGGATATGCCACTCCTCTTTCAGCACCAGATGACGAACGATCTCGATTTCCTCTTCAACGACAGGAATGATCAGAACGCCATTTTCTTCACGGATCTCCGGCATCTCAGCCAGCCGTTCCGATTTAGGAATGCGTTCTATTTCCGCCGTCTGGTGCCGGAGCATCAGCGCAATCTTCTGCTGATGCTCAGTGACCTGTCGGGTAACCCTGACATGACCGTCGATGACCCGCTGTTTTGAGACCTCACCGGTTTCCTCCGCCAGGCTTAGCACCTGGTCGCTACCCTCTGACCCTGGTTTTTCAGGAGGTTGATTGTTCATGTTTAACCTGCCTGTAATACAGAGCGATCATTTGTACTTTCCTTTACCTTGAGCATAAGTCACTGCTTTTCGGTTAGTTAAAGCCTGGCACAAACAATGACAAAAGATAGGAAAAAGCAGAAAAACGCCATTATATGAAGATAACGTGGTGCTAAAATCGATTAAGCGGTGCGGCAGATAAAAAACAGCTAACGAAGCGGCAGACAGTGAAATCTCTTTTATCGCGTGCGCGAAAAGAGGATCAATCAGGCGTTAACCCGACCCGAAGTGAATCAGGCATATCGGGTCAGGGGTTGAGCCATTCGCTTTCCTGCAACTCGCCGTTAGCCGAATAGCGAAACAGGGCGCGCTGATTTTCGTTTCGATGAAGCTGATAGGCGTCCAGCACACTGGCCTGCAAAATCACCACGCCAAAACGGGATTCCCCGGTTTCCGCTGCCGTCGCATCAGACGTCTCGTTAGCCGTTGTCCGCGCTTCCCCAGGAGGTCCGCCGGTGTAAGTCTGCCGCGTGTGCCGCGGTAACGCACGCCAGGCTGCCCGGGCAACATCACTTCCCGCCGCATAACACGCAACCCGCCCTGCCAGCCGCAACTGCAGGCGACGCTGATGGCAATATCCCACCACGGTGACCTGCGGATTCGCCGCCATCTCCTGCCACTTCGGGCTGCGAACATCCGTATGAAATGTCAGCATCCGGCGGTCGTCGGCACACTGGCGCAGAACCACGGTGCGCGCCTGAGGTTGCAACAGAGCATCGACCGTACAGAGCATCAGATAACGAAATCCACCCTGTGGATCGGTTGCAGATTCCTGCAGCGCAGCCCAGGCTCCAGTTTCAAACGTTTTCAATTCCATGGGGATTACTCTCATCAGGATCAATTTTCAGCCATCTGGCTAAAAGCGTAGCAATGAAGTGGGCAGAAGGCCTGACAGCGCAGCGATAAGAGCAAATGTGGCAAGCGGGAGCTGGACAATGCACGAGAGCAGGAGCTGTTGAGATAGCGTCGGGATTGCGGGATACCTCGCAGAGCGGCAAAAGCGCGTCCCGCCAGTCAGCCACTCTGTGTTATTTTTGCGCCATCGCCACAGAGATCCGATCCGCAGGGAGTTGCACGATGACAACTGAAGAGTCTGCTAAAGTACCGGCTGAAATACTGCTGAAAGTCACCTCGCCGCGCCTGACTTATCGGTCACTTCGGCAGGAAGACTGGCCCTTCTATCTGGCAGTCAGTCAGGATAGATCGGTGATGCAGTACATCAGCGATCCGCGCAGCGCTGAAGAGATCAGAACCCACTCATTTGATGTCCGCCTGCCCGCCTGGTACAAGGGCTGCAGGCACTGGCTCTGTCTGGTTATCGGAGAAAAAACATCCGGTGCTCCGGCTGGCTTTTGCGGGTTTATCGATCGCGGAGAGGGTATTGCGGAGTTTGGCTTTATTCTGGCCGCAGATGCGCAGGGCAAAGGCTACGGCAGCGAGTCTCTGCATGCCATTATCACCTTCTGCTTTGAACAGCAGAATTACCGCAAACTGATCGCGACGGTGACGGCAGGCAATGCGGCCTCACGCCGGACCCTGATTTCAGCAGGCTTTGTGCAGGAGGGGACGTTGCGGCAGAACTTCTTCCTCAACGGCCAGTGGCAGGATGACTGGATCTTCGGCTTGCTGAAACAGGAATACCAGCCCGCACACTCACCCTGAGGCGCAGACCATCAGCGTCGGGCATCCTCCGCTACGCTCGCCACAATCAGACCGATTAGCGTGGCGTAACGTCATAACCGCTGGCGATAGCGATAGCGGGCGCACTGTGCTCCTCTCCGCACAGCATCGCCTCAAAGTCCGCCGGCGTCAGTGGCTGGCACAGGCCATTGCCCTGCATAATGTCGCATCCGGCGGCCGTAACAAAAGCGATCTGCTCTTTGTCTTCCACCCCTTCGGCGGCCACCCGGATTCCCAGGCTTTTGCCGAGCGCGGTAATGGCCCGGAACATCATACGCACCCGCATGCTGGAACCCAGCTCGTGCGTCATCGACTTATCGATTTTAAAACCCGTCACAACGCTATAGCGCAGCAGGTTAATCGCCCCCAGCGTACGCCCGTAATGATCGATAACGAACGAGGCTCCCGTTCGGCGTACGGCGTCAACCTGAACCGGCATATCCTGCATCAGCACGGCCAGCAGTGGCTCATCCACTTCCAGCTCAACAAAACCGGCATCGCCTCCGGCACTCTCACGTATTACCGTCTCCAGGCTGTTCCCTGCCAGCTGGCGCGGAAACAGGTTAATGCTGACGCGAAGCTGAGGAGAGCGAACCTGCCACTGCCGGACCTGTGCCAGAGCACTGCGGATGATCCATTCACCCAGCGTGACTGAAAGCGGACTTTTAACCAGCATGCCGATAAATTCAGCCGGCAACAGCAGCCCGCGCGTCGGATGCTGCCAGCGCACCAGTGTCTCGCAGCCAATAAGCTTTCCGCTTTCAACGTCGTAGCGGGGCTGATAGTAAAGAGTGAACTGCTGCTGCCGCACCGCCGTTTCCAGTTCGCGCTCAAAACGGCGCCGCTGCTGCTCCGCTTCACGAAACGCGGGCATAAACAGCATGCTGCAGCCTTTACCCGACGCTTTGGCGCGATAGAGCGCCAGATCAGCGGCGGACATCACCGAAGAGGGATCCCTGCCGTGCTCCGGATAGGAGGCGATGCCGGTGCTGGCACCGACCACCACCGGTGAGTCGTGATAGCGGAACGGCGTCTGAACGGCCGCAATCAGTTTCTCCGCCGTGATCGCCGCCTCTGCGCTGCCGCCCGCTAACAGGATCACAAATTCATCACCGCCCAGGCGCGCAGCCGTCACGGCACTGGCGCAGACCGCACGAATCTGTTCGGCAACGTGGCACAACAACGCATCGCCTGCAGCATGCCCCAGCGTATCGTTAACCTCTTTAAAACCATCGAGATCGGTCATCAGTAACGTATAGGGGACGCCCGCCCTGGTCAGCTGGCCGACCTGATCCATAAACGCGCTGCGGCTGGCGAGACGTGTCAGCATATCCAGTGAGGCCAGCTCACAGAGCCGCGCCTCACTCTCATAGCGGGCCGTGACATCGCGGATGATCATGCCCACCAGCCGTTCGCCCTCTTCACGCCAGCCCGAAAAAGAGACCTCTGCCGGAAATTCACGACCTTCACGCGTAACACCCCATATCTGCAAAGAGCGAGGGTGCGAGATAGCCGCTTCGTCAGAGGTAATCCGGACCAGTTCATTACGGTAGTCAGCCTGGCAGCGAGCAGGGATCAGCTCGCTGATATACTGGCCGCGCATCTCCTCTGCGCTGTAGCCGAACAGCGCGGTGGCGGCCGGGTTCCAGAAGGTTATGCCACGCCGAAGGTCAGTGCAGACAATGGCGTCAGGCGAAGTGGATGAGATCGCCTCGAGTCGCTGCTGGCTGGTGTAGCGCAATAACTCCAGACGATGCATCTCCATGCGATCCATCACCAGTGCAGCAATATCGTTCAGATGCTTTCGATCCTCTGCAGTTAACGGCTCACGAGGATGGCTGTCGGTCAGGCAGACCGTGCCAATATGATGCCCATCCGGGGTCGAAAGCGGGATCCCCGCGTAAAAGCGGATAAAGGGGTAGCCGTGAACCAGCGGACTGTCGCGGAAGCGCGGATCTTTCAGCGTATCGGGCACGCAGAGGATATCGCCCTGCGCCAGCGTATGGTGGCAGAAGGCGACGTTGCGTGCCGTACCTGAAATATTTAAACCGTACCGGGAGGCGAAGAACTGCCGCTTTTCGTCGATAAGCGAGACAAAAGCGACCGGCACCCGAAACAGCCGCGCGGCAAGCGTAGTGAGGCGATCCAGCGCATCGGTCGGCGGTGAATCCATCAGATGATACTGCTTAAGTGCGTCGAGGCGAGCCGCCTCGGCATCATGATAAACTGGACGTTTCAGCGTAACTCTCCTCTGATGTTATCTGCTGTGGCTGGCCTGACACAGCATAAAGAGGACACGTTCAATCAGACAGAACGCGCAGAGTTCGCTGCCGATCCGTTGCCGGAAGAAAGGCCCGTCAGTAAACCCGGCAGCAACAGGTTGCCGCGCTGAGTCCGATAAAGCTGACACCGCAGACAGCGAGGCATCAGTTAACACGTTATCCCTGCCAGAGAGGGTGCGGCGGACCGCCCAGTATTATCTGGCCAGAGCATATCAGACAGGCGGTAATGCGCCTCGCTTAGGTCTGTATATCGGCCCGACATGACTTTACTTAAGAGAAAACAGAGGATGAACGCCTTACTTTTTCAGCTTTGGTACCAGTTGATAGTGCGGATGCTCTCCGGCGAGCAGCATCAGCAGTTCATACTCTCCCTGACTGAGCAGTGCAGGATTTTTCGATGCTTCTTTCGTCTGCCAGACACGCTGGCTAAGATCGAAACGCTCGGCTGCAATCTCCTGAGAGAGACCGGCCGCAAGGCGCAGCTCACGCACGTTGTGCTGGACGGCGACAGGCCGCTGTAAAATCTGATTTCCCATATAAACGCTCCGCATACGGTGCCCCGGCGAGATGGCCGGGCGGAAGAACACGCCTGCGGCCAAAACATAAATTTGAGTTAAGTTTTAACAGCCCGGCGTTTTACACTTATCAGGAAAGCGTAACGCACCAGTAAAAACAGAGAAAATAACCTGAATTATATTTAAATCGCTGCCCGGATAATTTTTGCACCGCCGAGAATAGTAATTGTCATTCTGAATGGTGGCGTTGATCGAATGATGATCAACGTCAATCACAGTCACAAAAAATGACCGTTTCATTCCTCTTTTAAAAAGAGTGAACGTTAATCGTTATTCCGTCCCGGACAGACATTATCTACAGTTCAGAAAAAATACGTTCAGGCTATGCCCGCGCAAACGTTGCCCAGCCGCCTTTTTCATCAGGCGTGACGCGTTTAGGCTCTACGGCAAGAGGGTGATGCGGCAGGGTAAAGCGCGTAATCACGCTGCCCAGCGTTTCAGTCTGTCCACTGAGACTGCCTGCCGTCGCCGAAACCTGCTGAACCAGCGTCGCATTCTGCTGCGTTACGCGGTCAAGTTCTGCAACGGCGACCGTGACCTGGGCAATCCCTTTGCTCTGTTCATCCGAAGCCAGCGCAATCTGTCCGATCAGTTCATTCACGCCGCCGACGCCGTGCAGCACGGCCTCCATGGTGGTTCCTGCGCTCTCAGCCGCCCGCCGGCCATCGTCAACGCGTGCCACGGTATCGGCAATCAGCTCTTCGATCTCTTTAGAGGCAGCAGCACTTCGCTGTGCCAGTGAACGTACCTCACTGGCGACTACCGCGAAGCCGCGGCCCTGTTCACCCGCACGGGCAGCTTCTACAGCGGCGTTTAACGCCAGAATGTTGGTCTGAAACGCAATACCATTAATAGTGGTGGTGAACTGCCGGATTTTTTCTGATCCCTGAGCGATGCTGGTGATGGCTGCTGATACCAACTGAACCAGTTCCACGCCCTGCTGAGTCGTATCCGTGGTGCTGGCAGCCAGTTCACGTGCCTCACGGGCATTCTCTGCATTGTGACGCACGGTGACGGTAATCTCCTCCATGCTGGCTGCGGTCTGCTCCAGCGCAGCAGCCTGAGTGGATGTCCGGTCGGAGAGATCGGCGTTACCCGCTGCGATGTCCCCCGCTTCACGATGAAGAATGGCTGCGTTGTCTCGGATAGCGCTGACCGTCTGCAACAGACTGTGCTGCATCTCTTTGACCAGCGGCACCAGTTGCCCGACACAGTTGCGCCCCAGATCTTCCGGTTCGCGCGTCAGATCGCCATCGGCAATAATTTTTAAATGACCGCGAATTTTACCTACCGGACGCACCAGATGGACGACCAGATAGCGGTCGCAAAACAGCAGCAACGCCACTGCCGCCAGCAGTGCTGCCAGCAATACTCCCTCAAGCCGATGCCGGTCAGCCTTCAGGGGTGCCTGATTCCGTGCCAGCTGCTGCGTCACCTTGTCCAGCTGCGCACGTGCAACCGTTGCATATTCTGAGGGGGTTGTCGTAAGTGCCGCGCGGACGTTATCCCAGTCAGCATCGGCCGGGGTTGAGGCGACGAGCGCGTTTTTATCGGCTGACGTACCGCTCTGCATGACGATAGCGCTGTGCGCCAGAAAGCTCAGTTGCTGCGTCAGAACGGCTGAACGATCGGTTTGACGAAAGATATCGCGCACGACCTGGCTGCTGTAGCCACCGGCCAGCACGACGATGCCCAGTGAGACGATCATCATCCACAGCACAACGCGGCGGATAGTGAAATGCCTGAGTGAATTCATGAGGTTTCCCCGATGTTGTCATTGGTGTAGTTAAAATTAAATAAAAAATAAGTTACGTCATCTACTTTAGTGCATTATTATATAGTGCACTATGTTTATACTCTGTATACTGGCAGGATATTTAAGAAATTAAAAGTTTTTAACGACAAAATAATAGAATCGTGATTACTAAAATATTTCGTTAAAGAAAAGTGATTTGCTATTCTGACCAGCAATGCCGTGCAGTGTGATAAAAAATAAATGGTCATGACTCTTTCTTTTTGCAGAATTTGCCTGTAGTCATGACATTATACCCTTCAATTTTTCTGTTTAATTTCGCGCCGTAATCAGCCGGTGCGGAGGAATCCATGCTTATGAGTCTCAGCGACGGCGACGATTGCCGTACGCGAACCCTGCACGCGCTGCGCAGTAACGACGAAAGTCGTGACGATGTGTTGCGACAGTTCGTCCGACTGGCCAGCCAGGCACTCGGTATACCCGGCAGCTTTATCTCCGTACTGGATGATGAGATGCAGCATGTTAAGGCTGCGCAAAATTTCACACTCACTCAATCCTCCCGGCAGGACTCGCTCTGCCGGCATGCAGTGGACAGTGACAGCACCGTGGTAGTACCCGATACGTTGCTGGATACCCGCTTTGCTGAGCATCCGCTGATTGTTGGCGCGCCTTTTATTCGCTTTTATGCCGGCGTACCGCTTAAAAGCAGCACAGGTCTGATACTGGGTACGCTGTGCGTGACTGACACCGCGCCTCATCCCTTTAATGCGGATCAGGTCGCCATGCTGAAGATGCTGGCGGCACTGGTGATGTCATTTCTTGAGGCCTGGTACTCGGCTGGCTTTGCCGACCCGGTAACCGGTCTGCCCAACCGCCAGCGTCTGATTCGCGACCTGCAGTTTCTTGCCGCCTCCGGTGACACCACGCCACGGCGGCTGGTGCTGATTGACTGTATCGATATGCCGCGCGCCTACGAGCTTGCGCGCTCAATGGGCATGGGACCGGTTGAAAGCCTGTTGAAAGATGTGGCGACACTGCTGCCGCTGCGCCTGAGGCCTGCGCCAGGAGAGATGCTCTACACCGTAGCCACCGGGCGCTTTGCCCTGCTGACACGTCAGGAGAGCAGACTCACTGCCAACTGGGTGGCAAACAAGCTGGCCGGGATCAGCGCGGATCTCGGCGATGGGCTGTCGGTTGCACTGATGACCCACACCGGTGAGGCGAGTTTCAATACCGGGGAGATGCCTGCCCAGGAGATCCTGCGGCGTGCGGTCAGCGCGCTGCACGAGGCCATCACACGCGACGTCGCCTCGATGCCTTTCAGTGAGGCCACTGATACGCGCCATACGCAGGACTTCACCCTGATGCATGACCTGGCCATCGCGATACGCCAGGATAAGGGGTTATGGCTGGCGTATCAGCCTAAAATCTGTCTGCACAGCGGCAAGCCAATTGGCCTGGAGGCCCTGATCCGCTGGCAGCATCCGCAGCGCGGCGAACTGTCTCCTGCACAGTTTTTACCCTTTGCCGTGCAAACCGAGCTGCTCAGTGAACTGACCACCTGGGTGACAGAGCACGCAATCGCCCGGCTCTCCCGGCTGCGCAACAGCTATATTCAGTTGCCCATCACCATTAACGTCAGCAGCAGCGATTTTTCACGTGACGGTTTTGCCGACGAGCTGGAAGAGCAGATGATCAGGGCGAAGCTCCCGGTTTCGCTGCTGGGCATTGAGTGTCTGGAGACGGAACGGATTCTGGAGAGCGCGACCGCAATGCGGGGGCTTGAGATGCTGAAACTTCGTGGATTCGGTATTTCACTGGATGACTTTGGTACCGGCTACAGCAACATCAGTTATCTGCGGCGCATTCCGCTGGATGTGATCAAGCTGGACCGTTCACTGATCAGCGAAATTTCATCTGACACCGCATCGCGCGTCATCGCCCGCAGTATTATTGCGATGCTTAAAGATCTCGATTATATGGTGCTGGCTGAGGGCGTGGAGAATGCGGAAACCGTTACGGTGCTGACCGAGTTTGGCTGCGACCAGGCGCAGGGCTTTTTCTACTCCAGGCCGCTGCCGGAAGCGGCACTGGATGAGTGGCTCGGCTGGCGATTACGCAGTAAGTGCTGAGCCTGTCCCACCCACCCCGGAATCTTACCCGGCCGAATCAGACGCGCTGAACTCCTCAGCTCCGGCAATGATGACGGTATTACGCCCGGCGGCTTTTGCTTCGTAAAGCGCTTCATCGGCACGCCGCAGCAGAGAGTCGCGATCGCTATCCTGATCGCTCCGTGAAGCCACCCCGGCTGATATCGTCATCGTTCCGGCAAACGGGAAGGTGGTGGCGCTGACGGTTTCACGGATGCGTTCCGCGGTGCGGACGGCATCAGCCAGCGTGGTATGCGGCAGCAGCAGAATAAACTCCTCGCCACCAAACCGGCTGACGATATCGCCGGTGCGACAGGCCTGACGCAGCAACGCTGCCAGGCTCACCAGAACCGCATCGCCCGCGTCATGCCCGTACCAGTCGTTTATCTTCTTAAAATGGTCAATATCAATGGCGATGGCACACTGTTCATGCTCACTGTCTGACTGCGCCGCCAGCGCCGAAAATCCGCGTCGGTTGCAGAGCCCGGTCAGCGGATCGGTCATCGCTTCATCGTTTAGCGCGGCAAGATGACCCGCAACGGCGTGCCGATGAGCCTGCACGGCTTCTTTGAGCCGATCAGCCTCGTAATACCAGGTTTTGACTGTGGCGAGAGATTCCGCCTGGGCTTCGCTGCCGCCATCGCGCACTCTGTCCGCCAGCTTTTCCAGTGGAGAGGCGATCCGACCGGCCATAAAGGCAATAATGGCCGCTGTTACGGCAATAATGCCCAGAACGAACCAGACGGCGCTTTCTGCCGTGCGCATCAGAATATGCCTGACCGTTTCAGAGGTGCCGGTAATAAAAACGTTCCAGCCGGTTTTATGCAGTGTGCCATAGCCGGTCAGATAGTGCTGTCCCTCACTCTCCAGCGTGAAATGCCCGCTTTCTGTCGTGGCGAGCCGTTTCTGCAGTGCCAGACTCAGCAGCATCTTTGTTCCGACGCGCGCCGCGTCATGACTGAAAATAATCAGCCCTTCATTGCTGACCACGCTGACCGTTGAACCATTGGAATAGAAATGCTGGCTCAGGATTTCGCTCAGCATGCTCTGTTTCTTGAGATAAATAGTCCCGCCAATGTAGCCCAGATAGCGGCCATCTTCGCTGAACAGAGGTTGTGATAAAAACACCACATAGTTACCGGCCGCAGAGGTAAAAGGAGCAGAGATAAAAGGCTTCTGGGTCGCTATGGCCTGCAGGCTGGCCGCCGAATGCAGCTTCACGCCAATAAGATTCAGACTATCGGGTGAGGTTGCTGCAATAATGGCATCATGATTTACCACCACCACCGAGTTGAAAAAGCCCGACTGCATTCGCAGGCGATCGCTCTCTCCTTCCAGTCGTTTAATATCACTAAGCCCCTTGATCTGCGACGCACTCCAGGCCAGTTCACGTTGCGCTGTCGCCAGGTAACGATCGGTGGTATCAGCCAGCTTGCGGGCATAGGCAATGTTCCCTTCAAGCAGACTGTCTTCGATGTTGGCCTTCTGAAAGAGCAGCAGCGCACTCAGCAGCAGACCGGAGGTCAGAATGACGCCCCCGATGGAAAGCAAAGTCAGCAGCGAGCGAAGGCGCATTTTTTCATGGGGCATTGCAGTCGGGATCCGGATTAAGTGTCATCTGAGTGTAACAGTAGACGTTTCACGTCAAGGGCCGAACAGAAGATGATTTACACAGGATCACGGCGCATTGCCGGCGCAGCACACAACCGTCCAGCCCTGCATAAAGGATTGTTTAGCGTTTCGATAGCCCTGATAAGCAACAGCAGAAAATGATTAAGCGGTAATAATGATACTGAGCAGGCCGGTATCTGTGCAGATGACGCACTATTATTACCGCTGACCGTGATAACAACGCCATATGGTCGCTGAAAATAACGGGGCAGGCTCTGCCCCGTTTATCATTACGTTAAAAATATGCGTAGAACAGTTAAATAAAACCTGCATCAATAATAAGTAATTGTGCATCAGCCTTATCTTTTAAGCGAATTTAACGCCAGAACGATTTAATATAAGAGCGGCTGCTGAGCCTTTTAATAAAATGATGCGGACAGGTATAGCGGCGCCCTTCCCACTCCAGATTAAACCACTGAAATTCATCATTTTTAATTTTTTCCAGCAGGGTCATTGCCTGCATCGGCGTCTGAAAAGCATAAGCTTTCATCACGCCCTCCTGGGTGCATAAATCAATATGAACCATGTAACCCCCGGGTGTTAAAAAGATCGAACATTTTATAATTATTGAAAAGCCTCTTTATCATAATCCATTTATCGGCTGCCGATTATCTGATTCCGTATTATTTACGTAAAAATTTCGCATCTATTTCCCATTTAAATTTTTGGGCAACCCTGCCTTATTTCATCAATTAATTTGACCATGTATACGAAATCCAGCCAGACCCGAATAGATCGTAACCCATGTTTAATGCAGCTCAGAGGGTGGCGACGATAAGCGATCGCAGAAGATGACGTATACCTGCTCACATTGTCAGCATTGCACCGTCTGGCAGGTCCAGAGCCGTCATGCAGAGGGGATGTAATGGTGCTGGCTGAGAGGTTGAGATGGTCATAAACAGAGCACATCGTTTACACTCTCATCAGCCTCATCTGCAATCCGGTAACGGTACAGATGTATCGCGGAGCGAGGCAGGAGATCACTGACGGCGGGCAATAAGGAATCTTATGCTGGATTATATGGTGTCGCTCTACCGTACTGTTCCTGTCTCATCTGAACGTCTCAGCGACTGGCTTGCCAGCTGGCTGGCGCAGCAGCAGACACGATGCCACGATCACCATTTTTCTGCCGCCTTTCCATGGCGTGAAACCGGTCTGCCCCAGCACGCCTTTTTGCAGCGAGAACTGACGATAAACGGCCAGCGTTATCTCACCGGGCCGCGCTATCTGGGTGGCGATCCTGCACAGCCCTTTATTGAGGTTGTTGCGCGTGACGGCATCATCGATTACAGGGTCGCTAGCGCCATTATGCAGGCATGGCAGCCGCTGAAACCTCTGAAGCTGCGCATCCTGTTGCCTGCGACTTATCCTGACATCGGTATAACCGATCAACTGCTTTTCCTCAGCGACCTGGCTTCACTCTCTGTTCCTGTCGACGAAGATATTTCACTGGTGACAGCCCGCCGGAAGGATTATCCCGCCTGTATCACGGCGATTAACCGCGCCTATCGTGCCAGCTGGCACACGCTGCCGCATCTGCGCGATCAGCTACTGGCAACCAGCAGGCAGGAATTACGGGAGGATATCGCCGCGGGACATGTGTTTCTGATTATCTGGCAGGGCATAGTGGCAGGGCTGATGATTTGTGTCCCCCGGCGACTGACCTTTATTGAGGGGTTTCAGATTATGGATGAGGTGATTATGCCCGCTTATCAGGGCCGTGGACTCGCCGCGCGCGCTCAGCAGCGTTTGCTGCAGCAGCTTCATCATCATTATGGTGAGAAGGCACTGCTGGCGGGTACCATTCTGCCCGGTAACACCCCTTCACTGCGCAGCGCGCAAAATGCCGGGCGACGCTGCGTGCTGAAATATCAGTTTTTTACCCCTGCCGATTTACGAGCCGGCCGACAGGCAATTTAAATCACCATAAAGCCAGCTCAATCAACTTATCCTGCACACTGTAAACGCGCTGCTTAAGGCTCAGGCTCTCGTCTGCGCTGATCCATTTTGCAGCAAACGCACCATTAATTTTTTCCAGTGCGATTTTGGTGCTGCTTTTCAGACCTTCGTGCCAGTTCGCGTCTGAACGTTTTGCCGCCTGTTTTTCCAGGCTCTCAACTAACGCCGCGACACTTTTACCACCGGTAGTAGCTTCGGATACAGACATACCTACCTCGTTTTGCTTCTAAAAAACGGCCACACTCGCGGAACATATTATACCTGAACCCTGATCGGCATGGCGCTTTCCTGTGCGCACTACCCGGCATGCCTCGTAAACTCATTCTGGCATCACAGAGATGACGTAAATGGCGCAACGCCACCTGCATCAGGGGGGAATCCATTCAAACGTCATATCCAATCAACCCGCCAGCATTGCAAATTAATGTGAATTTTTAATGACCATAAAGATAAAAAATAACTTTAAAATTAATGACCTGTTCTCATTTCACTGACCCGCCTTGTGATTCACATTTTGAAAACAAAATAATCACACATAGTTATTTTTTCATGCATAAATTAGTGCCAGTTTTCATTTATGGAGCAGGCAAATGACTCACTTTGTGGCAATTTTTTTCTCTTCACTGTTTATGTGCAGTAACGTTTTCGCAGGTTCAGTCTCATCCGTCTCTCTTGGGGCGCTTTCTACCTCACTCAACGAACGGATGCAGGTAATGAAAGCGGTGGCGGGTTATAAAGCATTGCATCATTTACCTATTGAGGATCTGCCACGGGAACAGGTGGTGCTGGATAACATGCTGAAAAACGCACAACAGGCCGGGCTTGAACCCCACTCCGTGGAGCCGTTTGTGCACGCTTTGATGAACGCCAGCAAGGCGATCCAGTATCGCTATCGGGCTGACTGGCTCTCATCACCAGACAGCGCTGTTCCTGTCAGGGATCTGGCCGAGACCAGACAGCAGATACAACAGCTGGATACCCAGCTCCTGACGGCGATCAGCCAGCGCCTGATGACTGGCGCCTTCTCGCAGGAGGACAAAGAATTTCTGATGTCACACCTCACGGCACCTCACCTCAGTGAAAGTGATAAAAACAGCCTGTTCGCTTCCCTCTCCCGCATTCAGCGCCAGCACTAATCCTCAATCAGCGGAGTACGCTATGCAGCTTCATGAACTCATGGACCCCGACTACTCTGATAATCCCTTTCCCCTTTATCGAAAACTGCATCAGCAGGGACCGCTTATCCCTGCCGGAGATAAGATCATCATCAGCGGCAGTCACGCCGTGGTGGACGCCCTGCTGAACGACCGGCGGGTCGGTAAAAATTATATGGAAAGTGTCAGAGTAAGATTTGGTGATGATGCAGCCGGACTGCCGCTGTTTCAGGGTATCAGCAGAATGTTTCTGGTGCTGAACCCACCCGATCATAACCGGTTAAGAGGACTGGTTATGAAGGCGTTCAGCGGCCGGGAGATTAAATCTCTTCGGGAGATGGCGCTGACGATAGCCAATGAACTGGTTGATGAACTGGAAGGGCGTCGTGCCTGCGATCTGGCTCAGGCATTCGCTTTTCCGCTACCGGTGCGCATTATCTGCCGGATGCTGGATGTTTCAGAATCTGATGCACCAGAACTGGGTCGCCTTACCTCTGCACTGGTCAGGGTTTTCGATCCTCAAATCAGTCCGCCAGATTTGCTGAAAGCCGCTGAAGCTTTTGCCGTACTGGAAAGTTACTTCAGTGCCGTGATCGTATCCCGACGTGATAGCACCGCCAGCGATCTGGTGTCGCTTTTTCTGCGCAGCGGCAGTGACGGCGACCGGCTGGATCACGATGAGATCATCGCCAATGTGATACTGCTGTTTCTTGCCGGTCATGAAACTACGTCAAACATGCTGTGCAACACCATTCTGGCCCTGCATGCTCATCCGCAGGAACTTGCGAGCCTGAAACAGAATCATGCGCTGATACCCGATGCCATAGAGGAATGTCTGCGCTACGACAGTTCGGTCCAGATGCTTTACCGCACGACTCTGGAAGAGATTGAGCTGGCAGGAGAGCTCATCCCGCCCGGAACCCGCTTCTTCCTTAGCCTTGGTGCAGCCAATCACGACCCGCTGGTATTTACCTCTCCGGAACGGCTGAATATCCGGCGGCATGAGGGGCGCTGTCTGGCATTCGGTGGCGGTATACATCACTGTATGGGCTACCGGCTGGCACTGGCAGAAATGGAGGTGGCGCTGGAAGTATTACTGACCCGATTGCCAGAGATGCGGCCCGTGGCCGCTGGCGTTCGCCGCAACCACAGAGCCAACCTGCGCGGCGTCAGCGCCCTGCCAGTCGAATGGTAAAGCACTGCCCTGAAGCGCCCGGCAGTTAACCGCGCAGCCGCAGCGTGGCGGGCAGGATAAGCTGACTGTCAGCGGGATCCTCACCAGCGATCATCGTGGTCAGCATAGAAAAGCAGGCCTGCGCCAGTGCCGGGACATTCTGCTCAACCGTGTCGATCGGAATGGAGAGTGAATCATAGAGATAGTGATCGTCGAAACTGGCAATGCGGATGTCGCTGGTCAGCAGGTTATGCTCGCTCATGTAGCGCAGTACTCCCTCCAGCAGACCGCAGGCGGCGGTGAACATCGCTTTAGGTGGGCGTCCCAGCCGGCAACAGAGCGCGGCAAACATCTCATAGCCACTGCCGGGATGGTAGTTACCCTGAATTATCCACTCCGGCCGCAGCGTCACACCCGCCCGCATCAGTCCCTCATTGAATCCCGCCAGACGATCCTGGGTCGGGGAGAGGTCAGACTGTCCGCCAAGAAAGTAGATCTCCTCCGGACAGGTGCGCGCCAGCTTTTCGACCAGCTCAGCGGTGGGCGTCACAGAGTCGGTGATGACCCAGGGCAGCCTGGTATTGTTCATGTGGCGGTCAAACAGCAGCACCGGCAGCTGTTCGCTGAGGCTGACATAGTCGCTGTCGCTCAGCATACTGGAGGCGACAATCAACCCGTCGACCTGACGCGCCACCAGGTTATTGACCACGGCCATCTCCTGACCGGCATTTTCATCGGTGCAGGAGATCAACAGTTGCAGACCGGCGGCGCGACAGAGATTTTCCAGCGCATGGGAAAAGGCCGCAAAGCCGTGGTTGGTGATCTCCGGCACCACCAGCCCCAGCGTATGACTGCGGGCGTCATGTAGCATACGGGCGTGTATGCTGGGCTGATAATGGTGTTCCCGGGCCAGTGTCAGAACCCGCTCACGCGTCTCCTTCGCCACCCGTAACTCTTCGCCACGGCCGTTGAGCACCAGGCTGGCAGTGGCTTTAGAAACCCCAGCCAGCCCGGCGATGTCACTGATGGTAACGCGTTTTGTTTTTCTCACGGCAAGGCATCGGTTAGTGAAACAAGGGCTTATTCTACCATGCAGCGACGTAACGACCAGTAGCGGGCCTGCAGTTCTGCGCGACCGCGCAGGGTTAGCATCGCCGGATGGTCCGGAAAATAACGGCTGCTCATCACCCCTTCCCCGTCGTTGATGAAGATCTCAACGCTGGAGTGGTCACACAGGATCTGCAACCGGCGTGCAGCCCCTGTCCAGTAACGATAGGTCCATTGACCCGATACCAGGCTGCGACGGGCAAGCCGCAGTTCATTCTGCTGCCACGTCAGGATCAGCGTATCGGCGAAATTGAGTTCTATATCGCCCAGGCTCTCCAGCTCAAGCTCTAGCCGCTGCGCGGCGATCGGCGGCGCGTCATCGGCGCGGCCCTGATAATGCTGCTCCCTCTCCCGCAGCGCCTGCAGTTCTGCAATCGGCTGCTGACAGAGCCGGCCGTTGCGGGAGCTCAGCTCGCGCAGACAGGTCATCTGATGGATCCAGTGATGCGCCACGGTTGGCTGGGCCATCTCTTCACCGTCTGGCGTTCCCATCCAGCCCACCAGCAGACGCCGGCCGTCAGCGGTCAGCGTGGTTTGTGGTGCATAGAATTCAAACCCGGCATCCATTTCGTTCAGCGGGCCGTGCAGGTATGCAGCCTGCTGATAATCCAGCGAGCCACTCAGCCAGGCGCAGGCGTGACTGTTCAGGTAGCGTTTCTCTTCAGGCATAACACCCTGCGGACAGCAGATCAGATAGGTGCTGTCGCCGAGCGTGAACATATCCGGGCATTCCCACATGTAGCCAGCGGCGTCCAGCCCGCCCAGTTTGCTGCCCGCAATCTCGCCGAGGTTCTGCCACTCGCGCAGATTATCAGAACGCAAAAGCAGTACCCTGCCCTGCAGCTGGGTATTCTGCGCGGCCAGCACCATGTACCAGTAATCTTCATGACGCCACACTTTGGGATCGCGAACGTGGCCGGAGTAGCCCTCCGGCACGGCGATAACCGGACCGAGTTTGTCAAAACCGCCGGTGCTGTTCTGCTGCGCCAGACACTGCCACGCGGTGCGCGAGCCATCATCAAACTTCACATTGCCGGTGTAGATCAGCGTCAGTACACCGTTATCGTCTACCGCACTGCCCGAGTAACAACCGCCGCGGTCATACTCCTCGTCTGGCATCAGGGCGATGGGCTGATGCTGCCAGTGCAGCAGATCGGCTGAGCGCCAGTGTCCCCAGCATTTTTGCTGATGCGCGCACTCTAGCGCGTTCCACTGATAGAAGAGATGATATTCACCGTCGAAATGGATAAAGCCATTGGGATCGTTTAGCAGGCCGGTTACCGGTGCCAGATGCCAGCCAGGGTAGTGGCTGTCGATGAGCGCCTTTGGCATACCCTGCATCACCGCCTGCAGAATGGCGGCAAGACGTGTTGATGAGGCCATTATTCAGAATCCGTTTTGTATTTAAGCAGGTAAGAGATCACAAACGCAGTGGTAAACGCGATTGCGATGCCGATGACATAGTTGAGCAGAGAGCCCGCCTGGACAATCGCCATGCCCGGCAGACCGGTCAGCCCGACCGCAGTCATATAAACATGGACCGACACCACCCAGGCACCACCCAGCGCGCCACCCACCAGACCCGCTATAAAGGGTTTCATAAAGCGCAGGTTAATACCAAAGATAGCCGCCTCGGTAATCCCCAGCAGCGCGGAAAACGCTGAAGGCAGCGAAATCGCTTTGATCTTCGCATCGCGGGTTTTAAACCATACGGCCAGACAGGCACCGCCCTGAGCCACGTTCGCCATCGCCCAGATAGGCAGCAGGAAGTTCACGCCGATGGAAGGATTGCCCAGCAGCCCGGCTTCGATAGCGTGAAAGCTGTGATGGACGCCGGTAATCACAATCACCGAATAGAGTCCACCAAACACCAGTCCTGCCAGCCAGCCGGCGTGCGCAATCAGCGTACTGAGAATAAAGGAGATGCCATCACCCAGCATACGACCTGCCGGACCGATAATCAGCAGCGCAATAAAGCCGGAGATAATCACCGTCAGGAACGGGGTCAGGATCAGATCCAGCGCATCCGGGATAACCCGACGCAGCTGCTTTTCCAGCATGCTCATAAACCAGACCGCCAGCAGCACCGGGAACACCGTGCCCTGATAGCCAATCATCGCCACTTCAATGCCGAAGAAGTTCATGGTGTGGAAACCGGCGGCGACGCCCCAGGCGTTGGTCAGCGCCGGATGAGTGAGAATGCCGCCCAGTGTCGCACCAAGAAACGGGTTACCACCAAACTCGCGGGCAGCCGTAAAGCCAATCAGGATCGGCAGGATAATAAAGGCCGCCGAGCTGCACATATCCAGCATGATATAGAGCGCATTTTCCGGATTGACCCAGCCGTAAGTTTTGACCATCCCCAGCAGGCCCATCAGCAGACCTGATGCCACAATCGCCGGAATGATCGGCACAAAGATGTTCGACAACAGGCGGGCGATGCGCTGGAAAGGGTTGAGCTTACGTGCGGCTATATCAGCGGCCTCAGATTTGCTCGATTCACTGATGCCCGCCTCGGCGATAAAGGCAGCGTAGACCTTGTTCACCACGCCGGTGCCGAAGATAACCTGAAGCTGGCCCGCATTGCGGAAGCAGCCTTTAACGCCTTCAATCCGGCCAATCGCGGTCGTATCCGCTTTTTCATCATCCGCCAGCACCAGCCGCAGCCGGGTGGCACAGTGAGCAGCGCTGGCGATGTTCTCTTTACCACCCAGCAGGGGCAGCAATGCCCGCGATATTTTTACATAGTCCATACACACCTCAATCTTGTTATGTTTTTATCCATCCTGATCTCTGGCCCCGGCATCCGGGGCCGCCCGGTCAGAACCAGGTTTCCATCTGTACGCCGAAGTTCCATTCGCCACCGGCATCGAATCCTTTACTGCCGAAGGCGTCGTCACTGGCATAGTTATCCAGCCGGTGATCCCAGTTCATCCAGGTTGCAAAGAGACGAATTTCCGGACGTTTGAGGAAGTCACCGACATCACCGGCTTTCAGGGTTGGCGCAACGGTGAGTTTGGTAAAGCTGCCGCTGACCGCATTACGGTTGTTGTAGCCTTCGGGACGCAGATCCATGTACTGATAAGAGCCTTCATACTGCATCTCAAAGTTCTGGGTGATTTCCTGAATCAGCCGCAGGTTGACTGTCGCCCAGTCATAGCTGTCACCTTTGACGTAACGATCGTCACTACGCTGAGCCAGTAAAGCAGGTGCAATGTGCCAGCCACCGCCCAGCGGGGTAATACCGTAACTCGCCAGACGCCAGGTGTCCGCTTCCGGCAACAGTGCGCCATCAGAACCAATCGACTTCACCTCTGCGCCCAGTCCATGACCATAGAGCAGTGCAGTTTTCGACGTGCCTTCTCTCAGCCCATAAAAGCTGTCGTTATGCAGGCCAAGCAGCGCATGTACGCCGGTTTCTGCCGCATCGCTTTTGACTCTGAGGCCGTCGATGTCACGGCGATCGTCGTTATCCTTTGCCCGCATACCGCTGACCATCAGCTGTACCGGCCCGACAAAGTTATTCAGCGACAGGATGTAGTTCTGCGCAGTGTTTTCATTGTTTTCAATGTCGCCAAAGGTACGACCATAAAGGGAAATGTTACTGCGCGCCTGATCGCTCCATTTCATGTCGTAAATACCGGCACCGGTACCGGCAAGGAACACCACATCGGAGTCGATCCAGTGAATATCAAAGTTATCGCGATCAAAACGCTTACCGGCCCAGACCGTGGCGTTATCGAATGCGCCGCTGAAGGTGGGAAGCTGCCCGAGCTCGACAAACGCCTGACGCAGGTTGAGATCGCTGCTGGCGGCTGTCCAGTCGTTGTAGGTGCGCTGTCCATCGGCCAGCATCGCTTTGAAACGGGTGGTTGCGCCGTTGTCCAGCGTCTGTTTATGTTCGAGGTTGAGCTCAACGTAGGTATCCGGTTCATTACCAAGGCGACCAACGTGACCGCCGGTTTCCCCGGCAGGGGTAACGGTCGGGCCACCCTGAGTTTTGGCGGCCGAGCTGTTCATCAGCAATCCTGAACGGGCATAACCGTGGAACTCGAAGCCACCTTCATCGGCTGATTTTTGTTCCAGTTTCGCGGTGCGCTGCGCGACCTCAGCGGTGGAGTTTTGGGTCTGTTGTTGCACGGCAGCCAGCTGCTGTGCCTGCTTCTCAGCCATCTGTGCCTGTTTCTCCGCGACCTGTGCGCGGGTTTCCGCTGCATTCGCTCGCTGCTCGGCTGCCTGCAGTCGCTGCTCCATGGCCGCAAGGCGTGCTTCAATGCTGCTCATACTGGAGTCGGCCCAGACTGATGTGGAAAGTAATATCGTTGAGAGACTCACTGCTAACGTGCTTTTTTTCATTTTTTTATGTCCCTGAAGAGAGGCTATCATCACCGGATTTTTTGCTAAACCGGTTTAGTCGCAAATCATAGCCACGGGTAAT
This sequence comes from Pantoea sp. EKM20T, assembly GCF_011800485.1. Classification (NCBI taxonomy): domain Bacteria; kingdom Pseudomonadati; phylum Pseudomonadota; class Gammaproteobacteria; order Enterobacterales; family Erwiniaceae; genus Pantoea; species Pantoea sp. EKM20T. Next base: position 99,218 of record NZ_JAALFW010000011.1, on the reverse strand, counting down.
TTCCCTGCGCAATGAAAATTGCTAAACCGGTTTAGTGATTGTGAGATAGCTCCCAAAACAGGGGCAATAAGATAATCAGCCTGGCAGGTCGTCCAGCTGGTGGAGCCGCGGAAGTGCTGTCATGGCCCCTTTAGCCGTGGTTGCCAGTGCACCGCAGCGTTGTGCACTGGTAAGGCAGATGGCCAGCTGCGATTCATCGGCAGGAAGACCCGACTTAGCCAGCCCCCAGAGTAATCCGGCCACGAAGGCATCACCTGCGCCCGTGGTGTCGATGCTGGCCACGGGCGAAGTAGCATAGTGGTATAGCTGGCCCTGATAGCAGGCGATCACACCTTCCCTGCCCCGCGTGACCAGCAATAATTTTATGCTGAATCGCACTGCCAGCTGCGGCATGGTGATAGCCGGTTCCTGATCCGGACAGAGAAAATTGAGTTCCTCGTCGGACAGTTTAACCACGTCCGCATGGCTCAGCGCCTCGTTCACCACCGCATGCAGCAGTTCCGGATCGGGCCAGAGGTCATGACGCAGATTTAAATCGAAACTGACATGCCCGCCTGCTGCCCGGATCTGCTCCATGGCAGTCAGGGTCGCCGTGCGTGAAGGTTCAGCTGATAAGGCAATCGAACAGCAGTGCAGCCACTCCCCGTGCCGGAATACGGGCAGGTCTTGCACCTCAAGAAACAGGTCAGCACTCGGCCTCACCATAAAGGTAAAGGAACGTTCGCCATGGTCATCCAATCCGACCACCACGGTTGAAGTGCGGTGCTGCGTATCAGCGATCATGTAGCGGGTATCAACCTTCTCTTCAATGAGCGTTTGCCGCATAAACTCACCAAAGGGATCATCCCCTACCCGCCCGATAAAAGCGCTGTTTCCCTGCAGACGGGCAACTCCAACGGCGACATTGGCGGGCGCCCCACCCGGACACTGCATCAGGCGACCCGGCATTTCGGGAAGCAAATCAACCACGGCATCCCCGAGGCACCATACGCGTACAGACATAAAAAACTCCTCTGATTAAACCTGATAGCTAAACCGTTTTAGCTATAGCGATAAACCGTGCTGAGTTCAAGTATTACCCTGCGGAAATGATGCGTAATTAACAGAAGTCGTTATCAGGCGAAGAGATAAGATGCGGATTGCACTGTCGGGAGGCCGGTGGAGGAAAGAATTAAAAAACCGGCACAGAGGCCGGTTCTGGTATCAAAAACGTAAAGAGGATTATTTTAATGTGGAGAGTATCTGTCTGATTGACGCGTCGATCTGTTCAGCAATCTCTTTTGGCAGACGGCTGAATTCATACTGCACAGTGCGCTTCTCATCATTAGTTTTACGACGCGCATAGGTATTAGCTGTGGCAAAGGTAGCCAGCTTTTCCGTCACCGTCTTGCTGACGGGTGCAGGTTTTTTTAACTGACGACGGGCGCTTTTAAAGCCGTTAAGAATCGCGCTCTTCTTCTCATCCGCATTGGCGCTTAGCAGGGAATCATCAGCTTTAAGCGTTTGCTTAATATCGCTGACCAGCGCGGTGACATCAACCGCTTCCGCTTTCGCCTCTTCCCAGACATCGAGCAGTAGCTGGTAATCCTGAAGTGTCAGCTCTGATACGACCGGAAAGAGTTCAATAAATTCAGCGGGTACGGCTGCGGCCTGGAACGCTCGTGAGACCTTTGCGTTTGAGATGCCTTCGGCTTTAGCAATCTCTGTTTTGCTCATGCCATTTTCGTTCATCAGCATAAAGCGCAGGCCTAATTCACGCAGGTTATGCTCTTTTGCTGTCTGAATGTCCGCAGCCAGCTGACGCGCATCACTAAGGCTCAGTTCATCAGCGGTGACCAGTACTTCCAGACTGGCACCGGAAAGAATGCATGCGGCGCGGCGGCGCGAACCATCCATGATTTCAATCCGGTCACCGTTGACACGACCAATAGCCGGAAAAAATTGCTGCAGCGTAATAGTACGGGTGATCTCCTGAAGCGATTCCGGCGTCAGCGTGCTCTGGTCACGTCCGTTGATTTTTGGGTCAACGCTAGTTCTGGTTTCAATATCATCATGCAGGATTAGCTGGCGCACAAAGGTGGCCTTCGCGCCCGACTTCAGCGTAAATGTGCGCGACTGGCTGCTGCTGTCGATCATGTTTGCGATAGCAGAATCACCAAACTTGCGCCCGATGCGCTGTATAGGTTTGCTCACAGGGTACTCCTGATATATTCAATGCGGTCAAACACAGCCCTTGAGAACTGCTCGGCTTCATATTTAGCTTTGCGCAGAGCGTCCGCACTGCCCGGATAAGAGGAGGGATTGGCACTGATCACCGTATCAAAGGATTCGCCGCAGCGTTCAAATCCATCCAGTCGCGGCAGGCTGCAGTCGAGCATCGATTTAGTAAACACTTCCCTGGCATAGCTTTGCGAAGTCAGGTGATCGTGTTTAGAAGTCATTTTGGACATAAAGCCGATATTGGCTTTAAGCCGTGGCTCAATGCCTTCGGACTCAATACGCTCCAGCATTTCAGGCAGACGCGTCAGATACTTCATGGTGGAGTGGAAATCGACCTGTGCAGGAGGCGTCGGCGTCAGCAATACATCACTGGCCGCAATTGCATTCAGCATGAATGAATCAAGGTGAGGTCCAGTATCAAGGAAGATAAAATCGTAGTCGCCCGCCAGACGATCAATCACGTTGCGGCGTAGTACTTCCGAAGGCGCAACGCCTGGCAGATGCTCAGCAACCAGCTCTTCCCAGTCGCTTGCAACAAAACCATCGTCGATAGAGGCTGGGATCACATCAACGCCGGGCATGACAGTAGGTTTAATGAATTGCTTACGAAGCTGGTCAGCATCCAGATCGTTCAGCATCGCCTGCGCTGCCGTCTCCAGAACTGAACCGACACTGTTGGTATGGCTCAGGAACATCGTGCTTGATGCCTGTGGATCCAGGTCGATAACCAGAATACGCAGGTCATTATGTAACATAGAAGGATGTGCACGCATACCGTGGGCCAGCGTGACTGTGCTCACTGTTTTTGAGACACCACCTTTAAGGCTGACAACGAATACGACAAAGGGGCCATCGTGCCGATCACGATATTTCGGTACTTTACGATGCTGATAGATGTCGACCACATTCTGGATAGTCAGGGCATATTGTGAGGTGCTGCCGGTCTGTTTTTTCCCAAACTGATAACCTGCTGCTTCCATATCACCAATTGCGGCGACAACAGCATGCTTACTCAGCAATGGCATGTTGGCGACAGCATTCCGGGAGAAGGTCTGGTAAAAACCGGTCTGGTTAAATTCCTGACGCTGCTGCTCAATATGGTTACTCAGTCCATGTAACATGGAATTGGCACGTGTGGCCATTTCCAGCACTCCACCATAATCACGCTTCATAAGCCCCTCTGCGTTAATGTTTTTTGCATACTACACAAAAAGCACATATCTGCCAATTTTTTAGAAAAATGCCAAAAACCTGGATTTTTTCTCCGCGATGGTGAGATGCAAGCAGCATTACTTTTGTGAATCACGGGAAAGTGAATCGCTCTGCTTTTTTGTCTTACAGGCTGGTTGAGACAGATAACTTAAAATGGCGACATTAAACGAATATTTTAAGGACTAATGATTCGGAGCGGTGCATTCCGATTCTGATAAATCATCTGCCAGTCTGCAGGTTGCTCGTTAAATTGTTTTCGTGTTTTTTTAATGGTGTTTTCAGCATGAAAATTCAATAAAAGTTATTATAAATCATTTAATTAAGCGTGAAATAGCCTGGTGAAAAATTTCCAGGATTAATGCACTTTCACTCAACATTTACTGCTGACGTAAAGTTTTACTCAGAAGATATTACAGTGCTTTTGAACCTGAAGGAGTAGGTATAACGGTAAAGTGCGCAAGTAATCGTTACCGTTATCATTGCTAACTTAAGATCACTGCTTCCAAATCTATACCTTTTATGCCTTGTCATTATGTATCGTTCATAATCTGTGTTGCTGCCTGTCAACATAATGTCAGGCGTTTTCCGCATAGGGTTTTTATTGCAAGGCTTAATCCAGAAAAGAGAGGGATTTAATTCCCTTCATCATTATGTGATGTCACTAATCAAAATCATCGAAGAGTTAAGACTGCCGATTTAAGAGCATGAGTAGGAGTAGGAGTAGGAGTAGAGAACAGGCTTAATGCGGCAAGGCTTAGAGCAATATTAATTGGGGCAAGTCACCATAATGTAGCTATGCCGGACAGTCAGAATTAACGCTCTACTGTGCTTGATTCAGATCCGGATACTATCTCTTCATCTTCATGTCATTCTTACATTCCTGAAATTACTTCATTCACGCTAAGCCTATTTATTAGTTTAAGTTATTATGCCGAACGCATTTTTCTTACTGTCGTTCTTCCTGTTCTTCCTGTTCTTCCTTCACTGGTGCCTTATTAACTTCTTCCGGGAAAGTTATTTTAAGTGCCTTTTTAGTATGTCTGACAGATTCTGAGTACTGACAAAACAAAGATATTACGTTAAGTAAGAATCTTATGGTGTTTTCATCATGAAAATAAAAAATAATCCATTATTTATCAAATAGATAGGCGATTAACATCATGGTGAGTTTTCTGTATTTTCACTGACCGATTTTCTGAGGCCTGATTTAAACTTATAACCCTAAAGATTTAATGGTTATAGGTGTATGCAACATTCCAGTCTTACCTATGCTCAGCGTTAGATCGTTTTAGCAGTAAAAGACCTTCTCAGTCGTGCTTCTGATAAACCGCACATTCAGAACTGAAGGTGAAAATCACTTCTGACTGGGACTCTCAGCTAATTCTTTGTTTTGTGTGTTTTATCCCCGTTATCCACAGGCCAGATCCAATTGGTCGATCCTCAATAGATCAAATTGAGATCCTTAACAGATCCCTGCAGCGTCTGAAGCCTTGTGACACAAGGCCTGGAAGGGGGTCAGTAACCACTGTAGCGAGAAGAATAACCACTATAACGAGTATAACAACCACTATAGCGAGAAAAGCAACCGCGCTGGCGAGTACTCAACAACCACTATAGCGAGTAAGTGGTCTGAATCGGTGTGCATAACCCTGATTATGTGTAGATGACGGCTTTTTCCAGAGTGCTTGCGATGAAAGAGGGAGATCCAGTAAAGGGGGAGGGCGGTGGCTCGACTCTTTTTCAGTTAGTTTTCTCAGGTTATCCACTGAATAGATCCAATAACAGATCCATTTAAGATCCTTATTAAGTTCCTTAAAGATCCCAGCACCGCCTCAGGCCACGGTATGACTACGTTAAAGCCGGGTCGCTAACCACTATAACGAGTAAAACAACCACTATATCGAGAGAAATAACCACTATGGTAAGTAGATTAACCGCTGTAGTGAGTGATAGTATCCACTGTATCGAGTAACAGCGGCTCTCGCCTGTTCACATCACGGATCTTCCTAATGCCAAGAAAAGAACCAGATATCCTGAACATAGCTGATGCGTTTAGCGAAACAGATAAACGTACAGGTGAAGTTGTTACTCTTACCCCCAACAGTAACAACACCGTCCAGCCGGTAGCATTGATGCGACTCGGTTTATTTGTTCCGACGTTAAAATCCACAGCGCGCAGTCAGAAAAACCAGATGAACGCCATGGATGTGACCCAGGATCTTAAACAGTTATCCCTGGTCAGGTCAGAAGGCTATGACAACATTAAGATTCTGGGTGCCCGCCTGGATATGGATAATGATTTCAAAACCTGGGTCGGGATCATTCGTGCATTCGCTACGCATGAGTGTCTGGGAGACACGGTAACGCTCTCTTTCGTTGAATTTGCCAAACTATGCGGCATACCCTCAGTGCGTCTCTCCTCGAAGCTCAGGAGCCGTCTGGATGCTTCGCTGACGCGTATTGCCTCTAACACCCTGACTTTTACCAGCAAGGGCGGAGAGAACTACACGACGCACCTGGTGCAGTCTGCGAAATACAGCATCAAGAAGGACACGGTAACGCTGCAGGCCGATCCCAAGATCTTTGAGCTGTATCAGTTCGACAGAAAGGTTCTGCTGCAGCTTAAAGCCATCAATGAGCTGGCACGCAAAGAGTCTGCTCAGGCGCTCTACACCTTCATTGAAAGCCTTCCGCCGAAGCCTGCGCCGATATCTATGGCGCGTCTGCGCGCAAGACTTAACCTGACATCGCGTGTGATTACCCAGAATGCCACCGTCAGAAAGGCCATGGAGCAGTTAAAAGAGATCGGCTATCTCGACTACACCGAAACCCGACGTGGCTCATCAGTCTACTTCTGGGTTCATTACCGTCATCCTAAGCTGCGCCCGGCCGAACTGCCGCTCAGTAAATCAGGCCTGATCGATGATGAGATGGATGAGTTTGACGATCTTGATATCGATTCCGACGTAATTGACGTCAGCCTGCCTGAACCGGTGATTGAAGAGGATAGCAGTGAGCTGGTGATGGTCTCGCGTGAAGAAAAAGAGCTACTGAACAAAATCAGGAAGCAGAAGAAGCAATGACACGCTTTCTGCTAGCATGCTACTCCGCTTTCAATCTCTTATCGGGAACGCCGGGCTGAAACGCAATAACCACTGTAGCGAGTAACGTTACTCACTATAGTGGTTACCAGCACGACAGCAACATACGTAACGCCTGTCTGAACAGGGCTAATCGCGCTATTCATCACTCTCCATCGGCAGGACCTGAATTGAGCCCGGTGCTGTGTTTACTCTCTATAGTGGTTAGTCTCTCCCGGAAGAGCGGCCTCAAAAGCGTAATAGCCAGAATGAGACCCAATGTTCACTCGCTATAGTGGTTACTTACCTGATCACAGCACAGAAAGTACGCCCGTCATGAAGTATTCAAGCAGGCTGTGCAGGGGAATTGGTGTCATTACTCTACTCGCTATAGTGGTTATCTCCTCCGTTACCACGCTTTTTCATCTCCGTTTTGTCCATCCAGGGTGAGTAAACTACTCGCTACAGTGGTTATGAGGTTGTTTTATCGCTAAAGCGTTCAGTTAATGATCGGATACTGGCGCTGATGAATGCGATATTCTCGCTACAGTGGTTGTTAATTGGGAGCAGAAATGAGGAGCTTACTCGCTATAGTGGTTGTTATTGTCACTGGCCTATGCTCGATATAGTGGTTACCTTAAATAGAGTAAGCACTCACTATCATTTATTGCACTGTCAGTAAAAGACTTCCTGTTAAATTGCCAAATTCCCACACCTAAAAATGGTTACTCGCCACAGCCGTTAAACGGTGTGCCGTGCTTCAGATTTTTGCAGTTAAAGAGCTTAGCTGCATTCATAAAAGCACCTTTGCGAGGACCCACACAGGGCGGATTCTGCAATCAAGGGTCGAAATTCATTGTTGAGAGGGAGATCGGTTTTTTACTCGCTATAGTGGTTATGACTGAATGAAACCGTACCTGGAGTACCTGAAACAAAGGCTAATGCGCCTTCGCGCTGCAATTTAGAAGGACGGATGACGATTTACTTGCTCTGCTTACTCGCTACAGTGGTTTCCGAACCCTGAATATCGTTACTTTACTCGCTACAGTGGATAGGCGATGAAGTTCGATCCTAAAAAGGATCCGCCACTGATTTGCTTACTGGAAGAGTTAAACAGGTAACTTTACTCGCTACAGTGGTTATCAAATAGAGCTAAGCCAGAATGAGTACAGAGATTAAGGTATGGCCAGAACCATCAGGAAGGCGCTGCCGTTATCCCTGTCACAAGAACGGGTCCGATGGGGGCGCGGGGGAGGGAAGGTGTTTAGCGGGGCCGCTGCGGCTTTGATACTGCTCTGCAGGACATCGGTGAAGAAAGCGGCCTCGCGCTGACGTACCGCTTTATCACCATTGGGACAGAGAGTGTTACATCGCCTCCCGGTATTCCGGCCAGGCAACGGATTGTGCTTCATAGCGCCCTGCGGCTGCGAACAGCGTGCCCTGGAAGTTGATCACACCTGCAGCCTCCAGCCACATCCACTCTTCTGCCTGTACGATCCCTGCTGCGATGACGGTAATTTCCAGCGCGGAACAGCATTTAATAATCGCCTGAACCACCGCCTGCTTTGGCCCACTGCGATGAACATCGCGGGTGATACCGGCATCAATACGAATGCGGTCGGGCTGAATGTGAGTCAGCAAGGACAATCCCGCAGAGCCGTCACCAAAATTGTCGATCGACAGACTGATTCCGACCGCTTTTAGCGCGCGTACGGCTTCAGAGAACGCTTCCAGCTGCGAGATCACTGCGGTTTCGCTTACGCCAACTACAACCTGCTCAGGAACCAGTCCCGCCTGCTGAATAGCGGCCATAATATGATCGACGGCATTGGGTATCACCACCAGCGTCATAGGCAGCAGGCTGACGTACAGTGTCATACCGTCCGGGCAGACCAGGCCAGCATGGGCAAACGTCTTTTTCACGGTTTCCAGATCGTTAACATAAAGCTGATCGCCTGAGGTGTCGTCGGCGGGAGCAGGTCGCAGAGTGGTCGCCTCAATCGCTGTGACCTGACGAGCGAGGGGATCCACCACCGGGCGAAAGCTGACGCCTTCTGTCTCCGGACGGGAGTCCGGCACATCATTGTGCTCAGAAATAAACTCCCAGTAACCCGGCGGGAGGACCTCGTAATAGTTCTCTTTCTCACGAGACTCTACAAACGTGCGCAGGAATTGCAGTGCCCGATCATCATAGGTCAGACGATATTTTGACGTCCCTTTATCCAGCACGGCCTGCAGGAGCGATGAGCGATCGTGTTCACGCAGGTCAAAGAGTGCCATGCCCGCATTACCAAAGCGGCGGTAAGGCGCATAGTCGCGCATCAGCTCCACCACATTGTGGTGCCGTCGATCTGCACAAATCCTCTGATAGACTGCCTGAATGCCTGCTTCCGGACCCTCAAGCAATTGAAAAAAATGGGTACCGTTAAATAATAATATGCCGGTCACGTCGTGAGTCGCATTTATTTTGCTGGCGTTGTCGACCATCGCGGGCAGGGTTCTGATGGGAAAGTCATCTGAAATATGGCTGCGGTATATTATGGTAGTCAGCATGTGCAGCTCCGTTTTATAAGATTGTTGCGCACAAGCTAGCATTGTTCAAAAAATGTTTCATCTCTCCTTATTCACTGTCGCACAGACTGCACCACGGCAGGTGGCAATAAGCGAAACGGCAAATTACGGGGCACGGTTCCAACAATCGTAATGGGATCAGAGACGCTGAACCTGAGCAGACGAACTTATGCTTCCTGCATAATAAAAAAGGCCGCCGTAATGGCAGCCTCATCGTATTGAAGGGGTAAATGTTATTTGATCAGTTCAGCAGAGACATAAGCTCGATTATCAACGCGTGCGCCGGTAATTTTATAGGATGCACCTGCATCTTTGGCCTGTGCCGCGACTTTCGCTTCAGCAGCATCCAGGGTAGACGCGGTAGCGGTAATAGTCTGGGCAAAACTACCGAATGAAATCAGAGAGAGTGCAGTAACAGCAACGAAAGTTTTGATGGAGTTCATGGTCAATTCCTTAGCGTATTTCAGTCAGGGAGAGGCGTTTTGCCTCGATGGAATGAATGATAGGCGCGATCTCGCCAGACTGATATAGCTAACTTTTGCTGATATTGATCAAATATTTTGAATATGACTTATAGGGAATATCAGAGCTCGATCTGATAGCTGAAAATGCAATCTGATATCAGATTGCGCCAGCTCCAGATTAATGACACTCGCCACGCAGCTTCCAGTGCAGCCAGTGATCCAATGCTTCTTCGTTCAACGGCTTCGAATAGAAATAGCCCTGAGCCTGATCGCAGCCATACTCGGTCAGGGATGTTACTGCATCCGGACACTCAACCCCTTCTGCCACCACGGTATAGTCCAGCTCTTTAAGCATGGCGATGATGCTGCGTGCAATGATGCGTGAAGCCGTGTCAGAGGAAAGCTCACTGATCAGGGAACGATCCAGCTTAATCACATCAAACGGCATGCGACGCAGATAACTGATATTGCTGTAGCCGGAACCGAAATCATCGAGTGAAATAGTGAATCCTCGTGCTCTGAGCATCTCCAGCCCGAGCAGGGCGGTCGGGCTTTCAAGGATACGTTCGGTTTCCAGACATTCGATTCCCAGCAGAGAGGTTGGGAGCTTAGATTTGACCATCTTACTTTCCAGCGCTGAAGCGAACCCCTCGCGCGCAAAGTCACGTACGCTGACGTTTATCGTTAGCGGCAGCTGGATGCAGTTATTCCTCAGCCGGCTAAGGCGCTCAACCGCCCGATCGATAATCCAGGCTGTCAGCACAGAGAGCAGATCGGTCTGCTCAGCCAGCGGGATAAAGGCGGCAGGTGAAAGCTCGCCCCGGCTGGGATGTTGCCAGCGGATAAGCGCTTCCAGACCCACGGGTTTACCACTTTGCAGGCAAATTTTCGGCTGATAGACCATATACAGCCCGGTGTTCTCGCGTAATGCCGTTTTAAGATCGGTCATCAGCAGGAAATCTTCTGAACGCTGCGTTTCAGCCTCAGCGTCAAAGCGCTGAGAGGGCAGTCCGCGGCCGACCGCTTCATGCAACGCACTGACCGCACGGCCTAATATTTCAGATGCTGGCATGCTGCCAGCGACAAAGTCAGCCTCACCGGTATGGGGAGTCAGCGCGACCGACAGACCTTCATCCATGTCCGCACTGATACCTTCCAGACGACCGGCTACCCACGCGGCACTGAGTCGGCTATCCGCTCGGGTCAGGATAGCAAAGCGGCCGGTGGCCACCGTATAGATCATCTCCCCAACCGCCGGACGCAGGCGTAGCGGCAGCAGAGTGGCCATATCTTTCAGCAGGCTCTCAACCGGGCTCATTCCCATGGTGCGGGCCAGTTCATAAGCGCGCGACATATCGATGCAATCAATCAGAACCAGACGGCGTGGCGTGGTATCGCCGGCAACGGCAAGATATTGCAAATCACGTATCAGGCGCTGACGGTTAGGCAGCCCGGTCACCGGATCGGTAAAACCCGCCGAGTGCCAGGCTTCAAGAAAGGACATTACCAGCGTAGAGAGCAGCGTTAAGGTCGTCACCTGGTCACTGGGAAACGCATGCGGCTCGGTGTCGGTCACACATAGTGTGCCCAGAATAATGCCATCGCGTGTTTTCAGTGGCACACCGACATAAAAGCGGATAAAGGGTGAGCCAGTGATCAGGGGATGCGTGACAAAACGCGCATCGTAATAAGTATCAGGGACGATCACCGCACTGTCGCTATCAACCACGTGGCGACAAAGTGAATCCGCACGCGTTGAGCGTTGCAGTTCAAAATTGTGTGATGCCCGAACGGTCTGGAACTCATCATCCAGCACCGATATAAAGCTGCCCGGGATACCCAGGGCCTGACTGGCTAACCGGACAAACTTCCGGAGAACTTCATCGCGGCTTTCATCAGGGTCGCGCAACGCCTGTAAGGCGCGGCTGCGGCGCTCATTGTCGCCGTTTAAATTGTTTAACATGTGTGTAGAACCCCCGCACCGGCTGATTACGGAGCGAAAAAAGAAAACTGTCCGGAGCGAAATGTGATTCGGGCGGCAGGAAATATGGCGTGATTTTTTATTTTCAACTGGATAATAAGGGACTATGCAGCGGGTGTCTCTTAATATTTTCTTTAACGCATTAAAGGGGTTGTTACGATTCGAAAATTTAATCGAAGATGCGCCTGATTATTTACATTTGTACATTTTATATAGCCAGGAGAGGGTTTTTACGGTTGTTAATGTTTATGTTCCATCAGGAGATGAATAAGCATTCAGGGTGGTTAATGTTATTTCTAAGTCAGTTTTACAATTAAACAGGTCTGCAGCCAGAGACGGATCGCTATCCGCTGGTTGATCAGGAAGATAACCTATTAAAAATACAGGTAAAAGCCTGTAAAGATGAAGACCGGCAGATATGACCTGTCAGTGTACTCCTGACTGCTATAGGTCAATCCACCGCAAGACTGCCAGTAACGCGTCGCTTCAGAAAGTAATCAATTTAACCTTTCATGCCGTGTGTGAATTGTGTCGGACGACGTGGCGGCGGGTTTTGCTCCAGCCAGTCACGAACCTGTTCGGTCCGCGGCCCTCGCTCGCGGATCGCGCGTGTCAGCCTTTCCTGAGTTGTCCTCAGTTCCTGGGTCCAGTAGGTGATTTGCCACTGTTCACGAATTTCCACCTGCGACAGATCGTCGGGCGAGCGACGCTGGATAGGATTTTTCATTCATTATCCTCCTCTTTTTCAATGATTCTGCCTGAACATGACCCTCAGGCTATACCTCTATCCTGATGAAGAAAGGGCGCTTGAGGTAGCGGAATAATCCCTGAATGGCCCTTAAGGCAAATAACAGGATAATTCCTGGCAGGAGGAATAAAGCACTCTATGGAAATAGAAAAGTCTCCGTCAGGGCGAAATATGCCGCTTCGCTTATAAAAAATCATGCATAATTTTTAAACCTGAAATTTGACATTTATTTAAAATAGTCAATTATTCTGTGGTCTTTTCGTTATGGCCGCTCTCAGGTTGCTTCGCTTTTATTGATGGTGAAGCGCTGTGCCTTTGCGGTTTAATCATGTTGAAGGAGTCTTTGTTTGGTGAATCGTCCCCCCAGGCCGCCTGTGGTCGTCCAGAGTAATGTGCGTGAACTTCGTCTTGCCGCCGGGCTCTCACAGCAGAGCGCTGCTGAGCGTTTTGACCTTAGCCTGCGCGTCTGGCAAACCAAAGAAGCCGCAGGTAACCCGACACTATTAAGTCAGGGAGAATATGAGTTGCTGTTATTACTGGCTGGCTGTCATCCCCATTTTGCTCTTGCACCTCAGAGCAAAAAGTAACGGCTGCGTTAATACCCTGAAATTTATTTCTGTGGTAACCGGCTGTCTGATAACGGTAAAAAAATTATATTTACCAACTTGAAAACTGACTACTGATCCCTATTTATGGAGATGATCGGAAATATGAGCCCGATCAGATGAACTTTTGGATGAACCTGTTCAGGAGATTATCACCATGTCAGTACAACAATTTTCAGTGTTCCCTTCGCTGTCTGATTCAGTCTTTTCAGACCGCTTTAATCGCATCGATAAATTGTTCAGTCAGCTTACTGGCGACAGCCCGGTAACGTCGGTTCCCGCTTACGATCTGCAGCGGGTAGAGGATAATCGCTATGCGTTGACCGTCAGTGTACCTGGCTGGAAAGAGCATGAACTGGAGATCGAGTTACGAGGCGGACGGCTTTCAGTGGCCGGTCACAGAGAGAAACCGTCACAGGAAGCGTCTGGCGAGGCCCGGGAAGAGAACACCAGCTGGATCCACCGCGGCATTTCCCGACACGATTTCCAGCTGAGCTTTTCCATTCCAGAGCACATGAAGGTCACCGGAGCCAGCCTGGCGGAAGGTCTGCTTAGCATTGATCTGATCCAGGAAATACCGGAGAGCGAGAAACCGCGCCGTATCCCGATTGCGATCGGCGGTCAACGTACTCTTGAACATCAGTAATATGAACAGGGCGGAAACGGCACAGGCTGTTTCCGCCTTTTTATTCACTGGCAGGTAAGAAAGTCAAAAGAGTTCAGGCGCTGGCTGCCATAAGGCTGATTTGCGACGGTAAGCCGGTATTCGTTCCGGTCAGCATGATCGGTTCACCCGCCTCAAGACTGGAGTGAAATGCAGCCTTCATCGATGCACTGATACCATCACCACACCACATCAGATGATGCTCAAAGCGGCGTTGCGCCACGGCGGGGATACCTGACGCATCTGCTGCAACTTCAACCCGAAAGCCCTGTCCGTTAAGCCGTATCGCTTCCATCCAGATCTCGGTTTCATCTGTGACGCTGACTGCTTCAAGAAACAGCGGTACGGTGCTGCGTCGTTGTGAGGCCAGCGCCAGGCGCTCCCACTGACTGACTACCGCTGAATGAAAGCGCTGCTGGCGCCGCGCCGCACCTTCGCTGAGGTCAGTGCGCAGCCAGAGGTTGAGCGGCCGCAGGTAGCGATTAACATAATCATCACCACAATAGTCGGTATTCATCATCTGTAGTTCGCGATCAACATCTGCGTCCGTATTATGCGCCAGCAGGTGCAACATATCCTCTTCCCGGCAGGCCCAGCCGCCAGGCAGCGCAACGCTGGGCCAGTTAAATGCAGTATGGATATCAAAAAGCGTATGACCCCCTGAGGTCATTTCACGCACACAGAGCGCACGCGTAAGCTGATTATCTGAGTAACCAGCAGGGCCAGGCGGCGTTATCAGCCCGGCACGGCGCCAGCGGCGCAGAGTTTCAGGAAGAACACCGACGAGACCACATACGGTGTCGGTAGAGTGCTGAGGCATAATTGATATCCGGAAGGCATTGAGATCCCATGAACAGGGAAGATGACGCAGTATGCGCGTCAGGAATAAATAAAGAAACAATCATTTCCAAAATCTGCTGGTGTATCGGGTGCAGAGAGGGCAGTGGGTGAGGGGGATTAAACAGGGGTACAGAGCAGATGCCGGACGCAGAGACGCCCGGCGATTAAGCACACGTTACCAGTGGTACTTGTTGGAATCTTCCCACTCTTTCACTTCTTTTTCGGCACGATCTTTCTCGTAGCCGTAGCGTTCCTGAATTTTACCGACCAGCTGATCGCGCTTCCCTTCTACAACGGTCATATCGTCATCCGTAAGATCACCCCATTTTTCCTTAACTTTACCTTTGAACTGCTTCCAGTTACCGCCAATGCGATCTTCGTTCATGGTGACTCTCCCATTTCCGGTTGTTGTCCAGTGACCTGATGAATATCTGTGTTGCCTGAAGGCTGTCAGATGAATCAAGCATGGCACAGCTTTTGCTTTTTGCAGCGAAGCGGTGTGAGCCGCATCAAATTATGGGCAAAAGGGAAGGAAAGGGGATTATCACGGCGGGGTCTATTCCGGGCGTCGTGCTGGCCAGCTTACTGCAGGCAGGGCATTGAGGGCTGGACGGGCAAACAGAAAGCCCTGGTAATAGCGTACCCCGGCACCTTCCAGCCAGAGCCACTCTTCAATTTTTTCAACCCCTTCCGCAATAACCGTAATTTCCAGTGCCTGACAGCATTTAATGATGGCCATCACAATCGCCTGACGCGGGCCACTGCGGTGGATATCGGTGATCAGCTTGCGATCGATTTTCACTTTGTCGGGCTGGAAATCTGCTAACAGCGACAGGCCAGCGAAACCGGCGCCAAAATCGTCGAGCGCCAGGCTGATCCCGGCCGCTTTCAGCTGCTGGACAGCAAACTGGAATGCGTCGAAGCGCGAGATGATCTCATCTTCGGTCACCTCAACCACCACCTGCTCTGGTCGCAATCCCTGCTGCCTGATCTGCTGGATAAGATGTTCAACAGCATTATCGATTACCACCAGCGACATGGGCAGCAGGTTGACGGAGAGCGTCTGCTCGCGCAACCCCAGATGTCTGGCCAGCTGGAAAGCGTAGGTTTTAGAGTGCAGATCGCCCTGATAGCGCTCGCTTTCTGGCAACTGCGAAAAGTAATCAGCGGGCGATGTGCCGTGCTGGCCACGTATCAAGGCTTCACAGGAGACAATCCGGCGATTTGCTGTATCCACAATAGGCTGTAGCGCAAATTCACAACGCTGACCCGGTGCCGGTTGCCAGGCTGGCTGAGATTCGGAGGTGACGGGTGTTGTCAGCGTCCACTGACTGGCAGGATCAATTTTGATAAACGTCTCTTTATCCCGCCCCTCGACGAAAGAACGCAGGAACTTCACCACCCGGTCATCTCTGATCCGTTCATCACTCAGGGTGACCCGCTTAAGCAGGGCATCCACTACGGTGTGTTTCTGATAATCACGTAAATCAAATAAGGCCATACCGGCATGACCGAAGCGACGCGCAGGGGCGTAATCCCGCATCAGCTCAATCAGGTTAAAATGCCGCTCATCCTGACTGATACGCTGGAAAACCGTGTGAACGTTGTCGACGCTACCCTCCAGCACCTGAAAAAAGTGCTGTCCGTCATAGAGCAGTATCCCGGTGACTTCAGCCTCAGCATTTTTGATACTGGCGCGCTCCACCAGCGCTTTCAATCTCTCTGGCGAGACAGAACCCGCAAGCTGGCTACGGTAAATAAGGGTGGAGAGCATAATCAGACTCACGTGGCAGAAAGTTACTGATTAAACATATCACAGAAATATTGCTGGTTAAGGGCACAACTACGACCATTATGCCGTTATATTTGCAGCATTAATTTAATCGTAGATTCAGGTAGTACTAAAGGATTCGACAATCAGGACATCAGATCGCAGTGCGGCAATAACCGGGCATAGAAATGAAGGGAAAAGAAAAACCCCCATAAAATCGGGGGCGAACAGCAGATATAGCGCATTATTATAACGTTACAGCATCCCTGGTGAGGCGCTGGTCAATCTGATATTGCCAGATTATTACGCACTTTTTATTCTCCTTACCACGTCATTCTGGCGAGGCTTTTAAGCGGGTAAAAAATCCGTTTATTTGCTATTTCGGAAAATTGTTTTGAGATTCAATCCACTGTTTCAGGCTTCAGGCGATGTCAGCACAACCAATGAATTATCAGGTTACAAATCAACCACTTTTCCAGACACTCCCTTAACGTCATCAGCACAGTAGTCAGCAACGCATGAACGTTGTCGGTCTGCAGAGACAATCAGATGTTGATATCTGCCTTATCTGAAAAAAGTGCCCCCTGTAAAAGGGGGCAAGGGTAGGAGTCAGATCGCTCTGTAAAAGAAGTGGATTTCATTACAGAGCCATTCAAAGATAGGGCAAAAACGATGTTTATGCCGCTACGGTTAACTCTTTTTTTAATTAGATATCAAACAATTAAAAAGCTAACAATATTCAATGGCTATTTAAATCAATACCTTAATCAGATATGAAAACGATTTCTAAGATTAGGATTAAAGTCCTGTTTCGGCTGCTGCTTCTGCTATAAATGGCCACAATTAAGCCATTGCTTAGCGATCTGAGACTGGTAAACAGAGCAGACTTGACCCTTAAAGCGAATAATTGTACTGTTTATATATACAGCATATTATCGATTGAGAGCCGGTGTGGGGTAGAGATGTCACAGGATGATGAGGTCTGGTCAGCATTCAGAGAAGCGATGAGGCGGGATGATACCGGTCAGTGCACAGTGAGTACCCGGGATTTTGTGGCTGAACTGGAACAACGCAAATCACCTCACACGCTTCGGGCCGCGAATATCTGGATCGAGATGCATATCACGACTTTCAGTGATATCTCAATTGAGCCTGGAGAATGTCGACTGTTCCGTGTGCCTGCGGCGCGTGATTAAAACGTGCCGCAGCGCAGACAGGATAAGAAAGGGTTTCAGCCTGACTGCTGTAACAGATACAGGCTGAAGCAGGCATCAGAGCCTGGATGTGTTCCGACGCATGTCAGACCGATCCTGGAATTTAGGATTCGCGGGGAAGCTCTTCTCGCACGCCATGCGCGCCAGATTCAATGCGACTTTGCGTTTTTTAAGCTTTAACTTCGGCAACCACTCTTTGAACTGTGCCGTTAGCGACGCTGCCTGCTGCTCGTTGGTGACACGACAGATAAATAGCTTGCTCTTGGTCTGACGACTGACATCAATGGCATAGATCTCTACACCTGCGCTGCACACTTCATATTCAACATCCGTAAACTGCATGTGTGGCCAAAGACCGGTTCTGGTTTCAAATGTGGCTAAATCCATGACGACTACCTTTTTTTATTTTAAGCGTTATTGCTACCCAACAGACTAAAGCCTGGTCGGGCCAGTGAGCATAGACCAGATTCAGCATTCCGCCAGCGATTTCACTGATTTAATCTGGCCCTGACACAAAAGGCTAAAATCTCCCACCGTCGCCTGTTATCTGACAGGTAGCCAGTCATCCTCTTATCAGAAAATCTGATGACAGACTGTCATGCTGGTTTTTCACCCCTTCAGCTCTTCAGCTTTACAAGCCCTGCCTTTGCTGCGTCTGCGACGGTATCCCACGAATTTAAATCGCCTTCTCCTTAACAATTATCATCAGCATCGCTGTTGAATTAGCGGGCTAATTATCAGATCCAAATTAATGGCTGCTTCCGCTTCATTGTGACCATCCGGCAGTGGAAATCTTCTGACAGGAGATGTGGCAAATTTATCTCAGATGATGAGATGTAAAAAGGTGTGTCAAAATAAAAATGAATAAATGGCAGAGTAGTGTTCTGGCTAGTTCACTCTGTACCATTCGCAAGGAAAAATAAAAAAATATATTCGCCATGCTTAATTAAAGCCCTGCAGACAAGAGCCGATAAGAACGATCCAACTTTAAATTATGTCCAGATTATTCTTTTTTTGCCGGGGGCAAGTATGACTATTACACAACGTCTGGTATTGATTTTCTCACTGCTTGCAATGTCACTGATTGCGCTGGTGATTATCTCTTTATCAGTAATTTCGGGCTTTCAATCCCGCTTTGAATATGTACAGATGAACGCAATACCCAGCATTCGCGATCTCAATAAATCGATCAGCGTGACCAATCAGTTGGGTATTGCGCTTTATCGCCACCACAGCACCAGCGATGCGGCAAAATTCCCTGCTGCGGAAGAGCGCATTGAGAATCTGCTTACGCAGATTAAGTCGCTCAATGATTACTACATGGCTAACGACATCTCCAGCGATGAAGATAAGGCGATGACGGAACAGGCCTATAAAAATCTGGATGCGGTCCGCAGCGCATTGCCGGCATTCCTTGCCGCGTCACGCGCCCATAATGATGCGGTCACGCTGCCATTATTGCAGAGTGAGGGCGGTATTGGTGCCGCATCCCGTAAGATGGAAGCGGATTTCACCCGTCAGATTCAGCTGAATATCGATATTGGCGAACAGCTCAGGGCGGAGAACAAGCGCGTTTATAGCCAGACCCTGTGGGCGATGTCTGGCGGATCGCTGCTGCTTATTCTGATACTGGCCGGTTTCTCCACTAAGGTGATTCTCGGCATCAAAAAGAGCCTCTCAGGCATGGTCAATACCATGACGCAGGTGAGTCATACCCTCGACCTGACTCATACCGCGGAGGTCCGCAGTAAGGATGAGATCGGCAAAACGGCGATGGCATTTAATCAGCTGCTGGCACGCGTCTCCGGCACGTTGCTTTCCGTCAGTCACGCCGCGCAATCGGTGAGTACCGGATCAACGCAGATAGCGGCGGGCAACGAAGATCTCTCTGCACGCACGGAAGAACAGGCGGCTTCACTGGAGCAAACCTCAGCCAGCATGGCGACACTGAGCGAAACGGTGCGACAGAACTCAGAGGGTGCGCAACAGGCCAGCAGCCTGGCAAATAACGCGAATCACATGTCAATCCAGAATGGGACGGCGGTGAAGCAGATGCTAAGTACCATGGATGAAATCCGCGCCAGCTCTGCCAAAATCTCTGAAATTACCGGACTGATTGAAGGCATCGCGTTTCAGACCAATATTCTGGCGCTGAATGCGGCAGTCGAGGCAGCGCGTGCGGGCGAGCATGGTCGCGGCTTCGCCGTTGTTGCCTCTGAAGTGCGCAATCTGGCGCAGCGCTCCTCTTCTGCCGCCCGTGAAATTAAGGATCTTATCTCAACATCGGTTTCACAGGTCGAACACGGTTTAGAGCAGGCCAGCGGCGTTGGATCTAACAGTGAAAATGTCCGTCAGGCGATTCAGCAGGTGGCCGATCTGGTCAATGAGATTGCGGCGGCTACCTCTGAGCAGAGTAAAGGCATTGAACAGGTTCATCAGGCCATTGGTCAGATGGATGAAGTGACGCAACAGAACGCCTCACTGGTGGAAGAGGCCTCATCCGCCTCTAAGTCGCTGCAGGAGCAGGCAGAAACGCTGTCAGGACTGGTGGCGACCTTTAAGCTGGAAAGCAATCACCGTGCAGTGCAGTCGCAGCAGACCGCTGCAGTACGGCGTCCGGTATTACACACAAAGCAGCCTGAGCAGCAGACCATCGACCTGACTAAGGCGAACTGGGAAAGTTTTTAATGGTTGAGCAGTAACTTAAGGGCCTCCACAATGTGGGGGCTTTTTTTTATCATTAATCAGAATAAATAAACGACTTTTTCTGAAATAAATATAAAATGAAATCGATTTCATTATAAAAGTGCAGGTAACTCTTTAGGGTTATAAGGTTTAAATTAGAATTTGCCGGGCGTAGATATTTGTTTTGATAGTCTGGTGATAATGAGTCAGATACAGGCAGGATGTCAGTTATCGGCTATTCATGACGCAACTTGAATTTCTTTATCTTCAAAACAATAACGCTGAAGTCAGGCTTGTGGCTTAATGATTTTTGTCAGGTGTTTTTATTTCAATTTTATGATTTTTAAGGATATTTTTCAAGTTTGGCTTAGGTGAATATTGAAGTAAATATTGTCATTTTATTCACTGTAAAATAACGCAGCGCAATCTATACTCCCTTCCGTGTTATATGTACTTCTGATTTTTATACGAAACTCCTTTCTTCATAGCGACATTGTGCTGCATGAGGCATCTCTGGCTATGTCAAAGAAACGGTAAAAATAATATTACGAAAGCTATTTCGTGCGCTACACACCTGCACGTCTCACACATCAGAGCGGAAAAGAATGAAAAAAATACTCGACCGGATTAATTTGCCAGCGAAATTCCTGTTACTCGGATCCTTTGCGCTGGTGCTGTTTATTTTACCCACCTTTCTGTTTATTCAGACGGGCAACCAGCTTATTGATACAAAGAATGTGGAACTGACCGGTATACCGGTCGAAAGAAAGGTGCTCAAGTTGCTGAACCTGCTGCAGCGGCACCGTGCGGAAAGTGCGATCGCTATCTCGCTGAACAAACCAGATAACGCGCCACGTATGGCGTTGGTCAGTGAGGTTAATCGCTTATCTCAGACGATTGCTGACGAATTACGTCAGAATAATGAGCAGGCGCAGCCGCTGAAACGGCTGGAGCGGGTTAATCAGGAGTGGAGCCAGCTGCAGAACGATATTAACGCGGGCAAACTGACCCTGGCAACCAGCCTGACGCGACATGCTCAGCTGATTCAGGTGCTACTCGATACGAACCAGGATGTACTTGATTTCTATCAGCTATCGCTGGATGCCGATCTGAATACCTACCAGCTGATTGTCAGTATCTTTAGTCGCCTGCCGCAACTGACTGAAACGCTGGGACAGATTCGTGCTAGCGGCACGTCGCTGATTGCGGGTGGGAATGTGTCGGATGCCGATCGCAGCCGCATGGCATTTCAGCTTGATTATGGCAAAACGGCGCTGAGACAGTTTAGCGGCAACATGGATAAAGTATTTTCCATTGAGCCAGATCTTAAAACCACCTTTGGCAATCTGGCACAGGATGCGAACCAGCAGGCGCTGAGTGCACTGAATCTGGCTGATAGTGTCTTTGTCAGCGGTCACGCCAGCGTGACGCCGGTTGACTATGTGCGGGTCTTTACCCAGGCGATTAACCGTTACGGCGAGCTGGGTGAACAAACCAGCCATCGTCTGGAAGGAATGATGCAGACGCAGATCCAGGAACGCCGCTATGCGCAGTATCTGTTACTGGCAGGTCTGTTTGCTGTCGCGCTGCTGGCCATTCTGCTGGCCGTCATGATTACCCGTTCAGTGACCCGTCCGGTTAAAGAAGCAGTTGAAGTTGCCAGCCGCGTCGCGGCGGGCGATCTGACGGCACAGCTGAACGTTTCCGGCAGCAATGAGATGGCTGAGCTTCTGAATGCACTGATGCGGATGCAGCAGCGTCTTGCTCAGCTGGTGTCGGATATCAAAGGTAACGCGGCTACCATCGCCAACTCCTCAGAAGAGATTGCCCGTGGCAATGGCGATCTGTCGTCGCGCACCGAGCAACAGGCGGCTTCACTGGCTGAAACGGCTGCCAGCATGGAGCAGCTGGCGGCAATCATTCAGCAGAACGCGGATAACACGCGCTTTGCCTCTGCCCGTGCAGAATCTGCCACGCAGGCTGCACTCTCCAGTGGTGCAGCAATGGATTCGGTGATGGAGACCATGCACAAAATTCGTGGCAGCTCAGGTAAAATTGAAGAGATTACATCGGTGATCGACAGTATCGCCTTCCAGACCAACATTCTGGCACTGAATGCGGCCGTGGAAGCGGCACGCGCCGGTGAGCAGGGTAAAGGTTTTGCGGTTGTTGCATCGGAAGTGCGGGCACTGGCACAACGTTCAGCCAGTGCAGCTAAAGAGATCAAAGGTCTGATTGAGCAGTCGGTCGGCCACGCGCAGGAAGGGATCGCCATGGCGCAGAACGCTGGCGATAAGGTGAAACAGAGCGTCAGCGCCATTGAACAGACCTCTCAGCTGATGCGCGACATCACTTCTTCATCCGAAGAGCAGAGCAGTGGCATCTCGCAGGTCAATATTGCGGTGAACCAGATGGATCAGGTGACGCAGCAGAACGCCGTGCTGGTAGAAGAGTCGGCCTCCTCAGCTGATGAACTCGCCGCGCGCGCAGGGCAGTTACGTACGATGGTTGCGGTGTTCCAGACCGCATAATGGTGTTAAACAGCCGCCTGTGGGCGGCTGTTCTCTTCTCAGCGTTTATTCCGCGCTACGCCTGATGATCCTGCAGACAGGCCAGATACTTCTCTCCCGACCGCATCACCTTCTCTTTTGCCTGCTGATGGATATCCTGCCCTTCAAACGCGCCATACAGTTGCCCGAATGTCACGCCGGAGAGCCTATGCAGTATGTCGCCTACCGTAGCGGCTGACAGCGGCAGCATATTCGGGTAGCTCCACATAAACGACACGCCATGCGCACCCGGCGTGACCTGGATAATATCACCCGCCAGAATCATCCCATCACCTTCGTCCCAGTGCAGCACGCTGCCGCCGGGAAAATGGCCGCCCAGCCGTAACAGCGTCACAGAGGGCATCAGCGTCAGCGACTCGCCCTGCCATAACTGGATATGCGGACTCTTCCGCACAATCCATTGGCGATCCCGGGCGTGCAGATGAATGGGCGCATTAAACGCTTCAGCCCACTCCTGCATGGTGGTGTAGTAGTGCGGATGTGAAATCGCGATAGCATCAATGCCGCCCAGCGCCGCGATCAGCGTGTAGGTGGCATCATCAAGGTTGGCAATGCAGTCCCACAGTACGTTGCCATGCGGCGTGCGCAGCAGAAAAGCGCGCTGGTTGATAGCAAACTCAGGCACGGTTTTAAGACTTAACAGCGCATCGCTGTGAGCCGTCCACTTATTGGCGTGGCTGGCGCGCAGTTCATCAAACGCGATCCAGCGCTGACCGGCGGCTGGAACGTACTGGCGTTCATCATCACAGATTTTACAGTGCTGATGAGTGGAATGAGCGGGATAAGCTGTTCCGCAGGCGGTACATAACATCGTCATGGTGATCTCCTTTGTCTCACTCAATCTTATGCACACCTGCGAAAACCGCACTTTCCTGACGCCATTTTGTTACGCGATTACGGCTGGCGGCGAAGGGTAATCCGGGTGAGTTCTGAGGGACGACCCAGCCTCACCGCCATGCCTGGCCAGAGTGCCGTGCCGTTATTCACATAGAGCTGCATTCCGCCGACCTGATAAAGCCCGGAAACAAACCCGGCGTTGGGTTTAGCAAACAGCCTGTCCAGCCCGATAATCAGGCCGCCATGCGTATGTCCTGAGAGCTGCACATCCACGCCCTGCGCTGCGTTCTGGCGTGCATTGCGTGGCTGGTGATCCAGCAGGATTACCGGCGCGTTTTCAGGTGCCTGTTCCAGCGCGCGGGCCAGATCCGGGCCGACCGCGTTTCTGCCGGGTGCGGAGGCGTCCGGCAGGCCGGCAATCACCAGCTTTGCGGTTCCGCGCTGGATCACGGTATGGCTGTTGAGCAGAGGTTGCAGACCCAGTGAGGCCAGATGCGCCGTCCAGATTGCCTGATGGAAGAAATATTCATGGTTGCCGGTGATAGCCCATACGCCGTCAGGCGCTGCCAGCCCGCGCAGCGGCGCAACGTCCTGCCGCCGATGCGCCAGGCTGCCATCGATCACATCGCCCGTGACCACAATCAGATCGGCTTTGAGAGACATTGCCCGTTCAACCATTGCGGCGGTCCAGGCCGCATTAAACAACCGGGTGATATGCAGATCGGTCAGCTGCAGCAGCTGATAGCCATCGAATTCAGCGGGCAGGTTGGGCAGCGCAAGAGTCACCTCTTTGACCGGCGGCACGCGTATCGCCTGCTGAACGCCAAAGGCAGCCAGTCCCATCGCCAGCACAACGGCCAGATAGCGAACACCGGGAACCAGCTCCAGCGGATGACGCAACAGCAGGGCAATCAGCATAACCGCATCCATCAGCATCTGAAGCAGCGCCAGCAGCAGCACGGTGCTGTACGCCCAGTTAAACAGAATGATGATGATGCGGGGCATTTCAGCGGAGAAGATCCCGCCCGAGGTAAAACGGCTCACCAGAAGATATTGTGACGCCAGCAGCACCAGAGCGGAGAGGAGGATCTTTACGACAAGTGGCAGGGATAAAGGAATAATGACGCGCGCAATTACATACCAGCTGGGTAAGCTGAAAATCAGGTGAAACATGGCATTTTTCCGGTAGGGCGCTGAACATCTGCGCAGGCAAAAAAGAGTCGATCGTTTTATTGAGCCGTTTTCAGGACTGTAGTGTATATGATGTTACCGTCAGGCTTGCTTCACGTCGGGTGCTTTACAGGCGGTAAAGCAGGCAGAGAGGATCGATAAAACTTCAGGGCGCAATAATGAAAACAGCGTGACCGGAGCACCGGCCACGCTGGCAACATTCACGTATTGAGCCGCCTGACTAGCGTAAAACGCCTGAGGTCGTCCGGGTCTCGTCAGTTACACGAGTCATGGATATCGGAATGCTTTTATAGGCGGGAATGCCGCTTTTGGTATCGTGGCTGTCAAGCGGAACCATCACATTGGCCTCCGGATAGTAAGCGCCGACCGAACCTGGGGCCATATCAATAATCACGATGGTCAGGTTTTTCATCTGGCGCGAAGTGGGATTGCCATCCGGGTCCAGCGCCATCAGATCGACACGGTCACCGACCCGTAACTGTCGCTTCTCCGCCTCTTCTGCATTGATAAACAGCACATCGCGGCGGCCTGTCACGCCACGATAGCGGTCATTCAGCCCGTAAAGCGTGGTGTTGTACTGATCGTGACTGCGCAGGGTAGTGAGCACCAGATCATGGCACTTCAGTGACCGGGGATCTTCATTGATGCCCTGCATCACTTTAAACTGCGCACGGCCAGATGGCGTCAGCCATACGCGCTCTGAGGCGGCGTTATAGAGCCGGAATCCACCCGGATGCTTAATCCTCTCATTGAAGTTTTCAAACGCCGGGAACACCGCTTCAATGGCATCGCGGATGCGGCTGTAATCGGCTGCCATGGCCGACCAGTCAACCACGCTGTCCGGCAGCGTTGCCTTCGCCAGTGAGGCGACCAGCGCCGGTTCAGACTTCAGATGGGGTGAGGCGGGATCCAGCGAACCGCGTGAGGCATGCACCATCGACATCGAATCTTCCACGGTGACGCTCTGCGCGCCGGTTGCCTGAACATCGGTCTCTGTTCGGCCCAGCACCGGCAGCAGATAATTATGTTTACCCAGTAACAGGTGCGAGCGGTTCAGTTTGGTCGCCATATGTACCACCAGATCAAGATTGCGCATCGCCGGGAACGTGACCTGTGGATCGGAAATCGCTTCCGCCAGGTTGCCGCCCAGACACAGCAACGCTTTGGCTTTGCCGTCGCGCATCGCCTTTATTGCCTCAATGGCGCCGTGACCATGCTTCTGCGGCGGGCGGAAACCAAACACCCTCTCTATGCCATCCAGCAGCGACTGCGGCGGGATCTCTGTGATGCCCACTGTGCGATCGCCCTGCACATTGGAGTGACCACGTAACGGACAGATACCTGCACCCGGCTTGCCGATATTGCCGCGCATCAGCAGCAGGTTAGCGATTTGCTGCACGTTCTGAGTGCCGTACTGGTGCTGGGTAATTCCCATGCCATAACAGATGATGGTACGTTCAGCGCTGGCGTACAGCCGGGCGATATGCTGGATTTCCTCACGCGCCATGCCCGAGACTTTCAGGATATGCTCCCAGTCTGTGCTTTCCAGGTCGGCTTTCAGGGCGTCAAAGCCTTCAGTGTGCTCAGTAATAAATGCTTCATCAATCACGCCGGGTTCGCCTTTGCTCAGCGCCTCCTCGTGCATAGTGAGCAGGATCTTCATCACCCCTTTCAACATCGCTGCGTCACCGCCCACCCTGACCTTGTAGTAGGTCGAGGCCAGCTCAGTGGAGCTCATTGACAGCATCTCAATCGGGCTCTGCGGCGAAGTAAAGCGCTCAAGCCCACGTTCACGCAGCGGGTTGATCGCCACAATAGTGGCACCGCGTTTCGACACTTCCCGTAGCGTGCCCAGCATGCGCGGATGGTTGGTACCTGGGTTGTGGCCGATACAAAGCACCAGGTCGCAGTGATCAAAATCTTCCAGCTCTACCGTCCCTTTGCCGACGCCAATTGACTCCGGCAGCCCGACACTGGTCGGTTCATGGCACATGTTTGAGCAGTCGGGGAAGTTATTGGTGCCATATTCGCGGGCGAAGAGTTGCCACAGAAACGCCGCTTCATTGGAGGCGCGTCCCGAGGTATAAAACTCTACGCTGTCCGGATCGTCGTAGCTGCGCAGATGTTCTCCAATCTCCCGGAATGCCGTCTCCCATTCGATGGGCTGATAGGTATCTGTAGCGGCATCGTACTTCATCGGATGGGTCAGGCGGCCTTCGCCCTCCAGATGCAGTGCGCTGCGCTCCCACAGTTCAGTCACGGTATGAGCGGCAAAAAATTCCGGTGTAGTGCGTTTGCTGGTGGCTTCCCAGGACACGGCTTTTGCGCCGTTTTCGCAGAACTCAAAGGATGAGGCATGTTGCGGGTCGGGCCAGGCGCAGCCCGGACAGTCAAAGCCCTGCGGCTGGTTGACTTTAAACAGGGCGATCACATCCTGCTTCACAGACATCTGGCCGCGGATAGCATCGGCAACCGCCTTCAGTGCGCCCCAGCCTCCGGCGGCACCCCCATAAGGAGCGATGCCATTTGTGCGATTTTGCTCTTTCATAATGCTCCACATTGTCTCTGTTGTTATTTGTTAAGCCTGGTACAGAAATAGTTGCAACAACGTGGAAACTGGCTGTTATTCAGGGAAATTATTTCTCAAAATGTTTCGACAGTCCGAAACGTAAGCCGCAAATCAGTTCAGCACATCAGATGAAGCGCAGCGCATCCAGGCTATTGCAGAATAAGCGGTGCGCGAGTTCCGCCGACAGGAGGATGATGCAGGGAAAGGGTGAAGGATAAATCTTTACCATCAGATAACGGCGGGTAAGTGAACCAGTTTATTCAGGGCTGGACGGCGATCGCAGCAACGCACTCCATGTCTGAACAGATGCACCATAATCCGGAACGCGACCTTATGAAAAGAGCCTTACTTTTGCTGGTTTTACTTTCCACCTATAGTCTGATGCCCGTTAAAGCCAGTGGCCCGGTTCGGGCAGGAGAGCTGCGTCCCATGAAGATTATTATGACGATCAACCATCAGTCGTATGAGATTGCGCTGGCTGATAACGCCACCGCGAAAGCATTTGTACAGCAACTCCCGCTGACCATGACGATGGAGGAGCTGAACGGCAATGAGAAGTTTGCAGACCTGCCTGCTGCTCTTAATAGCGATCCGCATAAACCCGGCACGATCCAGCAGGGCGATGTGATGCTGTATGGCAATAAGACGCTGGTTCTTTTTTACGAGACATTCCAGAGCTCCTATAGCTACACGCCAATAGGAAAGGTGCTGTCGACAGATAGCCTCAAAAAGCGTGTCGGTGAGGGGGGGATTGACGTACGGTTCTCCCGGCCATAACTGATATCAAAATCTGAAATAACCGGCTGGTAAAAGATTCATATCGCGCTGAGTCTGGCCAGGGTGGCATCTGGCACGACGGACTACACTGCGTTCTGGCCGCGGCCAGACGTTGTGATCCTCTTCGGGAAGCGAGACTGTCACGCCGGTCGGCCAGCCTGACAGTTCAGTCATTACTTCTTCTTATTCA
Source organism: Pantoea sp. EKM20T (assembly GCF_011800485.1). NCBI lineage: Bacteria > Pseudomonadati > Pseudomonadota > Gammaproteobacteria > Enterobacterales > Erwiniaceae > Pantoea > Pantoea sp. EKM20T. Next base: position 71,029 of record NZ_JAALFW010000011.1, on the reverse strand, counting down.
GCATCGACTTCAGGTCAGCAAAGGGATTGTAGGTTGCCTCACCGACATCTTTTTGTGCGTCCTCGCCAGCCACTACACGGGTGCCATACTGGTCAGCCTCGGTGTACTTTGAGTGCTCGTGGTCATGACAATAGAGACACAACAACTCCCAGTTACTGCCATCTTCCGGGTTGTTGGTGTGGTCGTGATCGATATGGTGGACCGTCAGTTCGCGCAGGTTTGAATAAACAAACTCGCGTGAGCAGCGTCCACACACCCACGGATAGATTTTAAGTGCTTTCTCACGGTAGCCGCTTTCCAGCCGCGTGTAGTTTTTAGGGATCAAAGCCATTGCCGGGATAACCTGTTATGAAGAGAAAATTTCACGATAGTGATGCCAATATATCCCATAACGGAACAGAAGAAGAAATCATCGTGTTCCTCGGGACGGGAGGCTTTAAAATCCAGAGGGTTAGCTGAAAATCAGCGTAGCCGCCTTATATGATTTTTCCAGCACGTCTCGCAATCCTGAATAACTGCCGGGGCTGTGAGAAGGCACAAAATTATGTCGCTGTGATGAAAACTCAAAAATGATATATCTCTACGTTCCCGCTCACGCTAACCCAATTAATCAGCAGGATAGCGCCCAAAACATCCCTGTTTACCGCTTTGCTTAAAAAATGACATCAAATGTAATGCATGACACCATAAACGGCCCAGAAAATGGCGTTAGCACCCAGATAAGTCCAGCATCCCCAGTAGGCTATGGGTTCACGACGGGTGCGGAGTTTAGGCAGGAAGGCCAGTAAATAGAGGGCAGAGGCGATAAGCGAAACGAAGTAGAAAAATTTCATGGTTTTCTCCTGATCAATATCCTTTATTTGAGAATAGTCAGGGCTCACCATTTTGCTTAATGCATCATCAGATTCGTTATGGATCGGCTTTCTCTTTGATGCCCACATAGGATGTCAGCACAGTTAAATCCGCGATAAATCGAAAATGCAGCGTCCCGGGATCCCTCAGCTTTAAGAAAAGAACACGCCAGGATGTTCAGCCTGAGGTTACACCCTATAATCAACGCTGTTTGTTAGCCTGCAGGAATGCAGGTTTTGCACCCGCCCAAAAGGAAGAGATCCCGCTGATGTTTTCTCGTTTTTTTATTTATCGTCCCGTTTTCGCATGGGTTGTTGCCATTTTAATCATGTTGCTTGGCGCGCTCTCCATTACCCTGTTGCCGGTTGAACAATATCCCGATGTTGCGCCACCTTCGGTGAATATCAGCGCAACGTATACCGGTGCTTCTGCGGAGACGCTGGAGAACAGCGTCACGCAGGTGATCGAGCAGCAGCTTACCGGGCTGGATAATCTGCTCTATTTTACCTCCAGCAGCAGTTCACAGGGAAATGTGTCGGTTACCGTCACCTTCAGTCAGGGCACCGATCCGGACACGGCTCAGGTACAGGTGCAGAACAAGGTGCAGCAGGCGCTCTCCCGTCTGCCCAGCGAAGTGCAGCAGCTTGGTGTTACCGTGACCAAATCGCAGTCAAACTTCCTGCTGGTGATGGGGTTGTATGACACCACGGGCAAAAGCAACAGCACGGATATCGGTGACTGGCTGGTCAGTAATATGCAGGAGCCGCTGGCCAGGACCGAAGGGGTCGGTGACATCCAGGTGTTCGGCGGTCAGTACGCGATGCGTATCTGGCTCGATCCCTTCAAACTAAACTCCTTTGCGTTGCAGCCCTCCGATGTGTCGGCGGCGATACGCTCGCAGAATATTCAGGTTTCAGCCGGTAAAATCGGCGGCCTGCCATCGCCCGACAATCAGCAGCTTACCGCCACGGTCAGAGCGCAGTCGCGACTGCAGACGCCGGATCAGTTCCGAAACATCATCGTTAAAAGCGACAAAAGCGGTGCCATCGTGCGCGTGGGTGATGTGGCGCGGGTGGAGCTGGGCGGCGAATCCTATGACATGACCACCCGACTCAACGGGCATCCTGCGGCGGGTGTCGGTGTGATGCTGGCGCCGGGCGCAAATGCGCTGGCCACCGCGACGCTGGTGAAAAACAAAGTTGAAGAGTATCGCCACTCAATGCCGGAAGGTTATGAGGTGGCTTATGCACTCGACAGCACTGACTTCATCAAAATCTCCGTTGAGGATGTGGTGATCACCCTGATCGAAGCGATCGCGCTGGTAGTGGTGGTGATGTACCTGTTCCTGCAGAATATCCGTGCGACGCTGATCCCGGCGCTGGCGGTGCCGGTGGTACTGCTCGGCACCTTTGGCGTACTGGCGCTGTGCGGCTACACCATCAATACCCTGACGCTGTTTGCTATGGTGCTGGCCATCGGGCTGCTGGTGGATGATGCCATCGTGGTCGTCGAAAACGTCGAACGCATTATGCATGACGAAGGTCTGCCGGCGCGTGAGGCAACGGAAAAGTCGATGAAAGAGATCTCCGGCGCGCTGGTGGCTATCGCGCTGGTGCTATCCGCGGTATTTCTGCCCATGGCCTTTTTCGCCGGGTCGACCGGTGTGATTTATCGGCAGTTCTCCATCACCATCATCGCCGCCATGACCTTCTCCGTGGTGGTGGCACTGACCCTGACGCCTGCACTGTGTGGCATGTTGCTGCGGCCGACCTCACCCCATCGTAAAGGCTTCTTTGGCGGTTTTAACCGCTTTTATGCCGCCACCGAGCGCCAGTATCGTCACAAAGTGGTGAGCACTCTGCGCCGTCCGCTGATCATGGTATCGCTTTATGCGGCAATGGGCGTGGTGCTGTTTGTGATGTTTACCCGCTTGCCGGGCAGCTTCCTGCCGACTGAAGATCAGGGCAGCATCATGCTTCAGGCAACATTGCCAGCGGGTGCCACGGCCAGCCGCACTGAGGCAGTCAATCAGCAGATTGTTGACTGGTTCCTGACTGAAGAGAAACAGAATATTGATGTGGTCTTCACCATCAATGGTTTTAACTTCAGCGGTGCTGCGCAGAATGCCGGTATGGCATTTATCAAGCTTAAGAACTGGGATCAGCGACCGGGTAGTGAAAACTCTGCCGAAGCGATTGCCGGGCGCGCCACCTACGCGCTGGCGTCGATTCGGGATGCGCAGATCTTTGCGCTGACGCCGCCGTCGGTGCCGGGTCTGGGACAGAACAACGGCTTTACCTATGAGCTGCTGGCCAGCGGTGGCACCACGCGTGAGCAACTGGGCAACCTGCGCGATCAGCTGCTACAAAGCGCAGCGCAAAGCCCGGAACTGCTTGGTGTGCGGGCCAATATTCTGCCGCAAACGCCGCAGTTGCAGGTCGATATTGATACCAGCAAAGCGGTGGCACTGGGACTGCAGCTGGATGACGTGACCGATACGCTGACCAGCGCCTGGGGCGGTGCCTATATCAATGATTTCATCGACCGGGGTCGGGTAAAGCGGGTCTATGTTCAGGGCGACGGTCAGTATCGTTCATCACCTTCGGATCTGGATAAATGGTACATCCGTAACAGTGAGGGCACCATGACGCCATTCTCGGCGTTTGCCTCGACCCGATGGACCATGGGACCCGAAAGCCTTAACCGCTACAACGGCTCTGCCTCCTACGAAATACAGGGGCAGAACGCCGAAGGGTTCAGCTCCGGCGATGCCATGAACACCATTGAGCGACTGGCCAATGAACTCCCGGCAGGGACCACAGGAGCATGGAGCGGTCTTTCGCTGCAGGAGAAGCAGGCGGGCGGGCAGTCAACCACGCTGTATGCGATCTCGATTCTGGTGGTGTTCCTCTGCCTTGCTGCGCTGTATGAGAGCTGGTCGGTGCCTTTCTCCGTGCTGCTAGCGGTGCCGCTCGGCGTACTGGGTACCGTGCTGGCGGTGGCACTGCGCGGGTTAAGCAACGATATCTACTTCCAGGTGGCGTTGCTGACCACGGTCGGACTCACCTCCAAAAACGCGATACTAATCATCGAATTTGCGGAGGATGCGGTTCGCCGGGGAAGTTCGCTGAGCGCGGCTGCGTTGCAGGCAGCGCGAACCCGTCTGCGGCCGATTATGATGACGTCGCTGGCCTTTATCGCCGGTGTGATCCCGCTGGCGGTGGCGACGGGTGCCGGTGCTAACAGCCGCATCGCCATCGGTACCGGTATCATCGGCGGTACGCTGGCAGGCACGGTACTGGCGCTGTTCTTTGTTCCGCTCTTCTTTGTGCTGGTGAAGCACTACCTGACCCGCTATCGCAAAGGCCAATAACGCAGAAAGCCCGTCTGCAGGCGGCTGCAGACGGGCTGGGATCAATGATCAGCGGAAGATTACAAATGCTGTTTAAAGAAGGCGGTCAGCTTAGCAAACGGGATCAGGTCAGTGCGGTCATAAAGGTCCACATGGCCTGCATCAGGCACGATATAGAGCTCTTTGGGCTGTGCCGCACGCTGGAACGCATCTTCGCTGAATTCGCGTGAATGCGCTTTATCACCCGTGATGAAGAGCATCGGGCGCGGTGAGATGGTCTCAATGTCATTAAACGGATAAAAGTTCATGAATTTCACGTTGCTGGTGAGCGTCGGGTGCGTGGTCAGCGCAGCTGAACTGTTTTTCGGTGTGAACTCACCGCGAGGCGTCCGGTAAAAATCATAGAACTCTTTGGCTATCGGAGGCGAATCAGCATCAATTTTATGTGGTGTACCACTGGTGTACTCAGTTTTACCCCCGGTGAACTCTACATAGCGTTGCTGTGCCGCCGCTTCAATGATTTGCTTGCGCTGCGCCAGTGTCTGGCTTTTATTCAGCGCATTACGGTTGGCTGACCCCATGTCATACATGCTGACGGTAGCAATGGCTTTCATGCGGGGATCAATCTTCGCTGCGCTGATGACAAAACTGCCACTGCCACAGATACCCAGCACACCAATCCTGTCGCGATCGACAAATTCGCGGGTACCCAGGTAATCCACGGCGGCGCTGAAGTCTTCGGCATAGATATCCGGAGAGACCGCGTTGCGTGGCTGGCCTTCACTTTCGCCCCAGAATGAAAGATCAATTGCCAGGGTAACAAATCCCTGCTCAGCCATTTTCTGCGCATAGAGGCTGGCGCTCTGCTCTTTGACTGCGCCCATCGGATGACCTACCACAATCGCCGGAAGGCGCGCCGTTTTACCGGCCTCTTTTGGTCTGTACAGCGTGCCGGTCACACCCATCTGATACTGGTTTTTAAAGGTGACTTTCTCGCGGGTGACTTTCTCGCTTTGATAAAAGTTATCGGCGCCGCGTGACATATCGGCAGCGCTGGCCGCAAATGAACTGATCAATAGTCCAAACATCAGGGTTAATGCTCTCATAAGAAGATCCTTATCGGGGTTGACGACGTGAGGGCAACGGGTTGCCCGGTTAAACAACGCATCTGCTATCAGGCAGCGCTTTCCTTACGGGCGGTGATCATCGCCAGTCCGGCGGCAGTGACCAGTAATGTGGCGCTGATGGCAAAGGTGGTCTGCCAGCCTGCATGGTCAAAGGCCAGGCCACCCAGCGTCGACCCCAAAGCAATCGACAGCTGTACGATGGCCACCATTAATCCGCCGCCGGTCTCGGCATTATCCGGAAAGGTTCTGGCGATCCAGGCCCACCATCCGGTTGGTGCCGCTGTTGCCACCAGTCCCCAGATGCCAAGCAGTGGCGCCACCAGCCACAGGTGATGACCGAACAACATGAGCAGCACCGCAACCAGCGCCATAATCAACGGGATGATCATCAGGGTCAGATAGAATCCGCGCTGCAAAACAGCACTGATAATCAGCGTGCCGATAAAGCCGGCGACACCAATGGTCAGCAGCACCAGCGACAATGCAGAAACGTCAACCTGCGTCACGGTTTCCAGAAACGGACGGAGATAGGTAAACAGGGTGAACTGGCCCATAAAGAGCAGGCCGCAGGCGGTCATACCCACCGTAACCAGCGGCGAACGCAGCAGCTGCAGAATTTTTCCGCTGTGCTGCCGGGCCGAGTTGACCGGCATCGATGGCAGCGTGAACGCCTGCCAGAACAGGGCGATCAAGGCTACTGGCACCAGGCTGAAAAAAGCCCCGCGCCAGCCGATGACAGAACCGAGATAGCTGCCCAGCGGTGCAGCGATAACCGTCGCCAGCGCATTGCCGCCGTTGAAAATGGCCAGCGCGCGCGGCACCTGCCCGGTGGGGACCAGCCGGATAGCGACCGCCGCTGACATCGACCAGAAACCGCCAATCACCACGCCAATCAATGCCCGGCCAGTCATGTAAGTCAGATAGTTGGGTGCCATCGCCACCATCAATCCGGATAGTGCCATTACCAGCGTGAGCGCCAGCAACAGGATTTTGCGGTCGAGGTTCCCTGCGATGCGGGTTATTGAGAGGCTGGTGATCACTGCCAGTGCGCCGGAGATAGCGATGCCCTGTCCGACCAGACCTTCGCTGACCGCCAGATCTTGTGATAACGGCGATAACAGGCTGACCGGCATGAATTCAGAGGCGATGAGCGCGAATACACACAGCGTCATTGCCCATACACCACCCCAGTGCGCTTCTTTATGCCGGGGGGAACAGTCAGTTGTTTCCGTGGAAGTCATGTTGTGTCCTGTTTCATTGTTTGCGGTGCTGATGAACTCAGGAAATTTTACTGTTTCGCTTTATATTGACTAGCTAATGAATCCTTAATGGGGTTATAACCAGAACTTATAAATCTATCGGCGGGAGTGCAGTATGAAGCGCAACATGAATGACCTGCAGGCTTTTATTACCGTGGCGCGTGAGGGCAGCTTTACCCGCGCGGCAGCGCTGCTGGGCGTGACGCAGCCCGCGTTAAGTCAGACCATTACCGCGCTGGAAAACCGGATGGAGATTCGGCTGCTTACCCGCACGACCCGTAACGTCTCACCGACCGCGGCGGGTGAACGGTTAATCCAGGCGATTGGCAACCGATTCGATGAAATTGAGGCGGAACTGGATATGCTGACCGCGATGCGGGACAAGCCAGCCGGCACGGTACGGATCACCTGCGGGCCGCATATTCTGAGCTCACTCCTGATGCCAAAGCTGACGCCATTGCTGGCGGCTTATCCTGATATCCGGCTTGAGTTCGATGCTAATCATGGCTTACGCAATATCGTGGCCGATCGATTTGATGCAGGGGTCAGGATGGGAGACACCATTGATAAAGACATGGTGGCGATGCCGATAAGCCCGCCATTACGGATGGCTGCGGTGGCCACGCCCGACTACTTTCGTCGTCATGCTGCGCCGCAGGTTCCGCAGGATCTGCTGCATCACAACTGCATTAATATGCGGCAGGCCACAGCGGGTGGGTTGTACGTCTGGGAGTTTGACGGTGAAGAGGGGCCGTTAAATGTGCGGGTAGATGGACAACTGACGTTCAACACTTCGGCACACATTGCAGAAGCGGCTCTCGCCGGGCTGGGGATCGCTTTCCTGCCTGAGCAGGAAGTCGCAGAAGGGCTGGAGCAGGGCACCTTGATCCGCGTGCTGGAGCGCTGGTGCGAGCCGTTTCCCGGCTATTACCTCTACTATCCCAGCCGCAAGCAACATTCACCCGCTTTTACCCTGGTCAGAGAGGCATTAAGGCTAAAAGAGGGGGCATGATGAACCTTATTGGAATAGATGCCATTCCATGGCGTAATACGTCCTAAAGCGCTTTATTCAGAATTACTTAGAAGGACGGCGACTAATTTTGCCTCCTTTCCGACCGGCTTCCCTGGCTTTTTCAGGATCGTTTTTGAAATTGCCCCCACTGGCCTTGCCTCCTGCACTGCCAGCTTCACTCGCCCGTTCTGGATCGTTGGCAAAATTGCCGGCACCACCTCTGTATTTCTGTTGTGTCATAGGAAGACCTCATATCAATGTTCCATTAGATAAAAAGGACTAGCTAGTCACACCTGCAAGCATAGTCGCCCGCTTCGTTTATGCAAATGCACAGACTTAAATTATTGATAGGTCTGATTTTAATTTTTCGCAGGGGGATAGCTGGCAGCAGCTGGATGAGAAAATCACGTTCGCCGCGCAGGATGAACAGCAGGAAGCGAGGGGATCAATGGGCTACGGTTCCGGCGACACGCTGCCAGATTTACGCGACCTGCCTGCCGAAGCTCGGGAGCGCTGCGAACAGCACTGGAACCAGCAGAGTGACAGATAAACAGAAATAGCGCCGCTTTGTTTGTTAGCGGTGAAGTCTCCTGTTTAAGAGAGACGCCTGGAAGCGGCAGAATAAACCTCTGAGCGCTCTCTTTTCCCGACAGCCACCACAAAAACCACCACCCGGTCATCAATAACCTGGTATACAAGTCGATAACCGGATGACTTTAGCTTGATCTTATAGCAGTCAGGCATCCCGCTGAGTTTGTTCGCTTCAATTCTGGGTGACTCAAGACACTCAGCCAGCTTCTTTTTAAGCTGTTCACGTACTGTCGGGCCCAGCTTGCGCCACTCTTTCAATGCCCTCTGATCGAACTCCAGTTGCCAGGTCATTAAAGGTCATCCAGTGTGACCCGGACCGGCTCAGGATTTCGCAGGCGTTCTTTAACTATATCTACTAACGCCGCATCTTCGTCACTGAGTAACGTTTGCTTAAAGGGAAGACGTTCATTATCTGCAATATATTCAAGCATCAGGCGCAGCGCATCAGAAGGAGTTACACCCATTTTTTCGAGTGCAGCATAGGATCGTGTCTTCAGATCATCGTCAATTCGAATGTTAATTGTGCCCATAGTAAGCCCTTTGTATTTACATTTGACATTACAATTATCGCACTGATGAGTCTGTATCGCAATCAGTAAACATTAGTCACCCGCACAGCCTTATATCTTCCCGGTAAAATCACGCTAAAGCTTATTTTATGCTACGAAAATATAACATCTTCATCCATTAAACCAACTGCAGCAATCGTTAAAGGTTTTCCCGCTACTGGCGATAACCAACAGGCGTTGAGTGCGCCGATCATTGATGAACCCGGCACTCCGCGACGAGTTCTGAACGCGAACGGACCTGCTTTTAGCCCTCCTTTTATACACACCAGAAAGCGCTAATTTAAGCGCAAATTACTCAAATAAAAGCGAAAATAATAATATGTCGATCATTAAGACGATCAAAAGACACCTGCCTGTTGCCCGTCTTAGGTGTAGCAGTCAGCCTGCCAATGGCACCTACGATTGTCGTGCGTTGCCAGATTCACTGGCCTCCGTGGGTTTAAGCTCGCGGGCGGGCGGCATCCTGATGACCTTCGTTCCGCCTGAAGCCGATTTTCAGCGGGTCAGTAAGGCCTGGCAGCGATTCAATTCCGCCGACCTGACGGTGTTGACGCTCTCTTCCAACGGCGCGCTGAGCAGCAGCAGATCGCAAAGCACCTACTGTGATGGCAATGGCCCGGAGGGAAGCTACCTCTGGCTGCCGGACACACTGATCGCACGCCATGAGACGCATATTGTTGATCTGCATGTCGCCGACACGCAGACGGCCAGCCAGCGCATCACCGCCATCCAGCAGGAGCTGGCGCGCTTGCAGGTGCGGATGCCGCTCTCGGCCGATCGTACTTTCGCCATGATTTACTGCGACGGATTATCGGCATCCGAAGGCTTTCTGATGCAGGCCTGGTATAACAGCGGGCGCTTTCCCTGCCTGGCGATTGGCGGTTCTGCCGGGGGTAAAATCACCTTTGATGGCACCTGGATTGGTACAGGTGGCAAGGTGTTGCAGGGCAAGGCGGTGATTGTGTTCTGCCAGATGGCGTCAGGAAAATCATTTGCTCCTTTTAAAAGCCAGAACTTTACGCCACGCGATCAGAGCTGGCTGATTGCTGAAGCCGATCCGGTTGCGCGTACTGTAACGTCAGTATTTAACCGCCAGGGGCAGCAGCAATCGTTTGTTGCGGCGCTGTGTGAACATCTCAACTGCAACGAAGCGCAACTGAGCGAACGGCTAAAGGGACTCACTTTTGGCGTTAAAGTTGGCGGCGAGTACTTTATTCGCTCGATCGCCAAAATTGAATCGGGCGGCGTACACTTTTTCTGCGATCTTGAGTTTGGCGATCGACTGTTCCTGATGGAAGAGAAAGACTTTAAACAGACGACGCAGCAGGAGTGGCAGGCTTTTACCGCTCAGCATGGCAAACCCGCGGCGATCCTGATGAACGACTGTATCCTGCGCCGTGTCGGTAATGCCGATAAGCTGCATAATGCCCATTTCTTCAAAGGCATTGCCGCCGCCGGTTTTTCCAGCTTCGGCGAAATCCTGGGTGTGCCCATCAATCAGACGCTCTCCGCGCTGGTGTTCTTTAATCATGACGTCAAAGCGATGAGCCAGTTCCCGGTAGAGTACGCCGGCTACGCGGCACACTACGCGCAGCGAGCGTTGCGCCGCTGGGAAGCGCTGAACAGCATCCAGACGCGGGTGCTGGATCGGGTTATCACTTATCAGCAGGCGCTGACGCCGCTGATGGAGGCGCTGCCGGTGCTGGAAACAGCCACTCAGAGCCAGGGAGAAACCCTGAGCCTGGCAGAGAGCAGTATCCGTAACATCAGTAACATCGCCACCGAGAGTCAGCAGGCGCAGGGCCGGCTGGATGATGGTCTGGACGATCTGGAGAAAATTTCCAACGGCATCAATGAGATTACGCATGGCATCAGCAATATTGCTTTCCAGACCAACATCCTGGCGCTGAATGCCGCAGTAGAAGCGGCTCGTGCAGGCGAGGCTGGGCGGGGATTTGCTGTGGTCGCGGGCGAAGTTCGTCGTCTGGCGCACTCCTCAAAAGAGCAGGCTGAAGCTACGGCCAGTAACATCGGTGAGGCAGTCAGCACCATCTCACGTATCCGGCTGGTGGCCAGTGATTCGGCGCAGACCGCCGCCCAGATGGCAGAGCGCAGTATCAGTGCAGCCGATACGCTGGCGGCCATGAATCAACAGACGCGACATGAGCGCGCTGACATTGCGAAGCATCTCGGCAGCCTGCGTGAACTGACGCAGGGGATGGATGCGATGCAGGAAGCCGTCGCGCAGCTCAAGGTGTTACAAACTCTTTCCGGTGCGCAGGTTAAGGGCTGATTTATCAGCATAAAAGACAAAAAAGTGCGGTGTAAGCGTAACGACCAGGCAGGGCGGGCTTTCAGTTGTTACACTTGTCGGTGATTAACCACGCAGAGGTATGAATGAAAATTAAAAGTTATGCAGCCATGCAGGCTGGCCAGGCCCTTGAACTCTATGAGTACGATGCCGCCGAACTGGCAGCCGAAGAAGTCGAAGTCCAGGTCGAATATTGTGGCGTCTGCCACTCAGATCTGTCGATGATCGACAACGAGTGGGGCATCTCTCAGTTCCCGGTGATTGCAGGACATGAAGTGATTGGCCGGGTTTCAGCCCTGGGCGAAGCGGCTAAGAACAAAGGTCTTTCAGTCGGCCAGCGTGTAGGAATCGGCTGGACAGCAAAAAGCTGTCAGCACTGCGATGCCTGTATTAACGGCGAGCAGGTTAACTGTCAGCAGGGCAGCATCCCGACCATCATGAACAAAGGTGGTTTTGCCGAGAAGCTGCGTGCTGACTGGCAATGGGTTATTCCGCTGCCAGAAAAACTGGATGTGGCGAGCGCCGGTCCGCTGCTGTGTGGCGGTATCACCGTGTTTAAACCACTGCTGATGAGCAACATCACGGCAACCAGCCGTGTGGGTGTGATTGGTATCGGCGGACTGGGCCATATCGCAATTAAGATCCTGCACGCGATGGGTGCCGAAGTGGTGGCATTCAGCTCAACGCCAGATAAGAAGCAGTCGATCCTGGATATGGGCGCGGATGAAGTGGTTAACAGCCGTGATCCAGAAGCTCTGAAAAAGCAGGCAGGCCGTTTTGACCTGATCCTGAGTACTGTGGCGGTCGACCTGGACTGGAAACCTTATTTCGCTGCGCTGGCACCTCAGGGTAAATTCCACACCGTGGGTGCCGTAATGAAGCCGATTGAAGTGAGTGCTTTCGATCTGATCCTGGGCGACAAAGCGGTGACCGGTTCATCAACCGGCTCACCAGGCCAGCTGCGTTCGCTGCTGCGACTCGCCTCGCGTGCGGATATTGCGCCACAGGTTGAGTTCTTCCCGATGTCTGACATCAATAAAGCGCTGGATCACGTTCGCGCCGGTAAAGCCAATTACCGTGTGGTTCTGAAAGCCGATTTCTGATGCGAATCTGAAATGAAATGCCGCAGCCTGCTGCGGCATTTTTTTATCCTCAATTTGTCAGCAGTCCCTTAGCCAGCCCCGCGGCAATCACCTCATCGGCTGTCAGGCTGAACCATTTCTCTGTAGCACATTCCGCGTTATCACGGCGCCATGCGGCAACCATCTGGTAGCCCAGCGTATAGCCATACCATCGGCGAAAGTCACCCGTGCCGAAGAACCAGGCAGAATGATCATAATGAGGACTTTGCAGCGTGGTCAGCGGCACTGGATTAGCCTGCAACTCGCTTAGCTCTATGGCTTGCTCCCAGGGCTCTGCTGCCGTTTTAAGCAGCCAGCAGACGAACTGACCCGCCAGACCTTCGCTGACCAGCGCTTCACCCAGCGTCCAGCCATATCCCGGCCCGCGCATTCGCAAACAGTGATGGACTTCATGCACGATATGCCGCACCAGCGTGCCATTTTCCAGCATCCCGGGCAGATTCGGATTTGCCGGGTCAATGGCCAGGCCGAACAGGGTGGGCCCGTAAGCCCGGCCTGCAAAACCGGTTTCAGGTATTACTGCCTCCGGCATGCACTGAACCAGAATATCCAGACGAGGGACACGTGTCACGGAGGAGAGGTGCTCGCAGGCGAGCTCAGCGGCCCTGACTATTGACGATTTATAAGGCCCAACATCACCCGATGCCTCCAGCCAGTGCAATTTCCATAAGTCGTTCACAAACTCTCCTGTCAAAGGTTGATAATCAGAACACAGGTCCGGGACCCGCCAGAGCTACTAATACCTTAACCGGCAATGCTTTAAACAGACACCGGAAGAAAGCGTTATCGTTGTCGGTAAAGAGTTAAAAGCAACTTCCGGAACGCCTGCCATTCCTGAACATTCAGGGCTGTCTCGTCGCGACGCCAGCACCGATAGATACCCTGCCACAAGAAAATAGTGCAGTTTGGCCCGTTTCCATCGAACACTGTCCTCTGAGCCTGTCACGCGCAGGTAAACAGTGCCGTAAAGTGATCTTATGGTAGCCAGTAAGCCTGGCTGATTTCACTGAAACTGTTTACGGAGCCAAAATGAAGCTGACCCAGATTCGTAATGCCACCCTGCTACTGGACTATGCAGGCAAAAAATTCCTGATCGACCCGATGCTGGCCGAAAAAGAGGCCTGGCCCGGATTTGCCGGAAATGCCCGTCCCCATCTGAGAAATCCGATGGTTGAGCTGCCTGTCCCGGTCGCTGCACTGCTGGCAGTCGATGCGGTTATTATCACCCACACGCATATGGATCACTGGGATGAGGCTGCGCAGCAGCTAGTGCCGAAGACGATGATGATCTACAGCCAGGATGAAACGGATGCAGCGCTGATTCGTTCGCAGGGGTTTGAAAATGTTCGCGTGCTGCAGGATGAGAATCCGTTTGTTGATGGCCTGACGATTTATAAAACCGACGGTCAGCACGGCAGCAATGCGTTATATGCCGACAAAGTGATGGGCGATATTCTGGGTGACGCCTGTGGCCTGGTCTTTACCCATCAGGCAGAAAAAACCCTCTATATAGCTGGCGATACCGTATGGGTCAAACCCTATGTCAGAGCGCTGCAACGTTTTCAGCCGCAGGTGGTGGTAATGAATATCGGCAATGCAACCAACGATCTCTATGGGCCGATTATCATGGGAAAAGAGGATACCCAGCGCACGCTGAATATCCTGCCTGACGCAACGCTGGTTGCCTCACACATGGAGGCGATCAACCACTGTTTGCTGACGCGCGCAGAGCTGCGAGCCTGGACTACCGAACAGGGTATTGCTGACCAGGTGCTGATCCCGGAAGATGGTGAAACAATGACGTTCTGAGCGTCGTGGCACTAAACCGGCACAATTGTGCCGTGAGTTCTCAACACTACGATTTCACACAATAAGGGGGAGAGGATGGCTGCTCTGAGAGTCGCGGTGCTGGCAACGGCCGGTTTTAGTCCGTTTCATTTTTCAGTTCCCTGTATTCTGTTCGGCTCAGCCCTGCCGCAGCCGGATCTGTTTCATGTCGATATCTGCGCACTGAAACCAGGCCCGGTCATCTCAGAAATGGGGTTGTCAATTACGGTGGAACAGGGTCTTGACCCGCTTGATCAGGCGGACATTATTATCGTGCCCTACTGGCATAATCCGGCTGAAAAACCTGCGCAGGCGCTGTTTGATAAGCTGGTGGCAGCCTGGCAGCGCGGCGCAGAGATCGTTGGACTATGTCTGGGCACTTACGTACTGGCTTATGCAGGTTTGCTCGATAAGCATCGTGCTGTCACTCACTGGGAATTTGAGCGTGACTTCAGCGAGCGCTTTCCGCAGGTTCACCTCGACAGTAATGCTCTTTATACCCGTGACACTCGTCTGATCACCTCTGCCGGCACCGCGGCGGGCATCGACTGCTGTCTGGATATCATCCGTCACCACTATGGCAGCGCCATGGCTAATCGGGTAGCCAGACGCATGGTGGTGCCGCCTTACCGTGAAGGCGGTCAGGCGCAGTTCATTGAGCGGCCGGTTCCGGAAACAACGCGTGACAGTAAGATCAACGCGTTGCTGGCGTCGCTGCGACAGAATCTGCATCAGCCGCAGGATCTTGACTCACTTTCGCGGACGCTTGGCATGAGCAGGCGAACGCTGACGCGTCATTTTCACAAGGCGACAGGCATGTCCCTGGGAGAGTGGCTGACAGCAGAGCGTCTGCAACGCAGCCAGCTATTACTCGAAACCACCGGCATCAGCATTGAATGTGTGGCAGAAAAGGCGGGTTTTGATTCGCCCGTGTCATTTCGTCAGCGTTTTAAATCCCGGTTTGGCGTCTCTCCCAGCGAGTGGCGCCGGACATTTCGGGGGCCGCATCCGGTGATGAGTGATGAGACATTACGACAGGACGATGAGTGACCAGGCCCGGATGAATTTCTGCGCCTGTGACTTTGCCTGCCGGAATATTCCCGCGTAATGACGGTCACTATTCCGGCAGAAATAAATGCGACTACAGCAGAAAATCATCCAGCGACTGGCCGTTTTCAATGGCCGCCTTAATTACGGAGGGCGTTCGGCCCTGACCCGTCCAGTAACGAACCTGACCATTTTCGTCATTGTAACGGTATTTCGCCGGACGCTTTGCGCGTTTCTTTTTGCCGGTTACCGAGGGGGATGCGCTATTCACCAGCTCCGCCGGGTTAATCCCTTCTTCCATTAACAGCTCCTGGTAGAACGCCAGTTTTTCTGCTTTCTCACGGGCTTCCGCTGCCCGCGCGTTTTCCTCTTCACGACGTTCATTTACCACGGTCTCTAATTTCTGGCGTAACTCTTCCAGCATATCTAAAGCCATATTGCGCGCCTCTGCACGAAGCGTGCGGATATTGTTCAGGCTGCTCAGGTTCTTACTCATAACAAATCCTCAAATACTCAACTTAATCAATGAAGTGCAAATTATTCAGCTGGTAAGGGTAACATTTACCCACGTGATATTTGAAGCGCTAGTGTAGCCTTATTCGCTATTAATCCTCTATTAAGGGTGCTGGTTGAACCAATAAAGAAGAAATTTTAAGCGAAATCTGCTGGTTAATTGCGGATTATCATTGTTGAAACAGGATTGTGGGATTTGCATTTTTGCTTTTGATTAACTGTGCTTAAATCAGTCAACAGGGTTTATTAAGGACAGGCATGAAGTTTCGCCAAAAAAATGAGGGTTCAGCGCCAAAAATCTCGCCGCTGCTAAGAAGTATTATCCTTTCAGGCGTATTGCTCAGCGTGGCGGTGATTGGCTTAAATGTGTGGACGCTGCGGGAAGACTGGAATGAGACCGTCGATAAAGCTGAAGATACGGCAGTTAATCTGTCGCTGTCACAGGCGCGCCAGGCGGACGATACATTTTTGCAGACCGAGCTCTCTTTGCGCGAGGTGCAACGCGAGCTCGAAAAGCAGATTGCCACAACCGGTGTAGATGGCGAGGCGCTGAGCCAGACGATGCGCCTGTTGCAGAGCCACCTGCCACAACTACACGGCTTGTTCTACTATGATGCGCAGGGGAAATGGATAGCCACTTCTATGAGCCGGATACCGCCTGACATCAATAATTCCGATCGTGAATATTTCGATTATCACCGCACCAGCCCGCGCGATACCCTGCACGTCGGCCCGGTGCTTCGCAGCCGCACCACTCACGAGCTGGTGATCCCGGTTACGCTGCGTGTGAACGATGCCTTTAACGGCTTTCGGGGTGTCTTACTCGCCACCATCAAAGTGGACTATTTCCGCCGTTTCTACAGCTATTATGAACTTAGCGAAGGCGATGTACTGGTACTGATGCTGGCAGACAGTACCGTGCTTTACGCCCGTCCGATGCCGGATAGCTACATCGGCAAAAACCTCTCAGTGAGTCCGCTTTTCCTCAGGATGCTTGCCCATGCGGATAAAGGCAGCGGTCAGTGGACCGCTGCGCTTGATGGTAAAAAACGCATCTTTGGCTTTGTACGCTCACAGCGATACCCGCTGGTGGTGGCCGCGGGATATGACAAGCGCGCGCTGTTTAACCACTGGCTCAAGAGCTGGGTACATGATCTGATTCTGAGCCTGGCGCTGCTGATTGTTATTCTTTTACTGGGTGCATTTGTACTGCGTCAGGCACGGCATACGCTGCGTTATCAGCTTGAGCTGACCCGATTACGCGATGACCTGACCGCGGCTAATCGCGCACTGGAAAATCTGGCACAGAGTGACGGGCTGACGGGTGTTGCCAACCGGCGCCATTTTGATCACATGCTGACTGAATGCCTGCAGAACGCGGAGCACAGTGGCCTGCCCGTGTCATTGATCCTGCTCGATATCGATTATTTTAAACGTTTCAACGATACCTACGGCCATGTGGCGGGTGACGACTGCCTGAAAAAAGTGGCTACTGTTCTGAAGAACGCCGCCCGCCGCAAAAACGAACTTACGGCCCGATATGGCGGCGAAGAGTTTGCCATTATTCTGCCCGGACAGCCGTTGTCAGCCGCGTTGAACTTCGCGGAATCGATCATCGACGCCGTTAACAGGCTCGATATTCCGCATCTCACCACGGAACTGCCGCAAAAGCACGTCACCCTGAGTGCAGGCTGCGCCGTCTATCTTGCTTCAGACTCACAACAGGAAAAAGAATCGCTGATAGCGCGCGCGGATGAGGCTTTGTATCACGCGAAACGGGCAGGGCGTAACCAGGCCATGTGTGAAGAACGTAGCGGCTGAGCATCCGTGATCAAATCCTGAATCCTGCCTGTGGCATGGTGACAGCTCAACTTAAACAGGGAGCGGCCATGTCAAACGATACCGGTTTCACTCATCTTGCTTTACAGGTACGGGATTTAGAAAAGAGCGTAGATTTTTATCAGCGTTATGCCGGGATGCAGGTGATACATCAGCGTGAACCTGGCATTCCTGAAGCACAGAAAGTGGCATGGCTGTCGGATTTAACCCGACCTTTTGCGCTGGTGCTGGTGCAATCTGACAACAGTGAAGATACGCCGCTGGGTCCATTTGGTCATATAGGCGTGGCCTGTAGCAGCCGTGAAGAGATAGATGAAAAAGTGGCACTCGCTCGGCTCGAAGGTGTGTTGCGACGCGACGCGCAGCAATCTGGTGTGCCAGTCGGCTACTGGGCATTTTTTGCCGATCCTGATGGCAATACGCTTGAGCTCTCTTATGGTCAGCAGATCGGACTGGAAATTATCACAGCCCGCAACACGCAATCGCTGAATAAATAAAGCGGTTGAGAGAACAGAATGAATCCCATTACCTGTTGTGTGACTGCGTAAAGCTTTTCAGTTATTGAGTTCAGGGTAACGCCTGAGCAGGATTATGGATGGAGAGACAATATCAAGATGAGAAAGGAAAGGGTACAGGCTGGCCGGTAATTGAGATGCTTGAACCTGACCATTTATGGTGAAAAAACCGCCTGCCTGATGCAGGCGGTGTTTCATTATGCATACTGGATTAAATCAGGAAATCATCCAGCGATTTACCTGCATCAATGGCAGATTTAATAGCAGATGGGGTACGGCCCTGGCCAGTCCACTGCTTAACCTCACCATTTTCGTCGGTGTACTGATATTTAGCCGGACGAGGCGCGCGTTTTTTCTTCACGGCTGGTGCAGTCGGCATACCATTTAACAGTTCGTTAGGATCGATACCTTCCTGCAACAGTAATTCACGGTACTTTGCCAGTTTCTCAGCTTTTTCACGATTAGCTGCTTCAGAAGCCTGTGCTTCCTCACGTCGCTCACTCACCACAACCGACAGTTTTTCCAGCATTTCTTCCAGGGCAGCAAGGTCAAGCTCGCGAGCGTTTGCGCGAAGGGTACGGATATTATTCAAGCTGTTGAGAGTGTCACTCATCAAAGTCACCATAGTCATGTTCAGATAATAAAATACAGAGCGGGTTCACGCTGATGCTTTTCGTCAGACCTGCTTTTTTAAGATGCTTGCCTTCGAAGAATCAAAATACAGAACCGATAGTTCAACGCCAACATATTAATCGCTTTCTCAAAGAGTTTAAACTGTAATTAACGTAAGACCCTTAAACAAAAGTAAAGTTACTCTTTTTTTTACACTCTTCGCTCAAAATGTCAAAAAGGTGCCTCATCTGATGATGCTCAATAATTTAGTTACGTTATGGATAAACCAGGCTTTCACGCCACTTTTCCAGCAGAATCGCTTCGCTAATCGCGGACCTGCTTTGTTCCGAGAGGCAGTCACCGTGCATACTTCTCCAGATAAAGCTGGATATGTCCATGAGGCCACCATAATAGGGTTGTAAAGGACGCATAGCAAAATTACTAAAAAATAACCATCAGGCGGCTGATTTATTCAGACAATATCTAAGACCATGAAATCAGATTAATTTATCACTTAAATAACGTTCTGGTTAAGGCGATCATCACCAGACGGGTTATGGCTTTGTTTTAAAAGCCTGGAGAGACAAACCCCAGTAAAGGGGGATAAAACAGTCAGATTCACGCGTGACCTGTATGACCCTGGATTGATTATTTACGGGCGTAATGACTTTTTAGCCGCCGTATGGGGCCAGAGAGGCTGTCCGCTAATCAAGGCAACCTGAGCCACATCATCCGGGTACCATATTGCCTTATGCGCCGATGAAGCGGTAAACAGTGCGATCTCAATTGCCCTCAAAACTTACTCACAAGCAAGCTAAACTGTATAAGAGACGCTATTGTCAGCGTTATAAGGGGTTCTCAGGAGAGACTGGCGTGTTCAAAGGCAATAAAAAGTCATTACCGGTTCGCTACTGCAAAACGTGTAATAAACCGATGTCATGGCGAAAAAAGTGGGAACGATGCTGGGACGAGGTGTTGTATTGCTCGGAACGGTGCCGGCGGCAGCGTACTGATCGGCAAGAGGATGATACAGAAATAAAACCTGAACCTGACCTCTGACGCTGACTAGAGCTGGCCAGGGATTAACCTGGCCTCAGTCAGGGGAATGGGGCTATTGCTGTACCTCGATCTGTTGCCAGCCTCTTTTAAACATACAATCTTTAACCAGTATCTCTCGCTGGCTTTCATTGGCGTCGCTGGTGGAGTAATCGGTGTCAGTGGTTTTATATTTACTGTCTTTTGAGGTGTATTTACCGCTAACGACATTGTCAGGGGGTAAATCCCGCAGTGCCTGGGCCCGACAGGCTGTTTCCGTTATTGTTTCCTGCTGTTCAGATGCATCTGGCTTGACCCATTTATACTGCACACATCCGGTCAGACAGAGAGTAAATAACATCAGCATAAGAGGTTTCATAATCTGTTTCTCAGTGCTCCCCGCCTGAGTTGAGACGAGTGATTGAGTAAGGAAACCGATCGGCAGGGTTTCCTCACCACAAAAAAAGGGAAGAGTCATCCGACGTTAAAATGTCAGGCCGCCACCGATATAGGGACCATCGATCAGGGTATGACCCGGACGTCCATCTTTGCCATCAACACCCGCATAGCGATAGCCCACTTTTAACACCAGTGGATCCACAGGTGACCAGCTGACACCGCCATTGGCCTCAACGAAATTCTTAACGCTGTTGGTCAGCTGTTCCGGGGCGGAATAACCTTCTCCATACAACGCAAAATTAGCGGGCAGATTGATTTTCACACCGCCGCCAACAGGAAACGCAACGCCGTTATCTCCTTTTTTGCCGCCGATGTAAGCGGCTTTAACGCCAGCCGTCAGCATCACAGGTCCAATTTCAAGGTTATAACCGGTACCCGCCTGACCAATCTGAACACCATCCGCCGTATTTTTGATCCACTGACCATCAACATAAAGCCCGCCGGATGAACGGCCGATTTCTGCGTCCAGCACCGAGGTGTTTTTACTTTGTTCGGCATTCAGGCCAATGGCCATGGCTGAGGAGGATGCACACAATAATAAGCCAAAGCCAATTACAGAAAATTTCATTGCTCAGTTTTCCCACAGAATCAGATTTTCAGGATAATGATTAAGATTGCTATTAAAGCAGGTTTACTTTTGCACAATCTCTTTAACATCGTGCTGTTGTAACTGATGCATGTTTCCATCCGTGTCTTTATAAGAGATCATGCCTGTTTCTTTATCTTTTGCGGGTTTGCCATGAGTCGTAATCATGTGCCCATCGTTGGTGGAGATCACATAATTGCTTGAGCAGGCGGAAAGGGACATAACAGAAGTTATCATCGCAATAGCAAAAGCGAATTTCTTGCCAGAATTAAAAGATGTCATTTTACTTTCCTGTCGTTTCTTTTTAAGAAGATGCGGCATTATTCGCTGTGATTGTTAAACGACATGCTAACAATCCGGCTGTTTGCCTCTTTATCAGGTTGATAATGATCTGGATCAATATCATGGGTTGCTCAGGAGTATGCAACCATGGCGGGTATTGATTGTTTTGCGACCAGTACTTGCGGAAGCGAAGGCAGAAGGTTGTACTGAGAGAATCAGGAAGAAAACCAGCAAGGTAGAGGAAAAGAAACTTAAGCTCGAATCCGCAAAAATGAATCTGAAAGAAGGACAGGCTGATGCTCAAAGACTGAATTAAACTGATTTACTCGTAGGCTCACGCTGGCGAATCTCCGAACTTCGGTAAATTCCGCATGATCCTTTATCTCTTGTCAGTTTGGGGGGGCATCAGGCTATCACCACTCTCTGAGAAAGTTGCAAAGCATATCGGCCTTTAACCACTCTCCTCTTCTGTTTATGCATTTTCAGACAGTATCAGGCAACATTCTTCCCCTTTTAATGCCAGAAAGGGCTGCATTCCGAATGGGAGCCGTTGTCGATACACTGCATACGCAGCGTTACTGGGTTCTGTTACTATCATCGGGAACCGGGCATAGAAAAAAACCACTCTGTTGAGTGGTTGTAAAAAGAAAAAAATAGTTAATGAGCAAAACTGCGATACATAATGTTTTAATACTGGGATATATCTATGCCAGGAAATAATATCCGTTAACAGACATGTTAGCTATGGGATTTATAAGAAATGATGCAAAGTGAAAGCGTAACAATGACCATAATAAAGTGAATGTTAAAAGTTCAGCTCTCACGTAACTGTTTATCTATCAATTTATTTTGTTAACAACATGGATTTAACTTTGATTGTTTTTCTGATGCGGATTTATCGTGCGCATCATGCTCATTACATTTTTAAAACACATGGAGGTAATCACTTTTCTTAAGATCCCGTTAAGATCTGCATCGTAAATTAGCCCGACAATTTTAACGGAGATAAATATGAAAAAGTTTCTTTTAGCAGCATTGTTTGCCGGTATGAGTTTTGGAGTTGCTGCACAGGAAGGTTTTGTTAATCCAGCAGGGCAGGGGTATTCTCAGGGCGGATTTAAAGGTCCGACACCCGGCGTCTCTTCTGTCGCTCAGGTTAAGACGCTGCGTGATGACGCATGGGTCGTTCTGGAAGGTAACATCATCAGACAAGTGGGGCATGAACTTTATGAGTTCAAAGATGCTACCGGAACGATTAATGTCGATATTGATGACAAGCGCTGGATGGGACAATCGTTATCACCGAGTGATAAAGTCCGTCTTGAAGGTGAAGTTGATAAAGACTGGAACAGTGTTGAGATTGATATAAAAACGGTTCGGGTTCTTAAGTAATCCTTATTCGCTCATCACCTGGTGGTGGCCTGAAAATCAGGGCACTGCCATTGTGAAAATGATCCTTCCAGGACGCCTTTCTTTCATTACAGCAGCCGCAATTTAGTTACAACACCCTATTTGAGCAGATTACGTTACCGGCGATATCCTGCCAGATTGGTTTTTTTGATTAAACCTGAACGGAGCCGTTCTGTGAATCCGAGTGCTCATTGACCAGCCGCCCCGCACGGCCCGAAGGGCCGTAATAGTTATTTACGGTACATTGAATGATGTAACTAAATGTAGAGTGCGGGAATGATTCAACATTCTCCACATCAGCCTTTAACTGTTGAACCCGCGCCTGGAAGAACCCCCATTTAATGCCCTGTTGACCTGCCGTTGACCCTGACGGCAGTTTTCTTCTGCCTGCCCGATGCCAGATCAAAAACCGAAACGAGTATCATTTATAGAATGAGTGCTTCTTACTTTTAGGCAGGGCGTGATATGGCAATGAATATGGGCAGCACCTACCGGATCCTTGGCTATCAGCCATCGGTAAATTCCGCCTGGCGCCAGAAATTACTGACAATGGGCATGCTTCCCGGCGCAGTTATTGAGGTCATTCGCGTGGCGCCAATGGGCGATCCGGTGCAGATCTCTACCCGCCGTGTCAGCCTGGCGGTACGGCAGCGTGACCTGGACGACATCATCCTGGAGGAAATCGTCTGATGAAGAAGATAACCATCGGGATGATTGGTAATCCTAATACCGGCAAAACCACGCTGTTTAACCAGCTCACCGGTGCCCGACAGCGGGTCGGGAACTGGGCTGGCGTCACAGTTGAGCGCAAAGAGGGTCAATTTTTTACCGCGCAGTCAGATGTCAGGCTTATTGATCTGCCAGGCACCCGATCGCTGACAACGCTATCTGCTGAAAGTTCGATAGATGAGAGCATCGCCTGCCAGTATCTCTATCAGGATCACGCCGATGTGGTGATTAACGTCGTCGATGCCTCCAGTCTGGAAAGTAATCTGTTCCTGACCTTTCAGCTGCTGGAACTGGGCGTACCCTGCATTGTCGCCCTGAACATGCAGGATATTGTCGCCAGCCAGAACATCACTATTGATGTCGCAGCACTGTCAGCTCATCTCGGATGTCCGGTCATTTCACTGACCTCAACCAAAGGTGATGGCATTGCCCAGCTCAAAGCGCTGATTGACCAGCCCCATATTTACCGCGCACCTGAACGGGTACGTTATCCGGCTGCGATTGAAACGGCCATTGAGCAGCTCTGCCAACAGATGCCCGCCGCCATAGCCCCACAAAAACGCTACTGGCTGGCCTTGCAACTGCTGGAAGGGGATATCAACAGTCAGAAACTTTGTCCGGCGCTGGTTCCGCATTTGCCCGAGATTATGCAGCAGGCCGGAGGAGAGACCGGCGTACAGATTGCCGATTACCGCTATCGCACCATCAATGCGCTTTGCGCGGCAGTGAGTAACATTCATCACGCAATGCCCGCCGGTCTGACCCGCAGGATCGATAAAATTGTGCTGAACCGCTGGCTGGGCATTCCGATATTCCTGGCAGTGATGTATGTGATGTTTGTTCTTTCAATTAACATTGGTGCCGCGCTACAGCCACTGTTCGACAGCAGTTCGGTGGCGATATTCATTCATGGTGCGCAATGGCTGGGCTATGTCTGCCACTTCCCTGACTGGCTGACGGTTTTCCTGGCGCAGGGTATCGGTGCCGGTATCAATACCGTGCTGCCGATCATTCCGCAGATTGGCCTGATGTTCCTGTTCCTCGCTTTTCTTGAAGACTCCGGCTACATGGCGCGCGCCGCTTTTGTGATGGATCGTCTGATGCAGTCACTGGGCCTGCCGGGAAAATCCTTTGTGCCGCTGATTGTCGGCTTTGGCTGTAATGTCCCGTCGGTCATGGGGACACGGACGCTGGATACACCGCGTGAGCGTCTGCTGACGGTGTTGATTGCGCCTTTTATGTCATGTGGCGCACGGCTGGCGATTTTTGCGGTTTTCGCTGCGGCATTCTTTAACACCCACAGTTCCAGCCTGGTTTTCTCCCTCTACCTGCTTGGCATTGTGGTGGCCATCGCGACCGGGCTGGTGCTTAAGCATACCCTGCTGGGCGGAGAAGCCTCGCCGTTTATCATGGAGTTGCCGGTCTATCACCGGCCTCACCTCAAAAGCCTGCTGTTGCAGACCTGGCAACGGCTGAAAATGTTTGTGGTGCGAGCCGGACAGGTGATTATCCTGGTGAGCATGCTGATTGGCGTACTGAGCAGTTT
Source organism: Pantoea sp. EKM20T (assembly GCF_011800485.1). Classification (NCBI taxonomy): domain Bacteria; kingdom Pseudomonadati; phylum Pseudomonadota; class Gammaproteobacteria; order Enterobacterales; family Erwiniaceae; genus Pantoea; species Pantoea sp. EKM20T. The sequence goes on along the minus strand of NZ_JAALFW010000011.1, from coordinate 46,414 downwards.
TGCCTTTAATGGCCAGATGGTTAATGACATTAACCACTCTGCGCTGGCGGCGACCAGCAAAGCGATCACCCCCGTGCTGTTGCCGATTGGGGTCACTCAGGATAACTGGCAGGCAACAGTGGGGCTGGTGAGCGGCATCATGGCGAAAGAGGTCGTGGTTGGCACGCTCAACAGCCTTTACACCACAGAGGCAATCCAGAGCAGTCAATTTGATCCGCAGGCTTTTGACCTGCCTGGTGAGCTTAAAGAGGCGCTGACAGAGACCTGGGCGGGGTTAACGGCTGCCTTCAGAATTGATGCGCTGGCCCATCCCATCGATGCCAGTAAAGGCGATGGTGAGATGGCGACTGGTTCGATGGGCGTGATGTCAGCCAAATTTGGCAGTGGCTTTGCCGCTTACAGTTACTTAATTTTTGTCCTGCTTTATGTTCCCTGCGTCTCGGTCATGGGGGCTATTGCGCGGGAAGCCGGTAAAAAATGGATGATGTTCTCCTTCTTCTGGGGACTCAATATTGCCTACGCCACCGCCACGCTGTTTTACCAGACCGTCACTTTTGCCGACCATCCTGCATTTAGTGCGACCTGCCTGATAATTGTGCTGGTGCTGAACGGAATCATCCTGCTGGCATTGCGAAAAGCGGGAAGCCGGGTGCAGTCAATACCGGTCATGCTCAGGGAGGAAAAGGGGAGCTGCAGCGGCTGCCACGGCGGCTGTGATAAGCAGAAAGGCTTTGCCCGGTAAAAATAAGTACTGATGACATTCACTCTTTCCGCTGCCGGCGATTCCTGGCCGCAGCGGACAGGTGAGGATTGTCCTGTTAATTGTTCTTACGAATTTGAAGCCAGAATAGTGGGATGATTAGCGTATGAGCAGTGACAAAGGCAGCATGACAATTAACCCCGCCAGAAGCATTATCCTTCTCGCTAAGGCGGATACTTACCAAAGCAGGTCTGACCATGCACTGCAGCATGCCCTTATTATGGATAGCAGCTCCTGTTTTGCAGACAGATTCGCAGCATGCGGTATGGCAGTAAGAATAAATCAATTAAATCAGCCGGATGAACGCTGTTGATACCCGCCTCAGCGTTCATCCGTACCGGCTTACACACAGGCTGTCCACTTTTTCTGTGGATAACTTCAGCCTGAATAAGGGCTTTATTCTCATTTCAGGAGCCATCAGCCAGGATAATCAGGGTCACCATATTGCTCCATAAACTCCACCATGGCACCTTTGTGTGCATCCACATGGCGAATATAGCGCATCAGTGTTTCTGGTTTTTTCCACGTGCCTTCCTGCATGATCCTGGCAATCGGATAACCTTTATCTGCCATATCCTGCGCAGCTCCTACCCTGGCGCTGTGGCCACTCCAGCCGGTGTAGCGATTTTTGTTGGCCTTTACTGCGCCCTCTTTTCCGGCAGTGCGCCATGCCCGGCTAAAAATCTGTTCCAGTGCCCTTGTGCTCATCGGCTTTTCGGCAATCAGTGGCCGGCCAGACCGATGTACTGCAGTAAACAGCCAGGCATCAGGCTGGCTGGATAGCCCTGACGCTTCAATCCACTCTTCCAGTCGTTGAGTTGAACGGGCGCTGAGCGCCTTAATCAATCCGCCGGTCTGCACAATAGTTTTTGTCCATGCCACATCCAGAATGATGCGACCATCACCGGCACGCATCACATCCCGCACCCTCAAACGCGACAGTTCACTGATACGCAATAGCGTTGCATAAGCCACATGTAAAAAAGCCAGATCGCGAAGCGCCTGAAGGTTATCAGAACCTGACCATTCTTTATCCAGCGCCAGCAGGTCACTCAGCCTGAAGGGCACGGCCTGGCCTGCCCGCTCACCGTTGATCACCGCCACACGGTTTATCTTCTTCATCGTCCGGAAAACCAGCGGAGAGACATTGGGCACCGGCAATTCGGCGTTACGGTGTAACATCGAAATTAACGCCGCGTGTGAAGTGACGGTTGAGGAGGCCCGGCCGCTTTCAGCCAGAAAAGAGAGATAGTCACGCAAATCGTCTGCGCTCATCGGCAGGAAGCTGCGCTGGTTATCTTCCGACCAGCGATTGCAGATTCGCATTACGCTAAGCAGCTGTCGCCAGGTGTTAGGTGAGAAAGCCTCTTTATCCTGAACGAACTGCCGGAGCCGCTCGGTGATATCGCTATTCCGGTCAACCGTCAGAGGGGTTAACGGCACTAACTCACTCATATTTGCTCACTTATCAACCAAAGACGCCGATGATCTCGCTACGTTAATTCTGAGAACTAAGCAGGGGGATAACCGGTCAGAATTTACGTAGCGTTGTCATTTTCAGGGCGAACTTTACTGCTATCCATCTTAACCCGGCACCATCCCTATGTCATGACTTCGTATAAGAACAATTATACGAAGTTAGTATGGCGTAATCGATCCCGTCTGGCTTTTAACGGATTGACGCTCATCGCAGTCAGTCAGGGAAGGTACAGGTCACACGCTTTATCGATAGCTGAACGTAACTCACTGCGAGTTGTTTAAGTGAAACCACGATGCAAAAAAATGTCTCAAACTAAGGCGCGTTTAAACCAGGGTATGAACGGTTTAATCATTATTTAAATAAATCAGCACATCACGATGCTTTATTTTCCCAGCGCAATAATGAGCAGGAACATCAAAATAGAGATGTTGAAAAATGGCAGACTACGTTAATTAGTTAGTCAGTTAAATTAATAACTCATAAAAAGGTTCCATATAACACTGCTCACAGGCAATATCCTTTTAAAATTTTTATAGAGTACATAAATTAAACACAACCTCCCGATATTACGTTCATAGTTCTGAACAGGCGACATGTCATTTACGCTACCAAAAGAGACCCAGGCATTAACCCTCAGAACAAAAAACTAAATACCAGCTTATCGCCGATTTAAATACCAGACAGCACTTCCTTTCATCTATCTTGTTCCCCTGCAAATCAAAAGCGTCGATAAGTATATGCATCAGCTTTTTAATCGAATAAAGCGGCTAATGTATTTATCGCAGCGGTCTTATTCTGGCTGATCAGCCGGATTAAAACGTATTAACGAGTTATACACATTTTATGGCGGCGTCTGGAAGAACGCACAGAACGTCGGCTTCACCCAGGGTAAATATGAGGATGTTTTCATGAAAAAAACGTTATTATCGCTGTGCCTTTTAGGTCTTTCCTGCGCCCCTGTTGTTACGCAGGCACAACAGTCCGTGGCCTGTGTCAGAGCCTCAGAGCAGGATGTGGCCAACCTGTTTGACGCCTGGAATGACTCTCTGGCAACCGGTGATGCAACCAAAGTCTCTGAATTATATGTCAGCGATGCCGTTTTGCTGCCGACCATTTCAAATCAGGTACGTCTGACCGATCAGGAACGTATCGATTATTTTAAAGATTTCCTGAAAAAAGGGCCGAGCGGTAAAATCGATTCCCGGACTATCAGAATCGGTTGTAATAAAGCGATTGATACCGGCGTTTATACATTTACTTTTAAAGATAACACGCACGTCACAGCACGTTACACTTTCACTTATGTCTGGGATGGTAAGGGCTGGAAAATCTCAACCCATCACTCTTCAGCTATGCCAGAGCCTGTAAGCAAGCCTTAAAACAGACGCACTGATGAAAAAAGAGCCAGCGTCATGATGTGATGCTGGCTCTTTTCCCTTTACGCGAAAATAAACGTTCGGGCTTGAAGATAATAATGTCTGACTCATACTTAAGAAATGGCAATTAATATTCTTCGCATTTAGCGTGTCTGTTTCCTGTATCACGGACAGTATAAGTGCTATTAAATGACCAGCGTCAGTTTCCCATCCGAATAAAATGAAATCTGTCGGTTTGGTGCTTCCATTGCAGGCTGATCAATTCCCAAACGCAAATATCTGCCCATGAAACAGCGGTTTTATACGCCATTTCCATTGCCTATCTGCCAGATAAAGGTCGGATCGGTGCCGTTCACCTCCCAGTCTCCCACGTTACGTAGCTTGTAGATCACCGGATTGTGCGACGACACCGTTCGTGCATTACGCCAGTGCCGGTCGAGTGCCTTGCTGACTCGGGTATCAGATGCACCCAGCGCATTGAAGAATTCTGTTGCCGCACGCGTCACCAGCTCAACGGCCACCGCCTGTGCCTGAGCGGACTCTACTTCGGCCAGCACGTTTGCCGCATGAAGCTGTGCCTCATCTGCGCCACTAAGTTGCAGCTCAAATGCCCGCTGCAACGAGTGGGTCGCCCGGTCGACGGCGGCTTCGGCTGCCCATGCCCAGCTGCTTATCTGACCGACCACCTGCAACACCTGCACATCCTGCTTCACCTGCGAAGCATTACCATGACTGTAAATGCGTTTACGCTGCGCCACACCCCGAGCAGCATCGCGCACCACCGCCCGCCCGATGCCCGCCAGCGTGGCCAGTAAGACATGCTGATAGAATGCCGTCTGATAGCGGAAACGCTCACTGAAATCATAGACATGGGGCAGTTCAACCCGGGCCTGATGAAAGCGCGTCGTACCACTGCCGGTCAGTCGCTGCCCGAAGCCATCCCAGTCATCATCGCGCTCCACCTCATTCTGGTGGGTGTTCACCAGTGCAATCACGTCACGACCGTTATCTGCGCGCTGAGCATAGACATCAATCCAGTCTGCATAGAGCGTGCCGGTGCTGTAGAACTTCTCACCGCTGATCCGCCATCCCCCCTCATCGGGATAAACCTGAGTGTTGACCTCACCCAGCTTAACCGCGCCGATCTCGCTCCAGCCGCTGCCCACCAGCTCACCGTCCACAAAGCGGCGGAACCAGCGACGCCGATCCTCACTGGCTGGCTGGTTCAGGCGATCCTCAATAAATGCGAAGTGCGCACGCAGCGCCTGTGGCAGGTTCGAATCTGCCTCAGCCAGTTCGGTCAGCAGAGCAAATAGCTGCGGCAGCGAAACCCCAAAGCCGCCTTCTTCTTTAGGGATACGCAGGGTGCCAAAGCGCGCCGCTTTCAGCCAGCGAATCGGTTCATGCAACAGTGTGCGTTCGGTTTCACGGGCACTTGCCCCCTCAGCGATGCGGGCGAACAGCGGCCTGAAATGCTGAACCAGTTCGGCAAATTCGGTGCGATTTAATTCAGACATGATCCTCTCCTGAGTCGGGTTGTTCATCGATGTCCTGTCGTGTCGGTTCAAAACGAATGATTAACAGGAAAATAATCGGGATAAGTGCGGCCAGTGAGACAATCCAGAACATATTGGTGCCGTAACGCGCCTGCAAAATTGGCAGAATAAACAGCGCCAGCGCGCTGCCCACACCGGAGAGCGAACGACTAAAGCCGACACCGGTGGCGCGTATGTGGGTCGGGTAGGAGAGCGCCGGATAGATCATCAACTGCGCGCCGGGTCCGAATCCCTCTGCAAAGAGCCACAAACCCAGCATCAGCACCGCAAACACCACGCCAGCTGTCGCCTGGGGATGACCAATCAATGCCAGCGAAATCAGCGCGATAAACTGCAGCGCAAATCCGGCGATTGCGACATGCCGTGAGGGAAATTTCCACGCCAGTCGCATCCCCAACAGCCCGCCGGTAAAGGCGAACAACGCATTCAGTCCCAGCGAGGCAGAGATAGTTTCAAATACGCCCGCGCCGAGAAATTGCGCCAGGATAGAGGGCAGGAAGAAAGCGATGGCGGTGTATTCAAATGAAATACAGACGTTCATCACCGCACTGACGACCGTGCGCTCCAGATAAGGCTTCTGAAACAGTACGCGGAAATGCACTTTCGGCTTCGCTTTCACCGCATCGGTTTTAGCGGGCGGCTCCTCATGCGCAACAATGCCGTAAGAGTCACGCAGAATACGCACCGCACCGCTCAGGTCGCCCTGATTCGCCGCCCACAGCGGTGACTCATTCATAAACTTACTGCGCACCGCAATAATCAGTAGCGCCGGTACGGCGCCAAACAGCAGCGAGGCGCGCCACAGCCAGTCGATATGTTCGGCGGGCAGCAGGAAATAGAGTGCGAAAATAATAAAGAAGCAGGCAGACGAAGCGGCATACCACATCGGGCACCAGGCTGCGAGGCGCGATGCTTTATTGCCCTTGCCGGAGAACTTAGAGAATTCTGCCAGATAGGCCATGGCAACCGGCAGATCGATCCCGACGCCGATGCCCATCAGAAAACGGGCACCAATCAACACCCAGACGTTGGGGGCCAGACCTGCCGCAATGGCGGAGACGACAAAAAACAGCATGTCCGCCATAAACACTGAGTAACGGCCATATTTATCGGTCAGCCAGCCGCCGACCAGATTACCCACAATGGTGCCGATCATGATTGACGACGTCACCAGGCCCGTGAGTACCGGGGTTAAACCAAACTCCTTCACCACATCATCGATGCCGTAGGAGAGGGTAGTGAGATCGTAGGCATCAAGAAACACGCCGCCCAGCGCCAGGAAAACAATCCAGCGCGCATAGCTGTTTTTCTCGGTGTTACTGTTGATCAGCCGGGCCACATCACTCACCGATCGAACCGGTTGAGAGTGAGGCGGTGGCGTAGTTAAGGTGTTGTCAATTTCTAATGTACTCATCGTATCCTCGTTATTATATTCAGCAGGTAACGAGGGTTTTATATGAATTACTGGCATAGTTAACAACCAACAAAATCAGATAACTATTATAATTAATTCAATAAGATAGTATTATATTTCACCCACACCAGACCCCGCATGAAATATAAAATTCATCCGGTAGCATTCAGCGAAATGTTGTTTTTATACTGCTGAAACGGGTGAGGTTTCAGCAGCACATGGCAGACCGGTTCAGCAACGGTTAACAGCAATGACCGGTCCGGTAATGCCTGTCCATCTACCGGCGACAAGACGTACTCTTGTTTCTTTGCACTTTGCTATGCGCCGGTTATTCATGCCGGGCAGCCAGCCGTCTCTGTTATGAAACTTCCACCCTTGCTGCTCGCTGTTCCACATCCGCACCCCGGCGATAACCGGCACCCGGATGCGGCAACGCCAGCCGCGGCCCCTGGCCAAATAACTTTTCACGCAGCGTACCGGGCTGATACTGCTGCTTGTAGACGCCACGCTTTTGCAGTTCCGGCACCAGCAGTTCCACCACGTCAGTAAAGGTTTCGTGCGTTACGGCGTAGGCGAGGTTAAAACCATCGACGTCTGTCTCTTCGACCCAGCTTTGCAGCTCATCGGCCACCGTTTCAGCGCTGCCCACCAGCAGCGGACCAAATCCGCCAATGCCCACCCAGTCTGCCAGGCCCTGTACCGTCCATTGGCGGTTGGGATCGGCAGTGGAGAATGTCTCAACCGCCGATTGAATCGCATTGGTGTGCAGATGTTTCAGTACCTGATCCGGCTGATACTGCCCGAAATCAATGCCGGTCCAGCCTGAGATCAGCGCCAGCGCGCCTTCGTAACTGACATAGCGTTTGTACTCCTGCCATTTGGCCTGCGCCGCCAGGTCGGTTTCACCCACAATGACTGTCTGCAGGTTGAAGATCAGTATGGAGCGGGGATCGCGTCCCGCTTCAGCGGCTCTCCGGCGAATATCCGTCACGGTTTTCTTCAGCAGAACTTTCGAAGGTGCCGCCACGAACACGCATTCGGCATGCTCCGCCGCAAACGCTTTACCGCGGCTGGAGGCGCCCGCCTGATATAGTACCGGCGTGCGCTGCGGCGAAGGTTCACACAGATGGATGCCGGGCACCTGGAAGAATTTACCCTGATGATTTATCGGATGGATTTTATTCGGGTCGCTGAAAATATGACGTTCACGATCGCGCAGGACCGCGCCATCTTCCCAGCTTCCCTCCAGCAGCTTATAGATAACCTGCAGATATTCATCGGCATAGTCGTAGCGCGCATCGTGATCGGTCTGGGCCTGATGTCCAATATTACGCGCACCGCTTTCCAGATAGGAGGTTACAATATTCCAGCCAATGCGGCCTTTGGTCAGATGATCCAGCGTCGAGATCCGCCGCGCAAACGGGTAGGGGTGTTCAAACGACAGTGAGGCGGTCAGGCCAAAGCCCAGATGTTCCGTCACCAGCGCCATCGGCGTGATTAACGCCAGCGGATCGTTTACCGGCACCTGCGTGGCGTGCCGAATCGCGGCCTGGTTATTGCCATTGAGCACGTCGTAGACCCCAAGCACATCAGCAATAAACAGTCCATCAAACCTGCCGCGCTCCAGCAGGCGTGCTAAGTCGGTCCAGTACTCCAGATCTTTGTACTGCCAGGAACGATCCCGGGGATGCGCCCATAAGCCGGGCGATTGATGACCGACACAGTTCATATCGAAAGCATTCAGGCGAATTTCACGTTGCGATGACATAGCGACTCCTGGGCGGATGCGGCAATCGCTTGCCGCCCACCTTTTAGTGATTGTTCCGGAAGGGTGATTCAGTAGATGAGTGAGCCGGGACATCGCTCGCTGAGGGGCAGCGGCGTAGTGGAGAGTAGCTGCCGTGCTACGGACTCAGCATGTTCTGCAACCTGCGGTAATCCCATGAGTTCGCCAAAGCGACCACGCGCGGCAGGCCCGGCTACATAGAGATGAGGATTGGCATCACCCTGCGCATTCAGCGTCTGTGACAGCGCGTTAACCTGGATGCCCAGCGCCAGCGGGTCGGGCTGAATCACGCCGTCGCCGTGGAGCTGGCGCAGCAGCGCGTTACTTTTAAGCAGTGCGTTGTGCGCTGGCCCGGTGGTGACAATCACTTTTTCCACCACCCGGATTTCTGATTGCGCTCCACGCCGGCGCAGCGTCAGCTGAAGATTGTTTCCCACCGCTTCCGCGCCCATCAGACGCGCCGCCAGCAGTGACAACTGACCGCTCGCCTGCTGCTGGTTGAGTATCTGGCTTACCTGCGGGGCAATCCGGTAGCGGTGAACATCCCACCAGGGGCGTAGATGGTGCAGAAAACGCTGCTGCTCATGCAGTGAAAGGCTCTGCCAGATACGCTGGCCGTTACGGCGGATATCATCCAGCACCAGCTGCCAGGGGAGATTTAACGCGGCTGCCTGTTTTACCTCCTGACGCACCCGATGTAACCAGCCACGTGCGCTGGCGGGCTGTGGCTGACTGTAATCCAGGGTGTAGCTCTCATCGCTGCCGCTCAGGTTGGCTCGCGGCAGCTGTCCACGGCGTGAGAAGGCGGTAATCTCTCCGCGATGCTGCTGGCGATGCAGCGATGCCACCACATCGGACATGGTCAGGCCTGAACCTATAATCGCTACCCGATCGTCAGGTGCGACCTGTGCCAGCGCGCCATTCTGCCAGGGATTGGCAATCAACCCCGGATGCCCCTGTAAGGGCTTCAGCAGCGCAGGCAGGTCCGGCGGTGGATGGCTGATGGCCAGCACCACCTGATCGGCCCGGATCTTCTGCCCTGAGGCTGTGGTCACTACACCATGCTGCAGCGCAACCGCGCTATCACGCAGATGACTAAGTTTTACCGGCGAATGCTGCTGCTGATGCACAAACTGCGCATTGACCCAGCGACCAAACTCACCGCGTTGCGGGTAGACATTGCCGTCACGCCACAACGCGTCCGGGTCGGCCTGAAAGGCGGGCGATGCGCGATAGTCGCGGTCAAATATGCCCTCCTCATCCCCAGCAAGCTGCATTCTGGCGGCTGGCACATTGATGCGGTGGGCCGGATCGGTGGTGCCGTATGCCACACCCTGAGCAAGCTGCGCTCGTGGTTCAATCACCGTCACGTGCAACCCTGCCTGGCCAGCCCGGGCCAGATGGATCGCCAGCGCGGTGCCGGTAAAACCACCGCCGATAATGACTATCTGCTGCTGTGACATAAGCGAACCTTCTCTTCTGTTAACTGGCGCTGGCCTGTTTATCAGGACGACGGTCGCCGCCAATGGTTTCACCAAAAGGACCGGTGTTCACGCTGCGCTGTCTCTTTTCGGCGTTGGCAGCCAGCGGTAACAGCGGCATCACCAGTTCAGCGAAACGGTGCGCCTCTTCAAGGTGCGGATAGCCGGAGAAAATAAAGTTCTCGATCCCCAGCGCCTGATACTCCCGGATGCGATCGGCTACCTGCTGCGGACTCCCCACCAGCGCAGTACCCGCACCGCCGCGTACCAGGCCGACGCCTGCCCAGAGATTGGGACCAATGCGCAGGCTGTCTCGCGAGCCCTGATGCAACGCGCTCATCCGCGCCTGTCCGGCTGAGTCCATGCGGGCAAAGATCTTCTGTGCGGCGGCAATGGTCTCTTCATCCAGATGAGAAATCAGCCGCTCGGCCGCCGCCCAGGCTTCCTCTTCGGTTTCACGGACAATGACATGCAGCCGGATGCCGTAGGAGAGGCTACGGCCACTCTCCTGCGCCCGCTTACGAACTACCGCCAGTTTTTCCGCTACCTGTTCAACCGGCTCACCCCACGTCAGATAAGTGTCGATCTGATTCGCCGCAACGTCGATAGCGGCATCAGACGAGCCACCAAAATAGAGCGGTGGGCCATTTTCCTGCACCGGCGGAAAGAGGATCTCAGCGCCTTCCACGCGGATATGCTCGCCCGAAAAATCGACCTTCTCGCCTTTCAGCAGGCGCGAGTAGACCTCAAGAAACTCTCTGGTCACCTGATAGCGCTCTTCATGACTCAGAAAGATGCCGTCACCTTTGTTCTCCACCGGATCGCCACCCGTGACCACGTTAATCAATAACCGTCCGCCAGAAAGCCGATCCAGCGTAGCCGCCATACGCGCCGCCAGGCTTGGCGGTTGCAGGCCAGGACGCACGGCCACTAAATAGCGCAGCTTTTTGGTGATCGGTGCCAGCGCAGAGGCGACCAGCCAGGAATCCTCGCAGCTCTTACCGGTCGGGATTAATACACCGTAGTAGCCCAGATTATCTGCCGCCAGCGCAACCTGCTGTAAATAGGGTAAATCGACTGCTCTGCCACCTTCGGTGGTGCCAAGATAGCGCCCATCGCCATGGGTGGGCAGAAACCAGAAGAGGTTGAGGTTTTCCTGTGTCGCATGACTCATTAGCAGATTCCTTTATAACGATATTTGAATTTAATACATAGGCATAAATCCTTTAGTTATATAGCTGTTTGCATGATGCATGCCAGTCTGTTTATTAAAATTTATCTCATCAATTCAATAACATATTTCTATTTTCTCTTGCTGCATATTGCTGCGTTTGCGACAGGTAAAGTTACAGCCTGCTGCATTGGCAACAATCCGGTCCGGTTAGCCTCTCGTTTCCGCGTTAGCCACGCGGTATGGTCATGGCTTTCCAGTTAACCCGGTAAATGAGATGCAAATTACCAGCCCTGAGTTGATTGACCCCGCATCGCGCGCCTTTAAAAGCGTGCTGGATCAGCTTGCGCCTACCGAAGCGACGGTGCTGATCATTGGTGAAACCGGCACCGGCAAAGAGGTGATGGCGCGCTATCTGCATCATCACAGCGCCCGCAGCAGACAGCCATTTCTGGCGGTCAACTGCGGTGCCCTCACTGAGAGTCTGGCGGAGTCGGAGCTCTTTGGTCATGAGAAAGGGGCATTTACCGGCGCACAGGATCGGCATCGCGGCTGGTTTGAGGCGGCAGAGGGCGGGACGCTGCTGCTGGATGAAGTCGGTGAACTGAGTGCGTCGCTGCAGGTGAAGCTGCTGCGCGTGCTGCAGGAGCGCGAGATTACCCGTGTGGGTTCCTCCCGGGCTGTAAAGGTCAATGTGCGGGTCATTGCGGCCACCAACCGCGACCTGGCGGTGGCGATTCGTGAACGGCGCTTCCGGGAAGATCTCTACTACCGGCTGAATGTGGCCAGCGTCACGCTGCCGCCGCTGCGCCAGCGATGCGAAGATATCCCGGTGCTGGCCACTCACTTCCTGCAGCTCTATGCGCGCCGTCTGGGCCGACCTCAGTTACGTCTCAGTGAAGATGCTGTCGCCACGCTGATGGACTACAGCTGGCCGGGCAACATTCGCGAGCTGGAGAACACCCTGCATAATGCCGTCCTGCTCAGCAAAACCTCGCTGGTCACGCCGCAGCAGCTGCGGCTGAATACTCTGACGGGTAGCGAGCTGCCACCGGGAGAGGAGGCGCTGGATCAGTTTTTACGGCAACAGATGCAGCAGAGCGAAACACCGCTCTATCCCCGGGTGATCGAGGCGCTGATAAAGAATGCGCTGGAACTCACTCAGGGCAATCAACTGCAGGCCGCCGCGCTGCTTGGCATCAGTCGTCATACACTGCGCACCCAACTGGGCCATCTGGGAGTGATTAAACCGCGCCGCACTTCACTGCGTCAGCGCGACACTTCTCTGAATCAGCAGCCCGAACGGGAGCGGGAACTGCGCATCGGTTATCAGAAATTTGGCAACCTCGGCATCCTGAAAGCGCGCCAGTCACTGGAACAGCAGCTGGCCGATAGAGGCGTCAGCGTGCTGTGGAGTGAGTTTCCTGCGGGTCCGCAGCTTCTGCATGCGCTGAGCCAACAGGAGATCGATTTCGGGACGACTGGTGAAGTTCCCCCCTTGTTTGCGCAGGCCAGCAACAGCCCGATGGTTTATGTGGCCTGGGAACCCGCCGCGCCGCAGAGCGTGGCACTGCTGGTACCGAACAGCAGCCCGGTTCAGCAGATTGGCGATCTCAGAGGAAAACGCATCGCCGTAAATCGTGGTTCCAACGTTCACTATCTGCTGCTGCAGATTCTGGATGAAGCGGGTTTAGGGCTGGATGATGTGCGCATCGTCTATGCACCGCCCAAATATCCGCTGACGCCCAGCGATCTCAACGCAGTGGATGCCTGGATGATGTGGGATCCGCTGCTCAGCGATGCAGAGAACAGCGGACAGTTCAGGGTGATCGCTGATGGCACCGGCCGGGTCAATAATCATCAGTTTTACCTTGCCGAACGCGGGTTCGCCGCGCAGTCGGGCGATCTGCTGCAGGTTCTGCTCACCGCGCTGGAGCAGACTGGCCGCTACATCGATGCACACCGTGCTGAAGCCGCTGCGTTGCTCTCCACCGAACTCGGGATATCAGCGCCTTCACTGATGCATGCCTTAGCGCGGCGCAGCCACCAGACCCAGCGCATGAACTTGGCCATCATCCGGGAACAGCAGACCATCGCTGACCGCTTCTATGCACTGGGGCTATTGAGTCGCGCCATTCGGGTACGTGAGTCGGTCTGGCATCCATAGCGTTTTTTTCGCTAAGCATCGAACATTTGATCGCTAAGCGCTTCAACCCGCGTTTGTTATGTTGCGCTGACAACAACCAGACTCAGGAATGAGAGATGAAAAGAGTTTTGCTTAGCGCATTGATTATTGCCGCCCAGGCGGGATTAGCGTTCAACACCCAGGCAGCAGCAGAGAAACCCGAAACAGTTAACATTGGTTTTCAGAAAGCCAATATCTTCGCCCTGCTGAAATATCGCGGCACGCTGGATCAGGAATTTAAAAAACAGGGGATTGCGGTTCACTGGATTGAGTTCCCGGCCGGGCCGCAGATGCTGGAAGGCCTGAACATCGGCAGTATCGATCTGGCCGCAACCGGCGACGCGCCACCGACTTTTGCTCAGGCCGCACAGGCCGATCTGGTTTATCTGGCACATTCTCCCGCCAACCCCAAAACTGAGGCGATTGTAGTGCCTGCCGACTCCCCCATTAAAAGCGTGGCGGATCTCAAAGGCAAACGCGTGGCGCTGAATAAAGGCTCTGACGTTAACTATCTGCTGGTCACTGCGCTGGAACAGGCGGGGCTGAGCTATAAAGACATTACACCGGTCTATCTGCCACCCGCCGATGCGCGTGCCGCTTTCCAGCGCGGTGCGGTGGATGCCTGGGTAATCTGGGATCCTTACTACGCAGAAGTTGAAACCAACGCCCACGCGCGGCTGATTAAAAATGCCGAAGGCCTGGTGCCACACTACACCTTCTATCTTGCCAGCCGTAAGTTTGCGGAAACCTGGCCGCAAATCGCCAGCCAGGTGGTGGATGAGCTTGGGTCGCTAAGTACCTGGGCCAATCAACATCAGGAAGAGGCGGCAAAAATCATGTCCACCTCAACCGGTCTGCCGCAGCCGATCTGGCAACGGGCGCTGGCAAGGATGCCGTTCGGGGCTGAGCGGATGACACCTGAAGTCTTCACGCAGCAGCAGGCTCTGGCCGATAAGTTTACCCAGATTGGTCTGTTACCAGTGAAGGTCGATATCCGCAGTGCAACCTGGTCGCTGGATAAGAAATAGGGGGAGGCGGGCGGCGGCTGATTAGGGGAACTTTCGCCTGACGGCTGATAACGTCATCGCCTGGAGTTAATCAAGTGCAGGCGGATTAGCGTGACGTGTTATCCGCGCATCAGCCTGGTCAGATAAGGTCCTGTCACCGACGTTCAGCTCATCCTCGCTGAAAACGGTTTAAAGTCCTGATGGTGCTGTAAGAAAGATGCCCTTTACATTAGTAAAGGGCATCGATTAACCTGTATTAAGAACATATTTCCTGAGGCTCCGAAAAAAATCATCTATTTCAGTCTGTATTTCAGACAGATAGCTTCGTTACTTCGCTATTTTTTCTTGTATACATCAGCGGTACCTTTAATTTTGTTATTCGTATTGGCTGAGGTCAGCACGAACACATCGCCGCCTTTTTTATCGGCCATTTCTGATAGCTCCGCTTTTGCATCTGAAGGGCTGGTCTCACCTGATGTTGAGATATCGCCTATCTTTTCATACTGATCCTTCACTTTCATAAAATCATTCTTTGACATCATTTCGGCAGCAAATGAGCCAAACGATAAAGAGCAAATAACCACACCAAAAATTAATTTTTTCATATGCGTATCCTCGGAATGTTATAAAAGACGATTAGAATTCGTAACTACATTTAAAACATAGCATATTCAATGCAAACAGCTATTTCAAAAGCTTATTTACGATCCTGTTTTGTGATAACCGATCAGTAATTTAATTAACCACCCATCGTGTTTTCAGGGTAATTTCAAATCAGGGCTTATTACAAAGTCAGGCCGCTCATAACTGTTCTGATTAACTTCTTCTGAAAGGGGGAAAACGGTTAATCGATGGAAAGTTAAGGATATATTTATCATCATCAGTGATCCAGGTAGAGGTAATGCACCCAGCTGGTCATTCTCAGCAAAATTTTACGCATGACCGAAACATGCGTGAAGTGGTCAGAATAGACCGCAACCTGAGCAAATATGCCGTCTGGCAATGCATCAACGTCCTGATTTGGGTTTAATTCAATTATGGCTAATACGCCATCAGAACCTGAAGCAAGGCTCAGTGACTGCACCGTTCCCTGTGCCTGATAAGCTCCGCCTGGAACCACTGGCAAAACTCTGAGCAGTTTTCCTGAGAATACCTGTCCCGGAAGGGCATTAAAAACGACCTCTGCTTCATCTCCCGCCGTGAGGCGAAGCAGGGAATTTTGTCTGAACTGAGCAATGATCTGACGTTTTTGTACAGGAATGAATATCATGACCGGGCGCAGCGGCAGGGCGGCTGCGTAGCTTCCGGGACGGATTAAGACCTGAGTGACATAACCATCACTGGGTGCGCGAACAACCGTCTGATCCAGGTTATACCGGGCTTCTGCTAATTGCGCGCGCAGACTGGCTATCTGGGATTGTTCTCCTCCTGATACACTGGTCAACTGGCTTCTGAGCTGCTCCTGTTCCGCCAGAGAACCTTTTACCAGGGCATCCTGCGCCAGAAATGCCTGCCTGGCATTATCAATGTCACGTTCGGAGAATGGATTGACTTTCGCCTTACTGCCTTTGAGATAGCGTTGATAGTCCAGAAATAATCTATCCCGCTCAGCAGATACATGGGTTGTGTAGGCAACGGCTTCGCTTAATTGTCCTTTCATCGCTTCAATATTGTTAATAGCGGTGCTCAGGTCGGCTTGTAATCTTTCGACGCGGACCTTATAACGTGTCTGATCCAGGGTGAAGAGCATTTCTCCCTTTCTAATAAGCACTTCTTTTTTATCAGTAACTTCATTTACGACGCCGGTCACTTGTGGAGTAACAGGAATCGCGACAACCGCTTTTTGTGCCAGTGACGTATAGGGATGGTTATAATTCATTAGCAGAATTAGCGCACTGACCAGAAAAACGCCACCGAGGGCCGCTGTTGGCACTGTCCATTTATTGACGGGTATGCGAAATATTTTAAAAACAGCCCAGGCTATCGCAACGTAGCTTAAAATAATGAGCAGATCCATATCATCGCTCCGGTCGCAGCGGTTTCGAATCAGCCTGTAAACGCTCCAGTTCTGCTACGCGCTGCTGCAGTTCCAGTAATGAAGTGTATTGACTCTGCATCCCCCAGCCGCGCTCAGGACGATAAAGAGTGGCCCAGATCCACAGGAAAGGCCATATGACATGCAGTGTAAACAAACTTACCCAACCTGCGACGTGAATGGCATCGGCATGAGGATGATTACGGGACTTTGCGATTAAATAGGGAATATCATGAAGAACGATAATTCCATAAAAAATAATTATGAAAACGAAGATCAGCATACCCAAAGCAAAATAGTTAAGGAACATAGGTGCCTCTGCTAAATTGGAATGCGAAGTAAAAATAGATCGGCTGCAAGAATATTTCAATTCGTAAAAGAGTTAACCTGACACACCTCGTTGACAGACGCAATACCATAAAGTCATGCAGCGCCCAGGGATTTGAGGCACTTCAGCAATGACGTAGTTGGGCAACACTGTTCATTGGTGATGATTTTAGTGGATTTATTACACTTTAAACGCAGGGTAATTCCACTTTATTTTGAGCCGCTAACCTCCATGATGTTGGTAACTGATTGATTTAATTTTATTAAAATAACATGACACATTGATCACAGATTTGTATTTTTTAAGCTTTATTTAAAAAAATATCTTTATACTTATTAACCCTCCTGTTCCGAAGTTATTACAGACTATCCGATCCATTATTTACTGGAAAATAATGGATCTCCGTTTGATAGTAGATTTTATGATCCTGACTTATCGAAATTTAACGCTTAATGATGAGATTAACTATCATGGCCTCAGGAAAGACGAGCGAATACATAGCCCTGAGATCGAATCCTTCTTCAACAGAACGCCCTGAAAA
Organism: Pantoea sp. EKM20T; assembly: GCF_011800485.1. Taxonomy (NCBI): domain Bacteria; kingdom Pseudomonadati; phylum Pseudomonadota; class Gammaproteobacteria; order Enterobacterales; family Erwiniaceae; genus Pantoea; species Pantoea sp. EKM20T. The sequence continues at coordinate 29,294 of NZ_JAALFW010000011.1, read as the reverse complement.
GTTCAGGTTACTCTGTTCTTACACGAGTCCATACTTTGTCGGATAATCCGGATAGTGCTCATGTAAACCCCAACAAAAGATGGTCTTCTGTCTGGATCATTCCCTTTGTCACGCTGCTCATCGGTGCCTTTTTATTGTATTACCATAAAAGCCAGCAGGGACCTCTGGTGATTCTGATGACCGAAAACGCACAGGGGATTAAGGCAGGTAAAACCGTAATAAAAAACCGCAACATTGATGTGGGTGTCGTTGAAAGTACCGAGCTTACTGACGATCTTAAGCACGTCGAGATCAAGGTTCGCATGCACACTGGTATGCAAAAACTATTGAACGGCAATAGCGCATTTTGGGTGGTCAGGCCTGAAATTGGATTCGAGGGGATAACGGGCTTAAGTACCTTGTTCTCAGGCGCCTATATAGCTTTACAGCCAGGTTCTCCGGGGCCAGCGCCGGAACGCTATCGGCTGTCAGATGCGCCTCCCCAGGCCTCACCGAATGCAAAGGGGATCAGAATCACGCTTAATAGTCGTGAAGCGGGGCAACTCATGCCGGGCTACCCGGTACTGTTTCGCGGCCTGCGTGTCGGGTCAGTCGAGAACAGCCGGTTTGATATGGAAAAAAGGATGATGCGTTATCAGGTTTTTATCGCTTCGCCCTTTGATCAGCTTGTCACCTCAAACGTTCGTTTCTGGAAGAATAGTGGGATTGCTGTGGATTTATCCTCATCCGGGATGCGCGTGGAGATGGGGTCCATCACCACATTATTAAGTGGCGGGGTCAGTTTTGACCTGCCTGAAGGCGTGGTCCTGGGCCAGCCGGTTAAGGGCGTAGCAACTTATACTCTTTATGACGATCTGCGAAGCATCGCGAATTCTCGTTATACCGAACACCTCGACTTCGTATTGTTCTTTTCCGATTCTGTTCGCGGACTTCAGGCAGGTGCGCCTGTCGAGTTTCGTGGAATACGCCTGGGGACGGTTGCTCAGGTTCCTTTTAACTCGCCAGAGATAACCCAGAATTTTCGCAGCCATTATGAGGTTCCCGTACTGATTCACATTGAACCCCAGAGATTCATGAGCGGTATGAGGGAAGACTTTGACCTGGGGAAAAAGCTACAGCTGGGTAAAAAACAGGGGTTAAGAGGCTCGCTGAAAACAGGCAGTCTGCTTTCCGGTTCGCTGTTTATCGACTTAGACTATTATGCAAATGTTGAGCCTGACAAAGGACCGGATATCGTCGCGGGTTACAAAGTCATCCCCACAACGCCTGGCGGTTTAAACCAGATACAGCAAAAGATTGTGGCTATAGTGGATAAGATGAACAGCCTTCCGCTTCGGCCACTGATTTCAGTTGCGACCGGTACGCTAAAACAAAGTCAGCGCACCATGACAGAAATACAAAAATCGCTCAGGCATATTGATGGATTTATCAGCAGCCCTGCAATGAAAACACTGTCTGAGGATATGCAGCAAAGCCTGCAACAGCTCAGCCGCAGCATAAAAGGTATTCAGCCTGGATCGCCCGTATATCAAAAATTGACGGGGGATATGCAGCGCCTGGACCTTGTGCTCAGAGAATTGCAGCCACTTCTCAAGACATTAGATAAGAAAAGCAACGCGCTGATTATTCAGGATGCTGCAACTGACGATCCTGTTCCTGTCGGCGCGAAAAAGAGAAATGAAAAATAATCCCATCTTCCGGCATTTCAAATAGCTCATTCAGCTTTTGCAGTTCATCAAACATAGCCATTTGTATCTATTGAAAGAGACTGGTTATCAGGTCTTGAGGCTGCTACTATAAAGACCTGTTAAGCAGTCCTGGAGGCTCTATGCCAAACATTATTTTAAGCGATACCAGTGCCAGCGTAAGCGAACTGAAGAAAAACCCGATGGCCACGGTTAGTGCAGGTGACGGTTATCCTGTCGCCATTCTTAACCGCAACCAGCCTGCATTCTATTGCGTCCCGGCTGAGCTTTATGAACAGATGCTTGATGCCCTTGACGATCAGGAACTGGTTAAGCTGGTCAGTGAACGCAGCGGCCAGCGTCTGCTTGATGTCGATTTGGATGCGCTTTTGTGAGTTATACCGTCAAATTCAGGGAAGAGGCATTTAAAGAATGGCAGAAGCTGGACAAATCTCTTCAGCAGCAGTTTGCCAAAAAACTGAAGAAATGTTGTGACAATCCCCATATTCCTTCTGCCAGACTACGTGGGATTAAAGACTGCTATAAAATCAAACTCAGAGCGTCCGGGTTTCGCCTGGTTTATCAGGTAATAGACGATCAGCTGGTGATTGCCGTTGTTGCTGTGGGTAAACGCGAGCGCAGCGATGTTTATCATCTTGCCAGTGAGAGGATGCGGTAGGGAGGGAGGGCTGTGTCCGATGAGTATTGACGTAATTCAAGCGATATTGAAAATCAGACATCTTATTTAACATAATTAGTATTATGCGCACTTCTGCAGATGGCCAATTTGGTAGTGTCACTTTATAGCAGAAACGGCAAGCTATCAGCGTCAGATGGGAAGGGATGAAGACGGTCAGGTGAAAGGGTATAGCCGGTGCATCAGCACCGGGTTTATCCTGCCCCGAAGGGGCTACCGTCCTGGCAGTTCGCGCGATGCAAAAAGGCAGCTCAAGCTTCCTCTGGTTCGCTTATCTCAATACTGGTTATGTGCAGTCCGGCATGTGACATCATGCTGACCAGCTTATCAATTGAAAAGCAGTTGATCCGACCTCCTGCCAGCTCGGACACTCTGGGCTGTGAAACGCCCAGCGCAGCAGCAGCAGTGGCCTGATTCAGGCGATTACGTTTAATCCAGCTATTCAGGCGGCCTACTAACTCGGCGCGGAGTTTCATATTTTCCGCCTGCTCTGGCGTTTCGCTAAGAGCGTCCCACACATTATCAAAAGTCTGAATATTCATTTTTTACGCTCCTCAACCAATCGGCGATAACGATTTCGGGCAAGTTCTACGTCACTCTGGCTGGTCTTTTGTGTCTTTTTCTGGAAACAGTGCAGCACATACACGGCTTCTTCAAATTTGGCGACATACATGATCCGGAAAATGCCGTCATTACCCCGAATTCGGATTTCACGTGCTCCCTGACCTACCGTAGCAAAATGCTTCCAGTCGTCCGGCTCCAGTCCCTGCTGGATCAGGTCAAGCTGATACCCTGATGCGGTCCGGGCCTCTTCCGGGAAAGCCCGTAGTTCCTCAAGACTGCTGTCAATAAAACTGATTTTCTTACGCATCATCACCTCATTATACGAAATTTCGTATATTGTGCAATTTCTGCATTACTCATGCACCCCATACAAACCCATAACCACTGCTTCCCTACCATGTAGTTTCCTGCTGTTTTGTCCATGGCCTACATTGCCCTGATAAAATCCAGCATCGCCTTGATCCGGCGCTGGCTTTTGAGACGTTCTTCAAAATCGTTGAGATAGTAAGCCGGTGTATAGCGCACCCGGTTAAACTCCAGCGTCAGCGTATTACCGGTGACAACCTCGGCTGCAATGCCCAGCAGGGAAAGCTGTATAAACGCCATATCCACCGTGACAGGATCAATATCAAATCAACTGACGGACATCTGAACTGATGGATTAAATCCGACTTCAATCAGGCAATCTGCATAAGGTAGCATCGGTTATGTGGGTGTAATTAAGCAGGCGGAAGTAACGCACACCGATACGGGCATAAATGTCCGTTATCCCGCCGCAGTACATTTCTGCAAACATGAACGTTTCACAGTCCCCGTTCTCATTGCATGCCTGTTTCAGCGGATAGAGTCTCCCCAGCGCATCAGTAAGCGATGAAAGAGATGGGCAAGCCCGTCTCAGAGTGCATGATGGTGGCTGCGCATGGCTGGGATGTGGGTGGAGCAAAACGTGCAGGCATGAAAACTGCATTTGTTACCCGTAGCAAAGGGCAGGCACTGTATCCGCTGGCACCTGCACCCGATCTGATCGTCAGCGATATTGGCGAGCTGACTGGAAAGATAAAACCGCTTTGCTGACCCGCCGTTTACCGCAAATACTTTAATGCCGCGAGAGTTACTCGCTGCCCGAAAAGGCTAAGAAAAAGCATAGTTGATGCGAAAACACTAACAATATTCTTAAATCAGGGCTTAACCACAATGCACAGCAGCCCGATAACGATAATCACTACGCCCGCCAGGCTGTGCCAGCTGAACGCCTCATGGAATACTGGCAGACAGACAGCCACCAGCCACACCAGCACATAACTGAGGCTGAGCAGCGGATAGACCCGGTTCAGCGGAAAATAGCGCAGCGCCCGAATCCAGCAGAGCATGGAGACACCATAAGCGCCCAGCCCGGCCAATAGCAGCAAGGCGGGCAACAGGGCAACAGCAGGCAGCGACGTTATGCTGCTGACATCGGGCAGTCGCGGCATCGCCCAGCGCATCATCAGCTGTGCCGCTGAGACCAGCAGCACGCTGCATGCGACCCATCCATACCCTTTCATAGCTGGCTCGCCATCAGCGCCACACCCGTCACCACCAGTAGCGTGCCGGCGATCTGGCGCAGCGTCAGGCACTCGCGCCATAGGATGCGTCCTGCCAGCGCAACGAAAATGAAGTTAAGGCTCAGCATCGGATAGGCCTGGCTGACAGGCACCCGCTGCAGCACCAGCAGCCAGAGAAGCATCGCGACACCCAGCAACAGCACGCTCACCCCAATCCAGCTTAAGCGGACCCGGCGCGATGCCGCGTGGGTCGCCTGTTTCTGGCACAGTTGCGCGCTGCAACTGAGCAGACTGACCAGTACAATCAGCAGCAGCATCACTTCATCTGACTGTAATAGAGGCAGACCAGCCTGCCCTGGCGATAGACGGCGTCCGGCACCGGAACATCCTCGCCGATATCACTGTGTACTGAATCAACCAGCAACAGCAGTGATACGCTTCCCGTACGGCGATGATCGGCAAGCCAGCCGCCGAAGTCTGCCTGAGAGACAAAGCGGGATTGCGCATCCGGGTAGCTCAGCCCATATTCCAGCTCGCCTTTGGTGTCATAGAAGCCGATATCGCTACGTTGCAGATGCCAGGCTGCGGCAGATGCCACGCCGGGATTGTCCGCCAGGATAAAGTGACTTGAGGCCAGACGCTGGCTGATCGTCGAGACAAAACGCTGCGGCTGTTTGGCGTCGCGGATTTTATCCGGGATTGCCGTACCAATAAACAGGGCGACGCCCAGCGGGCAAAGCGCGGCCGCCAGCCAGCGGCGCTGTGCAGAGCGGCAGCTATATGCGCCCACCAGCCCCCAGATGAGAAATGCCAGTGCCCCCAGCGCAAGCTTCAGCATCTCGTGCGTGGCGAACAGCGGATGATGCGTCACACTCCAGGGAGCGAGCACCAGCACGACCGTTGCCAGGGTAATGATGCCGAAAATCAGGTTGAGCCCGCCATTGACTGTTAATGCGCGCCCTGCCCGCTGTGCGGCGTTCAGGCCATAGTGCGCCATCAGCAGCGACAGCGGCACAAAACAGGGCAGGATATAGGTTGGCAGCTTGCCTTTTGCCAGGCTGAAAAACAGCAGCGGCATCACCGTCCAGCTCAGCAGATAGAGCGCACCGGGATGCTGCTGACGCTCGCGCCAGCCGGTCATCAATGCGCCCGGTAACAGCGCCAGCCACGGCAGCGTTCCCAGCAGCAGAACCGGCAGGTAATACCAGAAAGGCGCTTTGTGCTGGGCATTGTCCTCAGCAAAGCGCTGAATATGCTCAACCCAGAAGAAGTAGTGCCAGAAATCCGGTGCCTGATGATAGATCGCCAGCGCCCAGGGTGCGCTGATCGCCGCGGCTGAGAGCAGCGCCAGCGGACCGAAGCAGAGCAGTTCGCGCAGTCGCTGCCGCCAGATCGCCCACGGCAGAATCGCCAGCACAGGCACTGCCAGCGCCAGAAAGCCTTTGGTCATAAACCCCATGCCGCAGGCGAGACCCAGCAGCAGATAGCCGCCCGCCCGCCCGGCGCGTCCGCTGGCCTCCGTCGCCAGCCAGAAGCTGCACATCGCGGCAGCCAGCCAGAGCATCAGCATCGGATCGAGCACCGCATAGGTGCCAACGCCATAGACCAGCAGCGAACTGAGGAAAATAATCGTGCCGACGGCAGCCGTGCGTGCCGAACCAAACAACCGCCTGCCGAGCCAGTAGATCAGCACGGCGGTCATCGCCGTAGAGAATATCGATCCCGCCCGCACGCCAAAGTTGTTGTGGCCAAACAGCCACTGACCCAGCGAGTTGACCCAGTAACCCGCAATCGGTTTTTCAAAATAGCGCAGACCGAAGAAGTGTGGCGTCACCCAGTTACCGGTTGCCAGCATCTCCCGGCTGATCTCCGCATAACGAGTCTCATCCGGCTGCCAGAGATCGCGGAACATCGGCGGAAGCAGGTAATAGAGAATAAAAAAGCTGAAAAAAAGTAGCCACTTCGTGTTGTTACGTATTCGCACTAGTTCGCCTCTTCAGTCAGTTTCTGGCAGCCCAGCCACCCTTCCCGTCCGGGGATTTCGCCTCTGACTACTTTGCCCACTGGCAAGGTGCTCAGATCGTCGGGCAGCAGCTCGCTTAACGGACAGAACTGAATGCCGTGACGGGCCGCAGAAGCCAGCAGCTGGTCAAAGTCCGGGTAGCCGATAATCCCTTCGACTTCGGCATGCACGGTGTAGACCGCCCCATCATCAGAAGAGAGCATTTTCGCCAGAATGTAGTCGTTATAGCCTTCTGCGCTGACCTCGCGGCCAACCACTTCATCCCATGTGGGCAACGTCACCGGAATCTGTACGGTACCGATCTGTCCATCCGGCAGCATGGGCCGGAACGGGCCGCTGCCGCGACAGTCGCTGTTGTAGTGAAAGCCAAAGTCCTGTTTGGCGGCGATCACCCGGCCATCGGCTCGCCAGCCCGCGGCGGCCGAACAGCTGACAGGATGACCGAGTATCTCACTCAGCGTTTCGGTGCCGCGTGCTATCTGCTCAACCAGCTTATCCTGCGGCCAGACGCCGGCCCAGGTCTGCCAGGCAAAGTGATCCCAGGCGTGCAGACCGACTTCGTGCTGACGAGTGGCGTCCTGCATGATGTGCCGCAATCTCCGTCCCATCTGCTTTCCCGGCCAGGCCGTTCCGGCGAGCAGGATGTCCCAGCCATAGAGCGACACGGCACGGGAGCGCAGCATCTTCATAAGAAACGCCGGTTTCACCAGCCGCCAGAGATGGCGGCCCATGTTGTCTGGTCCCACGCTGAAGAAAAAGCTGCCCCGCACCGCATGACGCCGGAACAGCTCAAGCAGCGCCGGCACGCCCTGCTTCGTGCCGCGCCAGGTATCTACGTCAATCCGCAGACCGATCTTCTTCATCACTTATCAGCCTGTGGCTCAACGGTGCGCAGGAAGAAGTCGAGCGTGTTGTCGATAGTGACATCCATCGTCACGGTCGGTGTCCAGCCGAGCAGGCGACGCGCATTGCGGATAGCCGGTTTACGGTGTTCCACATCCTGATAGCCTTTGCCGTAGTAGCTGCTGCTTTCTACTTCGCGGAAACCGGCAAACGGCGGGAACTGACTGCGCAGCGGATGACGTTCAAAGCTGGCCAGCAGCTGCTCGGCCAGCTCTTTGATACTGGCTTCGTTGTCCGGATTACCGATATTGATGATCTGACCATCACAATTCAGCTGTTTGTTTTCGATAATGCGGAATAGCGCCTCAACGCCATCCTGAATATCGGTAAAGCAGCGCTTCTGTTTGCCGCCGTCGATCAGCTTAATGGGCGAACCTTCTACCAGGTTAAGGATGAGCTGAGTGATCGCGCGGGAACTGCCGATGCGCGCTGCATTAAGGTTATCCAGACGCGGTCCCATCCAGTTGAACGGACGGAACAGGGTAAAACGCAGCCCCTCTTTTTCGCCGTAGGCCCAGATAACGCGGTCCAGCAGCTGTTTGGATACCGAGTAGATCCAGCGCTGTTTGTTGATCGGCCCGACGACCAGATTAGAGCAATCCTCATCGAAGCTGGCATCGGTACACATGCCGTAAACTTCTGAAGTGGATGGGAAAATGATGCGCTTCTGATACTTCACACAGTCGCGAATAATTTTCAGGTTCTCTTCGAAATCGAGTTCAAACACGCGCAGTGGATTGCGGGTGTACTCAATTGGCGTTGCGATGGCTACCAGCGGCAGGATGACGTCGCATTTTTTGATGTGATACTCAATCCATTCGGAATGGATAGCGATATCCCCTTCGACGAAATGGAAGCGCGGATGATCCAGGAAGCGGCTGATCGCGTCTGAACTGATATCCAGGCCATAGACCTCGAAATGCTCATCCTGTAACAAACGCTCAGTGAGATGATTACCGATAAAGCCGTTAACGCCAAGGATCAGCACGCGGGTACGACGTTGCAGCGCTGACTGCGGTTTTGAATAGAGCAGTGCGCCAGGGACGATGCCCAGACTCTGCGCCAGCTGGCTGCCATTCATGTAAACGCCATGCTCGGACTGGCCGGTCTGGATTTCCAGCGCGCCTTCGCCACAGGCGATCAGGAATGGCTGCTTAGAAAGTACCGTCCCTGGCTTTGCCTGATGCTGCTGCGGATGAACCCGGCTCTTCCAGACGATAAATTTAACCGAACCGGCAAAGGCGAATGCGCCAGGCCAGGGATCGGTAACCGCTCTGACCAGATTGTGAATCGTCTGAGCAGGCTGATTCCAGTCAATGCGGCCATCCTCGGCCGTGCGGCGGTCAACCCGGGTCGCCTGACTTTCATCCTGTGGCCATTCACTCACCTCACCCTCGCGCAGACGAGGTAAAACGTCGCCGAGCAACTGCACTGCAGCCTGGGTCAGTTTACGATGCAGCGTCAGCGCATTGTCCTGATCCTCAATAGCGACCTTCTGCTGCGCCAGAATATTACCGGCATCCGCGCGCTTCACCATGCGATGTAGCGTAACGCCCGTTTCAGTTTCGCCGTTGACCAGCGCCCAGTTCAGCGGTGCCCGGCCGCGATATTTTGGCAGCAGCGAGCCGTGCAGGTTAAAAGCACCCTTTTGAGCGCATTGCAGGATCTCATCACTCAGCAGATGGCGATAGTAGAAGGAGAAGATCATCTCTGGTGCCATGGTACGGATGCGGTCAAGCCAGATCGGGTGATTCGCCTCGTCAGGTGCATAGACCGGAATGCCATGCTCTGCCGCCAGACGGGCTACTGAGCCGAAAAAGTGGTTTTCGGTCGCCACATCGTTGTGAGTAAAAATGGCGGTGATCTCATAGCCTGCACTCAGCAGCGCATTGATGCCGACACAGCCCATGTCGTGATAGGCGAAAACAACGGTCTTCATGATTGAATATCCTGTACTGAAGGCTCTTCTGGAGCGTGAACAATGCGTTGAACGAAATAGCGCGGACGCGCCCGAACGTCGTTGTAAATGCGCCCGATGTACTCCCCGAGCAGTCCCATACCCACAAACTGGGCGCCGATAAACATGAACAGCACGGCGAACAACACGAAGACGCCGTCACCCGCCCAGGCCGCACCAAAAAAGAGTCGCAACACGATCAACACCAAAGAGAAGGCGAAGCCGGAGAGCGCTATCAGGCTGCCGACCACGCTGAGCAATCGCAGCGGCGTGGTGGTCAGACAGGTCACCAGGTCATACATGAGGTTAATCAGGCGCATAAAGCTGTATTTCGAATCGCCAAAAGCGCGCTCGGCATGGATCACCGGCAGCTCAATGGTGTGTCGGGCAAAGGTGTTGGCCAGGATCGGAATAAAAGTGCTGCGTTCGTGACAGTTGAGCATCGCCTCGACGATGTGGCGACGATAGGCGCGCAGCATGCAGCCGTAATCGCCCATCGCCTTACCGGTGACCCGCTGAATCAGCCGGTTGAGCGTGCGCGAGGCCTTCCGACGGAACCAGCTGTCCTGGCGCTGCTGACGGACGGTACCCACCACGTCATAACCCTGACGTGCGGCGTCAACCAGCCGCGGGATCTCTTCCGGCGGGTTCTGCAGATCGGCATCCAGCGTAATAATCAGATCGCCACGAACCTGGCTGAATCCGGCCATGATGGCGGAATGCTGACCGTAGTTGCGGTTGAGCAGCACGCCGGTTATCCGGCTGCCGGGAACGGTGGCGGCCTGTTCAATCAGTTCGGCAGAACGATCGCTGCTGCCGTCATCCACCAGCAGAATTTCATACTCAATCTTAATTGAGTCACAGGCGGCGCAGGTGCGCTGAAGCAGCTCCGGCAGACTCTCCTGCTCGTTATAGACCGGGATGACCACGGAGAGCATGTTGATCGGTTTGATATCGCGCATCTCAGGCTCCGGCAATGTCATGTAAAGCCTGAATCACACGTTCGACATCCTGATCCGTCATTGACGGAAACAGTGGAATCGAACACATCTGCTGGCTGTTAAGTTCACTGGCGGGAAGACGTAAATCGGGATAGTGCTCGCGATAATATTTATGGGTATGCGCCGCACGGAAATGCAATCCGCTGCCGATATCCCGCGTCTTCAGTGCCTGCATTAAGGCATCGCGCGACAGACCGCAGCGCTGTTCATCAATGCGAATAATAAACAGGTGCCACGCATGCTGATGTGGCCAGGCGGGCAGTGACAGCGGCGTGAACGGCAGCGTGCGCAGCGCTTCAAGATAGCGTTCGGCAATCTCACGGCGGCGGGCAATAAAGTCCGGCAGTTTCTGTAACTGCACCAGCGCAATCGCCGCGCTGATATCGGGCAGATTGTATTTAAAGCCCGGCATCATGACTTCCGCCTGCGGCAGACGTCCCTGGGTCTGACGATCAAACGCATCTACTGCCAGGCCATGAAACTTCAGGCTGCGTATACGATCGGCGAGAGTGGCGTCATCGGTCACCACCAGGCCCCCTTCCGCGCAGGTGATATTCTTGATGGCGTGGAAAGAGAAAATCGCCGTACCGCGCTGCCCGACCGGCTTTTCGTGATAAGTGGTGCCCACCGCGTGAGCCGCATCTTCAATGATGGCAATCCCACGCTGCTCAGCCAGTTGATAGATTGGCGCGAGATCGGCAGGTGCACCAGCGTAATGCACCGGAATAATGGCGCGGGTGCGGGGCGTAATCGCCTGCGCTATCCGGTCCGGCGTGACCATCAGGTTGTCGGGATCCACATCAATCATCACCGGCGTGGCACCCAGAAGCGTGATCAGGTTCAGGGTAGAGACCCAGGTCATGGACGGCGTGATCACCTCATCGCCAGGCCCGATCCCCATCGCCATCAGCGTGACATGCATTCCGGCAGTGGCAGAGCTTACTGCAATGGCGTGCTGGTTGCCGGTCATCTGAACAAAGGCCTGCTCCAGTTCGGCGCATTTTGCCCCGGTCGTTATCCAGCCAGAGTCAAATACCGCTTTAACAGCAGCCAGCTCTTCATCACCGAATGAAGGCCGGGAAAATGGCAAAAAATCCATGCTAAAACTCCTGCAGATCAAACCCATAAGCTGTCGCGCGTTGTTAATCAGGCACAACGCCGGAAAATAATTGAAATAGCGAATGACTCACAGTCGGCCAGGGTGTTATCGACACCACGCTTTCCCGTTATGGAATTAAGGTTACCGGACTGCTAATACAAACTACCGTATGAAAGTTAACTGAACATTAAATGAAGAGTGTGAATTGAAATAAAATCAAGGGAGAGCAAGTTAAGGACTTCAGAAAAAGTTCACTATTAAATGGCTAATAATAGCCCTGACCTCAACTCTTTTTGATTTATTGATATTTTGTTTAAAACCAGCAGACTCTGTCAGTCACCAGAGCAGGATTCAGCTCATCCGAATGAAGTCACTTCTGGAAAGAAAAATTAACACGCTGAAATTGCTGGGCTAAATTCAGCCTGCTACTCACAGTATCACATCGAAAAAAATAGCGCTCCGCTCATCTCAGGATGAATCACAGATTAATAAAGCCGTCTTAATGTATTCTTAATATTTTTCGTTATTAATGTTCTGCCCTTGCAATAATCATTACACTTTGGTGATTCTCAGGTGACAGTCAGTTAATATCTGTCAGATTATCTGTGCCTGTAAGGTAAAAACAGTGCTAAAAAAAGTGAATAGGATCGCGGTTTCAGGCGTTAACGTTGGGTCTGCCTAAAAAAGAGAAAATAGTGATGATGCGTGCCGCCTGTTTATGCACTCTGTTAGCCCTGCTCAGCCCGGTGCTTTACGCCGCGCCGGTAACCTATGCCATTACCCCCGATAAAACGTCGATAGGCCTTTCATGGCGCGCCTTTGGTCACCAATTTTCGCAGGCCAGACTGCAGGGTGTGAGCGGCACGGTGACACTCAACCCTGATGAAGACCGTGACGATCGTATTGAAGTGACTATTCCGGTAGGGACGCTGGTGGCCTCGAACAGCCTGTTAACCTGGCAACTGAAAAGTAACCTGTTTTTTGATGCAGAGCGTTACCCAAATATTCACTTTGTCAGCAGTCGCGTGGCCTCACTGGGTGGCGGCAATTACCGTATTTTTGGTGTGCTGACGGTTAAAAATGTCAGCCGGCCAGTCGTGATGCTGGCCTCGCTGGACAGCGGAAAGACAATTGATCCGGCTTCAGGTTCGCTGGCGCTGCATGCCTCCACCGCCATCTCTCGCTCAGCCTTCGGGATGGATCGGCTGGTCGGGGTGGTTGATGATCGCGTCAACATTGCGCTGGCCATTGCCGCGCAGGGCAGAAAGCCGCTGTAGCGGTAACCGCTGAAGGGTCCGATTAACTGAGTGCTGTCTGCAATGTTTCCGCTGTGGCAGCCAGTTGAGCCGGTGGGTTGCGGCCAATCAGCACATATTGATAGCCGTCACGCTTCCACCAGGCCAGCTGCATGCCATGGCGCTTTTCATGGGCGATCGGATTCGCGCTGTCCGGCTCAGGCGAGATACAGAGCGCCATCGGGCCATAATCAGCATGCAGCCAGGCGATCTGCGCTATTGACGTTCTTTCATAGCGCAGGATCCGCACCATTTTCAGTTCAGCCCCTGGCAGGCTGAGTTGCTGTTGATGCAGCTGCAATCCTAAATCGAGTCGGGTACGGTCCAGCCCCCTTTGCAGCATGGCGGCGTCATCAGGTGTGTCGGCCAGCGTTTCAGCACTGTAGAGCGACATATAACGCGCCTCCAGATCGCGGATATTTTGGCTTTCATCTTTCTCTTCATCTTCCGGTCTTGCCAGGAAACCGATGCCGCTGCCCACCAGCAAAAAGCTGACAGACGCAGCAATCAGAGCCCGACGGCTGTAGCCTTTGGCTGGCATTGACTCTGGTGCCGTGATGGCTGCCAGTTGCTGTGCCATTCTGGCCTGCGGTGCCTGTTCCAGCAGCGGCGCAAAAGCCTGTTCAAAATCGAGATTACTGTGCTGTAAATGCTCAACCCGTGCCGCCAGTTCGGGATCCCCTGCCATCGACTGCTCAAACTGCACGGCTTCCTGTGGCGTCATCTCACCATCCAGCCAGGCAACGATTGCCTCATCGCGCCACGGTGGCGTAAAAGTTTCCCTGTTCATCTCCGTTTCTCCTGCGGTGCGGGCGAGGTCGCCGGCTGTCTGGCCAGCGTGGCACGTGCGGCGGCCAGACGGCTCATAATAGTGCCAATGGGAACCGAGAGCGTCTCTGCCGCCTCCTGATAGGTCAGACCTTCGACATACACCAGAAACAGTGCATTACGCTGCGCCTCGGGTAAGGCGTTAACCTGTAGCATAATGCGCTGAAAATGGCGGTGGTCGTCGCTGGTGGTGTGGTTATCTGCGGCCAGCAGCGCATCGGGATCCACGAATCCCTGTCCCTGCCGGACCTTTCGCGCCCGTAAATCACTGGCCCAGATGGAGTGAAGGATCGAAAAAAGCCATCGATCAATGCGTGTGCCCGGTGTGAACTGCGCGCTGCGTTCCAGCGCGCGTACGCAGGTTGACTGCACCAGCTCTTCTGCCATGTCACGGTTGTGTGACAGCACATAGCCGTAACGCCAGAGCCGCGGCAGATGTTCCGCAAGGTGCTGACGGATGTCACTGTGAGTGATTTTTCGCTCCTCCCTGCCGCATCAGACCTCGGGGTGGCCATTGATTGCGGCCTGCAGATCGCGGTACTCCTCGCAGTCTGTGCCACAAATCCCGGCAATGGTTTTTAACTGTTCACGCGCCAGATCCGGACGCCCTTTGATCATCCAGGCTTCGCCCAGATATTCACGCACTTTAGCGTAACGGGGATCAAGTGCAATGGCGCGCTGATAATAGCCAATGCCCTCGTCCGTGCGGCCCAGTTTACGGGTGGCGTAACCACGATAGTTCCAGGCTTCGCGGGTATCCTGATTTTTCAGCGTATCCAGCACGTTCAGCGCCGCCTGATATTCGCCCTTTTTCGCCAGATGCCAGGCATAGCGGGTTTTATCGTCGTCACTCAGCTTGCTGGTCTTCTCAGGCACACAACTTTTAGTGTGACTGTCATAGACCTGACCTTTGGGGCAGTCAGGCGTCTTTTTATCACTGTCATTGTCGCCCATCGCCATACTCAGCGGAGAGTGCAGCATCAGCAGCAGTGCCGGAACGGCAAGCAGAGAAAAACCAGAACGCGTTGTCATAATTTATCCTTATCGGGTCTGTGAGACAGGCGATAAAGCCCGCCGGATGCAGTCCGCTAGCGCGGCGCTGTACGGTAAACAGCTCAGCGCCGGTTTCTATTCGATAAAAATAAAATTATTTTTTGCCCGGGTGCCACGCTGAATCAGAACGGTAGTTTTTCCACCGCACAGAAACGCCGTTCCGCCAGGGAGATCACCGCAGCTTCCGCAATCGCCTGGGCTTTCAGTCCATCCTCAAGGCCAGGAAGATCGTCAACCTGCTCACCGTTCAGCGATCGGATAAACGCATCCAGATGAGCATAGTAAGTTGGCTGCACCCGGCTGAACCAGTCGGGCAACAAGCCTGGCTGCTGAATCTGCGCACCCTGATAGCAGCTGACGCCGCGCTGTGGCTGAGAGGCTGATTCCAGCATCCCGTGCGGTCCCATCACACTGATGCGTTCATCGTAGCCATAGCCGGTGCGGCGGACATTATCGAGCTGTGCCAGCGCCCCGCCCTGCAGCCGCAATAGCAGCGTGCTGGTGTCCACGTCGTCAAATTCGCTGATCGAGGGCAGAGCCAGCGCAGCACCCATCGCTGCCACCTCTGTCACCTCCTCTTCAGTCAGCCAGCGCAGCAGGTCAAAAAAGTGGATAGCCTGATCGCGCATCTGTCCCCCGGACGCCTGAAGATAGGCCAGCGGCGGCATGGCTGAGGAGCGGCAGACCATCTGAATCAGTTCCACCGGGCCGATCCGCCCCTGGCGGAGTTGTTGCTTCAGCTGCTGATGGCTGACATCAAAACGCCGATTAAACCCTACTGTGACCGGCACGTTGTAGGGGAGAACATTAGCCACGGCAGAGCGGGCCCGCTCAAGAGAGAGATCGACCGGTTTTTCACAGTAGATGGCTTTACCGGCGCGGGCTGCGGCTTCCAGTAAGTCAGCATGGGTCGGCGTCGCGCTGGCGATCAGCACCATATCAATCTGCTCATCATTTATCGCCTCGGTGACAGACGCGGCCCGGGCACCAAAGCGGGTCGCAAAGGCGGCGGCGCGCGCGGGATCCGCATCCGCAACCCATACCAACTCAACTCCGGGGTGCGCCTGAAGATTCGCGGCATGAACTTCACCAATAAAGCCACACCCCAGCAGGGCAACACGTTGCTTTTTATTCATTTTTTTGAACTCCATCATAGTCCGGCAGAAAGATGCATCTGCAGGATAACGCTGCGTTTTACACTGGCGGCACGGTGTTTTGAGGTGTTTACCTCACAGGAGATCGGCATGTCGCTGAAAGAGGTCGCCCGACGGGCAGGTGTGGGACTGGCAACCGTGGATCGGGTGCTCAATGAACGTGGCGGCGTCGCGCCGGAGACGGTTCACAGGGTGCTGCAGGCAGCACGTGAAGTCGGGCTGAAGCGGATCCTGCCGGAGGAGCATCGTCATCCGTGGCAGATAGAACTGCTGCTGAGCAGCAACGATTCGTTTTTCTTTAAGCAGCTGGCACAGGATTTTACTGAGGTTGCCTCGCATCTGGGCTATCGCCGGTTAACGCTGCGCCGCACTTTTGTCCCCGAGGCTCAGCCAGAACGACTGGCAAAGCTAATCAGGCAGGGCGGTGAGACGCGAGATGGTCTGATCGTTTTTGCCCATGAACATCCGGCAATCTATGAGGCGCTGGACCATTGCCAGGCGCGTGGCGTACCGGTGATCTCGCTGGTCACCGATTTACCCGGTGCCGCCCGGCTCTGTCATGTGGGGATCAATCAGTTGCAGGCAGGACGTACAGCCGCTCAGCTGATGGGCAAAATGCTGCATCAGCCCGGTGAGGTGTTGATGGTCAGTGGGCACCGGGATTACAGTGCGCATCGTCAGCGTATTGAAGGGTTTCGTGACCTGATAACCAGTCGGTTTCCCCATCTTCAGTTACGTGAAGTTCTGGCCGCCCAGGAAAATCGCGACACCCTCAGTAAGTTGCTGGAGAAGCAGCTGGTACAGAGCGGTCATCTCCAGGGCATTTATAACACCGGGCTGGGGAATACCGAGATCGGGCAGGCGCTGGCACGACATCGTCGGCTGAATCAGTGCATCTGGATTACTCATGAGCTTTACGCCACCACCCGCACGCTGATGGCGCAGCAGAGCGTTGCGCTGACACTGGATCAAAACACCCGACAGCATGCCCAGCTCGCGCTTCAGCTGATGCTGAATTATCTGGAGCAGGGAGAGAAACCCGATATCTACATTAACGGAAAAGTGGATTTCATCATTTATACGGCAGAAAACTGTCTCTAAAGATTGCCCGTTGTGTCATATCCACCGGTAAAGAAATATGCTTTACCTGCCGTCGATCATTGCATTCAGCACTATTTCCCGCGCGAGACAGTGCCCGGGAAAGTGGCTCACTGGCTCAGAAGTGCATAGAAAATAGCCTGCCACAGATAATCTGATCGCAGTGACAAGCTGAAACCGCCCCTTTATGTCAGATAAAAAATCTAACTATCATCTAAATATTAAAATATAAATCTAAATACGCATTTTTTATGGTTTTAATATTCAGATGCAGAGTGATGACGTTAATATCGTATCCGACTGAACAAACAGCGAAGTGAAACGGGTGAATTAATGTACGACAGAGGTGCGGAAACAGAGCAGGAATAACACTCGCTGTCCTGAACGGTTAACCATTAAAAGCGTACTTTGCAGAATTGATCAATATCAAAACTTAATGGGTTTTTATCGTCATATTTCTATTGGGTTTCACTTTCTGCCAGGTTGATGCTAAGTTCTCGTCGGTTTAAAACAGGGCAGTATGAAGAACCGTTTCACTGATATTACGGCCACCCTGAATTTTTCCTGCGCCAGCACGGTGCCTGACTAATTAATGAGCGTCTGATTTGGAAAAGTGTTTATATCCGGTGCGTACCAGAACTGAGAGAGTGCTGCACGCGGTGGCATTCGAAGTTGTCGCTAATGTGCTGGTTTTCTTTATCCTGATTATTTTTACCTCCGCAGCACCATCGCAGTCGTTGTTGCTTACATTGGTCTCATCGACTCTGGCTATGGGATGGAACTACCTGTTCAACCTGATGTTTGACAGTGTTCAGCTAAGAACAGGATTTAAAAAGAACTTGCGAATGAGATGCCTCCATGCCGTTCTGTTTGAGGCGGGTCTGTTATTAGTGTTAATCCCCTTTGCAGCATGGTGGCTGGATATTACGCTATTCTCAGCGTTGAGACTTGAATCCGGACTGGTGCTATTTTTTCTGACCTATGCTTTTCTGTTCAATTTGTTATGGGATTGGGGAAGATCAGCAAAATCAATGAAGATATAAAATTAATGTATCATGCCATTAAAATTTACTTTCAGAAATTAACCTTTCGCTTAGCCGGCTAATGGAACTTCGCGTGCGAGTGATCGCGCCCGAATGTATCCGATGCGTAAGGAAACAAGTATATCTGGTGTCAGGAGCCGCTTACTCTCGCCTGGCAGCATTGATATAACGGCGCGTCTGCATAACTTAAGTTCAGACTGCGTATAAGCTCATTTCACAGGTTAAATCAGCAAGAATATTATGGACAAAGTCTACTATCTGAATAAGTTAAGGAACTGCCCGTCAACCGATATTCTGGATATCGTAACAAGCTATATGCGGAAAAAACTTCCTGGTGACGACCTCTCTTCATTTGAAGGCGCTTACGATCATCGTAAAGCCGAACTAATAATGAATGAAACCTACAGTGAAGTTCCTTCAGAAGTATGGAGACTGGTGTGCTGAGGCGAAAAAAGGAGGGCAGGATCACTCATAACCCATTATCTGCTGAGGGCTGATCACCCTGCAGATCATCAATTCCTGATAATCCTGGCGCGATGCATTTTGATCTCCGTCGGGCAGAATCGGTGAACAGATAAATCAGAGCATCACCTTTAGTGCTGTGATGCTCTGTCATTCTCAAAAAACGCACGACATAAAGCGCTGTAAGAAATAGTAAGACAAACCTGCCAGACCACTGTAAACCGTTTTAAATATGACGCCAAAACTGGCTTCATCTGTTGTATTCAGAAAAGCTCGTACAAATAATGCCTTCCGGACTCACACGACTACGATAATGATTATCTGTTCAGGCGATATGCTGCCAATTTAGCTCATGCTCCACCAGCACCGATCCCGGAACGGCAAATCGTGTCAGGGTGATAATAAAAGCTGCTCAGTCGTTAAGCAAGGGTGTATTAAGCACATTCAGATGATGCAATACCATTAAATTTAAATGTTGTTCGCCCGAACAGGGAGCATGCAGGCGAACAAAACGGGAATTCATTTCAGATGGTCACGATGATACAGAGCCCACTGCTCAATCCTTTCTCCAGAGGGTAGCAGGCAATATGCCGAAGATTTTTCCTGGACCTGCTGACCACCGCGATTAACGCAATATTCACTGGCTGGATTACGCATTGTTAAACGCTGCGGTTCCTTGCTGTTCGGTGTGCAGGCGATAAGTAGTGAAGCCAGTAACATCAGTGAAACTCCTGCTAACCTGTTTGTGACGGTCATAAAACCTCTCTTAACCTTATTTTTGTGAATTAAGCATTTACCCTCCAGTGGTGTGATTAAGTCTGATAGCACAACAACGACTTTATCAGGAATCCTCCTTTCTCCTGCCACATGTTAACCTCAGGGGTGACAATCATCATGTTTCCATTCTGCCGTCCACTCTGCACTCACCACTGCGGGTAGCGATACATAATTATAGCGTGCTGCCACTAAACCCGCGCTTAACAACCTCACGCGACACATAAGCAGATAGACCTTTAATGCAGTGATTAAAAAATGAATAAAGCCAAAATTAGAATGCATGTGAAGATAATTAACAAAAACCCCATTATTACAATCGATGCATTATCTTAATTTTTAATGGAAATTCATCGCGGATACGGCATCGCCTTTAACGTTTACTTAAAACAGGCACACTTGCGATGCCTTTACATAAATCCTTTTCCCGCTGCATAATCCCGCAACATTTGTATGCGCACTGCCATTAATGGGATCAATAAAACCTACAACTTATTGGTATCGCTTAAATATCGCTGCTGCTTAACACCTGAATAACAACTCACGATTCAGGTGCCATTTAACGATCAGACTATCAATAAATTCTTAAGGAAGAGTGACTGAGATGAATAATAAATTCCCGCGAAATAAAATCGCAAAAGCATTAATGCTGGCAAGTGGGATGGGGGTTGTGCCTCTGATTAGCTATGCTGCAGTCATCGGAAGCCAGACAGGCAATGAGATCATCTTAACTAATGGCACCACGCTGATTGCCGACCAGTCATCTGGCGACGGTTATTATGGCATCCTGGTTAATGGCGCTACCGCCGCAACGGTTACCATCGGCAGCGGCAGCACAGTTCGCGTGTCAGATGCTGAACGTTATGCAAAAGGGATTTTTATTGAAGCGGCAAACAGTGAATTTACTGCAGATAAGTTAACCCTCAACGTTTCCGGTAAAACAGCGGTCGGCATTGAGTTCGGCGGAAAAAATGTAACCGCCAGTTTAGGATCCGGTTCCTCGGTCACCACGGTAGCATCAGGTGATTCTTTCGCCGAGGGCGTCGTTGTCAGCAATAGTTCCTCGCTGCAGGCAAATAACCTGCAAATAAGCACCCAGGGCACTGGCGGAACGGCTCTGCGCGTCAGTGGTTACGGAAGTCACGCCAGTCTGGGCGACGACAGTAATTTACAGACGAATGGCCTTAACAGTAATGCCGTTCAGGTTGATAACCTGACCGGTGAGTCGATTAATGGCGTGGCCACGTTGAAAGCAAATGCATTGACGATCAACACCCTTGGCAATAATTCGCAGGGTATTAATATCCAGGATAATGGTTCGGTTGATCTGGGCAGCAACTCGACCATTATTACCACTGGGGATCTTTCTGCTGGCATCTGGAGCTGGGGTGAGCTGAAGGCCGATCATCTGACAATCAGTACTGCGGGTGAGACCTCTGCAGGTCTGTCAGGCCGTGACAACAGCCTCTCAAACATTGGTGCCGGTAGCGTGATCTCCTCTGATCAGACTGGCGGCATTGTGGCTATGGGCGACAATGCCATCGTTAACTTCATTGGCAGTGAAGAAGAACGCAATACGGTCTATTCAGCAGGTTTTTATGGCGTATCCGCACAGTCAATCGGCGCAACCATTAATCTGCAGAACACCGATATTATGATGAAAAATGTGGATACCATGACCCTGGGTATTTGGTCCACAAGCGGTGGCACAGTTAACGGTGATGCAATGACCATTACCGGTCCGGAGAATGCTACAGGTGTCTACGCCATGGCTGGTGGTAAAGCGAATCTTACGGGTGATCTGACCATTGATATGGGCTCTCCGAATGGGATAGCCATGGCTACGCAATATGATGATGGTTATGCAGCAGGTGTCATCACCACCGACGGAAAAGCGCAGATCGTTGGTAGCGTTTTATCCCGGGCCGGACTCATCGACCTCAATCTGACATCGGGTTCACTCTGGTCTGGCAGCGCCAGCAGCGATAACGTCAATAATGGCCATCTGAACGTTAATCTGACCGACAGCACCTGGAATGTATCGCGAACATCCAATGTCGATAATCTGACATTGAGTAACTCGCTGGTTGACCTCTCTGCAGCCTCGGATGACGCAACCTATTCAACATTGACTATCGCCAACCTCAGCGGCAGCGGCGACTTCGCCTTGCGCACCAATCTGGCAGGCGATGGTGCTGGCGTGAATAACATTGGCGATAAAGTTGTGGTGACAGAGAGTAGTTCCGGTGATTACGGTCTGACCATACAGAACCGCGGCAGTGCCGTCACCACTGGCAACGA
This sequence comes from Pantoea sp. EKM20T, assembly GCF_011800485.1. NCBI lineage: Bacteria > Pseudomonadati > Pseudomonadota > Gammaproteobacteria > Enterobacterales > Erwiniaceae > Pantoea > Pantoea sp. EKM20T. The sequence continues at coordinate 7,813 of NZ_JAALFW010000011.1, read as the reverse complement.
AGTACTGACTGTGGTTGAAACGACTGATGGCATCGCCACCTTTAAAGGTAACGCCGACGTGGAACTTGGTGGCTATGTTTACTCGGTCAATAAGCAAGGCAACAACTGGGTACTCTCCTCACCTAAAGCACCAGAAACCCCTGAAGCAGATGATCCGGCCGTTATCCCTGCGGATGAGCCTGCCGCGACTCCTGCTAATGAGCCTGCCGCGACTCCTGCCAATGAGCCTGCCGCGACTCCAGCCGATAACGGTGGCACGGCGTCTGCCGGGCAAGACAACGCAACTTCCCCTATTACCAGCACGGCCAACGCAGGGGCTAACTTTCTCAACACTGGCTATCTGATGAACTATGCCGAAATGCAGACGCTGATGCAGCGTATGGGTGATGTTCGTCAGGGGAAGACAGCCGGAAATGTCTGGCTGCGCGCTATAGATGGACGATTCAGCGGCTTTGATAATGGCAAGCTGAGCCGTTTCAGCCTGAACTACACCGGTTATCAGTTTGGGGTCGATAAACGTTTGTCCGATGAAATTCCGATCTATCTGGGCCTGTTCATGGGGGTAACTGAAGGATCGCCTCATTACCAAAATGGTAACGGCAACATCCGTTCTGAGCATTATGGCTTCTACACCACCTGGGTAAATGATGCCGGTTTCTATGTTGATGGCGTTGTGAAAGTCAACCGGCTAAGGAATCAGTTCAATGTTCACGATACACAGAATAACCAGGTATCCGGTAACGGTGTCTCTTCAGGTCTGAGCGGATCGCTTGAGGCGGGCAAAAAGTTCAGCTTCTCTGATCGGCTGGCAGGTTTTTATCTTGAACCACAACTACAGCTGACAGCAGGTCATCAGGATGGTGCTTCCGTAGGTGCGTCTAATGGTCTCAATATCACACTTTCAAGCTACAAATCACTGATGAGCCGGGCAAGCGTGCTGGCAGGGTATGAAATCAATCAGAGCAATTACAAACTCAACACCTATGTAAAAACGGGTGTAATGCGCGAGTATGCCGGGGATGCTGCTTATGCTCTGAACGGATCAAATGAACGTCTTTCCTTTAAAGGAAATGGCTGGAATAACGGCGTCGGCCTGAGTGCCCAAATCAGCAGCCATACGCTCTTCCTGGAGGCCGATATGGTAGACGGAAAACGTTTTAACCAACGTCAGGTTAATGCTGGCTACCGTTTTAGTTTTTAGAATCAACGTGCAGCAAGCGCTCGTATAACAGGAGGTGTTAATGAAAAAAACATTATGGATGCTGCTGGCCTTGATCTGCTCAGGATCCGCTTTCGCACGGCAGGAGTCCACCATCGCAGAAGCAAAAAACATGCGAGACGAACGTCATGTTACCCTTACCGGTACGATTAGTGGACGGGCTGACGATGACCACTACTGGTTACAGGACTCAACGGGTCGTATCCGTATTGATGTCGACGAGGATGACGAAGACGACAACGGCTTCCTTATTGGTAAAAAGGTACGGATAACGGGTGAGATAGATCGCGATGACGGCCATAGCGAAATCGATGTTGATCGGCTCTTCATTCTGAAATAATTCCGGACTTCTGTGTAAAAAAGCCAGCTATAGCGCTGGCTTTTTTACATTCAGGGCAGGTTTTACTTTTCGCGAAACGCTTCCTGTACGCGCAACAGAGGACGCAACAGATATTGCAGCAGGCTCTTCTCGCCCGTACGAATATCAACGGTGGCCGTCATACCGGGAATCACCCGTAGTTCCTGACTGCCGCTTTTCGTCAGCGTATTATTTTCCGTTAATACCATCACCCGGTAATAAGTATCATCGACGCCTGGCCTGCGGGCAGCTTTACTCTCCTCATCTTTTAGCGCGCCCGAACTGATACTTTGAACATGTCCGGTCAGGCCGCCATAAATCGAATAGTCATAGGCAGAAATTTTTACCACAGCTTCCTGACCGGGCGCCAGAAAAGCCACATCAGAGGGCCGGATACGGGTTTCCACCAGCAGCTGGTCATCCAATGGTGTCACCTCCATTATTGCGGCACCAGGCTGGATCACACCGCCAAGCGTATTGATTTTAATACTGTTAACAATGCCTCGTACTGGCGTGCGGACTTCAGTACGCTCAAGCGTATCATGGCGGCCATGGGCAGTTTCCTGCAGGCTTGTCATCTCAACATCGACTTTGGACAGCTCATCGTTAGCCTCGTTACGGTAGCGGTTTTTTCGCTCGGTAATTTGCAATTCGGCATCATTCATCTGACGCTCAAGTTTCAGAACCTCAGTTTTTGACAGCAGCGATCTGGCTGAGAGCTGTCGCGCCATTTCAAGCTCTTTCTGCAGCAATGTTTTTGACTTCAGATAGCCTTCAATTGACTCATTTACCGCCCTTTTACGTAGTTTCCAGGCATCGGTTTCACGGGTAACCAGTTCAGGTACTTTCATGACCTCTGGCGGGAACACAAGCTCGCTGCCGGTCGCTTCTGCTTCAAGACGCGCGGCCTGGGCTTTCAGTGCCAGCAGGCGGTTAGCGCTTTCGCGGAAGGAGGCTTCGGCGCGCGTGGGATCGATTTTGGCCACAACCTGACCTTTTTCAACCGTATCGCCTTCATGCACCATTAACTCCTGCAAAATACCGCCCTCAAGGCTTTGCAAAACCTGTTCGCGGGAACTGGGAACAATTTTGGCTGACCCGGTTGTCACCTCTTCGATGTTGAAATTGGCGGCCCAGACGATTACCAGCACCATTAACGCCACGCTGCCCCAGGCAATAAATAGCCAGCCTTCCCAGCGATCCTGACGGGCGGCCCTCACCATGTCACTGGCTGTATGTTCGGTCAGGCGCTTTTGATCAACGTTTTTATCAGGGGACAGGCTGCTCATACTGTTACCTCGCCAGATTGTGGCTGACGCTCTGTGCTTATCTCAACGCCAGCATGTTTCGCTGCGTTACGCAGCACCGATGCGGCCGGGATCTTCCCGCTGTTTAATAAACCGATAATCTCTTCACGCGGCCCATCAGCTACTTTGATGCCTTCATCCATCACAATCACCCGATCAACGTATTTCAGCACTGCCGGACGGTGGGTCACGATAATCACGGTTCGGCCTTCCATTGCCGGGATGAGCGCCTGCAGGATAGTGCGTTCCGACCCCATATCCATCCCCGATGTAGGTTCGTCCAGTAGCAGAACATCCGGATTCGACAGAATGGCGCGAGCCAGGGCTATCGCCTGCTTTTGTCCGCCGGAAAAGTTTTCACCACGCTCACTGACAGGCATACCAAAGCCCATGGGATGAGCCGCGACAATATCACTCACCCCGGTCATTTTTGCAGCGGCCATCAGTTCTTCGTCGCTGGCGTAGGGTGCTCCCATCACCAGGTTGTCACGCAGCGAACCATACATAAAACGTGGTTCCTGATTGACCAGCGCGATACGCGTCCGTAATTCCACCGGCTCGACCTGGCCTATATCTACGCCAGCAACGGTGATCGTGCCTGTTGTGGGTGGATATAGCCCAACCAGCATGCGCAGCAGCGAAGATTTACCGCTGCCCATTTTGCCCAGTATGGCAACCCGCTCGCCCTGACAGAACCGGACATCAAGCTGCTCAACGATGGCCGGTAAATCGTCTTTATAACGTAATGAAACGCCCTGACAGACAATCCCGGTCTGGCTGCCCTGGGGAAGCTGCACATAAACCTTCTCATTATCGCGTTCAGCAGGGGCCTGCATCACTTTATTGAGGATGGCCAGCGAGGTTTTTGCCTGCTGAATACGCAATCCCAGCGCGGCAAGCGTTGCTATGGGCATTATGGCGCGCCCCATCAGGGTCATAGTGGCAATGATGCCTCCCATTGAGATATCACCATCACCGACCAGATAAGCACCCCAGACCAGCAGAATAACGGTACCAAACTGCTGGGTCGTCTGAATGACGCTTGAGCCCATAGTGGCAAGGAACCGCGATTTCATATTCACTGCAGAGAGTTTTACGCTGGCAACATCGTGTTTAGAGGCGACCAGGTTTTCAGCACGCAGAACTTTAATGGTTTCAAGATTATCCAGTGATTCAATAACCAGACCGTAACGGTTACTGCCTATTTTCATTGACTCTTCAGCGTGGCGTTTCAAAGGGATCTGCATCAGCAGCACCATCGCCACGATGACCACTAATATCAGGATCACACACCAGACCAGTGGCCCGGCAACCAGATGGATTACAACCAGGAAGAGTAAAACAAAGGGTAAGTCAGCAACCGTCGTTAAAGCGGCTGACGTAGTAAGCTCGCGGACGCTGTCAAAGCTTTGCATGACATTGCCAAATGCACCGCTGGATTGGGCTCGACCCGACATTTTGCCGTTCAGCACGTGACGAAAAAGTTGTGCGCCCAACACCAGATCGATCTTTTTACCGGCGCGATCGGTAATCCAGGCCCGACCCAGCCGTGCAGCCAGTTCAAACAGCAACGCCAGACTCACGCCGATAGCCATCGTCCAGAGTGTTACGTAGGTCTGGTTAGGCAGTACCCGGTTATAAACCGTCATGGTGAATACGGACATCGCCAGAACGAGCAGGTTAATAACGACTGACAATGCGGCGGCTTCAAAGATATAACGTTTGAATCCCCACAAAGTATTCCAGAACCAGTGCCCTTTACCGACATGGACAATGTCATCGGCACGATGATCAAGATAAGACTTAGGTCGCAGCAGCAGCAACTCGCCGCTATAGTGCTGAGCCAGGCGAGCGAAATCGACCTCAACAGGCTGGCTGCCCAGTGCGGGATCGATAATGGCGCACTTCTTTTCGCTACACTGTGTCAGCACGCAGTAGCCCGTTTCCAGACGCATGATGGCGGGGAGAACAAAGCTTTTCACATCCGTCAGGTCAATCTTCTGCCAGGCAGCACTCATGCCGCGGCTCTGCAGCGTGCGCAATGCCCAGTCATTCTGGGCGCTGATATCAGCGTCTGGTGGAAATGCAGGCATACCCACACGTAAAGCATTTAGCGTAAGCCGGACGTCAAACAGGCGCAGTGCGCTTTGCAGTGCAACCAGCAAAGTCTCCTGCGTATCTGATGGCGATCTGGATAACACTCTGTTTTCAGCATTCAGTTCAGAGCCAGCAGGCTCAAATTGTATATCAGTCACAATGGCGTCCCCTGGACAACTAATTCATTCTGGTCTGGCGGCAAAGCATGACAGCGGCCAGAAATACTCGTTTTTACGTCAGCGTGATTAGTGCACCGCTTCGATGGTATTCGCTGGTAAAGCGTTAACCTTCTGCACCAGTTGGCTGGTTTTACCCAGTGCCGCAACGATGTTCCATTGCGCAGCCAGATACTGCATCTGCTGCTCCTGATAACTTGCGAGACTGGTGTAATAGTCGGTAGCAAACGAGATTAAATCCGTTAACGGGCGCTGCCCCGCGAAGAACTGCACTTCCCCCGCTTTCCAGGTTTTCAACGCGGTTTCTGACTGTCTCTGTAATGCATTGAGCTGGCGTTCACGAAGCGGTAAGGAGACCCACAGCTGATCCAGCTGCTGTTTCAATGTCCGGAGTGTTGCATCCTGATCCGCCTCTGCAGCAATGAGTCGCTGAGTTTCAGCTTTGGCATTTGCCCTGCCAGCCCCACCATCCCAAAGATTGATATCGCTGCTCACCTGTAACGTCACCGCTTTAAACGGTTCCATTTCACCGTTGCGCTTTGGACTGTCCATACTCAGTTGCACACTCCATTTCGGCCTGTTCCACTTAGAGGCCAGATCCACTGCGGCTCTCGCTTCCTCTTTACGCTCGCGTGAGACCGCCCAGTTGGGATTTTCTTTCAGTACCTGTTGTGCCTGTGCCAGTGACGCGGGCAACAGACCCGCTTTTTTCAGATCGGGCAGGCCTCTGGTGATAACAATCTCGTGGTTCAGCAGCGAGCTGAGTTGCTGCTGCGCCTGTATATAGGTGGTGTAGCTCATTTCACGACTGGCAATCACCGAATTGAGGCGAGTCGCAACCTGATTGATCTCAGAAGCTCTGCCGCTATCAATACTGGCAATATTCTTTACCCGATTAAGCAGATCCTGCAGTGCGTTAATTTCTTTATCCAGCACAGCGACCACTGTGGCATTAGTGGCTGCAGAGGTAAAAAGAGAAAGCACCTGCTCGTTGAGATTTTCGCGCGTGACATTTACCTGAGCCTGCTGCATGGAATAAGCAGCCTGCTTTCCGGCAACGCTCGCATCAGTACGTCCGTGATCGTAAAGTAATTTACTTACAGTGATATGCGGGGAGACCGGATTATTCTCATAACCGGGTTGACCTGAATATCCTGATGCGCTGATACCCGTGCTGACCTGAAAACCATCAGCGGCTTTTGCCTGATCGATATCATACATAGCACCGGTGCTGTTTGATAAAGCAGACTTTACCGACGGATGGTCGGCTGTCATACGAATCATTTCAATAAAGTCCGTTGCATGGGCATTTAACAGGGGATTAAAAAATAGCAATCCCGCAATTAAACCATGCAGCGAACATCTGGATTTTGTAGTGAACAAGGTTTTTTTCATAGTTAACTCAAAATAACAAATAAAGTGGGATGGCTAATTTTCTCTGTCGCTAATTCAATCCTGCGACCGGAACTGTTTTAACCGCCCGACATGTCATATGGCAACGTTAATTCTGCTAAAAATAAATATTTAGGTTTTACATGCTACTCACATGCCTTTATTTATTTTTTTCATCTATGCAATCAGATCTGAGGCTCACCTGATGGGCCTGCCTTAAACAGGCCCATCAGGTGAGTTTGATGTGAAAAAAAGCTGGCGATGACCGAAGTCATCGCCAGTTCTATCAGATAACGTTTAAGCCATGCTGGATTAACAGCTTGACAGTGGTGTCATCATTATTGGTATAGACGTCATAATTAACGCCATTTTCAGTTTGTGCGGCTGAAGCCGTCCATTCTGATTTTCCAATATTAACGGTATCAGTTGCATTACTATTGTTTGAACTTCCAACATCTCCCGTAATATGTAATGTGTTCGCTTCACTACCATTATCTTTAGTAATTTCGAGCACATCGCTGGCGCTGATAAATAATGTCTGCGCCGTGTTATTACCCAGATGGATAGCTTCAATTCCACTAATTTTTCCTGATACCGTTCCGAGTTCTAAATCGTTATTAGAATCCCAGACCAGCGTATCGTGACCCTCTCCTCCTTTCACACTGCTAAAATGAGTACTGTTAATGACGATAGTATCATCGCCCTCTTTTGCATCGACGGAATTCGCGCCGCGTGCATCCAGTACATCATTACCTGAAGTGCCATTAAGATCGTACTGAGCAGGTTGATACTCAATATGCGTCGATCCCGTTTCAGACGTCAGTCCCAGTGTCTCGTTCAGATCAACTAAGCGGCCTTTGATTGCTGAGCCATCGCCGTCGCCCACGCCCTGATCGGTCCAGGTCACGTAGAGCTGACCGCCCGCCAGGAAGGTCGCATCGACTTCAACCTGCTCACCATAGGTCAGCTGGTTGATCTGGATCTGCTGGCCCACTTTATTACCCGCTGCATCAAAGTACTGTGCGTAGATACCGCTGGTACCTGCACCCGGTGCGATGTCGGTTGTTGACAGGAAAACGGCAATAAAGCTGCCGTCAGCCTGACTGACCACCCTCGCCATGTGCTGATCGCCAGCCGTCGTGGTGTTGATCAGGAACTCGCTGGTCAGCGCCGTACCGTCTGCCGCGTAGATGCGGCCCCAGACGCTGTAACCGTTCTGATCCGGTCCGCTGGTATCGTTAGAGTCCCAGGTCACCACGTAGTT
>NZ_JAALFW010000010.1:0-175707 GCF_011800485.1 Pantoea sp. EKM20T | reverse complement strand
AGAGCCCGCAGGACGCGGGCGAAAGGCGGGGCGGCACAGGATGTGCCATCCCCGGCGGTCCGTCAGGCAGAGGAATGGAGTGAAGGAACCGCGCAGCGGCGCGAGGACCGCCAGCCCCTGCGCGGCACCAGACTGCGTTATCACCTGTCGCTTAACTGACTGGCATTACGCCTGCCGGGCGCGTTTTTTTATGGCTTTTCAGGGGCCATTGCGTACATAATCGCCAGCCATGGCACCCGACTTGCATCTGTTGATTCTACCGCAGCCTGCCGCAACGGTTTGCTCACTCTTCTGGTATCACATAACAGGCATTATGATTACGCGTCGACGCTTTATTCTCGGCACGGGAGCGCTCGGGCTCTCCATGACCACTGGCAAAATATTTGCCCGCGATGACATTATTCCCCTCTGGCCGGACGATCCGCCCGGCGGCGGCGGCCCATCGGGCCAGTTGCATATTAACAGCACCGGTTCCTGGTCAAATATCGTCAGCCCGGCGATTCAGCGCTTTAAACCGGAAAATCCCAATGGCGAAGCGGTATTAATTGCAGCGGGTGGCGGTTATCGCTGGATCGGCATGGGACGCGAAGCCTGGCCGGTCGCGCGCTGGCTCAATGCCAATGGCTATACCGCCTATGTGCTCAGCTACCGGCTGCCGCATGAGAAGTGGCAGGCGGGGCGGCTGGCACCGCTGCAGGATGCGCAGCGTGCCATCCGGCTGGTGCGATCCTTTGAGCGCAAGGTGCATGTGCTGGGCTTCTCGGCAGGTGGGCATCTGCTGGGGCTGGCAGCGGCGCGACCGGACTTTGAATCCTATCCGGCCATCGATCCGCTGGATGAAGTGGTGCCCAAAGTCGACAGCGTGGGTCTGATCTATCCGGTCATCACCCTGGAAGCGCCTTATCAGCACACCAATACCCATCTGATGATGGTCGGCAAAAATGCCACGCCGCAGGATGAGGCGAACTGGTCAGTGCAGAACTACGTAACCCGGCAATATCCGCCGACGTTTCTGGCGCAGGCCGAGGACGATCACACCTCAAATCCGTTTAACACCGAGCTGATGCGCGACACCTGTCGCCGCAACCGCGTGCCGGTTGAGCTGATTCAGATCAGCAAAGGCGGGCATGGATTCGGTCTTGGCAAGGCGGGCAGCCCGGCAGCCCTGTGGGATCAGGCGTATGTGCGCTGGCTGGATCGCCTGAGCTGAGTTGCACTGGCGCGGTGCGTCGCTGCACGCCGTGGTCAGAAGATGGCGTTAATACGGATACAACAAAGACAGGCGACCTCGGTCGCCTGTTCTGTTTCTGAAGTGTGGTGCGGTTAACGCATTGTCAGTGCTTACTGCCACACCCAGAGTCTGGAATTTTTCTGCAACGCCTTTTGTAGTGTGGCATTCAAGCTCTTTCCTGAAAAATTAGTTTTTGTGACCATTTTTCCTGAAAAGAGTGTGGATTGAAGCTATTTTCCAGAAATTTTACTCCGGTGCTTCGCGAGGCTCAAAGCCCAAGTATTCGGTCTCTTCGCTAATGCGTTTTAAAGAGCAATCGCTTGGTATGTAAACGTACCTACTAGTGACTTCCATTAATTTTGCATCGTTGGCAAAACCCTGGCTGATCTGTTTTCTACCAAAACGAGAAAATACCAAAGATTTACCAAACTTAGATAGGTAACTATCTAAGGTGTCTTTCCTAATAAACAAAGAAGAATTTCTATCAATGTTATGACTAAACGCAGCCAAGTCTTGGTTTTCATCGAGCCATCCACTGTCTTGATCCCAGCTAAGGTTCATCTTCTCAATTAAATCAGGACAAGGCATATTAATGGAGCTTTGTTCAACATTGCTTGAGTAATCGTACTGCCACTCCCCACCTCTCAATAGTTGAATGCTAGAGAATAATCGCTGGTCATCTGAAATAGTCGTATCTTGTTCAGCAATACATTGCTTGAAAGTAGGGCTTCTAGGGTACTCCACCAAGTAGACACGGTAGCAGTGGTCATTACTATGATTGTGGAGTTCGAATGCTTCAGTGTTGCTAGGGTCAACAAAATAGCCGCTATAACTAGATATACCAAGGAAGCTTTCAGCGTCGAACGAGACGTCGTCCTCATCTCGTTTAGCGTGAACCTCTGAATAAAAACTCAAGTTAATCCAAGTTGTACTAATCTCGTCATTCAAGACAAGTACGTTGCTTGCAACGAAATAATCATCAGTCTGCAACCAATAGTCCACATTACTTTCTGGCAGCTCAAGCTCTTGTATTATTAGGTTTCTAAGAGGGTACTTTTGCTTTGATGACAAATCTCTTATGTCTGATATATCAACTTTTCTAAGTTCTAACGACCAGAATCTATCAGAGGTCAATTGTGGCTCCCAACGAGATTGGACCGGTGCTACATTGGCAGCTAACAGACCTATCAATCGGTGAAAAGCAATCCAATAACATTTCTTGCCGATGGTTTCTGCATAGCCGGGCTTTGCTCTTCCTCTTCCATATTTATGAAGAGTTGCCAAGTCATGCTTGAGGGCTCCATTACCATATCCGGGATAGCCGATATATTTGGCTTCTCTCATAACCCAGCAGGAGATATTCTCAAGAGTTATGTTCTGTGATTGTAAGTCAAAGGCTCTAAGTCTTGGTTCAACTACATAGCGCCAAAAGTCAGGACCTAATTTATCACCCCATAGGCGCATGTTTGAGGGCAAATTTTCTAGTGTAAGCAAGGTCTGCACATCGCTTAGAATAGGCCATGTTAATGGTAGAGAAGGAGTTAAATATTGATTTGATATTCTGTCTTCTTCAATCCCTAGTTTCACAAGCTCCTGTCTCAATAGCTGGGAATGCTCGCGAATTAAAATGTTATTTGAACTACTATTTGCTCTAATATATCTATTTAATGGCTGTACGAAGTTCTCAACTGACTCAGGTGAAAGCAAGCAGGACGTATACATAGCCAGAATCAAGCTTTCAAGTATGTAGTCGTCGTCACACCCAGTAAACGTGTTTACTGCATGCAGGCATATCACAGGGTATTGTTTAAAAAGCAAGCCAAGGCATCTTGTTGCTTGATCTCTGACTCGTCGATCCGTAGCTGAACAACACCAAAGTAAAGCCGAGGATGCTAATTTATAACTTTCTTCGGGCCAATTGGTTGCTTCTATTTTTTCCAAAGCTTCAATTAGAAACCAAATTGCACCTTTTTTATTATATGACTCTGATAAGGCGACAGAAAGGTAGGTATCTCTTGATGGAGAGTCTTGTTTCCATTGAAAATCTTTGAACCAACTTTCTGCGTTAAGATAATGACTTGGAACTATAGATAGTTGGAATAGGCTTTCAAAAACAGCCTGCCACAATCCGCCCGTTCTTAATGCCCGAAACATATGTTCTTTAATGGCAGGGGTAACACTTTGCTTTGAACGCCAAGTTAGTGACTTTACAAAAAGGCTATGTGCTAAATCGTTGTCTAAGCCCAGGCGGTTATCAGTGATTTCGATACCGATCTCTTCAGGGAGAATGCTTGCAAGAGCTTCTAAAACGCCATTCTCCATATCTGTTAAAATCGCCAGCTTTTCTGCAAGGATTGATAGATCACTATTGCCAGTTTCTTGATAGGATTGAACTATTGAAGATGCGCGCAGCATATCTCCAAACCTCTGATAACCAAACCTAATAAGAAAATCTTCATCGTTAGTTGCTGATAAAATTAGCAGTTGCTCTTTAACTAGCTCATCAATAAACCTTTCTGGAAGTAGCTCATTACCTAGAATAGGTTTAATTGTATTTACGGCAGTTTCCCAATTTATGGTTTGGGTTTCTGAATGAGCTAGAAAATCAGACAATTTGCTCATTACCGCTCTAACGATATTTTTAGGACTAACATAGTCTAATCGCTCTCTCAATGAGTCATCGATTTGCTTGAGGTGTTTAGAGAAAATGGTTGAGAAGCCACTTGTCGATACGTCAAGAGAACAAGAGTCCTCCGACTTGTGAGTTTTGAAGACTAAATGTAGAAGTAATGGGTTTCGTAGCTCATCTGTAAAAATAGGTGTTATCTCACTTTCAACATTGTAGCGTTGAGAGAATGAGGAGAGGACATCGTGAAAATTCCTAGTGAATCCAATATGACTATATGCATAGCCAGGGAATCGTTCATCAACAACTAAATTGGCATATATATCGCGACTAGACACAACAATCTTGATACGAGGATATTCATTTAGTTGTTGGATAATTTCTGGCAGTTTGTTTTTCCACTTTCTTGCCTTTGCTCCTTCGTTTAACGCATCGATAGCAATAACAAAAGAATAGTTATTGGCTTGAGCACTTGCTTGAAGACAAGATAGTAATTTGTCTCGACCAACATCGGCTCCAAAGCCTAGTTTGCTTCTTACTACATCCCAAGGTTCCGCGTTATCAAAATCTTCCCCAAATAGCACCAGAGTATGAGCGCCTTTGTCGAGCCTTCTCTTCGCAAAACTTACGATAGAATGTGTCTTGCCTGCACCTGCCGGACCGGTTAGTAGGAAAGAGCGAGCATGGCAGGACTGAATCAAAGGGCTATTGAGACAAATTTCAATATCTTTTATCGAAGCAAGTAATTCCCTTGAGGTATCTAGGTTCTCAGCAGGGAATACACACATATATTCAGCTTGGAATTGTCTAAATGAAGGCGTATCACTACCTTCACCGTGTTCCGCAAAAAACTTTTTCTCTTGCTGTTTTACAGCATTTTCACAGAGCGGCTTAAGTGATCTTATGATATCTAAAGTTGAACAAATAACTGTTTGGTCAATAATGCTGTGCTTACTAGAATTTTTATCTAAAAGTACTTTTAGTAGCTGTATCGCTTGCACTCTCTCGATTTCAGGTGTCTGAGAAAATACCTTTTCTGAATATTGAGCTTTTGTCCTGAAATTGAGTTTTAATGGTTTCCAAATATTAACTAGCCACTGCTTAAAATCATAAATCTCCCCAAATGAATCTAAAGCATCATGGGCTTCGGTAATTATATCTAAATCACTGCAATACCTTGGACCAGCGAAGGCTGCTGCTGAGTCAATACAGTTTTGTATCTTCTGAGATGTTAATGTGTTTTCGTTAAACCAGTAGGCTACAAAACCACCACTTTTGTCTATTTCTAATATCTGCTGTCTAGATACTTCAGCCGTAACCAGTTTTATATGAAGATTCGGTTTTTGCGTTTTGATGTCATCGCACCATTCTTCAAACTTTTCAACTTCACTTTTCCCTCTTTTTCCTTCTGCGGCTTTGCCTGTTAGATCAAATGGTATGTAAATCCAATATTCAGATAATGTTGGATGGTTTTTTAATGCAGTGGTTAATGATTTCTTGATCTGGCCAAATTCACTACTTCCAAGCTTAAAAAAGTATTTTGCTTGAATTCCTAGAATATCGCCTGTAGGGGTTTTGTAATACGCTTCTACTCCCCCGTCACCACCATCGCCTCGCAAACTAAAGAACGACGAACCTTGTGGTGATTTACAATGTGCTTGAAAAAGTTGAATCGCGAGCGATTCAAAACTGTCATTTTTACTCTTAGGTGTAGATCGAATTTGATTGAAGTCTATCGTTGCCAAAATAATCCCTCATTACGCAGCTATAGGTATGCGGATGGTCAATGTTACCTCATATCTTAAAGCCGTGATGTGAACCGTCTGGTAAGTCAACATGAAGGTGGAGCTTTCCTCCACCTGATCCAACAATTTGTTTCAACTGGTGTAGGCCGTCGACCGTACAGCTATCAATTTGGAAACCTGCATCAGCACCGATACGCTTTAGTAGCTCCATCAGACGAAGCTGAATCAACTGCTTCGAGGCTATCTCTTCGGCGGCGTAAACGACCTCTTGAGGCTGCTCTGCAATGATGTCTTCAAGTTTTCTACCCATCTTCTCTGCCTTTGAGGTTAAGCAGGAAAACTTTCACATGTGAAAGTTTTCCTAGCTCTGTTTGTTTTGCTAGTTTAGCCAGCAAAGGGCAGTAAAACTAGTTCAGGTATACAATCACTTGACCAGCTCCCCGTTGATTAATACATCGCGATGTTAGTAATGTCTTCATAAGTCACATGAGGACATCCCCATGAAGAAGCGTTTTTCCGACGAACAGATCATCAGTATTCTTCGCGAGGCCGAAGCCGGAGTTTCTGCCCGGGAACTCTGCCGTAAGCACGCCATTTCCGACGCCACGTTTTATACCTGGCGTAAGAAGTATGGCGGTATGGTGGAGGTGCCTGAGGTTAAGCGCCTGAAGTCACTTGAGGAAGAGAACGTCAGACTCAAGAAGCTGCTCGCCGAGGCCATGCTGGATAAGGAGGCGCTTCAGGTGGCTCTTGGGCGAAAGCACTGACGACAGACCAGAAGCGCGAAGTCGTGGTGTTGATGTTTGATGCGACCGGTCTGTCGCAACGTCGAGCCTGCAGGCTGACTGGTTTGTCCCTGTCGACCTGCCGCTATGACGCTCAGCGTCCGGCGGCTGATGCCAATTTATCAGGGCGCATTACTGAACTGGCACTGGAGCGCAGGCGTTTTGGCTACCGCCGCATATGGCAGTTACTGCGCCGTGCAGGGCTTCTGGTTAATCACAAGCGCGTGTACCGCCTTTATCATCTGAACGGGCTGGGTGTTAAACGCAGGCGTCGTCGTAAAGGGCTTGCAACAGAACGTCTGCCGCTGCTCCGCCCGGCGGCGCCCAACATGACCTGGTCGATGGATTTCGTTATGGATGCGCTGGCTACCGGTCGCAGGATCAAGTGCCTTACCTGCGTCGATGACTTCACAAAGGAATGCCTGACGGTCACTGTTGCCTTCGGGATTCCAGGCGTGCAGGTCACGCGTATTCTGGACAGCATTGCGCTGTTTCGCGGCTATCCGGCTACGATAAGAACCGATCAGGGCCCGGAGTTTACCTGCCGCGCGCTCGATCAGTGGGCCTTTGAGCATGGAGTAGAGCTGCGACTTATCCAGCCCGGCAAGCCGACACAGAACGGATTTATTGAGAGCTTTAACGGACGCTTTCGCGATGAATGCCTGAATGAACACTGGTTCAGCGACGTCAGTCATGCCAGGAAAACCATCAGCGAATGGCGTCAGGATTATAACGAATGTCGCCCGCACTCCACGCTGAATTATCAGACGCCGTCTGAATTTGCAGCGAGCTGGAGAAAGGGTAATTCTGAGAGTAAAGGTTCTGACATTACTAACTGACGGTTGTATCTAATCCCGGGGGCAGGTCAATTCCCTTGGGGGAAGACATTGGAGAACATACTGGTAGATTAGGCCTACGTTCATTGGTTCTGCCCTCGCAAGAAGCCGTTCCATGAAGAGGTCTCTTTCTAGCTTTTCAATATCATCACTAATCTTGTCCAAGTTGTTTCCCCGGATATAGTCCAAGACCCTCTTTGTATTCGGATTAGGCTGCATCGATTCAATTACTGCCAGTGGTGTTTGAGGCATGTTACTTAGAACCGACATTTTCAAACTTCTTAGACTACGTGCTTTGGCTAAAGCATACTCACTTCGTTTTCGCAGGTAGAAGGAGTACAACTCAGGGATGCTGGCAAAGTCAGGGGAGCCAATCCTCAAAATATCTTCGATGGTTTGAGGGTTCTGTTCCGCCAGCTTCTTGATAGCCGCTGGGATGGATGTGTCGCGTTTCCCACTCTTGGTGCCATCGCTTTCAATCCTGAGTTGGTTTAGGGCATCTGCGGCAAGGGCATTTGCTACTGCGTCAATACATATCTCCATGTCTTGAAATGCGATCGGTTCTGTTCCTTTGGACACCCAACTTCCGTTTAACTCTCGCAATGGGTTTGGCAATGGTAGCCTCATGCATAAAGCGGCCACCAGTTTATATTGTTGTGATGTAGCAGTAATTTGAAGGGCAGATGGATCTTTTTCGTTGGCTTCCAACTTGGCAAATGAGGCTGTATCGAAAGTGCCGGTAACCTTGCCTTTCAGATAGTTGTTCAACGCAGCGAAGTGTGTGACTGACGCAATCTGGCTGTACTTTAATATCTTCAGGCTTGGGGAGTCGGTGTCTTTCGTTCGATCCTTCAGAAAAGGAGAGATCCAGTCAGAGTTAGCGTGATTTGTTAATTTTTTAATGCAAATGTCGAGGCATTTTATCAGTCTTCGAATTTTATCTGGCTGGTAGAACAACATGTTTGCATAAAGCTCCGAGAGGTACCCACCGTATTCTTCACTAAAGGCAAAATCTTTTCTCGGGTAAAACACTCTGAGGTCTGTAGACCAAATATCACTCTCAGCGGCCAACTGGCGAATGAAGCTAGGACTTGCTTTATGCAGATGAGCAAGTAAATAAATGCACCTCAGCATATCGTCGTGGTGTGGCTTGTCAGCGTCAGTCTCTGTGCCTTTCTTTATGTACACTTGCTTCCAGCCTTGCTTCTTTTTGGTAGTACCGAGAATCGGGTTTAAATACCTGTTCAGTGCTGATTCATTAAAGTTTTTCCAAAAGCCAGTTCCCGAATCAAGATCATCCAAGCACTCAAGCTCTTTCTGCAAACCGGCGAAAGTTAGAGGTGCCGAGCCAGTAATAGAGGGCTTTAGGAAGTCATAGTCTGATAGTTGCTCAAAAAACTCAGACGGTTGGTTACGTAGATGAATCTCATATGGGAGAAGATAACCTTCTCCATTATCTATAGGTTTGTAGTTCCCTGCATGCCTTCTACGGAGTGAGTCTTTGTTTGTAATTTCCAGTTTTTCCTTGACTGTTTCTTTCACAAAAACCTCGCTTATCAATTTTTTCGGCTTTTTGGTGACCGACCTAGAAGTAATCTAACCATGTCGATTAGGGGCACTATTTTGCATCACTTTAACCGCTCCTCAATATGGCAACTTAATGAAATTTGTAACTAATGCAATGGAATAGGGTATGTCTAAAGAAAAGAACAAAGCTCAAAAAGTTATCAATAAAGCTGCAGATACGGCGACGGATAGTATCGAAGCTATTATGCCAGCCACTACCAAAGCTGGCGGCGTAGTGAACCGTGTCGCATCGCTGGATAAAGCAGGTGTAGATCATGAAGTGATTGCCCTTCAGATGACAAAAAACTCTGCGCGAGGAAACAAGTACGAGAAAGAGGAAATTCCAACGCTCGTGAAGGTCTACGAAGACTGTAAGACCCGCGTCCCTCTGAGCGCGAAGTCGGCCAGGACACTTGTACAAGACCAGGAAAAATACGGTAGTCAGCAAAAAGGGGAAGAAGAGAATGTAGACGGTAACGTCTCGCCATCTCCCTCAGTATGAGGAGCTCTTGAAAGAGATGTATAAAATAGATGCTAAGAAAAGGCGCCACAGGTGCCTTTTTTCGCTCATACCATCAATTGTTCCAATGGTCTCATCAAGTTGAAAACATTCCTCTGTCAAAGAATGACCGTGGTTTTCTAAGAAGGAATGGGGCGCAAACGTTTTATAGTTGATTGCGTATCGATGAGCCAGTAAAGGCCAGAGAACGATGCTCTGGCCTCTCAGTTTTTCTACAGTACAAACGTGTGTAGGTGGGTTTTCGACATTAACCCCTCATAGTAACAAACTCTTCCGCTGCGGTTGGGTGGATCGCGACAGTGTTATCGAAGTCTTTCTTGGTGGCACCCATTTTCAGTGCCACGGCGAAGCCCTGCAGCATCTCATCCATGCCGAATCCGATACCGTGAATGCCGACAATCTTCTCATCTGCACCCACACAGACCAGCTTCATGCGACACGGCTGACGATGCTGGGTTACCGCAGTGTACATGGCGGTAAATGACGATTTATAAACCTTCACCTGGTCGTCGCCATACTGTTCCCGTGCCTGCGGTTCGGTCAGTCCCACGGTACCAATCGGCGGATGACTGAACACCACCGTCGGAATATTGCTGTAATCCAGATGCTCGTCCGGTTTGTTGTTAAACAGACGCTCAGAGAGACGACGGCCCGCCGCGACCGCAACCGGCGTCAGCTCAACCGCACCGGTGTTGTCGCCCACGGCGTAGATGCCTGACACATTGGTGTTCTGGAATTTATCGACTTTGATGTAGCCTTTGTCGTCCAGCGCGACGCCAGCGGCGTCAATATTCAGGGTATCGTTGGCGGGCTCACGGCCAATCGCCCAGACCAGACAATCCACGGTATATTCGCTGCCGTTTTCCAGCTGCAGCGTCAGACTGCCATCGCCGTTTTTAATCACAGCTTTTGGAATAGATTCGGTGTGCAGCGCCGGGCCTTCGCTGTTCATCACTTCGACCAGCGTTTCGGTAAGCAGCGGATCGAAGCTGCGCAGCGGCGCGTGTTTACGGACGAACAGGTGCGTTTCCGATCCCAGCGCGTTAACCACGCCAGCCAGCTCAACCGCAATGTAGCCTGCGCCGATGACCGCAGTGCGTTTTGGCAGCGCGTCCAGCTCAAAGAAACCGTCGGAATCAATGCCGTACTCTGCACCCGGAATAGAAGGGTGGACCGGACGACCGCCGGTGGCGATCAGAATATGGTTAGCCGTGATAATCTCGCCGTTGACTTCAACGCTGTGCGCATCGACAAAGCGGGCAAAGCCTTTGATCACTTCAACTTTGTTTTTACCCAGCACGTTGTCATAGGAGTTGTGGATGCGATCAATGTAGGCGCTGCGGTTTTTCACCAGTGTGGCCCAGTCGAAGCGATTCACGGTGGTGTCGAAGCCATAATCCGGTCCGTAGAGATGGATCGCTTCGGCGATTTGCGCGGCATGCCACATGATTTTCTTCGGCACGCAGCCCACGTTCACGCAGGTGCCGCCCAGCTCTTTCGCTTCAATCAGGGCACATTTCTGGCCATACATAGCCGCACGGTTAATTGAGGCGATGCCGCCACTGCCGCCGCCAATGGCGAGATAGTCGAAATGTCGGGTCATTGAAGTATCCATCCGGTTGCATAAAAAATTGGGGTTGAGTGTAACGCTGCGGGTCGAAATGACGCAAAGTTTGCGCCTATGATTGTAATAGGGTTCTGTTTTTTCACTCGCTTACAGGGAAGCATACCATGCACCTTACTTTTCTCGGCACCGGCGGCGGTGCTCCCAGCCTGCAACGTAACGTCACGTCTATTGCTTTTACCCGCGCGCTGAGTGGTGAAACCTGGCTGTTCGACTGCGGGGAAGGCACACAATTACAGTTTATGCGCTCCAGCCTCAAACCGGGCAAGCTGGATAAGATTTTTATCACCCATCTGCATGGCGATCATATTTTCGGGCTGCCGGGATTACTCACCAGCCGGTCAATGGCCGGGCTGACCACACCGATGACGGTCTATGGCCCCAGGGGATTAAAAACCTTTGTTGAGACGGCGCTGTCGATCAGCGGCTCCTACACCGACTACCCGCTGACCATCGTTGAGATTGAGGCGGGCTGGACGCTGGACGACGGTGAGTTTCGTATCAGCGCCTGGCCGCTGAGCCATCCGGTGGAGTGTTTTGGCTATCGCATTGAACAGCATGACAAACCCGGTCTGCTGGATGCTGCGCGGCTGAAAGCGGAAGGGGTGCCACGCGGCCCGTGGTTTCAGCAGCTGAAGCAGGGTGAATGCGTGACGCTGGAAGATGGGCGGGTAATCAACGGTGCTGACTATCTTGGCCCCGCGACACCCGGCAAAACGCTGGCCATCTTTGGCGATACGGCACCTACTGAGGTCGCGCTGCAACTGGCGGCCAATGTTGATGTGATGGTGCATGAAACCACGCTGGAGGCCGCGATGGTGGAAAAAGCCAACGGGCGCGGGCACTCCACCACACTGCAGGCCGCCGAAGTGGCAAAACGCGCCGGGGCAAAACGGCTGATCGCCACCCATTTCAGTTCACGCTATCTGGCAAAAGACATGAACCGCCTGCTGGCGGAGTGCCAGACGATTTTTCCCTGCACCGAGCTGGCCTGGGATCTGGCGGTTTTTAACCTCTAATGATGCAGTGCGGGATAAGTGAAAAACAGCAGATGGGTCAGATTAAGGCCAAAATGCAGGGCGGTCGCCAGCCATAAGCGGCCGCTCCAGTGCCACGCCAGCCCATATAACAGCCCGGCCAGGGTGGCGAAGATCACCAGCAACAGGCCGCCGCTCAGATGCACCAGACCAAACAGCAGCGCGCTCAGTAACAGCGCCGGGATGCCGCCCACTACCTGCTTTAATCGCTGCTGCAGATAGCCACGAAACAGGGCCTCTTCCGCCAGCGAAACAAAGAACAGGTTGGCGAGCATAAATGGGCCCAGCCAGTCCGGCGTATGTTGCTCAAACGCTAATCCGCCCAGTAATAGCGCGCAGTACAGCAGCAGCGGAATGGCGGCGATCAGCGCCAGTGCGGCGGGTAGTCGATAGCGTGGTGGCGTGGCAGGCGCGCGAAACAGCGTCGGCAGGCAGGCCAGCAGTACAAAAGGAATAAGCGCTTTATCAAAGTTAAACCCGAAGCTGAAAGGCACGCTGTGCGGTCCGGCCTGCACATCCTCTGCCTTAAGGGGATTATTAAAGCCTGGAAAAAGATGGAGGAGCAACCCGATGGCGATCAGCACCAGCAGCGCTTCGGTCACTATTTGTCGTCGATGATGGTCACGGTCATAAATACGGAGTGCCACCACAGCGGCGGTGCCGGTAAACAGCAGAAGCACCGGCCACGCTAACACGTCCTGATAAAAACCCAGCAGTGTGGCGAGCGCCAGTAATAATAATGCCAGCCGTCGGGCCGGTTGCAGCGCGGCCAGCGCGCCAGCCAGTATGATCCACATGGTAAAGACCTGGTACAACGCCGCCGCACCGGTAGTGAGCGGCGTAGAAGACAAAGAGAGTTATTCGGGTACGATCTGGTTAACCGCATAGTGGCCGGTACCCGTCGGAACCAGTTTCTGGTGCAGCCACGGCAGCAGGGTATTCATCTGCTGGGCCAGCTTCCACGGCGGGTTAATCACGATCATGCCGGAGGCGGTCATGCCGCGCTGATCGCTGTCCGGACGGGCCGCCAGTTCGATTTGCAGAATATTGCGAATGCCGGTCGCTTCCAGGTCGCGCAGCATATGTTTGATCTGCTGGCGTAAAACCACCGGATACCACAACGCAAAGACGCCGGTGCCAAAACGTTTATGGCCTTCCTGAATCCCTTTCACCACTGCCTGGTAGTCGCTTTTCATCTCATACGGCGGATCGATCAGCACCAGACCGCGACGTGACGGCGGTGGCAGTTTCGATTTTAACTGCTGATAACCGTCGGCACGATCGACGCGGGCACGGTTGTCTTTGCTGAATTCGTTACGCAGCAGCGGATAGTCGCTGGAGTGCAGCTCAGTGAGTTGCAGTTTGTCATCTTCACGCAGCAGATGGCGGGCAATTAGCGGCGAGCCGGGATAATAACGCAACGTCCCGTTACGGTTTAATGCACGAATCGCATCAAAATAGGGTTGCAGCAATTCCGGCGCATCGGGCTGCTGCCAGATACGTGAGATGCCTTCCAGATATTCACCGGTACGCTCGGCGTGCTCGCCGCTAAGCTGATAGCGGCCTGCTCCCGCATGGGTATCCAGGTAGAAAAACGGTTTCTCTTTCTCTTTCAGCGCCGTGATGATCAGGCTCAGAACGGTGTGCTTCAGCACGTCGGCGTGGTTGCCAGCATGGAAGCTATGGCGATAACTCAGCATTGTTTATCCTGTTGAATGTATAAGGTTTTAATTGATGGAAAATCAATTTATACCAATTATTACCTCACGTATTACCCACAGAACGACGCACAGCAACCGACGCAGGAAAAGCATGAGAATCCGCGATTATATCAGGGATGACCTGTTGATGGGCCAGAAGCGTGATAACAAATCGGGATTACCGCGAGCCGCTCAGGGCGGGGCGTGTGGTTCTCGGCACGCAGTCACGGAAAGCGACCGCAAATCCTCCCCGACGTGCCAGCCAGCATCATGTGCATGAGATAAAAGCGTGCATCTTCCGTGCTGCTATTCGCGCGTTTCTTCCCCACCTCATCCTGGCTGCCATTGATTTTCGCTACACTAAGCCGCATGTTACTTAGATTGCGTTGCGCGACCCGCTGCGCCCCATACATCTATAAAGGACTGCGCTATGACCAATCCGCTACTGACATCTTTTACGCTACCCCCTTTTTCTGCCATTAAGCCTGAACATGTGGTGCCTGCCGTGACGGAAGTGCTGAGCCACTGTCGCGCAGAAGTCGAAAAAGTCGTGGCGCAGGGTGCGCCGTATACCTGGGATAATCTGGTTCAGCCGCTGGCGGAAACTGACGATCGCCTGAGCCGTATCTTCTCACCGGTCAGCCACCTTAATGCGGTGAAAAACAGCCCGGAGCTGCGTGAAGCCTATGAGCAGACGCTGCCGCTGCTCTCTGAATACAGCACCTGGGTTGGTCAGCATGAAGGGCTCTATCAGGCGTATCGCAACCTGAAAGAGGGCGATCAGTACGCTGCACTGGATCTGGCGCAGAAGAAAGCTGTCGATAATGCCCTGCGTGATTTCGAACTCTCCGGCATCGGCCTGCCAAAAGATAAACAGCAGCGCTACGGCGAAATCGCCGCGCGCCTCTCTGAGCTGGGTTCGGCTTACAGCAACAACGTGCTTGATGCCACCATGGGCTGGAGCAAGCTGATTACCGATGAAAGCGAGCTGGCCGGTATGCCGGAAAGCGCGCTGGCGGCGGCGAAAGCACAGGCTGAAGCCAAAGAGCAGGAAGGCTGGCTGCTGACGCTGGATATCCCAAGCTATCTGCCGGTCATGACCTACTGCGACAACGCTGCGCTGCGTGAAGAGATGTATCGCGCCTATGCGACGCGCGCCTCTGATCAGGGTCCGAACGCCGGTAAGTGGGATAACGGCCCAATCATGGCGGAAGAGCTGGCGCTGCGTCACGAGCTGGCACAGCTGCTGGGCTTCGACTCCTACGCCGATAAATCGCTGGCGACCAAAATGGCGCAAAGCCCGTCCCAGGTAATCGACTTCCTTAATGACCTGGCGGAACGCGCCCGTCCGCAGGGTGAAAAAGAGCTGGAGCAGCTGCGCGCCTTTGCCCGTAAAGAGCACGGCGTGACCGAGCTTAATCCGTGGGATCTCACCTATTACGGTGAAAAGCAGAAGCAGCATCTCTACACCATCAGCGATGAGCAACTGCGCCCTTACTTCCCGGAAGAGCGTGCGGTCGCCGGTCTGTTTGAAGTGGTGAAACGCATTTACGGCATCACGGCGAAGCAGCGTAACGACGTTGAGGTTTATCATCCTGACGTGAAGTTCTTCGATCTGTTCGATGAAACCGGCGAACTGCGCGGCAGCTTCTATCTCGATCTCTACGCCCGCGAACATAAACGTGGCGGTGCCTGGATGGATGACTGCGTCGGCCAGATGCGTAAAGCCGATGGCAGCCTGCAGAAGCCGGTTGCCTACCTGACCTGTAACTTTAACCGTCCGGTGAAAGGCAAACCTGCGCTGTTCACCCATGATGAAGTGATCACCCTGTTCCATGAGTTTGGTCACGGCCTGCATCACATGCTGACCCGTATCGAAGCGCCTGGCGTCTCCGGTATCAGCGGTGTGCCATGGGATGCAGTGGAACTGCCAAGCCAGTTCATGGAGAACTGGTGCTGGGAACCGGATGCGCTGGCCTTTATCTCGGGCCACTTTGAAACCGGCGAACCGCTGCCGAAAGAGCTGCTGGATAAAATGCTGGCGGCGAAGAACTATCAGGCTGCGCTGTTTATCCTGCGTCAGCTGGAGTTCGGCCTGTTCGATTTCCGCCTGCATACCGAGTTTAATCCGGAGAAAGGTGCTCAGATTCTGGAAACCCTGCGCGAAGTAAAAAGCCGCGTGGCAGTGGTTCCGGGTCCGGAATGGGGCCGTTTCCCGCACGCTTTCAGCCACATCTTTGCCGGTGGCTATGCGGCGGGTTACTACAGCTATCTGTGGGCAGACGTGCTGGCGGCGGATGCTTACTCCCGCTTCGAGGAAGAGGGCATCTTCAACCGTGAAACCGGTCAGTCCTTCCTGGATAACATCCTGACGCGTGGCGGTTCTGAAGAGCCGATGGAGCTGTTCAAACGCTTCCGTGGCCGTGAACCGAAGCTCGATGCGATGCTGGAACATTACGGCATTCAGGGATAAGTCGGTTCGTGAAAATCTGTTTGCTCGATGAATCAGGCGCCGGAGACGGCGCCTTATCACGTTTAGCGCAGCGCTGGCAGCTGGAGCACGATGAAGACGCACTGCTGGCGCTGGTGCAGACCCCGACGCACCTTGAACTGCGCAAGCGTGATGAGCCAAAGCTGGGCGGCATTTTTGTTGATTTCGTCACTGGCGCGATGGCCCATCGCCGTCGCTTCGGCGGTGGACGCGGCGAAGCCGTCGCCAAAGCGGTCGGCATCAAAGGCGGTTATCTGCCGGATGTGGTCGATGCCACCGCCGGGCTGGGACGAGATGCGTTTGTACTGGCGGCGCTGGGCTGCCGGGTGCGAATGCTGGAGCGTCATCCGGTTGTCGCTGCGCTGCTGGAAGATGGATTGCAGCGCGGGTATCAGGATGCGGAAATTGGCCCCTGGCTGCGCGATCGGCTGACGCTGATTCATGCGGCCAGCGCGCAGGCGCTGGGGGATATCACGCCGCCGCCGGATGTGGTCTATCTCGATCCGATGTATCCCCATCGCCAGAAAAGTGCGCTGGTGAAAAAGGAGATGCGGGTGTTTCAGTCGCTGGTGGGGCCGGATGAAGATGCTGACGCATTACTGGAACCCGCTCGCCGGCTGGCGAAGAAACGCATCGTGGTTAAACGGCCAGACTATGCACCGCCGCTGGCGGGTATTGTGACGCAGGCGGCCGTGGTAACCAAAAGCCATCGCTTTGATATTTACCCACCGCTTTAAAGCATAAAAAAGCCGGCTCTGCGCCGGCTTTAATCATTTATACGGCGAAATTACGCCTCGTCTTCATCGCGCAGCGGCACAATCAGCATGTCGATATGCACGGTGTTGATCAGCTGACGGGCTGAGGACATCAGCTTGCTCCAGAAATCCTGATGATGACCACATACCACCAGGTCAACGTCATATTTTCTGATCGCGTCAACCAGTACCTGGCCGAGGTCGCCACTGCCGCTCAGCGTCTCACTGATCGGGTAGCCTGCCGCATCTGACAACCCTTTCAGCGCCGCATGCGTCTCTTCAGAGATACGCTTCTGCATATCCCCTAAGTTGACATCAATCAGGCCGGTGTAAAGGTCGGAGTAATTGACATCAACGTGAATCAGGGAAATTCTGGCATCGTACGGACGAGCCAGCGAGACGGCCTTATCCACCAGCAACTGGCTTTCGGGAGAAAGGTCTACTGCAATCAGGATATGTTTATAAGCCATGATAAAACTCCTTTCACGAGGTTAAGGATGGCATCCGGTGTTCCTGCCGCGTCACAGCTTAGCGAAATCCCTTGCGCGAGCGGGCGATGAGCGCCACCAAAGTGTCTACCTGCATTGCAGGTGATGATGTTGTTATGTCCTCAGTATAGCCTTCTCCCACTGTAAATGCTGCCGTTGCCGCCTGGCTTATGAATAAGATCAAGGCTATGCCAGATTTACTCGCGCTGAACGAAAATCATCGTTGGAAAAAATGTAAAGATTTCTCCTACACTGAAAAAAGGCGGTCCGATTCGCAACCGCTCAGGGGGTCGAAAAACTTTCGCAGTCCGGTGATTCAGTGGCTGGTTATTTCTGCAGGTGGACTCAGTGTCTGACGCTGGGCCTGTTGCTGCGATTCCAGCCGGGAGGGGGAGAATATGATCAGCACTATTGCGCTTTTTTGGGCGCTTTGCGTGGTGTGTATCGTGAATATGGCGCGCTATTTTTCATCCCTGCGCGCTCTGCTGGCGGTCTTACGCGGTTGTGATCCGCTGCTGTATCAGTATGTCGATGGGGCGGGTTTTTTCACCTCTCATGGTCAGCCGAGCAAGCAGGTGCGGCTGGTCACTTATATCTGGGCAAAGCGCTATCTTGATCATCACGACGATGAGTTTATCCGGCGCTGCGAGCGGGTGCGTGGGCAGTTTATGCTGACCAGTGCGCTGTGCGGACTGGTGGTCATCAGTCTGGTGGCGCTGGCGATCTGGCATTAAAAAAGGGCGACTTGCGTCGCCCTTTTTTTTGCTGGCATCACACCAGTTTTAAGGCAATCCAGTAGAGCGAACCTGACAGCAGAATACAGACCGGCAGGGTGAAGATCCACGCCATGGCGATGTTCTTGATGGTCCGGCTCTGCAGCCCGCCACCGTCGACCAGCATGGTACCGGCAACCGATGAGGAGAGGATATGCGTGGTGGAGACGGGCATGCCGGTATAGCTGGCGACGCCAATCGACAGCGCTGCTGTCACCTGTGCTGACATTCCCTGCGCATAGGTCATGCCTTTTTTACCAATCTTCTCACCAATGGTGGTGGCAACACGACGCCAGCCAATCATGGTGCCGATGCCCAGCGCCAGCGCGACGGCCACAATAATCCAGATAGGCGCATACTCGATGGTGCCAAGCAGGTCGCTTTTCAGCTTATTGAGGAAGCGTTTGTCATCTGGCGAGGTTTCCTGCAGACGAGCCGCTTTATCAGCGGTATCGGAGATACACAGCAGCAGACGACGCATCTGACCGCGCTGATCAACCGTCAGCTGATCGTAGCTCTGCAGGTTATTCAGCAACACCTGCGCACCCTGTACCGCCTGTAATGCGCGCGCGCTGTCACAGTGGAACTCCTGCGGGCTGGTTGCTGGCACTTCTTCCGGCGTGGGCAGCTTAGGCGGTGCCATCTGGATAATATGGGTCAGCGAGGCGTTATGCTGCTGATAATACTGCTCCAGGTGATTGACCGCATCGCGGGTTCGCGTGATGTCGTAACCGGAGGCATTCATATTCACCACGAAACCGGCAGGTGCCACGCCAATCAGAACCAGCATGATCAGGCCGATCCCTTTCTGACCGTCATTCGCACCGTGGGAGTAACTCACGCCAATTGCCGAAACAATCAGGGCGATACGGGTCCAGAACGGCGGCTTTTTCTTGCCGTCGATCTTCTCACGGTCAGCAGGCGTCATATGAATACGCGCACGCTTTTTGGTATTGCTCCAGTAGCGACGCAGTATAAAGATTAAGCCGCCCGCCATCACCAGGCCGACAATCGGCGACAGGATCAGAGAAAGGAAGATGTTCAGCACTTTCGGGATGTTGAGCGCATCAACCACCGAGGTTCCGCTCATCAGGGCGTTGGTCAGACCGATACCGATAATGGCGCCGATCAGCGTATGGGAGCTGGAGGCTGGCAGACCGAGATACCAGGTGCCGAGGTTCCAGATAATCGCCGCCAGCAGCATAGAAAACACCATGGCGAGACCGTGAGCCGATCCAACGTTTAACAACAGATCGGTGGGAAGCATATGAACAATAGCGTAAGCGACACTCAATCCACCGAGCAGCACGCCAAGGAAGTTAAATACACCCGCCATGACCACAGCAAGCTGGGCACGCATGGCACGCGTATAGATGACCGTCGCAACTGCGTTGGCCGTGTCGTGGAAACCGTTGATCGCTTCGTAAAACAATACAAACAGCAGGGCAAGAACCAATAACAGGCTAGTACTGAGGTCTAGACCAGCAAACAGATGTAGCATAAACGTTACGCCATTTTTGGAGGACATGAACGCGGCGCATTATCCGCGACAACGTGCTGTATGGGAAAGGAAAATATAGCGCTAATTTAACCTTTCGATGTAAGGCGTAAGGGTAACTCAGAGAAAAAGGGTTAGATATTAGACAGATACAATATGACACATTTGCGGCATTTTTTTGACGCTGGCGTCTCAGTGAGCAGATCACTACAATCTGCGCCTTTCCAGTTAAGTGAGCGAGTCGTAGTGGAACAGTTTGACGTTATCATCATTGGTGCCGGTGCCGCAGGGCTGTTCTGCGCCGCCCAGGCCGGGCAGCGGGGACGCCGCGTGTTACTGCTGGATAACGGCAAAAAGCCGGGACGTAAAATTCTGATGTCTGGCGGTGGCCGCTGCAACTTCACCAATCTCTACACCGAACCGGCGGCGTATCTGTCGCACAATCCTCATTTCTGTAAATCGGCGCTGGCGCGTTATACCCAGTGGGATTTTATCGATCTGGTTAATCGCCACGGCATCGCCTGGCACGAGAAAACCCTGGGCCAGCTCTTCTGCGACGACTCCGCCCAGCAGATTGTCGATCTGCTGCTGGCCGAATGTGACAAGGGCAATGTCACCCTGCGGCTGCGCAGTGAAGTGCTCAGCGTGGCGCGCGATGAAAGCGGCTATACCCTGCAACTTAACGGCAGCACGGTTCAGGCGGAGAAGCTGGTCATCGCCAGCGGCGGTCTGTCGATGCCAGGCCTGGGCGCCACGCCGTTTGGCTATAAAATAGCGGAGCAGTTCGGGCTGAGCGTCTTCCCGACGCGGGCGGCGCTGGTGCCCTTTACCCTGCACAAACCGCTGCTGGAGCAGTTGCAGACGCTGTCAGGCGTCGCGCTGGAGACCACTATCGATGCGCAGGATGGCACCCGCTTCAAAGAGGCGATGCTGTTTACCCACCGCGGTCTTTCCGGCCCTGCGGTGTTACAAATCTCCAGCTACTGGCTACCCGGAGAATTCGTCACCATCGATCTGTCGCCTGCCACGCCGCTTGAGGCGTTTCTGACGGCGCAGCGTGAAGCACACCCTAATCTCAGCCTGAAGAACAGCCTGGCGAAAATCCTGCCGAAGCGTCTGGTGGAAG
Organism: Pantoea sp. EKM20T; assembly: GCF_011800485.1. Taxonomy (NCBI): domain Bacteria; kingdom Pseudomonadati; phylum Pseudomonadota; class Gammaproteobacteria; order Enterobacterales; family Erwiniaceae; genus Pantoea; species Pantoea sp. EKM20T. Next base: position 154,906 of record NZ_JAALFW010000010.1, on the reverse strand, counting down.
TATTACAGGCGCTGAAGGTGGTGCCGGATATCACTCTGAAGCAACTTAACAGCAAACAGCAAACCGAGCTGGCGCAGACGCTGCACGCCTGGCGCATTCAGCCAAACGGTACCGAGGGATATCGAACTGCTGAAGTGACACTGGGCGGCGTGGATACCACACAGCTCTCCTCGAAAACGATGGAGGCGCGTGCGGTGCCGGGACTTTACTTTATTGGTGAAGTGGCTGATGTCACCGGCTGGCTGGGCGGCTATAACTTCCAGTGGGCGTGGAGTTCCGCCTGGGCCTGCGCCCAGGCGTTGTAAGGCGCTTACCAGCGCTGATGCACGTGAGGCGCGATCTTCTCCTGATAGATCTGCTTCAGCGCCGCCATCGTATCTGCAGAGAGCGCATCGACATCGCTGGCGCGGGCATTGGCTTCAGCCTGTTCGCGGTTTTTCGCGCCAGGGATCACTACGCTGACATCTTCGTTCATCAGGATCCAGCGCAGGGCAAACATCGCCATGGTGGTGTCGCCAGTGACAAAGCGGCGAATCTCTTCAACCGCCTCCAGCGCCACCTCATAAGGTACGCCGGAAAAGGTCTCGCCTTTATCGAACGCTTCGCCATTACGATTAAAGGTGCGGTGGTCGTCAGCGGCAAACACGCTGTCGGCACGCATTTTGCCGGTCAGCAGGCCCGACGCCAGCGGCACACGGGCGATGATCGCCACATCACGGCGTTTCGCTTCACGCAGCAGCAGTTCAGCCGGACGCTGGCGGAAAATGTTGTAGATCAGCTGAATTGACGAGACGTTTGGAAACTCCAGTGCCTTCAGACCTTCTTCAACTTTCTCAACGGAGACACCGTAGTGACGGATTTTTCCGGCAGCGACCATCTCATCCATCACCGCAAAGACGTCCGGGTTGTAGTAGACCTCGGTCGGCGGGCAATGCAGCTGCACTAAATCCAGCGTGTCGGTTTGCAGGTTCTCGCGTGAACGGTCAATAAAGGCGTTGAGGTTTTCAGCATTGTAACCTTCAGCCACATGTGGCGAGAGGCGACGCCCCAGCTTGGTGGCGACAAACGGACGTTCACCGCCGCGCTGATTCAGCACCTCTGCGATGATTTTTTCGGAACGGCCATCGCCATAGACATCGGCGGTATCAATAAAGGTGATGCCCGCATCCAGCGCAGCATTCAGCGCGGCTTTGGCATCCTCCATGCTCACTTCCCCCCAGGTTCCGCCAATGGCCCATGCGCCAAAGCCAATTTCGGAGACGCGCTGACCGGTACGGCCCAGTGTTCGTAGTTTCATGCAAACATTCCTCGATGCGTTTCAGACAGGGTGACAGAAAGCGGCTAACCAATGAGCTTAGCGCTTCCTGGCAGAGAGGCGATGTGACGTCGTTGCAGACCTGCACGGTAAAAATACGATGCTGCTACGCCATGCTGCTGGTTACGTTGAAGATTTCAGCGGAAAACGGCATGGGCAAGGTGACTACCGCTTCGCTAATTAATTGATTTTAAGAAATTTCACCCGAAATTAAACAGGCGAGAGTGTGGATTCGGTCACATACTTCAATTTTAAGGCCAACAAGTGGATCGCTATGTTTAAATTTGTTAAGTCGGTCTTTGCCAGTCCGGATAAGTTTCTGCAGATCATGACCCGTCAGGATATCAACGACTCGATCGCTGAAGGTGAGCGTATCATTATTGATGAAAACGGCAATATCTCGGTCAACACGCTGAGCGAGGAAGTCCATGAAGATTTTGCCCGCCACGTGAATACGTTAAAGGGAGTGTGAGGTGGGTACCGCAATATTTATGGTGTTGATGGTCAGTGGTTACTGGTACACCAGCCGTGATTTGAACAGCCGCTTTAAAATCCGTCGTTCGTCGGGCTGGGATGTCTATTTCCTGGTCGCGCTTTACGGTTGTATTTTCGTCCTGCAGGGTGTGTTTGCGACCGGTATCATCTGGCTGGTGCTGCTCTGTATCTCCGGCATCGCCAACGCCGTCCAGATGATCCCCGGCGTCCACCTGAAGTGGCAGGTGGAGTTTATGAACTGGAGTTTCCTGGGCATCCAGGCTCCCGTGGTGATCATGCTCACCTTTGCCATTCTTCTCTGCCTTTACCGCTCAAACTGGGCAGGCAGTGCACGACTGAACGTCTCCGGTCGTAAAGACCTCTATCAGCAGCTGTCACGCTCTAATGGTGTGGAGCAACTGTTATTTCAGTGCATGGAAGAGGGCGAACTGGCGTGGATTACAATGAAGTCGCGCCGCATTTACATCGGCATGATCCATGCTTCGACTTTTGAATATGAGAGCACCAAAAATATCGTGCTGATCCCGATGCTGAGCGGATATCGCGACAGCAAGACGCTGAAGCTGGCGGTGGAACATAACTACAGCAAGTGGTACGCCGAGCACGACATCACGCTCGACTCGAAACCCAAAGATGCGATGTCGTTCCGTAAAGTGATCATGGTTGACCAGATTGAGAGTCTGTCGCTGTTCGACCCGGCCAGTGCGGCTGCGCTTTCGATGGGACATCCGCAGGAAGTGGAGAAGAGCCAGGGTAATGACGATGCGGACAGCCCGGACGATAAAAGCCGGGATGCCGCGGGTTAATCGAGCCCGATCTGTTTCCCTTAATGACAGCGCTTCATCAGGGGAAACAGATTCCACCTCACACCATATTTTCCGCCGTAAACAGCCGAAAGGCCACTTTCCCCGCCTGATAGACATCTGGCTGATAGCCGGTTTCGAGATGACTCAGCATCAGATCAATCGCTAAACGGGCATGCTGCTGAGCATGCTGATCCAGGGTAAAAGCCACTTCATCGTTCAGCAGTAGCTGGCGGGTGACATCATAAAGCTCATGGGTGATGTAGGTGCATTTACCCAGCAACTGGTGGGCGCGCAGGGTGTCGCTGACATCACTATTCCCCATCCCGGTGTTATAGACCCCTGCAATCGCTTGCGACGGACGCAGATGGCGAGCCAGTTCACTGCGAATGGTTTCCCGCTGATCCTGACCCGACAGCACTTCACGCAGATGACGCTGCGGCGCGCGCTGCTCCATGGCCTCACGGAATCCCGCGATGCGCTGACGATGGGCGCGGTAATCAAAACGGCCACTGACCATCATAATGTCGCCGGGCTGATTCACTGTCTTACTCATCAGCAGTCCGGCTGTGCGTCCCGCCTGATACTGGTCGATACCAACATGACACAAGCGGTCGGCATCGGGCAGATCGGTGACGATGGTGATTACCGGCACATTGCGGCTGCGGCACAGCGCCAGTGCCCGATAGATGGGCGGCGAGTCATGCGCAAAAACAATGATGCCGTCGCGGGTGCTGCTGCGGGCGATAATGCTTTGCGCCAGCTGCTCAGGCTGCGCTTCGGCCACCAGGGTTTTGTGTAGTTTCAGGCGGCGATAGCCAAGCTGACTGGCGACCTCGCTGAAATGGGTGGTGAGCTGTTGAAAAAAGGATGAGCCGTTATTGCTGAGGAACACCTCAATCTGCCACGGATGCTGGTACTCCTCTGGCAGCAGACGCTTCAGCCCCACTTCGCGTGCGGCTTTCAGGACTTTACGGCTGGTCTCCAGGGAGACGCCGCCGCGCTCATTCAGCACCCGATCGACCGTCGCAATCCCGACGCCTGCCATTTTTGCCACCACCTCTAAGGTGAGCTTTTTCATTCAGACTCCATGCGAAAATGGCAAATTGACTGCTGCCTGTCAGACTGTTTATCTCTTCTAACCGGTTAAAAGTAAAAGATAAAGCGATTTAATGATGGAAAGCCATCAACAGCGCTACGCCGTGGGGTTTTACCTGCAGTGCGGTCGTCTGGCTAAAAAGCACAACTGGCCGCTGCCTGGGCGGATTTACCGTTAAGCTTGTGACGAGACAATCAACGAGGAAGAAATATGGCTCAGCAAAAAGAGGTTTTGATTATTGGTGCTTCACGCGGTATCGGTCTGGCGGTGGCGCAGGCCTTTGCCGATGAGGGCTGGCAGGTCACGGCCACGCATCGCAGTGGCATCCCGGAGCAGGGTAACCGGCCAGACATTCACTGGCATTCGCTGGATATGACCCACTCATCAGCGGTTCAACAGTTTGCCAGCCAGCTCAGTGGCAAGTCGTTCGATGCGATTCTGATTAACGCCGGGATTTCCGGGCCTGCGCACCAGAAGGTGTCGCAGAGTGACGATCAGGTGCTGGCGCAACTGTTCCTGACCAATGCGATAGCCCCGGTTCGCAGCGCAGAGATCCTGTTGCCGCTGCTGAAACAGGAAGGCGTGCTGGCGCTGACCTCATCTCAGCTCGGCAGCCTGAATGAAAATCCGGAGGCGCAGATGCCGATTTACTCGGCAAGCAAAGCCGCACTGAATATGCTGAGCCGCACGCTGACTCCGGCAGTGGAAGCGCAGAGCGGGACGCTGCTGACGCTGCATCCCGGCTGGGTGAAAACGGATATGGGCGGCGAGAGTGCGCCCCTGACGGCAGAAGAGAGTGCCGCCGGTATCGTCCAGCAGCTGATCCAGTGGCGCGGTCGCGGTGGTCATCACTATGTCGATTACGCCGGCCAGCAACTGCAGTGGTAGGCTGAAGCGGGGCGGTTACGCCCCGATGTCACGCAGCGCTTTACCCTTCATCAGATTGCGTTCAATGTGCTCCAGCGTCACATGTTTGGTCTCCGGTACCAGCATCAGCGTCAGCACGATAAACACCAGGTTGAGCGCGCCGTAGAACCAGAAGGTGTTGGCATTACCCAGTTGATCCAGCATGGTCAGGAAGGTGGCGCCAACAATCATATTGCCGACCCAGTTAGTGGTGGTGGAGGCGGTAATGCCGAAATCACGCCCTTTCAGCGGCTGAATCTCTGAACAGAGCAGCCAGATCACCGGCCCGGCCGCCATCGCAAAGCCGACGATAAACATCAGCAGCATCGCGACAGCAAAGTATTTGCGGAAATCTGTCTCAACGCCGATGTGCAACAGCGTTCCCAGCACGCCCATGCCAACCGCCATCACCAGAAAACTGGTGGTGAGCATCGGCTTGCGACCCCAGCGATCGACAAAGAAGATCGCAATCAGCGTGGCCAGCATATTAACCAGCCCGACAATCACCGTGCCCCACATCTGCTCGCTGGTACTGGAGAAGCCGGCGATGTTGAAGATTTTAGGCGCGTAATACATCACCACATTCATACCGGTAAACTGCTGCATAACCTGTAGCAGCATACCCAGCCACACCGCGCGGCGGAAATTGCCATTAGAACGGAACAGCGACCAGCCGCGCTGCTTCACCTGCAGGCTTTCCCGGATCTCTTCCAGCTCCTCCCGGGCCTGTTCGCTGCTGTTACGCAGCCGATCCAGCACCCGCTGCGCCTCGTTAAAGCGTCCGTGCGCCGCCAGCCAGCGCGGACTGTTGGGCAGAAACAGCACGCCGATAAACAGGATCACCGCCGGAATGGCGATCACGCCGAGCATCCCGCGCCAGTTACCGCTGTAGCTGAACGCGGTGTCGGAGAGATAGGCCACGACAATGCCGGTGGTCAGCATCAGCTGGTACATCGAAATCATTGAGCCACGAATACGTTCAGGCGCAATCTCCGCCAGATAGAGTGGCGCGGTGTAAGAGGCGATTCCCACCGCCAGACCCAGCATCACGCGGGCACAGACCAGCGACTCCACATCCGGTGAGAAGGCTGACCACAGCGAGCCAATGACAAACAGCGTCGCCCCCGCCAGCATACTTTTCTTGCGTCCCAGCTTTGATGACATCCAGCCCGCCGCCAGTGCGCCCAGCGCCGCGCCAAACATCATCGAACTCACTACCCACTCCTGCTGATGGTTAGTGATCTGCAAATCCTTCGCCAGAAACGGCAAGGCCCCTGCAATAACGCCGATATCCAGACCAAACAGCAGGCCGGACAGCGCAGCCATGAAACAGACGAACCAGGTAAAGCGGTTCTGTTGATTTCCCGATTTTTTTGCCGCGACCATGCGAGTCTCCTTGCGGGGGGTCAGTGTCAAGATTGTTAATGTTATGTAAACATAGTCGATGCCAGTGTGGGGGCGATCACACTTCCGGCTATCACCGGTGCCACACAGCATTGCCGCGATAAGAAAGCATCAGAGATCAGCGGGTTGGTTCAGGAGAGGGAAACTGCGGCCGGGGCACGATTACGCAAAACAGGGCGCGTCAGGTCAGGTTTTGCAACTACCCGCCTGCGGCATTACACTGCCGCTTTACTGCTATTGATTGAAGGTGCTTATGTCTGAACCTTTCCAGCGTCAGCCGCTGCCTCTGCCGGGCGGCCATAAAAAAGTCCTGCTGCACTCCTGTTGCGCACCCTGCTCGGGTGAGGTGATGGAAGCGATGCTGGCATCCGGCATTGAATACACGATCTATTTCTACAACCCGAATATTCATCCGCTCAAAGAGTATGAGCTGCGTAAAGAGGAGAATATTCGCTTTGCCGAAAAATTTGGTGTGCCGTTTATTGATGCGGACTATGACCGGGATAACTGGTTTGAGCGGGCGCGCGGCCTGGAGTGGTCACCGGAACGGGGTGAACGCTGCACCATGTGCTTTGATATGCGCTTTGAACGTACGGCACTCTATGCCCATGAGAACGGCTTTCCGGTGATGACCAGTTGCCTGGGTATTTCGCGCTGGAAAGATATGAAGCAGATTAACAGCTGCGGAGTCCGCGCAGCGGCGGCGTATCCGGATCTGATGTACTGGGATTTTAACTGGCGTAAAGGCGGCGGGTCGTCGCGCATGATTGAAATCAGCAAGCGCGAGAGTTTCTATCAGCAGGAATATTGTGGCTGTGTCTATTCACTGCGCGACACCAATCGTCATCGCGTCACCCAGGGACGTGAGCGTATTCAGATTGGTGTGCAATATTATCAGCCGGATGAATCCTGATTAACCTGGATCGCGGAAAGCGTCTGCCGGCGCATATCCGCGCGTTGAGCGCGTAACAGGCCGGACTGTTACGCCACAGCTCTGCTTTATGCTTTCCGCCCGACCGTAACTGCACAGCGCACAGGGATCATCAACGTCGGCCAGCTGCTCCTTTGCCTCGTCCTTCATCAGACGTTTACGGCAGACGCTCGGCGTGCAACCCATAATCTGCTTAAAAGATCGGGTAAAGGATTGCTGGCTTTCAAAATGGTATTTCAGCGCCAGGCTGATGATGGGCGTGCGGCTGTTTTTTAAATCATGAACACTGGCGTTAAGCTTTTTCTTACGAATATATCGCGCCAGGGTTTCATTATGATAACGGGCAAAAAGTTTCTGTAAATACCACTTAGAGTAACCCGCTTTTTCTGCAATATCATCAACGCTTAAACGCTGATCCAGATTATTATTAATCCACTCAGTGATAGAGACGATCACGCTTTCGTTATATTTATTTTCGTTCATAGAACCCCCTGTTTGATTTAAGAAGATTCTAAAATATTTATCTTAATGTGCTTATTCTTTGCGTAAAGATTTTTCAGGATTTTAATCGTTATCTCTGAAGATATTCATTTGAGGGGGTGTTATTAATAAAAAAGATGAATTGTGATTAATCTGTTGGTAATTGTAGGTGAATGAATAAGTGATTCCGCGGGACAATAATCAAAACGAGCCGTGAGTCCGCAGCCAGACTCACGGTTTACCTTGCCGGAATCTCTGTAATCACGGCTATAGCACGGCACATCAATAGATTTTTGGCTGCGACATGCCAGGCTTACGGCTCACCTTTAACCTGGAGAACCCCCCGGATGAGCCCGACATACGCGCTGAAAAAACCGCTTGCCGCCTTGCTCACCTCGCTGGCGTTATTTGCTCATGCACCGGCCAGTGCCGCTGGTGTGTATGGCGAACAGCTGGAAGGATTTCAATACCCCTATCCGCTGCAGCATTTTGATTTTAAATCCCAGCAGCAATCGCTGAGTATGGGCTATATGGATGTGAAACCGGCGCAACGGGCCAACGGCGAAACCGTGGTGCTGATGCACGGTAAAAACTTCTGTGGCGCGACCTGGGAAGAGACCATTCGGGCACTCAGTCAGCAGGGATATCGCGTTATCGCGCCCGACCAGATTGGCTTCTGCAGCTCCACTAAGCCAGCCAGTTACCAGTACAGTTTTCAGCAGCTGGCAGATAACACCCATCAGTTGCTCACCCGGCTGGGTGTGAAGAAGGCGGTGATTATGGGTCACTCCACTGGCGGGATGCTGGCAACACGTTATGCGCTGATGTACCCGGAACAGACACAGAAGCTGGTGCTGGTTAACCCGATCGGGCTGGAGGACTGGAAAGCCAAAGGCGCACCGTGGCGATCCGTAGATCAGTGGTATCAGCGCGAACTCAAACTCAGCGCAGAGGGCATTAAGAAGTATGAGCAGCAGACCTACTATGTCGGTCGCTGGAAACCCGAATATGACAAGTGGGTTGATATGCTGGCCGGACTCAACAGTGGGCCGGGCCACCAGAAGGTGGCGTGGAACTCCGCCTTAATCTACGACATGATCTTCACGCAGCCCGTATTTTATGAATTCGGCGATCTGAAAGTGCCCACCACGCTGATGATCGGCACCTCAGACACGACTGCCATCGGCAGTGATATCGCCCCGGCAGAGGTGAAAGCCCGGCTGGGTGATTACGCGGTACTGGGGAAAGAGGTCGCAAAACGCATTCCGGGGGCGCGCTTAATCGAATTCCCCGGTATGGGACACGCGCCGCAAATGGAAGAACCGGCAAAATTTAACCAGACGCTGCTCGACGATCTGGCGCGTCCCTGAACCGTCAGGCGCTGCGGCGCCTGACCTTAGATCGCCACGCGTTTCTGCTTTTTACTGAGGTACATCTGCTCATCGCTGTCGTGCAGCAACTGCTCCAGCGATTGCGGATGCGCCGCGTCAAACTCCACGACGCCGGACGAGAATTGCAGGCGGTAACGGCGGTTCAGACTGACTGATTGCTGTTGCAGATAACGGTCAAACTGCAGGAGCAGCGCTTCGCTCTGCTGCTGCTGCAGACCATTAAACAGCACCACAAACTCATCGCCGCCAAGACGGGCAAACAGATCCGAATGCTTGAACACCACTTTCATCGCATCGGCAAAGTCCATCAGCGCGCGGTCGCCTTCACGGTGGCCCAGCGTGTCATTAATCTGCTTAAATTTGTCGAGATCGAGAAAGGTCAGGCAGGCGGGCCGGTTTTTCAGCCGGCACTCGTTCAGCACCATCTGTCCCAGCGTCATAAAGCCGCGACGATTGGTGATCTGCGTCAGTTCATCACAGGTGGCAGTCTGAAAGGCGACCAGTTCCGCTTCGGCCATGGCGGCCAGGTCGCGCATCGTGGCCTGATCCTCTTCATTAAACTGACGCGGTTCACGACCAATGATACAGAGGGTACCCATTTTAGCGCCGCCCGGTGCCCGCAGCGGACAGCCGGCATAAAAGCGGATGTGCGGTTCGCCGGTAACCAGCGGATTATCATAAAAACGTTCATCTTCTGCGGCATCTTCAACGATCATAATCTCATCCTGCAGGATGGCATGGCCGCAAAACGAGATGTCGCGGGGAGATCCTGCGGGTTCATATCCCTGAGCGGATTTAAACCACTGATGGTCAGCTTCCAGCAGGCTGACTAACGCGATAGGAACGTCATACAGGCGGCGCGCCAGACGGGTTAAACGATCAAATCGTTCTTCCGCTGGTGTGTTCATTATGTTCAGCGCACGCAACTGCGATAAACGTTGTGCCTCGTCGGCAGCGATTTCAGGTGCTTTCATCACAGAGCCCTTTATTTTTTTAGCTCAAGCCAGGTTCTGGTGTTTGCCTTACGGCGAAGAAGAAGAGCGTGACATAGCCATCACGCTCTTTATAAGGAGGGGATCAGAGCACTTTTTGTTCGGCGAGATCAAGGGCGAAATAGCTGAAAATCAGGTCTGCACCGGCGCGTTTAATCGCACCCAGGCTTTCCAGCACCACATTGCGTTCATCAATGGCACCAGCCTGAGCGGCGAATTTGATCATCGCGTATTCACCACTCACCTGATAAGCCGCCAGCGGCAATTCGGTACGTTCACGGATATCGCGCAGGATATCCAGATAAGCACCTGCCGGTTTCACCATCAGTGAATCCGCGCCCTGCGCCGCGTCGAGCAGCGATTCACGGATCGCTTCACGGCGGTTCATCGGGTTCATCTGGTAGGTTTTACGGTCGCCTTTCAGCGCCGTTCCGGCCGCTTCACGGAACGGGCCGTAAAACGAGGAGGCGAATTTGGTGGAGTAGGACATGATGGCGGTCTGAGTGAAGCCCGCGGCGTCCAGTGCCCGGCGAATCGCCTCAACCTGACCATCCATCGCCGCTGACGGGGCGATGAAATCCGCACCGGCTGCGGCGGCAACGACGGCCTGCTTACCCAGGTTTTCCAGGGTTGCATCGTTATCGACGCCGTGATCACACAACACGCCACAGTGGCCGTGGCTGGTGTATTCACAGAAGCAGGTGTCAGACATCACGATCATTTCTGGCACGGTATCTTTGCAGATGCGGGACATACGTGCCACCAGACCGTTCTCGTTCCAGGCATCGCTGCCGGTGGCATCGGTGTGGTGCGAAATACCGAAGGTCATCACCGAGCGGATACCCGCTTTGGCGATGCGCTCAATTTCATAGGCGAGACGTTTTTCCGGAATACGCATCACGCCAGGCATCGCCTGAATCGCTTTGTAATCGTCGACTTCTTCTTCAACAAAGATGGGCAGAGCCAGATCGTTCAGGCTCAGTGAGGACTCCTGGAACATTTCACGCATTGAGGCGCTGGCGCGCAATCTTCTTGGGCGCTGGATAAGGGAATAATCAGACATTTTCATTCTTACGCAGGTGAAAAAAGTGACAACAGTTTACTCCCTTTGCCCGCGAGGGATGAAGGTTTGTGTGCGGTAAGAGAGGGGGAAAAGAACTCTCCCGCCGGGCGGCGGGAGAGCAGAACGATTACTCGTTGATATCCGGATGCTGCTGCACCAGGTTTTTACGTTTCGCTTCCAGACGGGAGATCTCTTCGTCGATATCTTCGATTTTGTGCTCGATGTTATCGTGATGTTCCTGCAGGATTTCGCGCGCTTCTTCCATATCAGAAGCCGCCGGTGTTGCCCCTTTCAGGGGCTTATTGGCAGTTTCTTTCATGTACAGACCGGTAATCAGACCAATCACTGCCACCACCATCAGATAGTAGGCTGGCATGTAGAGGTTATTGGTCGTTTCTACCAGCCAGGCAGCCAGCGTTGGCGTCAGACCGGCAACCAGTACCGAGATGTTAAACGCACTCGCCAGCGCACTGTAGCGGATGTGCGTCGGGAACATCGCAGGCAGTGAAGAGGCCATCACGCCAGTAAAGGCGTTGAGGATTACCGCCAGCAGCAGCAGACCACCAAAAATCAGTCCCAGTACGCCACTGTTGATCATCATAAAGGCAGGAATCGCGAAGATCATCAGGGCGATACTGCCGATGATGACAAACGGACGACGGCCGAAACGGTCACTCATCATGCCGATCATTGGCTGGACAAACAGCATACCGATCATGATGGCGATGATAATCATCACACCGTGGTCTTCGCTGTAGTGCAGGTTATGTGACAGGTAGCTCGGCATGTACGTCAGCAACATGTAGTAGGTGACGTTAGTGGCGATAACCAGACCGACACAGGAGAGCAGGCTACGCCAGTGTTTGGTCGCAATCTCTTTAAACGATACCTGTGGACCATCCTGCAGGCCTTCGCGGTCGCCCTGTTCCAGTTTGTCTACGTGCTGCTGGAATGCCGGGGTCTCTTCCAGCGCATGACGCAGGTAAAGACCGATAATTCCCAGCGGCAGCGCGACGAAGAACGGCAGACGCCAGCCCCACTCAAGGAAACTCTCTTCTCCGATAATGGAGGAAATCAGCACCACCAGGCCCGCACCGAGCACGAAGCCCGCAATCGAACCAAAGTCGAGCCAGCTTCCCATAAAGCCGCGTTTACGGTCAGGCGAATATTCGGCCACAAAGATTGAGGCACCGGTATATTCACCGCCCACCGAGAAGCCCTGAGCCATCTTCGCTAACAGCAGCAGAATAGGAGCCCAGATGCCGATGGAGGCGTAGGACGGTATCAGGCCGATACAGAAGGTACTGACCGACATGATGATGATGGTGATGGAGAGGATTTTCTGACGACCATATTTGTCGCCCAGCATACCGAAGAACAGTCCACCCAGCGGGCGAATCAGGAAAGGAACAGAGAAAGTGGCGAGCGCCGCAATCATCTGAACGCCCGGTGAAACGTCCGGGAAAAAGACCTTACCCAGCGCATAGGCCACAAAGCCGTAAACACCGAAGTCGAACCACTCCATCGCGTTGCCCAGAGAGGCCGCGGTGATGGCTTTACGTAAACGGGTATCATCGATGATAGTCACATCATCGATCCCAATTGGTTTTACACGCTTCCTACGCAATTTCATAGAATTACCCTGTATTGGAACACGAAAGTCCTCAACGGCGCGAGCCGGGTGTGAGTCGTTCAGACCGCTGCGTTGAGAAATTTAAGCATAGCCGTAAATAAGCACTGTTTATGCGCCGGCAGACACAATAATTACTGTTGTGATTATTGCGAACAGCGACAGAGTATACCGTTTTTGTGTGATATCTGTCATGTTTGGGCTACATCCGGCCTGTTTTTACAACAAATAGAGCTGTTTGCAACCGCAAAAAAATTATCACTGAGCGTGACGACCGCCGTTTTTTTCAGCAAAACAGGGTCAAAGAGAGGGAAGTTACGAGGCATGCTGGCACCGGAAGCGGTTATCCGCTTTGCATCACAGGGCGGAGAGCAGAAAGATGAGTGAGTGTGGCTCGACTGGCGGTTCAGCTGCCATCTGCTCTGGTTCAGACGTCGGGTTCCTGCCGGGTCTGAAGAGCCAGCTCCCGTTCAATCGGCTGTTCGCCCCGATCGGTCAGCCAGGCAACCAGCGCCGTGTTGTCCATCGGGCGGGCATAATAATAGCCCTGGATAAAGACCACGCCGCGCCGTTGCAGATAGCTGAACTGTAACGCGGTCTCAACGCCTTCTCCCAGCACTTCCAGCTCAAGCTCATGGCTGAGCTGGATAATGGCGTCCAGCACCGGCGTTCTGCCCTCCAGGGATTCAATCGCGTTGATAAAGCCGCGATCGATTTTCAGATAATCTATCGTGAAGGTCTGTAAATAGCTCAGCGAACAGTGACCGGTCCCAAAATCATCAATCGCGACCTTCATTCCGCAACCACGTAACTGCTCCAGCTTGCGTGCCACCTCAGCGCCATCTTTGATCAGGCTGCGTTCGGTCAGCTCCAGGGTAATCAGGAACTGCTTATCTTTGATCCGTTCGGCAAACTGCAGCATATCGTCGACAAAGTCAGGATGCTGCAGATGATCCGCCGCCACGTTAATGGCCAGGTGGAAATGGGGCTCAACCTGCCACGCCTGCACATCCTCTGCAATTAAATCGAGCAGATGGCGGGTCAGCGGCACAATCATGCCTTCCGCTTCTGCTGCGCCGATAAAAATATCTGGCCGCACGCCTTTCCCGTCGGGCGTTGTCCAGCGCAGCAGGGCTTCAGCGCCGCTGCAGCGGTGCAGCCGGTTGTCATAGACCGGCTGATAGTGCGCTCTGAACTGGCCGCTGGTGATGGCCCGGCGAATCTCATCGCGCCATGAAATACGCCGTTTCAGCCAGTTCGCCATCAGCATCATCAGCAGAATAGAGAAGATAGCGGCCATCGGCATGATGATAAACATCACCTGACGCCAGGCCGAGATCAGTTCAGAGGGTGAGGCAATGAGGGTGACAGAGAGCGGATAGCGATGGGAGATAGCCTGGTAAATCATGGGTTCAAACCAGCTGGACGCGGCGATGTGTGGATCGCCAAACGAGATCGGCGCGCCGCCGCTGAACGTCATGCTGAAATGATAGAGATGGCTGCTGCTGATCGCGCGCATAAAATCGATCAGATACTGGCCATCAATTACTGCCCAGAATCCCTCGCCATCGGGCAAATCGCGCATAAAAATCACGGCCGGACGATTCGGTACGCCCGATGTCCCGGCAATGGACAGACTCCACCAGGCTTTTCCGGTAACCGGCGCGTCGCGCATGATCATCTCTTTCAGCAGGCCTGGGCGTGAACCATACACCGACGAGCAGGCGATGTGATCCTGCTCCATTTTACCGATCGCACGAAAATAGGGATTTAGCGAGCCAATGCGCTGCAACTGGTTTTCAATCTGGCTGCAGGGCTGATGATGAAACTGGCGCAGCACGGTAATCATATCCCAGGCGCTGTCGCTCATTCTTTCAGCCTGAGATAACAGCGTATTCGCCGCGGTGACCTGCTGCTGATACACGGTGTGGCGCGCATCCAGGGCGGTGAAAAAAATGCCAATAATCAGAGGCAGCACGCCGGAAATAATAATCACCAGCCTGGCGTAGTCGCGTTTTCGTTTCAGTAGCGGCACCGCTGAATCCTCTGAGTATTATTGGTGTTATGCGGAGGTGCTGATCAGTGGCGCAGCATAGCATCTCTCCGGGCGGTGCAGATTAGCGTTTTTGCGATCAGGAGAACTGACTAAGGTCAATTATCGACCAGACATTGCATTTTTTGACAGGTTGTTTGGTTTTCGTTGCGATGCAGCAAAACAATCAGGTGAAAACGGGAGGCAGGCAGGGTAAAAGGCCGATCCGCCGCAGTGGCCAGGAGAGACCCTGGCCCGTCACAGGGCGGGCGCAGGGCAGGACGTTTTACTTAATCGGCAAAATAGATCTGTTTCAGCGCTACTTCAACGCCGCGCAGTTCGGCAAGGCCTTTCAGGCGGCCAATGGCGGAATAACCGGGATTGGTGCGCTTATGCAGGTCGTCCAGCATCTGATGGCCGTGATCGGGACGCATGGGAATCGCCCGCAGGTTGCCCGCCCGACGGCGGCGCTGCTCTTCCGCCAGAATAACCTTGATCACGCCGACCATATCGACGTCGCCCGCCAGATGCGCCGCTTCATGGAAGCTGGCCGGGTTTGCCTCGCGTTTTGTGGCGCGCAGATGGATAAAGTTAATGCGGTCGGCATAGGTTTCCGCCATCTCAACCAGCGCGTTGTCGGCACGCACGCCATAGGAGCCGGTACAGAAACAGAAACCGTTGTGCAGGCTGTCCACGGTTTCTTTCAGCCACTGCATATCTTCCTGGGTAGAAATAATGCGTGGCAGGCCCAGAATAGGACGTGGTGGGTCATCCGGATGCACCGCCAGTTTAACGCCCGTTTCCTCCGCAACCGGCACGATGGCGCGCAGGAAGGTCGCCATATGCTCGCGCAGTTTCGCTTTGTCGATGCCGTCATACTGCGTCAGCTGCGCCTGAAACTGCTCCAGGGTGTAACCCTCTTCGGCGCCTGGCAGACCGGCGATAATATTGCGCACCAGGGTGCTTTTCTCTTCTGCGCTCATGGCGGCAAAGCGCTGAGCGGCGGCCTGCTGCTCGGCAGCGCTGTAATCCTGCTCCGCCCCCGGACGCTGCAACAGATAAAGCTCGAAGGCCGCAAAAGCGTCGGCGTCGAAGCGCAGCGCTTTTGCGCCATCCGGCAGCGTCCAGGCGAGGTCGGTTCGCGTCCAGTCCAGCACCGGCATGAAGTTGTAGCAGACGGTATCAATGCCGCAGGCGGCCAGATTGCGTATCGACTGCTGATAATTAGCGATATAGCGAAGGTAGTCACCACACTGGGTTTTAATCGCCTCATGGACCGGGATGCTCTCTACCACCGACCAGACCAGACCTTTTTCCGCCAGCAGTGCCTGACGCGCTTTAATCTCCTCAACCGGCCATACCTCGCCGTTAGGGATATGGTGCAGCGCCGTCACAATGCCGGTCGCGCCCGCCTGACGCGCATCATCCAGTGAGACCGGGTCGTTGGGGCCGTACCATCGCCATGTATGTTCCATTTTTACTCCTCAACTGTGATGTGGCCCAGTGGTCAGGCCGCTGGGCCAAGAGTATGATAGTGGACAAAACAGGGCCGTGATCCGGATCGCAGCATGACAAACTGCATCGGTGAAGAGATCGCTTTTACGTGCAATCAGAGGAGAGGGTGATGACGCTGCCAGTAATAAAAACCGAGCGCCTGTACCGTCAGATCGCCAACGTCATCATGGCCGGTATCACGCGCGGTGACTTTGTGGCAGGTGGTTTACTGCCACCGGAGCGTGAGCTGGCAAAACAGCTGGGTGTCAGTCGTTCATCAGTGCGTGAAGCATTGATTGCGCTGGAGATGACCGGCTGGGTCGATATCCGCACGGGCAACGGCGTTTACGTCGCCCAGCCGTTGCCGCAGGCTGCGGTTCCGCAGGAGAGCGAAACCTGCAGTCTGCAGGATCTGTTGCAGGCGCGTGAAGCCTTTGAAGGGATGCTGGCAGGATTTGCCGCACGTAACGGCACTACCGTTCAGCGGGCAGCACTGCTGGCGCTGACCGCTGAACTGCAGCAGTACAATGAAAACGACGCGGCCTTTCTGGAGCAGGACAAGCGCTTCCATCTGCTGATCAGTGAGATGAGCGGCAATGATGTATTACGCGACCTGCTGGAGCAGTTATGGAACCGGCGCCACAGCCCGCATGTGCAGCGACTGGAGCGCCATTATGCCGATAACAGCTTCGCGCAGGAGATGAACGCTGACCATCAGCAGATCGCCAATGCGATTGTGGCGGGCGATGAAGCAGCAGCCCGTCAGGCGATGGAGAGCCATCTCCAGCACGTGCAGCAGCGGCTACTTGGTTAATGCCCGTGCCCGCTTAGGTCGTCCGGTGCCCAGCATAATCGCCAGACGGCTGCCGCCTGGCGTGGTTTCCATCAGAATTTTAGTAATGCTGGTGAGCGGTACCGAGAGCAGCATGCCGACCGGACCGAGCAGCCAGCCCCAGAACACCAGCGACAGAAACACCACCAGTGTCGATAAGCCAAGACCGCGCCCCATCAGGCGCGGCTCCAGCATATTGCCAAACACCATATGAATCGCGGTAAACAGCGCCGCCACCATCGCCGCATCAAACAGGCTGTTCAGTAACAACGCCTGCAGGAAGGGCGGGATACCGGCGATAATCGGGCCGATATTGGGAATAAAGTTGAGGATAAACGCCACGACACCCCATAACAGCGCAAACTTCACATCCAGCAGATAGAGACTCAGCCAGACTGCGATGCCGGTTATCAGACTCACCAGGGTTTTCAGCGCCAGATAGTGCGTGACGCCTTTCAGCGCTTTATGCAATCCGGCGATGCGAATTTTCGGATTCACCAGCGCGTTGCGCATTTTATAGGGCAGGTGATGGACCTCAAACAGCATAAAGACCACGGTCAGCACCAGCAGCACGGTATTGGTCATCGCGCCGGAAAAGCCGCTCAGTGCCACGGTAGCCAGGTTCATCATGGTATTAGGATCGAAACGCTGTACCAGCGCATCGGTTGAAATATTAAGATGAAAGCCCGCCGCCAGATGTTGCAGCACCGTCATTTTCTGCTCCATGGTGGCGCGCAGTTGCGGATAGAGATCGGAAAACTCGCTCATTGAGCTGGCAATAATGGCACCCAGCAGCACGAGTGCGCAGAAGATCACCGTGATCACCAGCCCAATCGCCAGTCCACGGCGGAAGCCACGCCGCATCAGCATCGTCACCAGTGGATTCAGCACAATGGCAAAGAACGCCGCCAGCAGCAGCGGAACCAGAATATCGGACGCTGCCCGAACCCCGGCGAGGATAATGACCAGCATCGCCAGTTTTATCAGAATATTTTGTCCGATCTTTTCCCGTTGCAGCTCGCTCATTCTCTCTCTCATAACGTAATTTGGCTGTTGAAAGTGTAGCTGAAACAAAATTAACAATCTGATTTATCAGAGAAACGGTAAAGCGTGGTGGCAGGTGGATGATGTAATCAGCGCCACAGCACTCAGCTATCGCGGCAGAGCAGCAACTCCCCATTGTGCCGGTTTTTACCCGGCTTTCTGCTGCACGTGCGGGCAGGGGCAGCCGCCCGATAACCGTGTCATTAAGAGGCACCAGTGGTGAAAGCGGGTATAGTTAAAGGATAAACCTTATCATTCAGCCAAATACGAGCGCGAGGACTCATGCCTGAACAACCTGCCGCGGAACCGAACACCCCATCCGGAAACCTGAACATCTCTCTGCTGATCCTCTCTATCGTGGCCTACAACTTTGCCAGCTATCTCACTATCGGTCTGCCGCTGGCGGTATTGCCAGGATGGGTGCATGACCAGCTGGGCTTCAGCGCATTCTGGGCGGGCCTGGTGATCAGCCTGCAATATGTGGCGACGCTGCTGAGCCGCCCACACGCCGGACGCTATGCCGATCTCTGGGGGCCAAAGAAAGTGGTGGTGACCGGCCTGGTGGGCTGTCTGATCAGCGGGTTGTGTATTTTGCTGGCGGCGCTCATCGAATCACCGCTGTTAAGCCTGACGCTACTCTGCGTGGGCCGCTTGATTCTGGGCGTGGGTCAGAGTTTTACCGGCACCGGCACCTCGTTGTGGGGTGTGGCGCGGGTGGGTTCGCTGCACATTGGCCGGGTTATCTCCTGGAACGGCATTGTCACTTATGGCGCGATGGCGATTGGTGCGCCGCTCGGCGTGGTGATATTCCGGGCGGGTGGCCTGCTGTGGCTGTCGCTGGTCATTGTTGCTATCTGCGTGGTAGGCATCGTCTGCGCGGTGCCGCGTCCGGCCGTAAAAGCCAGCCGGGCCAGACCCCTGCCGTTTCGTGCGGTGCTGGGGAAAATCGCCGGTTTTGGTGCGATTCTGGCGATGGGTTCGGCGGGTTTCGGTGTCATCGCCACCTTTATTACCCTGTTCTATCAGGATAAAGGCTGGGAAGGGGCCGCCTTTGCGCTCTCCCTGTTCAGCGGCGCTTTCGTCGGCGCGCGCCTGCTGTTCCCGAATGCGATTAACCGCCACGGCGGTCTGCGGGTCGCAAGCATCTGTCTGGCGGTTGAAGCCGCCGGACTGTTTCTGGTGGCCGCAGCGGGTGATCCCTGGATGGCAAAAGCGGGCGCATTTCTGACCGGTGCCGGGTTCTCGCTGGTATTCCCGGCGCTGGGCGTGGTGGCGGTAAAAGTGGTGCCGCAGCAGAATCAGGGCAGCGCGCTGGCGACCTACACCGCCTTTATGGATCTGTCGCTGGGGATAACCGGGCCACTTGCCGGATTCATCATGACTTATGCGGGTGTCTCACGCGTCTACCTGCTCACGGCGCTGCTGGTCTGCGTCGCTTTTTTCTGCACGCTGCGCATGCAGCGGCGTCAGGCGGTGTTGCCGGCAGCAGACGATTCTTCAGGATAAAAAAAATGGCCCAGCAGCGGGCCAGAACGTCTTTTCAGACACAGATAAACCGATTAATGGTGCGCGCAAAGCGCAGAACAGGATTCAGGCTTGCAGCAGTTCAATACTGTTGCGGATCTGGCGTTCAACCTCCGCAGGGGTCCAGTTGCTGAGCTGACTGGAGAAAGGCTCAAAGGCATAAACGCCCTTATAGCCAAGCATCTCCAGCCGCTTCACCTGCACCACGCTCTTCAGTACATCGTTATCACTCAGCATGATGCGTTCTTCATCGGTCAGTTCGGCGGTCGGACGGCGATCTTCCACGCCCGAAAGGTGCACCAGACCGATCTGGTTAACATCAATGCCGGCTGGAAACTCCTGCTCAGCCTGCTCATAGAGATGATGGTGAAAGGTATCCAGCAATAACTTAAAGGGCACGTCCGCCGCGGCGATCAATTGCTGCGCTTGTACCGCCGAACGCAGCGAGCTGACCGGAAAACCCAGCGGCTCCACCAGCCCCTGAATGCCATAGTGGGCAAAGCGCGGGGCCAGCTGCTGCATCGCCGCCTGGGTTTGCTGAGGTGACACGGCTATCCCCTCATTCAGCGGACACATGACCAGCGCCTTTGCACCAATCTGTTGTGCTGTCTGTAACAGTGCTTCGGCCCGGGCCAGTAGCGCGTCATCAATGCGGTTAAACGGATAGAGCGCATTAATGGTGATGATATCAATATGATACCTGTCGGTCAGAGCGCGCAGCTGATCGGTGCTGAGATCGTCAGTGACGCTGCCGCCCGGCATGTCATTACGCAGTTCAACCTTGCTCAGCCCCAGGCGCTGAACCAGCTGAAAAAATGCCTCCAGCGAGAGCCGGGGCGCAATTTTGCGGTTGATACAGAAACGGGTTGGATCGATGGCCATGCGCTGACTCCGGGACAGGAGGATGATGCGACCAAAGAGAACATTTATTTCATTAATAGTGAATAATGAAACACAAATTATTAGATCAGCCTCGCATTAATTTCATATTCCGTTTCAGCCCGATGCATAAAGGCTGGATCGACTTCGCAGTAAAACGCCCAAACCACTCCCCGGCTATTACCCTGCTACGCTAAGGCTGGCCGCTATTAGTGGCCTCCCGTCATCGTGATGCCGCGAGAGACTAAGTAGCGGGAAAAATGCGATCTGTGCCGCTAAAATCAAATTTTCCAAAAAGATCCATTTGAAAAATTTGTTCCACTGTAATAGCTTCATAGCACGCTTTCAGGTTTGCCTGGTCAGGCAGTGTGGCAGGTCGCATGGTCCGTCTGCAGGGAACTTAACCATCTAAAGAGGCAACATCATGACAATCATAGGTAACTTTATTGGCGGTAAAACCACTTTCAGCGCCAGCAACGAAACCATTCCTGTTTACGATCCGGCAACCGGCAAAGTGGTACGTGAACTGACGCAAAGTACCGCTGATGAAGTGGCCCAGGCGATTGGTGTCGCGCATGACGCTTTTGCCGCCTGGTCGAAAACCTCGCCGCTGCGTCGCGCCCGCGTTCTGTTCAACTTTAAAGCCCTTATGGAGAAGCACCGTGATGAGCTGGCGGCGCTGATTGTCTCTGAGCACGGCAAAGTCTGGTCTGATGCGCTGGGTGAACTGACGCGTGGCATCGAAGTGATTGAGTTTGCCTGCGGGATCCCCCATCTGCTCAAAGGCGAATATTCCCCGAACGTCGGCAGCGGCGTTGACAGCTACTCGCTGATGCAACCGGTCGGCGTCGTGGCGGGCATTACGCCGTTTAACTTCCCGGCGATGGTACCGCTGTGGATGTTCCCGATAGCCCTGGCCTGCGGTAACACCTTTGTGCTGAAGCCACCGGCTCTGGATCCTTCCGCGGCAGTGCGTATGGCTGAACTGCTGACCGAAGCGGGCCTGCCCGATGGCGTATTCAACGTGGTGCACAGTTCCAATGAAGATGCTGAGCAGCTCTATAAAGATCCGCGTATTGCCGCGGTGAGCTTCGTCGGTTCTTCTGGCGTGGCTGAGCATATCTATAAAACCGCCAGCGCCCACGGCAAGCGGGTACAGGCGTTTGGCGCGGCGAAAAACCACGCTATCGTTATGCCGGATGCCGACCTGGATGCCACCGTCAACGCCATTATGGGTGGTGCGTTTGGCTCTGCTGGTGAACGCTGCATGGCGCTGCCGGTTGTGGTCGCCGTGGGCGATGATACCGCCGACAAGCTGATCGCCCGTCTGACTCCGCTGGTGAACGCGCTGCGTATCGGCCCTGGCATTAATCAGGGCGCTGATGAAAATGAGATGGGACCGGTCGTTTCGGCGGCGCACCAGAAGAAAGTGCTGGGCTACATCGACAAAGGCGAGCAGGAAGGCGCGAAGCTGGTGGTCGATGGCCGTAACGTGCAGGTTGCGGGGCACGCCGAAGGTTACTACGTCGGCGGCACGCTGTTTGATCATGTCACCTCTGAGATGGTGATCTGGCGTGAAGAGATTTTCGGGCCGGTGCTGAGCATCATGCGCGCGCCGGACTACGACAGTGCACTGCAACTGGTTAACAGCCATGAGTTCGGCAACGGCAGCGCGATTTTCACCAGCAACGGTCACACCGCACGTGAGTTTGTGCAGAACGTTGAAGCGGGTATGGTCGGTGTCAACGTGCCGGTTCCGGTACCGATGGCATTCCACAGCTTCGGCGGCTGGAAACGTTCAGTGTTTGGCGCGCTCAATGTCCATGGGCCGGATGGCGTGCGTTTCTATACCCGCATGAAAACGGCCACCGTACGCTGGCCATCCGGTCAGCAGACTGTGTCTGAATTCAGTATGCCAACCTTAGGCTGATTCATTTCAACGCTGATCCCGGTGCGCGACCGGCAGGATAATCTGCCGGTCGCTTTGTTCGCTGGCACCGCGCCCGCGAGCCCACCGCAGCGTCAATCGTGACAGAGAGGAGTATCAGGATGTCTTTACTGTCGAAAGCACAAGCCCCTGACGCGCAGGGTCGTATTCAGCATGTGACGCCTGAGCGCGCCGGCTGGCGTTATGTGGGATTTGATGCCTATTTGCTGAAGAAAGGGGAAACCCTGCGCCTCAGTAGTGGTGACAAAGAGCTGTGTCTGGTGCTGGTGGCCGGGCTGGCCTCGGTAAAAACCCGCCATGCTGATTTTCCCGGTATCGGTCAGCGCATGTCGCCTTTTGAGCGCGTTCCGCCTTATTCCGTTTATGTGCCGCATGATGATGAAGTAGAGGTTTACGCTGACAGCGATCTTGAGCTGGCGGTCTGTAATGCGCCCGGTCAGGGGAATCTGCCTGCGCGCCTGATTGCACCAGCCGATGTTGGTGTTGAGCATCGCGGAAAAGGGCGCAACCAGCGCCTGGTTCACAATATCCTGCCTGACAATGAACCGGCTGATAGCCTGCTGGTGGTGGAAGTCTATACCAACGAGGGCGATACCAGCTCTTATCCCAGCCACAAGCACGACCAGGAGGAGAGTGAAAACGAAACCTACCTGGAAGAGACCTACTATCACCGTTTCGATCCGGAACCTGGCTTTGCCATGCAGCGCGTCTACACCGACGACCGTTCCCTTGATGTCTGTATGGCACCCTATAATCGCGACGTGGTGATGGTACCGCGCGGCTATCATCCGGTAGCGACGCTGGCGGGATACAATAACTACTATCTGAACGTGATGGCGGGGCCGGTGCGGCTGTGGAAATTTACCTGGGAGAAAGATCACGCCTGGGTGAACAGCGACAGCTATCCACGGAAAGCGTAAGTCTTCGCTGAAAAATAAACAGCAATCACGGTTTATAAGCCGCGTTCATATCAGTAAAAAGGGCAGCCTGTCGCGCTGCCCTTTTTTGTGTGTGGAACTCAGCTGGTCTTTGCGTTGTTCAGTGCCAGCGAAACCGCCAGCGTCTGTGCCAGGCAGAGTGAAGCGACCTGCGAACGGAAGCCATCGACCTGCGCTTCACGTACCACAAAGCAGACATCGCTGAAGGCGGCCAGCGGACTGACCTGACTGTCGGTAATGGCAATCTGATGCGCACCGCGCTTGGCACCCATTTCAACCACCTCGACCGCTTCACGTGCATAAGGCGAGTAGCTGATCGCAATCACCACATCTTTCGGGTTTACCAGGCTGAGCTGCTCGGTAAACATCCCGCCCAGGCCATCAATCAGGAAAGCGCGGCGCTCAAGATGACGCAGCGCGTAGACCAGGTAGGAGGCGACGCTGAAAGAGCGGCGCAGGCCGATAACATAGATATTCTCAGCCTCATTCAGCAGTTTCACCGCTTTGTTCAGCTGCTCAGGATTAACCTGCATCGCCAGCTGCTGCAGCGCCTGGCTGTTAACCATGGTAAAGACGTTGAGGATTTCCGCCGGACTTTCAGGCGCACTGGCGCTGTCGTCCGTGGAGGTCTGGCGAAACAGGCGAGCGCGCTCGGTATAGTTGACCGTCTCTTCCATCAGGTGCTGACGAAAAACCTGTTTCATTTCGTTGAAGCCGCTGAAGCCAAAAGCATTCGCAAAGCGGATCAGCGTGGACGGTGGCACATCGGCCTGTTGAGCAATCGAGGCGACGGTATCGAAAGCAATACTGTTACTGTTATCAAGGATGTAGCGCGCAACCTGTTTAAGACGCTTGCTCAGCGTTTCGTAGCGGCGACGAATATCGTCCTGCAAGAGAGAAAGTTGGGTGGGATTATTGTTCATCACTTCTGCCCGTATAATTAGAATAATGGCTGCATAATGAGCGCTATATTACCAGATGGATGGAAAATTTCATTTCTTTGCGTCAACGACGCGGTTTATTTCATGGCTTTATGAAATGGTTCACAGATTAGCCTCAGCACCCGAGGCGCGCCTCTGCACAGGCAATAATGGGGTGGAAACCCGGATGAAATCACAGCAGGGGAGGAAGGATAATCAGTAAAAATGCCATTCTGATTGGAATGGCGTGAGATTGCTGAGGCATCGGGTCTGGCAGCAACGCATTAGCTAAATGAGCAGGGAACACGGTCAGAGGAGGAAAGCGTCCCGCGTCAGGGACGACGCGGGCCGAGCATGCCATGGATGGCGGCTTTTGCGTCTTTCCGATCTGACCGTGTTCCCTGCGTCCGCACGGTTTCACAGCGGCCCGTAACAGACGTCGTCATTGACCTTCAACGCTATCCTGGTTGAGACAGCCTCTGGCATAGCAGCAAATCAGGCGCGGGCAGCGCGCCAGTACTCAATCAGTCGCAGATAGTTGCCTTTAACCGTCTCAATCAGCGCCTGATCGTCCAGCTCCCCCTGTAACCACTGGCGGGAAGGCTGACCAAAGATAGTGCGGCCTACCGCAAAACCTTTCACCCAGGGCGCTTTGGCCGCCGCGGTGAAGCCCGCTTTAAGCTTCTCTTCGGGCGCATCCAGACCGAGTAACAGAATGCCGCGACAGTGGGGATCCTGCTGCTCAATCAGACCGCTGATCGCCTGCCAGCTTTCCGCCGACAGCGGTGGCAGTTTCCACCAGTCAGGCTGGATGCCCAGACTGTAGAAATGGCTCAACATATCAAAGTAATACGCTTCGTTCTTATCCGGGTTGTTGTCAGGCAGAATCACTTCCAGCAGCAGCTCATGACCGCTTTTGTTACAGCCGCTCCAGACGTCGAGCACCAGCTCATCCTGCTCTTTACGCAGTTCAGCACTGTCATGCGGATGATAGAAGACCAGACATTTCACCACGTGTTCGGCAGGCCAGTCGATCAGCTGTGAGCCGATGTTGCCATGTTCCAGGCGCAGCGGACGCGAGCTCGGCAGCTCAATCGGGCGGCCAATCCACCAGTTCTTACCGGTAATGGCGTTCAGCGCCTTCTGACCGTAAGTTGTATCCGCCAGAATCCCGCTTTTATTCTCTAATCCTGCCTCTCTGGCAGCCTGCTGAGCGGCTTCCAGCAGCAGCAGTTTCAGCTCCGGAATGCGGCTCTCGTCCACGCCCGCTTCCTGCGCCATATCCGCCAGCTGTTTGCGGTGGTCGAAGGCGAAGACATTCAGCTCCGGCCACTGCTGCTTGCGGGTAGTCACGCGGTGCAGATGGTTCAGACGGCTGTCGAGATCGGGACGTTTCACCTCTTTGTCGCGACTCAGGAAATCATCCAGCTCCGCTTTGGTTGGCATGGCGGGCGCACAACCGTGGCGTGATACCACCAGCGCTCCGCAGGCGTTGGCGTAACGGCACGCCTGAGTCCAGCCCTCATCATTCAGCCAGCCGCGCAGCAGGCCAGACATAAAGGCATCGCCCGCGCCCAGCACGTTGAGAACCTCGACGCGTACGCCCGTGTGCAGCTCAGTCTGTTCCCAGCTATCCGGGATCTCGCCTTCAAACACCACGCAACCCAGCGGTCCACGTTTGCAGACCAGCGTCGCCTGACTCGCCTGACGCACGTTTTTCAACGCGGTCAGGGTGTCGGTGCTGCCACCGGCAATATGAAACTCCTCTTCGGTGCCGACGATCAAATCGAAATAGTGCACCACTTCCTGTAACTGCTGCGTGACCTGTGACGACTCAATAAAACGCGTTTCACCGTCGCCCAGAGAGGTCAGTCCCCACAACACTGGGCGGTAATCGATATCCAGCGCCGTGCGCAGGCCGTTGCGGCGGGCGATATCCAGCGCTTTCAGCACCGCTTCGCGGGTCTGAGGATGGGATAAGTGGGTGCCGGTAACCGCCACTGCGCGCGCAGAGGTAATAAAGGCTTCATCGATATCGTCCGGAACCAGACCCATATCGGCGCAGTTATCGCGGTAGAAAATCAGCGGAAAAGTCTCTTCATCTTTGATGCCGAGGATCACCAGTCCGGTCAGACGCTGCGGATCGGTGATTAGCGCATCGGTGTTACAGCCTACGCGCTGCAACTCTTCACGCAGAAAGCGACCATTATGCTCATCTCCCACCCGCGCCAGCATCGCCGATTTCAGCCCCTGAATCGCGGTGCCATAGGCGACATTGCCCGAGGAGCCGCCCAGATATTTAGCAAAGGAGGTGACATCTTCCAGTCGCGCCCCGATTTGCTGGCCATAAAAATCAACGGCGATGCGCCCGATACAAATCACATCAAGCGGTTTCTGTTGTGTACTCATACCTGTGGTTTCCTTCTGTGATTAGCAGCGCTGGCGGGCGTAAAGACCGACACCAGTTACGCTCTGCTTCCGGGTCTGTAGGTGTCTGACTGGCTATGAAGGGGAGTATGAGGAATAAAAATTCCATATTCAATACGAAATGAAATATCCATCGCAATTTTGTGAACCAGGTAAAACTCCTGATTGCCGCCCGCCTGCGCGAACTCTGCCAGCGTGATGTGCGGTATGTCAGGGTTGTGAAGGGGATCGCAGGAATCCGCACGCCAGTCAGGCAAGCTGCTGCATTGAAATGAATTTTTTCATCAGGCATCACTCTCTGTTAAACGTTCCAGATTTCCCCACTGCAATCGCCCGCCAGACCTGTTGCCGTCATTAAATTTGATCTCACTCGCAAAATGAAATGTTTCTTCTGTAATCGTGTTTTATGAAAAATATATTTGTTTATAATCGCCTCACGTTTCAGTTATTCAGGTCGCCTTTTCCGCCGATGACAACGCCTGGCGTGCTGTCGCGGAAGTCGGGGTCCACCAGCATGTAAGGAAGAATATGGGCACTATCAGACTGACCACGGCACAGGCGCTGGTTAAATTTCTTGATAATCAATTCATTGATGTCGATGGCGTTGAGACGAAGTTCGTAAAAGGCATCTTCGCCATTTTCGGACATGGCAACGTGCTGGGGCTGGGCCAGGCGCTGGAACAGGATAGCGGCGATCTGGTGGTCTACCAGGGCCGTAATGAGCAGGGTATGGCTCATGCTGCCACCGGCTTTGCGCGCCAGTCGCTGCGCCGCCAGATTATCGCCTGCAGTTCGTCTGTGGGGCCTGGTGCGGCCAATATGATCACCGCCGCGGCGACCGCTACCGCCAACCGCATTCCTCTGCTGCTGCTGCCAGGCGACGTCTTCGCCACCCGCCAGCCCGATCCGGTGCTGCAACAGATTGAGCAGAGCTACGATCTCAGCATCAGCACCAACGATGCCTTCCGCGCCGTCAGCAAATACTGGGATCGCGTCAGCCGCCCGGAACAGCTGATGTCCGCCTGTATCAACGCCATGCGCGTACTGACCGATCCGGCAGAAACCGGCGCGGTCACGCTGTCGCTGCCGCAGGATGTGCAGGGCGAAGCCTGGGATTACCCGGACTACTTCTTCCAGAGACGGGTGCACCGTCTGGATCGCCGCCTGCCGGTGGCGGCGCAGCTGGCAGATGCCCTGACGCTGATTAACCGTAAGCGCAAGCCGATGATTATCTGCGGCGGCGGAGTGAAATACTCCGAAGCGGGCGAGGCGCTGCGCCAGTTTGCCGAGCGCTATCAGATTCCCTTTGCGGAGACGCAGGCGGGCAAAGGCACGCTGGTCTCTGACCATCCGCTGAATGTCGGCGGCGTGGGCGAAACCGGCTGTCTGGCGGCTAACCTGCTGGCGAAAGAGGCCGATTTAGTGATCGGCATCGGCACCCGCTACACCGACTTCACCACCGCGTCGAAATGGATTTTCCAGCATCCCGATGTCAGCTTCCTGAACATCAACGTCAGTAACTTTGACAGCTACAAGCTCGATGGCGTGCAGCTGCTGGCCGATGCCCGCGAAGGGCTGACCGCGCTCACCGCCGGTCTGGCCTCGCAGCACTACAGCAACGACTGGGGCAACCAGATTGAGCAGGCACAGAGCCAACTGCTGAAAGAGACGCAGCGTGTCTACCAGGTGGAATATCACGATGGCGACTTTGTGCCGGAGATTGCGGATCATCTCGACCGTAAAGCGGTGTTCGCTGAGTTTAACCGCCTGACCCAGTCGCTGCTGACGCAAAGCAGCGTGCTCGGCACCTTAAATGAGCAACTGCCAAAAGACGCAGTGGTAGTGGCAGCGGCGGGCAGTCTGCCGGGCGACCTGCAGCGCGTCTGGCGCACCAAAGATTACAACGCCTATCACGTTGAATATGGCTACTCCTGCATGGGTTATGAAGTGAATGCCGCGCTGGGTGTGAAGCTGGCGCAGCCGCAGCGCGAGGTCTATGCGCTGGTCGGTGATGGCTCCTTTATGATGCTGCACTCAGAGCTGGTCACCTCGATTCAGGAAGGGGCGAAGATCAACGTAGTGCTGCTGGATAACATGACCAACGGCTGCATCAATAACCTGCAGATGGAACACGGCATGGACAGCTTTACCACTGAGTTCCGGTTCCGTAATGCGGAAGGCGGCAAGCTGGACGGCGGCTTTATCCCGGTCGATTTCGCCGCTATTGCCGCCGGTTATGGCTGCAAAACCTATCGTGTGACCACGCTGGAGCAGCTTAAGGCGGCGCTGGAAGATGCCCGCACCCAGACGGTTTCCACTCTTATCGACATCAAAGTGCTGCCAAAAACCATGATCCACAAATATTTCAGCTGGTGGCACGTCGGCGTGGCGCAGGCCTCGAAGACCGAACGTTCTCAGGCGGTGGCGGACAAGCTCAACAGCCATCTGGATCAGGCGCGAAAATATTAATTTCAGGGCCGTGCCACGGCCCGTTTTGCTCTTCTCCGTACGAACCCTACACAGGTGTAATTATGACTTTGAAACTTGGCGTCATCGGTACAGGTGCAATTGGTCAGGAACATATTCGTCGCTGCAGCCATGTGTTGCAGGGTGCACAGGTGGTTGCCGTCTCTGACATTAATGTCGAAGGCGCGCGTGCCGCACTGCAACGCCTGAATATTGAGGCGGAGGTATTCGAAAATGGACACGACGTGATTCAGTCTCCGGATGTTGATGCGGTGCTGGTCACCTCATGGGATCCGACCCATGAAGAGTTCACCTTAGCGGCGATTGCCGCCGGTAAACCGGTGTTCTGTGAGAAGCCGCTGGCGATGAGCGCCGAGGGCTGCCGCCGGGTCGTGGATGCAGAGATTCAGGCGGGTAAACGCCTGGTGCAGGTCGGCTTTATGCGTCCTTACGATGCGGGCTACCGTGCACTGAAAAAAGTGATCACCGATGGCGATATCGGTGAGCCGCTGATGCTGCACTGTGCGCACCGCAACCCGACCGTGCCGGAGAACTACACCACGCCGATGGCGATCACCAACACCCTGATCCACGAGCTGGATGTGCTGCGCTGGCTGACAAACGATGACTATAAAACGGTGCAGGTAGTCTTCCCGCGCGTTACCTCGAAGTCACACAGTCAGCTGAAAGATCCGCAGATCGTGCTGTTCGAAACCCAGAAAGGGGTTCGCATTGACGTCGAGATCTTCGTTAACTGCGCTTACGGCTATGACATTCAGTGTGAAGTGGTGGGTGAAGAGGGGATTGCGCGCCTGCCAGAGCCCTCTTCGGTGCAGCTGCGCAAAGAGGCCCGCCTGTCGAACACCATTCTGGTGGACTGGAAAGATCGCTTTATCGAGGCGTATGACGTTGAGCTGCAGGCGTTTATCAACGACATCAAAGCGGGCCAGTTGACCGGTCCTTCTGCCTGGGATGGCTTTGCCGCCTCAGTCGCCGCCGATGCCTGCATTAAAGCGCAGAACAGTGGTGCGATTGAGCCGGTAGAGATGCCGCCGCGTCCTGCTTTCTATAACTGATTTAGCTGTCTATGCGGCATGGCCGCTCTCCGCCTGGGAATAAGATAATGAACAAAGAGAATGTAAAACTGGCGATCGCCCCGATCGGCTGGACCAACGATGACATGCCGGATCTCGGCAGTGAGAATACCTTCCAGCAAACCGTCAGTGAGATGGCGCTGGCTGGCTTTACCGGCAGCGAAGTAGGCAGCAAATATCCCCGCGATCCGGCGATCCTGAAACCGATGCTCGACATTCGCGGCATTGAGATCTGCAACGCCTGGTTCAGCACCTTTTTCGCTAATGGCGATAAACAGAAAACCATCGAACAGTTCATCGAGCATATGAACTTCCTGCATGCGATGGGCGCGCGGGTGATTGGCTGTTCCGAACAGAGCAAAAGTATTCAGGGCACCGGGCTTGCGGTGTTTGAAGAGAAGGCCATTTTCAGCGATGAAGAGTGGCAGTTAACCGCGGAAGGCTACAACGAACTGGCCCGCATCGCGGCGGAGAAAGGGATGCGCGTGACGCTGCATCACCACATGGGCACCGGCATTCAGACCACTGAAGAGATTGACCGGTTTATGGAGATGACCGACGAGCAGGTCGGTTTGCTCTATGACACCGGCCACGTCTACTACTCCGAAGGCTCCCAGCAGAAGATGCTGGCGGTACTGGAGAAATATCTGCCGCGCATCTTCCACGTTCATCTTAAGGATGTGCGTGATGAGGTGGTCGCCGAGGTGCGTGAGAACCATCTCTCGTTCCTGGAAGGAGTGAAAAAGGGCACCTTTACCGTACCGGGCGATGGCGTGATCGACTTCAGACCGGTGTTCAAAATCCTGGATGATTACGGCTATAAAGGCTGGATGGTGGTTGAAGCGGAGCAGGATCCGGCACTGGCCAATCCGTTTGAATATGCGGTGAAAGCGCGGAAATATATTCGCGAGAATGCAGGTTTATAAAAAGCCCTTCTGACCGAAGGCTGGCTTCCCCGTGCAGGGAAGCCAGCCTTTTGTTTTACTTCAGCGTAATGCTTTTCACGATGTTGTCAGCATCGCTCTGCGCCTGCTGCTGATTATCACCTGGCAGCGTAATCTGCAGCGTCACCAGTTTGCCATCCACTTTCGCCAGAACCACCGAAGACCATGAGGTCTGGTTATTGGCAGAAATCACCGTATCCAGCTGCTGTGCGGGCTGATCTTTCAGCGTCACAGATTTGTTCGACACCACCTGCAACTGCGGATCGCGGTTACGCTGCTGCTGTTCCATACGCTGCGACAGCACATCCAGACCATCATTGGTCGGGTCGCCGGCAATCACAATAATGGCGCGGGCACCGGTTTCATCCGCATAAACGTGCATGTTAGTGGTCTGCGAACCCAGTTTACCGCTTTTATCGGACATGCCTGGTGGCAGCGAGAAGCTCAGTTTGCCATCCATCAGCGTGACGGTTTGCGCCGACTGACTGGCGCTGACGCCGTTGTCATTCGCCGCTTCATCTTTCTTCTGGTCACAGGCTGCTAAGCCGAGTACCAGTAAACCCATTCCTACATATTTCACCAGGTTGCGCATCAGAATCCCTTTTTAAGTTTCCAGTCAGGCATTAATACAACAGGAATCAGGTTGCAAACGCAACCTGATGATTGTCAGAAGATCTTAGCGGATAGTAGTGGAAACCGTATGGGCGCTTAGCCGAAATTGATCTGGCGGGCGGTCTGGCGTTCAGCCAGACGCTTCAGCGCCGCGTTGAGCAGCACGCCGTAGGCGGGCAGGAAGAAGACCATGCAGATCAGCACTTTGAAGCTGTAATCCACCAGGGCAATCTCAACCCAGTGCTGCGCCATAAACGCATCGGGGCTTTTATAGAAGGCGATAAAGAAGAAGGCCAGCGTATCGCTGATATTCCCCAGGAACATGGCGCAGCCCGGCGCAATCCACCACTGTGGCAGGCGACGCAGACGGTTGAACACGTGAACGTCGAGGATCTGACCCAGCGCGTAAGCCATAAAGCTGGCGCAGGCGATACGGGCAACAAACAGATTCATCACTTCCAGTGCCTGCCAGCCCTGCCATTCACCCTGATAGAACAGCGCCGAGACACTGTAAGAGATAAACAGCGCCGGGATCATCACGGCCAGAATAATGCGTCGGGCCAGCGGTGCGCCAAAAATACGCACGGTGAGATCGGTCGCCAGGAAGATAAACGGGAAGCTGAATGCACCCCAGGTGGTGTGGAAGCCAAACACTGAAATAGGCAACTGAACCAGATAGTTACTCGAAGTGATCACCAGCAGGTGAAACAGCGATAACCAGAAAAGCGCATGCATGCGCTGACGCGAAGAAAATGCGAGCATATTCAACCTTTTTAATGTTGGGGTGAGGGAACCCATTGCGGGACGCCGTTCGGGCAGCGCCTGGCAGTTTTATGAGCAAAAAGCGGCGGCATCTTACCGCGTTGTGCTTTTTATGCAATGGTTAATTTTAGCGCAATCGTTATCGCCTTGCTTCACCGCCAGCACGCGCTAGAATGAGCGCCCCTTACCTGAACCGAGTTGATTATGAGCGATGCTTTTTCCTCTGCCGACCATCAGCTGGATGCCCGTGGCCTGCGTTGCCCGGAGCCGGTGATGATGGTGCGCAAAACCGTACGCAGCCTGCAGGATGGCGAGACGTTGCTGATCATCGCCGATGATCCGGCCACCACGCGCGATATTCCCGGCTTCTGCCGCTTTATGGAACATGGCTTGCTGGCGCAGCAAACCGACACGCTGCCCTATCAGTTTCTGATCCGCAAAGGCATGGCGGGTTGACGACAGCCGTACAGGCCGCCGTTAACCTCACTCTTCAGATCAGAAGCCGCCTGCTCAGGCGCGGCGACGCAGTAACCGCAGCGCGTTGGCGGTGACCAGCGCGGTCGCACCCGAATCTGCCAGCACCGCCAGCCAGAGTCCGGTCAGACCCAGCAGGGTTGTGACCAGGAAAATCGCCTTTAGCCCCAGCGCAATACCGATATTCTGACGGATGATGCGCCGAGTCCGGCGTGCCAGCGCAATCATCGGAGCCAGATTGCTGAGCTGATTACGCGTCAGGGCAGCATCGGCCGCTTCCAGCGCCACATCGGTGCCGCTGCCCATCGCAATGCCCAGCGTTGCCGCTTTCATTGCTGGCGCGTCGTTAATGCCATCCCCGACCATCGCCAGCGGCTGTTGCTGACTCAGTTCGCGGATCGCCGCGACTTTATCGGCGGGCAGCAGACTGGCGCGATAATCAATATCGAGCTGGCGGGCAATGGTCGCCGCAGCGCGCGGATTGTCGCCGGTCAGCATCAGGCTCTCAATACCCAGCTTTTTCAGCGCCTTTAACGCCTCGACGGCGTCGTCGCGCAACTGATCGCGCAGAGCCAGCGCACCCAGCGCTTCGCCATCGCGCATCAGCACCACCAGGGTTTCACCTTCAGCTTCCTGTTGCGCTATCTGCGCATTTTGCTGCGGCGTCAGACCGGGTGCATGGCCGGGCGTCAGCAGCTGAATCTGCTGGCCAGCGACTTTCGCGCTGATGCCGCGTCCCGCCTGCACCTGCTGATCCTGCGCGTCAGGAATCACCAGATCACGCGCCTGCGCGGCCGCCACGATAGCGCTGGCCAGCGGATGGGTGGCACCCTGTTCCGCAGCGGCGCTCAGCGCCAGCATCTCTGACTCGCTGGCCGTGCCAAAGCGCAGGATCTGCGTCAGCTGCGGCTTGCCCAGCGTCAGAGTACCGGTTTTATCAAACGCCATTCTGCGCACCGAACTCAGCCGCTCCAGCGCCGCACCGCCTTTGATCAGTGCGCCCTGTCGCGCCGCTGCAGCCAGCCCGGAGGTAATGGCGGCAGGCGTGGAGATCACCAGTGCACAGGGGCAGCCAATCAACAGCAGTGTCAGCCCTTTGTAGATCCACGGCTGCCAGTCGCCTGCGCCGAGCAGTGGCGGCACCACCATCACCAGCAGCGACAGCAGCATGACCAGCGGCGTGTAAATACGGCTGAACTGGTCGATAAAGCGTTCGACCGGCGCACGATGCGTTTCCGCTTCTTCAATCAGCTGCAGGATACGGTCGATCGCGCTTTCACCCGGCTTCGACACCACTTCCAGCATCACCAGGCGATCAACGCTGGTAGCACCGGCGAGGATTTTTTCGCCGCTGGCCCGCGTTACCGGCAGTGATTCACCGGTTAGCGCGCTCTCATCGAAACTGGCAAGCGGGCTGATTAAGCTGCCATCGACCGGCAAGCGGCTGCCCGCCGCGACTTCAATCACATCGCCGGGTTGCAGCGCTGCGAGCGGTACCTCAGTACGTTTGCCCTGTTCAAGGCGGATCGCCGATTCAGGCCGCAACGCCATCAGGCTGGTAACGCCGCTGCGCGCCCTGGAAGCGGCATAGCTTTCCAGCTGTTCGCCCAGCTGAAACAGCACCAGCACCATCGCGGCTTCAGCGTGTGCGCCAATAATCAGCGCGCCAGCTGACGCCAGCGTCATTAATGTCTCAATGGTAAAAGGCGATCCGCTGCGCAGACGCTGCCAGGCGCCGCGCGCCACCGGGACCAGGCCGACCAGCGTGGTCAGCACAAACAGCCGATCGCCCCAGGCGGGCGCGAACTGGCTGAGAATGCTACTTGCAAGCACCAACAGCGCCAGCAAAATCAGCATCCGGTTATGCTGCCAGCCCGGCGTAGCGGGGGATGTGGCCGACGTGGCTGATGGGGTTGCGAGCTGGAAGCCGGCTTTTTTCACCGCCTGTTCAACGGCGTTTTGTACGTCCTGGTCAGCGTTGACCACCAGTTTCTCGCTGCTGAACAAGACACGGGCGTCGGTCACGCCACTCACCTGACGGACAGCGGTTTCAATGGTGCGGGCACACGACGGGCAATCCATCCCGCTGACCTGCCAGCTAAAGGGATAACTGTCGGCACCTCGCCGGTCGCTTTCCTCAGCGGTGTCGGCGTCGTTGCCAGGGCTGCAGTGACTGTCACAGCAACAGCCTGCCGTCTCGGCAGGTACAGGCGTCGCGGCGTGAATAGAAAGGGAGAGGGGGCGGGCCTGGCGAACCTGGCACAGCGGTTTTGCTGCGGCGTGACTGGCACGGGGTTTGCCGCAGCCACAGGCGTGATGTTGATGCATATGACCTCCAGAGTGTAAGGATAGTGGGATGAGCAACGCAGCCCATCCCTTATCCTACACTCTGGAGTGAACTCCAGAGTCAAGGCTATTTTTTCAGACGACCCACAACGAGCGCACGATCATAAAGTGACCGGCGAAGTAGCAGGCGGCGACAATCGCGCTGTCGGCGGTAAAGCGGCGGCGATAGTGTGAGATAAACCAGACGGCGTTTGCCAGCAGCAGCAGACCGGCACCCACCATGATCGAGAAGCTGTAATCGGTCGGGCGGAAGAAGTACTGCTCGGTCGCTATCCAGGTCATCACCAGCGTCATGCCGATAAAGGTGCAGACAGGCCAGCGCAGATCTTCCAGTCGGCTCCAGATGATGCCAATCAGGGCGGCACCGATGATGAGCAGCGTCAGCGGAATTGGCCAGAAGAAGGTCATGGTCATGCTGGCGGCGAAGCAGAGGGTATAAAGTAGGTGCGACAGGAAGAAAGCCCCGATGGCATAGAGCATCTGCTGACGTGGCAGCAGCGTTAACGCATCACCGACCAGCGTCGCGACCAGACCGGCCAGAATCAGGTAGTCCGTAGTCTGCAGCACCGGTGCCTGCCAGGCCAGCCCGACAAGCAGCAGCAGCGTGACCGGCTTAAATAACCAGCGTTGCCATTGCGGGCCGCGATAGGTGGCGTCGACATAGAGCCAGCCGGAGAAAAGTACAGCGAGGAAAGACCAGAGCATTGTTTCTCCCTTTTTTGTTCAAAATGGTGAAAGATCCCAAAATATCCCTTTCAGTTTAGGTTAAGCCTCTGAGATGTGACAATCAGGCAACTCTGGTTGTATGCTTTGCCGCCTGATTAATCATCCTGCAGGCACAAGAACGCTATGAGCAAACCGCCGCTAATCTTTATCATCGTTCTGGCGATTATCGCCGTGCTGGCGACCCGTCAGTTCATTAAGCAACGCCGGGAAGTGGCGGTGAATGACGCTTCACCCGAGCGTTCTCTGCAGGTTGAGGTCAAAACCAAACGTGAATTTCCTGCACCCAATCGCCGTTCACGGCAGCGGGAAGTGATCGCCGGGGAAGAGATGCGCTACGAGGTGCTGTTTCACCCGCTGAACGGTGCCAGCGACATCAAAGTGCAGCTTAAAGAGGCGGAATATCATCAGCTGGACAAGGGCGCCAGAGGCGAGCTGAAGATGCAGGGCACGCGCTTTATCAGCTTCACACCCCGGCAGTAACCGGCGGGCATTGCGCCCGCCCGGGATTATTTCTTGCGTGGGAAGTTTTTCTTCTGCCAGGCGACCAGTTCGAACACCCCGAACAGAAACACTTTGGCCTGGGTGACGCGGTCAATCGGCGGCGCATCTTTGGTCTGCGTGGTGCGCAGTAACACCAGCTGCAGACCATGCATCAGGATCATGAAAATCAGCGCAACGTTGATAAAATAAGTCAGCGGTTTCGGGTAGGGATGAACCAGGTTAGCCAGCAGAAATCCCCACACGCATAGCATCAACAGACGCCCCAAATTAAGTAACATCCTGCGTCTCCTGTTGACGTTGATACAAACGATAAGCCACTTGTCCGGCTATTTTCTCGCGATAAAGATCCCACTCTGGCGGCACCGGCGGTGCGCCATTTTCCACTTCACTTTCGACGTAAATCAGCGCCTGATCGGCCAGCCAGTGATTCTGCTCCAGCAGCTGTAACGTCTGTTCCAGCAATCCCTGACGAAACGGCGGATCGATAAACACCACATCAAAGGGTTCACCTGGCTGTGCCAGCCAGTTTAACGCATTGGTCTGAATCACGGTGCCATTACTGGCGCGCAACGTCTGCAGATTTTTTGTCAGCTGCTGCGCCACCGGCCGTTCCAGCTCGAGCAGCGTCGCCGATCCCGCGTAACGCGACAGGGCTTCCAGTCCTAATGCGCCGCTACCGGCAAAGCAGTCGAGGCAGCGCGCCTCTGGCAGCACCGGGGCCAGCCAGTTAAACAGCGTCTCACGTACCCGATCGGTGGTCGGGCGCAGTCCGGCGCTGTCCGGCACCGGCAGTTTGCGTCCGCGCCACTGGCCGCCAATGATGCGAATCTGCCCGGCACCGCCTGTACTGCGGGGGTTTTTATTCATCTTGCTCACAACTCGTCATAATTTGTTGCGTAGTTTAACGGGCGAATCGGTGAGAAGAAACGTTAAAAAAGGGTGCTGTGGTGAGCTGGCTGGAAAGTGTTAGACTACTGAGTTGCTGAAGTCATGCATTATTCTGCGGTTTACGCCGGTCTGGCGCTGACCAACTTTCATTGATTTACCCCTGGAAACCACGCGCGACCGGGACAAAGCCATCGAGGAGTGTCGTCACACAATGGCAAAAGAGAAAAAACGTGGCTTTTTTTCCTGGCTGGGATTTGGCAAAGAGGAAGAGAAACAACCTGTAGCGGAGGAGCAGACACAAGAGGTCGCAGAACCCGCAGAGCAGCAGGCAGAACAGGACGCCCCGGCATTAAGCCAGGCTGAAGCGCAAGCGGAAGAGACTGTCGTTATCACCGAAACGGTGGCCGGGCAGCAGCGTGAGGCGGAAGCCACCGCGGCAGCGCCGCATGAGTCAGCACCCATGGTGCTGGATGAAGCTGCGCCGATTGAGGCCGATCCTGAAGCGCTACTGGAAATCGCCGCACCTGAACATGACGCGACGCCGGTTATTGACGCCGACGACGTGGTAAAGCCAGCCGTTGATGCGGAACCCGCCGATGCGCCGTTAAGCGAAGAAGAGCTGACCGCACTGGCGCTGGGCGACGTCCCGATCGTTGAAACCCCGGACAGCGAAGCGGACGCGCCATTAAGCGAAGAAGAGCTGACCGCGCTGGCGCTGGATGACGCCGGGATCGTTGAAACCCCGCACAGCGAAACCGAAGCGCCGTTAAGCGATGAAGCGCTGACGCCGGACGAAGCTGCGATCGTTGAAACCCCGGACAGTGAAGCGGAAGCACCGCTGACCGAAGAAGAGCTGACCGCACTGGCACTGGGCGAAGCCGAAGTCACCGACGCGGAACCGGCAGAGACATTATCCGATACCGTCAGCGATCTCCCGCTGGCCGCCGCGCCACTCATCGTGCAGGAGCAGGAGCGTCCCAGCAAAGAGGGCTTCTTTGCCCGCCTGAAGCGCAGCCTGGTGAAAACCCGTCAGAACCTCGGTTCCGGTTTTATCAGCCTGTTCCGTGGCAAAAAGATTGATGATGAGCTGTTTGACGAGCTGGAAGAGCAGCTGCTGATTGCGGATGTGGGTGTGGATACCACTCGCCGCATCATCACGCATCTGACCCAGCAGGCAAACCGCAAGCAGCTGCGTGACGCGGAAGCGCTCTTCGGCCTGCTGAAAGCGGAGATGGCCTCGATTCTGGCGAAAGTGGATGCGCCACTGGACGTCTCAGGCAAAACGCCGTTTGTGATCCTGATGGTTGGCGTCAATGGTGTAGGTAAAACCACCACCATCGGTAAACTGGCGCGCCAGTATCAGGCTGAAGGCAAATCCGTGATGTTAGCGGCTGGTGATACCTTCCGCGCCGCGGCTGTTGAGCAGCTGCAGGTGTGGGGCCAGCGCAATAACATTCCGGTGATTGCTCAGCACACCGGTGCAGATTCCGCTTCGGTGATCTTCGATGCTATTCAGGCGGCTAAATCGCGTGGCGTTGACGTGCTGATTGCCGATACCGCGGGTCGTCTGCAGAACAAATCGCACCTGATGGAAGAGCTGAAAAAAATCACCCGCGTGATGAAAAAACTGGATGATTCAGCGCCACACGAAGTGATGCTGACGCTGGATGCCAGCACCGGACAGAATGCGGTCAGCCAGGCCCGACTGTTTAATGAAGCCGTTGGCGTGACCGGGATTGCGCTCACCAAGCTGGATGGCACCGCTAAAGGCGGCGTGATCTTCTCGGTGGCCGATCAGTTCGGTATTCCGATTCGCTACATCGGCGTCGGTGAAGGCATTGAAGATTTACGGCCGTTTAAGGCGGAAGATTTTATTGAGGCACTGTTTGCCCGAGAGGACTAATTAGGATGATTCGCTTTGAAGAGGTCAGTAAGGCATATCTCGGCGGACGTCAGGCGCTGCAGGGAGTAGATTTCCGTCTGCGTCCTGGCGAAATGGCGTTTCTGACCGGCCACTCCGGTGCCGGTAAAAGTACCTTGCTGAAGCTGATTTGTGGCATTGAGCGCCCGAGTGCCGGAAAAATCTGGTTCAGCGGCCATGACATTTCCCGCCTGCGTAACAGCGAGGTGCCTTTCCTGCGTCGTCAGATCGGCATGATTTTCCAGGATCACCACCTGCTGATGGATCGTTCGGTTTATGAAAATGTGGCGATCCCGCTGATTATCTCCGGTGCCAGCGGCGAAGACATTCGTCGTCGCGTTTCGGCGGCACTGGATAAAGTGGGTCTGCTCGACAAAGCGAAAAGTTATCCGATTCAGCTTTCTGGCGGTGAACAGCAGCGTGTGGGCATCGCCCGTGCGGTGGTGAACAAGCCAGCCGTGCTGCTGGCCGATGAACCGACCGGTAACCTTGACGACGCGCTGTCAGAAGATATTCTGCGCCTGTTCGAAGAGTTTAACCGCGTCGGCGTCACCGTCCTGATGGCGACGCATGACAGCGGTCTGATTGCCCGACGCAACTACCGGATGATGACGCTGAATCAGGGACGTCTGCACGGAGGCCACGATGGTCAATAAACGTATTAAACGTCCGGCTGCGCCGAAAGCGAAGCAGCAGTCGAAGAGCAAAGCGCTGAAAGGCGGCTGGCAGGAGCAGTGGCGCTATGCGCTGCGCGGCACGCTTTCTGATATGTGGCGTCAGCCGCTGGCAACCCTGCTGACGGTGATGGTCATCGCCATTTCACTGACGCTGCCCAGCGTCTGCTACATGGTGTGGAAAAACGTCAGCCAGGCGGCAACGCAGTGGTATCCGGCGCCGCAGTTAACCGTTTATCTCTCCAAAACGCTGGATGACACGGCGGCAGAAAACGTGGTGGCGCAGCTCAAGCAGGTCGAAGGCGTGGATAACGTCAACTACCTGACGCGGGAAGAGGCGCTGAACGAGTTCCGCAACTGGTCAGGCTTTGGCGGCGCAATGGATATGCTGGAGCAGAATCCGCTGCCTGCGGTGGCCATCATTACACCTAAGCTCAATTTCCAGAACTCAGACACCATGCAAAGCCTGCGCGATCGGGTGACCAAAGTGCAGGGCGTGGATGAAGTGCGGATGGATGATAGCTGGTTTGCGCGGCTGGCGGCGCTGACCGGGCTGGTGGGGCAGATCGCCTCAATGATTGGCGTGCTGATGATCGTGGCAGTGTTCCTGGTGATCGGTAACAGCGTCCGGCTTAGCATCTTTGCCCGACGCGACACCATTAACGTGCAGAAGCTGATTGGTGCCACTGACGGCTTTATCCTGCGTCCGTTCCTCTATGGCGGGGCGCTGCTGGGCTTCAGCGGGGCAGTGCTGTCGCTGCTGCTGTCGGAAGTGCTGGTGCTGCGTCTGCAGTCCGTTGTTGCCAGTGTAGCAACCGTATTTGGTACCACCTTCTCGCTGGAAGGCTTCTCGTGGGATGAGGCGCTGCTGCTGTTACTGATTGCGGCGATCATCGGCTGGGTGGCTGCGTGGCTGGCAACGGTACAACATTTACGTCGATTTACGCCGCAGTAAACGCCTGCAACATTTTTTTGTTATAATGGTCCTCTGCTACCGATGGTGGGTGCAGAGGATATTTCCCCTCTTCCTTTCCTGTCATCTGTGTGTAAAATATTCACCGCTATAATTGAACTTGTGGATAACTTTACCACTCTAAGTAGCACAGATTGCTTTCGGATTTCGCGCGACGTTGACGTAATGTATCGTCTGCGCAGGGAAATGTGCGGCAATTCCACTGAATTTGTGAGGGTTTGAATGACCAAAGAAATGCAAACTTTAGCTATTGCTCCTCTTGGCAACCTGGAGTCTTACGTCCGGGCTGCGAATACCTGGCCGATGCTCTCGGCAGAAGAGGAAAAAGCGTTGGCTGAACGGCTGCATTACCAGGGCGATCTGGATGCGGCAAAGACGCTGATCCTGTCTCACCTACGCTTTGTAGTTCATATCGCTCGTAATTACTCCGGCTACGGTCTGCCACAGGCTGACCTGGTCCAGGAAGGCAATATCGGCCTGATGAAAGCGGTACGTCGCTTCAACCCAGAAGTGGGCGTGCGTCTGGTTTCGTTTGCCGTGCACTGGATTAAAGCGGAGATTCATGAATACGTGCTGCGTAACTGGCGTATCGTGAAAGTCGCGACCACCAAAGCACAGCGTAAGCTGTTCTTTAACCTGCGTAAAACCAAGCAGCGTCTGGGCTGGTTCAATCAGGACGAAGTCGAGATGGTTGCGCGTGAGCTGGGCGTAAGCAGCAAAGATGTGCGTGAAATGGAATCGCGTATGGCCGCGCAGGATATGACCTTTGATATGTCTGCCGACGACGAGAGCAGCGAAGGCCGATCTATGGCACCCGTGCTTTATCTTCAGGATAAAACCTCTGACTTTGCTGACGGCATTGAAGAGGATAACTGGGATGCGCACGCGGCTGACAAGCTGAGCTATGCGATGGAAGGTCTGGATGAGCGTAGTCAGCACATCATTCGCGCCCGCTGGCTGGACGAAGACAATAAAACCACGCTGCAGGAGCTGGCCGATCAGTACGGCGTGTCAGCTGAACGTGTCCGGCAGCTGGAAAAGAACGCCATGAAGAAACTGCGTATGGCGATCGAAGCGTAACGCACTTCGACATCTTAAGGGGCGACTTTATGTCGCCCTTTTTGTTTTTCTGCGCCTGACTATTCTACCGCCATTATCCAGCCGTCACTCTGCGCCCTGAAGCCACACGCCTGCATAAAGGCTGCCCGCACCTGCTGATCGTCACTGCCATCATCGGCAATCCACCAGTCCGCTATCGACCCATTCTGCCTGATCGTCTCCTCCAGTAAATATTGTCCCACCCCGCGTCGGCGCGTGACATCGCGCACCGACAGCCGGTGAATTTTGCCGTGGATCCCGGCGATTTCCAGCTGCAAACCCGCCAGTAGCCGGTCGTTAAAACGGGCAGCATAGAGACGATGGCGCTCATCCAGCTGCTGCTCCAGTTGTTCAATCTCCAGATCCGGCCAGACTTTGCCAAGATCGATGCGGTCCTGCGCGGTCAGCGTGGTTAAACGCTGGATAGTGAGCTTCATAACAAAAACCTCTGTAACAGGGGAAAGTGCAGCGAAAATGTACAACCAGAGTGCTACCACATTTTCATCAATAAAACAGGTCAAAAGATGGTCGGGATGCCAGGATGATAGTTGTAAACAGGGAGAGCGTGCGATCAATCCAGCATAACGCGCTGGCAAAGCGGTGAAAAACCGGCCGTTGCCTCCAGTGTATTATGCTGTTTCACTCAGTCAATTCTGAATATGTCAGTTGATTTACAGAAGAAACTTCCTGTTTAATAACCTGAAAAATAAAGCCTTATTAATAAAAAATGTCAGAAAAGTACGCTAACTCATTCATGCTTAATCAGTTTTCGACTTTATCTGACAGCACAAACACTCACAACATACACGACAAAACAAATGGGGTAGTCAGGATGAAAATGAAAGGTCGCGCATTACTGGCGGGATGTGTAGCACTGGCGATGAGCCATGCGGCGCTGGCTGAAGATATCAAAGTGGCGATTGTCGGCGCAATGTCTGGCCCGGTGGCGCAGTACGGCGACATGCAGTTCGCCGGTGCGACTCAGGCGATTGAAGATATCAACGCCAAAGGCGGTGTTAACGGCAACAAACTGGTTGCGGTGAAATATGACGACGCCTGTGACCCGAAACAGGCGGTTGCGGTAGCGAACAAGGTGATTAACGACGGCATCCGCTACGTGATCGGCCATCTCTGCTCTTCATCCACCCAGCCCGCTTCTGACATCTATGAAGATGAAGGCGTGCTGATGATTACCCCGGCGGCGACCGCCCCTGACCTGACTTCCCGCGGCTATAAACTGATTATGCGCACCACCGGTCTCGACTCCGATCAGGGGCCGACCGCCGCGAAATATGTGATGAGCGAGCTTAAACCGCAGCGCATCGCCGTAGTGCATGACAAACAGCAGTATGGCGAAGGCCTGGCGCGCTCCGTACAGGAGAGCCTGAAAAAGCAGGGCGCCAATATCGTGATGTTTGAAGGTATCACCGCTGGCGATAAAGATTTCTCTACGCTGGTCGCGCGCTTCAAGAAAGAGAACGTCGATTTCGTCTATTTCGGCGGTTACTACCCGGAAATGGGCCAGATCGTGCGTCAGGCACGTGCTGCGGGCCTGAAAACCCAGTTTATGGGACCGGAAGGCGTGGGTAACGCCTCGCTGTCGAACATCGCCGGTGCCGCTTCTGAAGGCATGCTGGTGACCCTGCCAAAACGTTACGATCAGGTTGAAACCAACAAACCGATCGTGGAAGCGCTGAAAGCGAAGAAACTGGATCCGACCGGACCGTTCGTCTGGACCACCTATGCCGCACTGCAGTCGCTGGCAACCGGCATGGAGCGCAGCAAGAGCGCTGAGCCGGACGCTATCGTGAAAAACCTCAAGGAAGGTGCCGCGGTGCCAACCGTGATGGGCAACCTGAACTGGGATGAGAAGGGTGACCTTAAGGGCTTTGAATTCGGCGTCTTTAAATGGCATGCCGATGGCACCTCGACTGCTGTGAAGTAAACCAGGCTGTTTTGTGGTGAACGGGAGGCCGGTTAACCGGTTTCCCCTGACCAGCGACACGAACGCCTGGTGCTGGTCTGCCAGGCGTTTTTTGTACCCCGATCGCCCATGATCGGTTAAGTAAGGGTCAAGGTATGTCCGAGCAGTTTCTCTATTTTATTCAGCAGATGTTTAACGGTGTGACCCTGGGCAGCACCTACGCGCTGATCGCCATCGGTTACACCATGGTTTACGGCATTATCGGCATGATCAACTTCGCCCACGGCGAGGTCTACATGATCGGTA
Source organism: Pantoea sp. EKM20T (assembly GCF_011800485.1). Classification (NCBI taxonomy): domain Bacteria; kingdom Pseudomonadati; phylum Pseudomonadota; class Gammaproteobacteria; order Enterobacterales; family Erwiniaceae; genus Pantoea; species Pantoea sp. EKM20T. Next base: position 110,650 of record NZ_JAALFW010000010.1, on the reverse strand, counting down.
GCTATGTCTCCTTTATCGTGATTGCCGCCCTGATGATGATGGGCATCGACACCACCTGGCTGATGATTGCGGCCGGCTTTGTGATGGCGGTAATTATCTCCAGCGCCTACGGCTGGAGCATTGAGCGCGTCGCCTACCGGCCTGTGCGCTCGTCCAAGCGCCTGATTGCGCTGATCTCCGCCATCGGGATGTCGATATTCCTGCAAAACTACGTCAGCCTGACGCAGGGTTCACGTGACCTGGCGCTGCCGAGTCTGATTACCGGACAGTGGACGGTAGGCGAGAGCAACGGTTTTGCCGCTACCATCTCCACCATGCAGATAGTGATCTGGGTGGTGACGTTCCTGGCGATGCTGGCGCTGACCACCTTTATCCGCTATTCGCGGATGGGCCGCGCCTGCCGCGCCTGCGCAGAAGACCTGAAAATGGCCAGCCTGCTGGGGATAAACACTGACCGCGTGATCTCGCTGACATTTGTCATCGGTGCCGCGATGGCCGCGGTGGCGGGCGTATTGCTGGGACAGTTCTACGGTTCAATCAACCCCTTCATCGGCTTTATGGCAGGCATGAAGGCGTTCACCGCCGCCGTGCTGGGCGGGATTGGCAGTATTCCGGGCGCGATGATTGGCGGCCTGGTGCTGGGCATCGCCGAGGCGCTGACCTCGGCCTATCTCAGTACGGAATATAAAGATGTGGTCTCGTTTGCCCTGCTGATTGTGGTGCTGCTGGTGATGCCGACCGGGATTCTGGGCCGCCCGGAGGTCGAAAAAGTATGAAGACTTCCTTTATCAATGCCCTGATCTCCTCGGTGATGCTGCTGGTACTCGCCACCTTCTTTATGGGGCTGCGCCTGAATCTGGACGGCACTAATCTGGTAGTGCAGAACGCCGGCAGCGTGCGCTGGAACTGGATCGCCACAGGCTGTGCGGTGGTGTTTCTGTTTCAGCTGCTGCGTCCGGTATGGCAAAGCGGCCTGAAGAAAATCTCGGGTCCGGCGCTGGTGTTACCGGGTCTGGATGGCTCGACGCCGAAGCAGAAGCTGGTGATGGCGGTGCTGATTATCGCCGCCGTTGCCTGGCCATTCCTGGTGTCACGCGGCACCGTGGATATCGCCACCATGACGCTGATCTACGTGATGCTCGGTCTGGGCTTAAACGTGGTGGTCGGCCTCTCTGGCCTGCTGGTGCTGGGTTATGGCGGCTTTTACGCCATCGGTGCCTACACCTTTGCGCTGCTGAACCACTATTACGGTCTCGGCTTCTGGCAGTGCCTGCCGCTCTCCGGCATAGTTGCCGCGCTGTTTGGTCTGCTGCTGGGCTTCCCGGTGCTGCGACTGCGCGGCGACTATCTGGCGATAGTGACGCTGGGCTTCGGTGAGATCGTGCGTATTCTGCTGCTGAACAATACCGCCCTGACCGGCGGGCCGAACGGCATCAGCCAGATCCCGAAACCGACGCTGTTTGGTCTGGAGTTTGGCCGTACGCCGCGGGAAGGCGGCTGGGATACCTTCCATAACTTCTTTGGGCTGAAGTACGATCCCAGCGACCGCATTATCTTCCTCTACCTGGTGGCGCTGCTGCTGGTGGTGCTGACGTTGTTTGTGATCAACCGGCTGCTGCGGATGCCGCTGGGCCGAGCCTGGGAAGCCCTGCGTGAGGATGAGATTGCCTGCCGTTCACTGGGCCTCAGCCCGACCCGCATCAAGCTGACCGCCTTTACCATCAGTGCCGCGTTTGCCGGTTTTGCCGGCAGCCTGTTCGCGGCGCGTCAGGGCTTTGTCAGCCCGGAATCCTTTACCTTTGTCGAATCCGCCTTTGTGCTGGCGATTGTCGTCCTGGGCGGGATGGGGTCGCAGTTTGCGGTGATTCTGGCCGCCATCCTTCTGGTGGTGTCACGCGAGCTGATGCGCGATCTCAATGAGTACAGCATGCTGGTGCTGGGTGGCCTGATGGTGCTGATGATGATCTGGCGTCCGCAGGGCCTGTTGCCGATGAAGCGTCCGCATCTGAAGCTCAGAACCGGTAAACAAGGAGAGCAGGCATGATTCAGCCTTTATTAGCCGTTGAAGGCCTGATGATGCGCTTCGGCGGGCTGTTAGCCGTGAACAATGTGGCGCTGGAGCTGCGTCCGCAGGAGATCGTTTCGCTGATTGGCCCCAACGGTGCCGGTAAAACCACCGTCTTCAACTGCCTGACCGGCTTTTACAAGCCAACCGGCGGGACGATCACATTGCGTGAGCAGCATCTTGAAGGGTTGCCGGGCCAGAAGATTGCGCGGATGGGCATCGTGCGGACGTTCCAGCACGTGCGTCTGTTCCGTGAGATGACGGTCATTGAGAACCTGCTGGTGGCGCAGCATCAGCATCTGAAAAGCGGCGTATTTTCCGGTCTGCTGAAAACGCCGGCGTTTCGCCGCAGTGAGAGCGAGGCGCTGGATCGTGCGGCGACCTGGCTGGAGCGGGTGGGGCTGCTGGATCTGGCTAACCGTCAGGCGGGCAATCTGGCCTATGGTCAGCAGCGTCGGCTGGAGATTGCGCGCTGTATGGTGACGCGCCCGGAAATCCTGATGCTGGATGAACCGGCAGCGGGCCTTAATCCCAAAGAGACGCACGAACTGGACGCGCTGATTGCGGAGCTGCGTGGCGAACACAAGGTGTCGGTGCTGCTGATTGAACATGATATGAAGCTGGTGATGGGGATTTCTGACCGTATTTATGTGGTCAATCAGGGAACGCCGCTGGCTAACGGAACGCCGGAAGAGATTCGTAATAACCCGGATGTCATTCGTGCCTATTTAGGAGAGGCCTGAGATGGCAAATGCGATGTTAACCATTGAGAACGTCAGCGCCCACTACGGCAAAATTCAGGCGCTGCACAACGTCAGCCTCTATATCAATCAGGGCGAAATCGTCACCCTGATTGGCGCTAACGGTGCCGGGAAAACCACGCTGCTGGGTACGCTGTGCGGCGAGCCGCGCGCGACGCAGGGCACCATTACCTTTGATGGCAAAACCATTACCGACTGGCAAACCTCACGCATTATGCGTGAAGCGATCGCCATCGTGCCGGAAGGCCGGCGGGTCTTTTCGCGCATGACGGTGGAAGAGAACCTGGCGATGGGGGGCTTTTTTGCCAGCCGTCCGGACTATCTGACGCGGATCAAGCGCGTTTATGAACTCTTCCCGCGTCTGGAGGAGCGTAAAATCCAGCGCGCCGGGACGATGTCGGGCGGTGAACAGCAGATGCTGGCGATTGGTCGTGCGCTGATGAGCCAGCCGCGCCTGCTGTTGCTGGATGAGCCGTCTCTGGGACTGGCACCGATCATTATTCAGCAGATCTTCGACACCATTGAGCAGCTGCGCAGCGAGGGGATGACGATTTTCCTGGTGGAGCAGAATGCGAATCAGGCGCTGAAGCTGGCGGATAGGGGCTATGTGCTGGAGAACGGGCATGTGGTGCTCGAAGACACAGGTGCAGCACTTCTTTCCAACGAAGCCGTCCGCAGCGCGTACCTCGGAGCTTAACATTCAGAGGCCTGGCTTACTGGTCAGGTTGTGGTTGGGCAGTGCTCGCCATCCTCACGTATATGTGTACGCTCCGGTGGCTGCGCGCTTTGGTACACAGGCCTGGCTTACTGGTCAGGTTGTGGTTGGGCAGTGCTCGCCATCCTCACGTACTACGTGTACGCTCCGGTGGCTGCGCGCTGTCCGCCCGCAACCTGCCTGCGCCGCCGACGGCCTTGAGCATCGGTGTGGGTGTTGCCGCCAACGGCCTTTTGAAATTGGTGAGGGGTGTATCGCCATCAGTCTTTAAGTTTGGTGAAGTGAAAACCCGCTGCGGGCTTTTTTACTGCCCAGCCGCTCTGCAAATTATGTAACCAAAACCTGGCAGCAGTGACGCGTTACCGCTGCGCTGCCAGCCTCCTCTTTTGCGCATACCGGTCTGTCACCCGGCTGTCATCTTTCTGTTATTAATCCTTCATTTCCCCGTGTCATGTTACTTCGCGAAACAGAAATCCGTGATTTCACGCGTATTTACCTGCACAGGAAAATTCTATGTCCGTCGTTACCTTTCGTCGTAGCCTGATGAGCGTGCTGCTCGGTCTGACGCTCAGCAGCCATGCCATGGCCGCCACTGAGATCCCTTTCTGGCACTCTATGGAAGGCGAGCTAGGCAAAGAAGTGGATTCGCTGGCACAGCGTTTTAACCAGACGCATCCCGATTACAAAATTGTTCCGACCTACAAAGGTAACTACGAGCAGAGCCTGGCGGCAGGGATTGCGGCAGTGCGCAGCGGCAAAGCCCCTGCGGTGCTGCAGGTTTATGAAGTCGGTACGGCGACCATGATGGCCTCACAGGCGATTGTGCCGGTGCATCAGGTCTTCAAAGACGCCGGTATCCCCTTTGATGAAAAGCAGTTCGTGCCAACGGTGGCGGGCTACTACAGCGACAGTAAAGGTCAGCTGATCTCTCAGCCGTTCAACAGCTCGACGCCAGTGCTCTACTACAACAAAGATGCCTTTAAAAAAGCGGGTCTGAACCCGGATCAGCCACCGAAAACCTGGCAGGAGCTCGCGACGGATGCCGCCGCACTGCGCAAATCGGGCATGAGCTGTGGCTACGCCAGCGGCTGGCAGGGCTGGATCCAGATTGAAAACTTCAGCGCCTGGCACGCTCTGCCGGTAGCGACCAAAAACAACGGGTTTGACGGACTCGACGCCGTGCTGGAGTTCAACAAGCCGGTACAGGTTCGTCATATCGAGCTGCTGGAAGCGATGAACAAGAAAGGGGACTTCACCTACTTTGGCCGCAAAGATGAGTCCACCGCCAAGTTCTACAACGGCGACTGTGGCATCACCACCGCATCATCCGGTTCGCTGGCTGATATCCGTCATTACGCCAAATTCAACTTCGGCGTTGGCATGATGCCGTATGACGAGACCGTACCGAATGCGCCGCAGAACGCCCTGATCGGCGGTGCCAGCCTGTGGGTGATGAAAGGCAAAGATGCGACAACCTACAAAGGCGTGGCTGAGTTTATGCAGTTCCTCGCTAAACCGGAAATCGCCGCGGAATGGCACCAGAAAACCGGCTATCTGCCGATTACCACCGCCGCCTACGAGCTGACTAAACAGCAGGGCTTCTACGATAAGAATCCGGGTGCGGATATCGCTACCCGTCAGATGATGAACAAGCCGCCACTGCCGTTTACCAAAGGCATGCGTCTGGGCAACATGCCGCAGATTCGTACCGTGATCGACGAAGAGCTGGAAAGCGTCTGGACCGGCAAGCAGTCGCCGCAGAACGCGATGGATAACGCAGTGAAACGCGGTAACGAGTTGCTGCGCCGCTTCCAGCAGCAGGTGAAGTAATCTCTCCTTGCGGGCCAGCTCAGGCTGGCCCCTCTCTCTGACGCCAGGTGCACCATGTCTTCATCTCGTCCGGTCTTTCGCACCAGTCTGTTGCCCTATCTTCTGGTGCTGCCGCAACTGCTGATTACCGCCATCTTCTTTCTCTGGCCTGCCGGTGAAGCGCTGTGGTACTCGCTGCAAAGCCTCGATCCCTTTGGCATCTCCAGCAGCTTTGTCGGGCTGGAAAACTTCAGACGCCTGTTTGCCGATCCTTACTATCTGGATTCGTTCTGGACCACCATAAAATTCAGCGGCATGGTCACGGTGTTCGGCATGGTCTTTTCGCTGCTGCTGGCGGCGCTGGTGGATTATGTGGTGCGGCTGCGCCGTCTCTATCAGACGCTGTTGCTGCTGCCCTACGCCGTTGCGCCTGTCGTGGCCGCGGTACTGTGGATGTTCCTGTTTAATCCGGGCCTGGGCCTGTTCAGCTATCTGCTGAACCACATCGGCTACAACTGGAACTACGCGCAAAACAGCGGTCAGGCGATGTTCCTGATTGTGCTGGCATCAATCTGGCAGCAGATGAGCTACAACTTCCTGTTCTTCTTCGCTGCGCTGCAATCGATCCCCAAATCGCTGGTGGAAGCCGCCGCCATTGACGGTGCCGGACCGGTGCGTCGCTTCTTCAACCTCTCGCTGCCGCTGATTACGCCAGTCAGCTTCTTCCTGCTGGTGGTGAATCTGATCTACGCCTTCTTCGATACCTTCCCGGTGATCGATGCCGCCACCGGCGGCGGGCCGGTGCAGGCGACCACCACGCTGATCTACAAAATCTATCGCGAAGGCTTTACCGGTCTGGATCTCTCCTCGTCCGCTGCGCAGTCGGTGGTGCTGATGCTGCTGGTCATCGGGCTGACGGTGCTCCAGTTCCGCTTTGTTGAACGTAAGGTGCAATACCAATGATTGAGAATCGACGCGGGCTGGATCTCTTCAGCCACATCGTGCTGGTGCTGGGCGTGCTCACCATCCTGTTTCCGCTCTATGTTGCCTTTGTGGCGGCGACGCTGGATAACGAAGCGGTCTATCAGGTGCCGATGACGCTGGTGCCCGGCACGCACCTGTGGGAGAACATCTCGCGCATCTGGACGCATGGCGTCAACGGCAACGGGCCGGCGTTTGGCCTGATGCTGCTCAACAGCATGATCATGGCGCTGGGCATCACCTTCGGCAAAATCACGGTGTCGATGCTGTCGGCGTTTGCGCTGGTCTGGTTTCGCTTTCCGCTGCGCACGCTCTTTTTCTGGCTGATCTTCATCACCCTGATGCTGCCGGTTGAGGTGCGTATCTTCCCGACGGTGCAGGTGATTGCCGATCTCAACCTGCTCGACAGCTACAGCGGATTAACCCTGCCGCTGATGGCCTCGGCCACCGCCACCTTCCTGTTCCGCCAGTTCTTTATGTCGCTGCCGGATGAGCTGGTGGAGGCGGCGCGTATCGACGGTGCCAGCGCGATGCGCTTCTTTATCGACATTGTTCTGCCGCTGTCGAAAACCAATCTGGCGGCGCTGTTTGTGATCACCTTTATCTACGGCTGGAACCAGTACCTCTGGCCGCTGCTGATCATCAATGACGCCAGCCTCGGCACGGCGGTGGCGGGGATTAAAAGCATGATCTCCTCCAGCGGATCGCCGACCCAGTGGAATGAAGTGATGGCGGCAATGTTATTAACCCTGATCCCACCGCTGGTGGTGGTGTTAGTCATGCAGCGTGCCTTTGTGCGCGGTCTGGTTGAGAGTGAGAAATAAGATGGCAGGCGTAACCCTTCAGGCAGTAACCAAATCCTACGATGGCAAAAATCAGATCATCCAGCCGCTGAATGTCACCATCAATGACGGCGAATTTATGGTGATGGTCGGTCCATCCGGCTGCGGTAAATCGACCCTGCTGCGCATGGTGGCCGGACTGGAGCGCGTCAGCTCCGGCGATATCTATATCGACGGCCGGCGCGTTACTCAGGAAGAGCCAAAAGATCGCGGGATTGCAATGGTGTTCCAGAACTACGCGCTCTATCCCCATATGTCGGTGGAGGAGAACATGGCCTATGGGCTGAAAATCCGTGGCATGGGCAAAGAGCAGGTCCGCCAGCGGGTGCTCGACGCGGCGCGCAGTCTGGAACTGGATCACCTGCTGATGCGTCGGCCTCGCGAACTCTCCGGCGGACAGCGGCAGCGCGTGGCGATGGGCCGCGCGATCGTGCGTGAACCGGCAGTTTTTCTGTTTGATGAGCCGCTCTCCAACCTTGATGCCCGTCTGCGGGTGCAGATGCGGCTGGAACTGCAGCAGCTGCATCGCCGCTTACAGACCACCAGCCTCTATGTCACCCACGATCAGGTGGAGGCGATGACGCTGGCGCAGCGGGTGATGGTGATGAACAAAGGGGTGGTCGAGCAGCTCGGCACGCCGGTCGAGGTGTATGAGCGTCCCGCCAGCCAGTTCGTTGCCTCGTTTATTGGCGCGCCCGCCATGAATTTACTGAAAGGACAGTTCAGCAGCGATGGATCACGCTTTGACCTCGACGCCTCGCACGCTCTGCCGCTCAGCGACAGTAAAGCGAAATGGGCTAACCGGCCGGTGGTGCTGGGTATCCGGCCAGAGCACATCCGGCTCAGTAGCCGCGAGCAGGGCGGCGTGCCGCTGCGGGTCGATACGCTGGAGATGCTGGGGGCTGATAATCTGGCACATGGCCGCATCGGTGACACGCCACTGGTGGTACGCTTAGCCCACAGTGAACGTCCGCAGCCCGGCAGTACGCTGTGGCTGCATCTGCCGTCAGATGCGTTACACTTCTTCGATTCAACCCATGGAAAGCGTCTGGAATGAGCACACAACACTGGCCCTATCCCCGCATCGTCGCCCATCGCGGCGGCGGTAAACTGGCACCGGAAAATACGCTGGCGGCGATCGACACCGGCGCGAAATATGGTCATCAGATGATTGAATTTGATGCCAAATTATCGGCCGATGCGCAGATCTTCCTGCTGCATGACGACACGCTCGATCGCACCAGCAACGGCTGGGGCGTGGCGGGTCAGCTGCCGTGGGAGAAGCTGTCGCAGCTTGATGCGGGCAGCTGGTTTGGCAACGCGTTTACCGGTGAAAAGCTAGCGCGGCTGGATCAGGTGGCGGCACGCTGCCGTCAGCATCAGATGATGGCGAACATCGAAATCAAACCGACCACCGGCAGCGATGCTGAAACCGGACGCGCCGTGGCACAGGCTGCCGCGATACTGTGGCAGGATCAGGTCGCACCGTTGCTCTCTTCGTTCTCTTTTGAGGCGCTGGAAGCCGCGATGAAGGCAGAGCCGCAGTTGCCGCGTGGCCTGCTGTCGCACAGCTGGGACCCGCAGTGGCAGGAGAAAACAGCTGCGCTGGCGTGCGTCTCAATTCACCTTAATCATAAGGTGCTGACCGCTGAGCGGGTCACCGAACTGAAAGCCGCAGGCCTGAAGATTCTGGTTTATACCGTGAACAGCCCGGATCGGGCGCGGGAATTGCTGAAATGGGGCGTCGATGCCATCTTTACTGATGCCATCGACATCATCGGCCCCGATTTTCATTAGTTCTGGTTTAGATTCTGATTCTGATTCTGCTGGCCCGGCTGCGTGGTAATCACCCGCTGCTGGGCGCTGTTCCGCTGCTCCTGCATTTTACGCTGCGTGTCCTGCGTCTGACGCTGCTGATCCTGGCGCAGCTTCAGCTGTTGCTGTTGCTGCTGGGTCTGCATCTGCGACTGCATCCGCTGCTGGCTGGGGTTATAGCCAGGTTTATTCGGATCGTTTGTGCTGTTCAGCGTGTTCGCCTGACTGGCGAAAGGCAGCAGAGCGGCCAGAATAATCATCCACTTTTTCATCACTCCTCCTTCCTTAAAGCGACAGGGTTTCTGGTGCACAACGGCTTACACCGATATCAGGGTCGTAGCCATAAGTTTACCCGATATCACAGACCTTACTTTCCGATCTATTCCTGATTTGACTTAACCCCGGTTATTTTGCTGTATTTGTAGGCACTTGCAGAAATGATAAAAAAATGTAAATAACAATATGGGATGGTGGCAGGATGAAAATGCAGCAAACAGTGCGTCAGCTTAGCTGGTCGCTGGTGATGAGTTTCACCGTCGTGGCAGGCGCTAACGCCGCGCCAACGCAGGCTCCTCCGGTCTCCTACGGTGTGGACAGTGACACTTTTCACCCGGTAAAAGCGCAGCACGGCATGGTAGCGTCAGTGGATGCGATGGCGACGCAGGTTGGCGTCGAGATCCTGCGTCAGGGCGGTAATGCGGTGGATGCCGCGGTGGCGGTAGGCTTTGCGCTGGCCGTGACCCATCCGCAGGCGGGCAATCTCGGCGGCGGTGGTTTTATGCTGCTGCGCACTGCCTCTGGCCGCGCCACGGCTATCGATTTCCGTGAAATGGCACCGGGACACGCGTCGCGTGACATGTTCCTGGATAAGCAGGGCAACGCCGACAGCAAGCTCTCGCTGACATCACATCTCGCCTCCGGCACGCCGGGCACCGTGGCCGGACTGGCGCTGGCTGCGCAGAAATATGGCACTCTGCCGCTGAGCACGCTGCTGGTCCCGGCGATCAAACTGGCGCGTGACGGTATTCCGGTCAACGACGCGCTGGCGGACGATCTGAAAACCTACGGCAAAGAAGTGCTGATCACCCATCCCAACAGCAAAGCGATCTTCTACAAACCGGACGGTACGCCGTGGCAGAAGGGCGATAGGCTGGTGCAGAAAAACCTGGCTCACAGCCTGCAACTGATTGCCCGTCAGGGGCCGGATGCCTTTTACAAAGGTGAAATCGCGGATGAGATCGCCGGAGAGATGGCGCAGCATGGCGGGCTGATCAACAAAGCTGACCTGGCGGCCTATCGTGCGGTCGAGCGTAAGCCAATTAGCGGGACATACCGTGGCTATGAAGTCTTCTCAATGCCGCCGCCGTCATCCGGTGGCATCCACATCGTGCAGATTCTGAATATCCTGGAGAACTTCGATCTGGCGAAGATGGGCTTTGGCAGTGCTGATGCCATGCAGGTGATGGCGGAAGCGGAGAAATATGCCTACGCGGACCGCTCGGAATATCTCGGCGATCCCGATTTCGTGAAGGTGCCGTGGCAGGCGCTGACCAGTAAAGCCTATGCCAAAACCCTGGCGCAGCAGATCGATGTGGCGAAGGCGCGGCCCTCGAGCGAGATCAAACCGGGCAAGCTCGACCCTTATGAAAGCAATCAGACTACCCATTTCTCGGTGGTGGATAAGCAGGGGAATGCGGTCGCGGTGACTTACACGCTTAACACCTATTTCGGCAGCGGAATTGTGGCGGGCAACAGCGGCATCCTGATGAATAACGAGATGGATGACTTCTCAGCCAAGCCCGGCACGCCCAATGTCTATGGACTGGTCGGCGGGGAAGCGAATGCGGTGCAACCGGCGAAACGTCCGTTGTCATCGATGTCGCCGACCATCGTCGCCAAAGAGGGCAAAACATGGCTGGTGACCGGCAGTCCTGGCGGCAGCCGCATTATCACCACGGTGTTGCAGATGGTGGTTAACAGCATCGATTTCGGGATGAACGTGGCGGAAGCCACTAATGCGCCGCGCTTCCATCATCAGTGGCTGCCGGATCAGCTGCGGGTGGAGAAGGGCTTCAGCCCCGATACGCTGCGTCTGCTGGAAACCAAAGGTCAGCATTTGAAGGTACTTCCGTCGATGGGCAGTACGCAGAGCATCATGATCGGACCGGATGGCATGCTCTATGGCGCTTCCGATCCGCGCAGCATTGATGATTTGAGTGCGGGTTATTGAGATTTAAAACTGCTGACAAACTCAAACCCGGGTGAATCTGACAGCAATAAATAAGCTTAACGCGCAGGGAACTGGGTCAGAATAGGAAAGCGTCCCGCGCCAGGACGGCGCGGGCCGAGCATGTCATGGATGACGGCTTTTGCGTCTTTCCGATCTGACCCTGTTTCCTGCGCAGGCGCTAACTGACAGCGAACCTTGTCAGGGTTTATCAGCAGAAAGGGCGCCTTCGCTGCTCTTTCTGCTTCCACACGTCAGGCTTTAACCCGAGCCATATAATGCGCGTCGATCAGTTCACCGTGCCGCATTGCGAAGCCTTTAGCCGTTCCCTCAATCTCAAAACCGAAACGCTGATAAAGGGCGATAGCCGGGCCATTATCGACGAACACGGTCAGTTCCATTCGGCTCACCTGTAGCCAGTTGTCGCACAACGCGACCATTTCACGCATGAGTGCGGTTCCGACGCCACGCTGACGATAGCGTTCATCCACGCCCATACCCAGTGAGGCCACATGACGGCGTCTGGCGCGCTCTTCCACATGCAGCGCACACTGACCGACGACGACATCATCGATACAGGCCACCAGCAGATGCGCATGGGGCTGAGGCGTCGCGAGACGGCTATGCCACATCTGGAGTGATGAGTGGGGCAAATGGAGTGTGCTGGCCTGGGTATCTGGCTGACCGTAGATCCTGTGAAGCGCAGCAGCATCTTCAGGCGTGACGTGGCGGACAACTATTTCACTCATGGTTTCTCCTTTAGCCCATTAAACCCTTTAAAAATCAAGGTATTCACCGCGTTAATCAGGGTAAAAAAAGTGAAAATGACTTTACAGACGCGAATGATAATGATTATTATTGCCATGCGTTCTCGGGAGGTCGCCCGACAGCCTGAGAAAGCACGACATTGCTCACATTGCTTCCAGTATTATTTAGCCAGCTTATCCGCTGGCTTTTTTTTTGCCTGCCCTTCTTCAGTGCTTTTCAGCCACTGCTCAATGCTCATTCAACTATTTTGAACAGAGGCGTGAAGTTTTTCAGCTATCAATCAGACCGCCTCAGGGACAGACTATAAAAAACATTGAGGAGATTTGAACATGATTTATGTACGCAAAGCTGAAGAACGCGGTCACGCAAACCATGGCTGGCTGGATAGCTGGCACACTTTCTCTTTCGCCAGTTATCACGATGCGAACTTTATGGGTTTCTCCGCGCTGCGGGTCATCAATGAAGATGTGATTGATGGCGGTCAGGGATTTGGTACCCATCCCCACAAAGATATGGAAATCCTGACCTACGTGCTCTCTGGTACGGTTGAGCATCAGGACAGCATGGGCAACAAAGAGCAGATCCCGGCAGGGGAGTTCCAGATCATGAGCGCCGGCACCGGCGTACGTCACTCAGAGTACAACGCCAGCGAAAGCGAGCCGCTGCACCTTTATCAGATCTGGATTATTCCTGAGCGTACCGGTATTGAGCCACGTTACGATCAGCGCCGCTTCCCGGATGTGCAGGGACGTCAGCTGGTGTTAAGCCCGGATGCCCGTGAAGGATCGCTGAAAGTCTTTCAGGACATGACCTTATCGCGCTGGGTAATGACTGCCGGCGAACAGGACAACGTCGCGATTGATGCGGGACGTCGTATCTGGATTCAGGTGGTGAAAGGTGATGTTACCGTTAACGGCAACGCGATCACCACCAGCGACGCCCTGGCGATCTGGGACGAAAGCGCGCTGACCATTGAAGCCAGCTCGGCTGCAGAAGTCCTGCTGTTTGATCTGCCACCGGTCTAAGCAGATAACGGGCGCGCATCGTCGCGCCCGGTTGGCAATTTTGTGACAGAAAAGTGATAGACTCATCGTACTTTAGCTTTAAGGGCGATCCCAGGCGCTACGATGAAGAAGAAAAGACCGGTATTACAGGACGTTGCCGATCGCGTCGGCATTACTAAAATGACCGTCAGCCGTTACCTGCGTAATCCAGAGCAGGTCTCCGTTGCCCTGCGGGATAAGATTGCGGTGGCACTGGATGAGCTGGGTTATATCCCCAATCGCGCCCCCGATATGCTTTCTAACGCCACCAGCCGCGCCATTGGCGTACTGCTGCCGTCACTCACAAACCAGGTTTTTGCTGACGTATTGCGCGGCATCGAAGCCGTCACCGACGAAGCCAACTATCAGACGCTGGTCGCCCACTTTGGTTACAACCCGCAAAAAGAGGAGCTGCAACTGCGCTCGCTGCTGGGCTGGAACATTGATGGGGTTATCCTCACCGAACGCACTCATACACCAGGCACGCTGCGCATGCTGGAAGTGGCCGGTATCCCGGTGATTGAGGTGATGGACAGCGTCACGCCCTGCCTGGATATGGCGGTAGGCTTTGATAACGTTGAAGCGGCCCGGCAGATGACGCAGGCAATCCTCAGTAAAGGTCATCGTCATACCGTCTACCTCGGCGCACGCCTGGATGAACGTACGCTGCAGAAGCAGCGCGGTTACGAAATCGCGATGCGCGAAGCGGGGCTGACGCCACGCAGTGTGATGATGGAAGATGCCTCTTCATTCAGCGCCGGTTGTGATCTGCTGCGTGAGGCGCAACGTCTCTATCCTGAAACAGATAGCCTGTTCTGTACCAATGACGACCTGGCGGTCGGCGCGATGTTTGAGTGCCAGCGCCAGGGATTGCAGGTGCCCTCTCAAATGGCGATAGCCGGTTTCCACGGCCATGACATCAGTCAGGTTGTCACGCCACAACTGGCGACAGTGCTGACGCCACGCGACCGCATGGGACGCGAAGCCGCGGCGCTGCTGCTGGCGCGCATTGCCGGAGAAACCAGCACCTGCCAGCCGCTGGATGTCGGTTTTGAGATCAGTGAAGGTGGCAGCATCTGATTGTGGCGTTTTTATGAGTCAGCTCACACTTTCATGCATTTCCTGGTAAAAAGGTTGCCAGGCTGTTAAGCGGCCAGGAGAATGAGAAACGACATTGTTATCGGTAACATTGGCAAATTCTCACCTGCCGGAGCAGAAAAATGACAACGCAATCCCCGTCGCATCACGTTTTTATCCTGATGGGCGTTTCAGGCAGCGGAAAGTCTGCCGTCGCCAATCAGGTCTCTCACCAGCTGAATACAGCCTTTCTTGACGGTGATTTTCTCCACCCCCGCGCCAACATCCTGAAGATGGCCGATGGTCATCCGCTGGATGACAACGATCGCCAGCCGTGGTTACAGGCACTGAACGACGCCGCGTTTGCCATGCAGCGCACCCAGGCGATTTCCGTGATTGTCTGTTCAGCACTGAAGAAAAGTTATCGCGACATCCTGCGTCAGGGAAATGACAACCTGCGTTTCGTCTACCTGAAGGGCGACTTCGACACCATCGAAGCCCGCCTGAAAGCGCGTAAAGGCCACTTCTTCAAGCCGCAGATGCTGGTGACGCAGTTTGCGACGCTGGAAGAGCCAGGGCGGGACGAGCCGGATGTACTGGTGGTGGATATCGCGCATTCACTGGACGATGTGGTGGCGGCTACGGTTGCGACTATCCAGGACGCTATCAGCCAGGGTTAGAGATGAATACCGCAACACTCGTTTTGACCGCAGCAGGCTCCGTCCTGCTGCTGCTTTTCCTGGTGATGAAGGCCCGTATGCACGCCTTCGTCGCATTGATGTTAGTGTCCATCGGTGCCGGGCTGTTCTCCGGCATGCCACTGAATCAAATCGCTGAAACCATGCAGAAGGGGATGGGCGGCACGCTCGGCTTCCTCGCGATTGTGGTCGCGCTGGGCGCGATGTTCGGCAAAATCCTGCATGAAACCGGCGCAGTTGATCAAATCGCCATCCGGATGCTGAAAACCTTTGGTCAGAGCCGCGCCCATTATGCGATGGGCATTGCCGGTCTGATCTGCGCGCTGCCGCTCTTTTTTGAGGTGGCAGTCGTGCTGTTGATCAGTATCGCTTTTGCAGTGGCACGGCGTACCGGCGGCAATCTGGTGAAGCTGGTGATCCCGCTGTTTGCTGGTGTGGCCGCGGCGGCGGCGTTCCTGCTGCCCGGACCGGCCCCGATGCTGCTGGCCTCGCAGATGCACGCAGACTTTGGCTGGATGATCCTGCTGGGTCTTTGTGCGGCGATCCCGGGCATGCTGATTGCCGGGCCACTGTTTGGCAACTTCATTGGCAACCACGTCTCGTTCAGCGCGCCGCCGGAAGATCATCAACCGGATGTCGATGAGAGCAAGCTGCCGTCGTTTGGCTTCAGCCTCTCACTGATTCTGTTTCCTCTGGTGCTGGTTGGCCTGAAAACCATCGGCGCACGCTTCACGACCAAAGGCACCACCCTGTATGAGTGGCTGGAATTTATCGGCCATCCTTTCACCGCAATCCTGCTGGCGCTGCTGGTGGCGATTTATGGCCTGGCTTACCGTCAGGGTATGGATAAAGAGCGGGTAATGCAGGTGTGCGGCAGCGCGCTGCAACCGGCCGGTATTATCCTGCTGGTGATTGGCGCGGGCGGCGTGTTTAAGCAGGTGCTGGTGGACTCCGGCGTGGGTCCGGTGCTGGGCAATGCGCTGACCGGCGCAGGACTGCCGATTGCGCTGGCCTGCTTTATCCTGTCAGGTGCGGTGCGGGTGATTCAGGGATCGGCGACGGTCGCCTGTCTGACCACGGTGGGCTTAATCATGCCGGTGATTGAACCGCTGCACTACAGCGGCGCTCAGCTGGCGGCGCTGTCGATCTGCATCGGCGGTGGCTCAATCATTATCAGCCATGTGAACGATGCCGGGTTCTGGCTGTTTGGTCGCTTCACCGGGGCCAGCGAAGCGGAAACGCTGAAGACCTGGACGCTGATGGAAACCATTCTCGGCACTACCGGGGCTGTCGTAGGTATGATTGCTTTCGAACTGCTTTCCTGACCAACCCGGCGGGCTATCGGCCCGTCAGGTTTTTTTCCCGCGAGCGGGGGAAGAGTAAAAAAGGGAACAGCAGATAAGGCGCCACTACCAAAAGAACAATGACGCCGCGTGAATAGCCAGAGTCATTTATTCTCCTCACCCCGCAGGAAAAAACAGGCAAAATAAACAGCAGCAGCGCGACTAAGCCTATTTCATGCTGTGGCCCGGTAAACCATTGCAGATAACTGCAGAACCAGGCCAGTTGAAACAGCAGGAAAATAAAATAGCTCGTCCTTCCTTCACGCCCCTCATAGTTAAACGTGCTCAGCAGACAGCTTTTGATAATCTGCAGCAGCCTGTTCATGCCCATTTTCTTCTTATCAGAGCAAAAACAACCAGCGTAATGGCGGCGGCAAGTAAGTAAACCCAGGCAAAATCAGTGACGTCCACATGGATCAGCTGCACGTCATTCAATGCCGCTTTTCGGCCCGAGACGGATAATACGGTCAGTCCAGCCAAACAGAGTATATTTGCCAGAAAGAATAGTGCCTGAAAGGCTGTTTCTTTAGCCGCGGACAGAAAGGCAATTTTTCTGAACCCCCACCAGGCTACCAGATAAACCAGCAGCCAGAGCAACGCGCAGAGTAGCGGGGCAACCAGATAACTGCGCATATCGGTGATCACTCCTGAATGGCCGCCGTTGGCATACTGCAGCACTTCCTGAAGGGAGAAGTAACCTGTTATCAGATAGAGCGCACCGAAAAAAAAGGGCAATAACAACCTCATTGTATAAATAATATTGTTCATTTCAATGCCGTAACTTTGTGATAAACAGGCCGGATTAATGCGGTTGCCTGCCAGCCTGCCAGGGCAAAAGGGCAAAAGGGCAAAAGGGCAAAAGGGCAAAGGTGCGGTTATAACTTCAGATAAGCCCGAATGCCGTCCAGGAACATCTGAGTTGCCAGCATAATCAGTATTAATCCCATCAGCCGCTCCAGCGCATTCACGCCTTTATCGCCCAGCAGCCGCAGGAACAGACCTGACATCAGCAGAATACCCACCGTCACGCCCCAGGCGATCAGCAGCGCGCCGACCAGGTGCGACATCTGATGCGGATATTGATGCGACAGCAGCATCAGCGTCGCCAGCAGCGATGGCCCGGCTACCAGTGGGATCGCCAGTGGCACCAGGAAGGGCTCTTCACCCGCCGGTAAACCAGAACTGCTGCTTTCCGCCGACGGGAAAATCATCTTAATGGCGATAAGAAACAGGATGATCCCGCCGGAAATCGACACCGTTTCAGTACGCAGATTCAAAAATGCCAGGATGCGTTCACCGGTAAACAGGAACAGCAGCATGATGATCAGAGCAATCAACATTTCACGGATCAGCACCACTCGCCGCCGTTTCGGCTCCAGATGCTTTAAAACCGACATAAAAATCGGCAGATTGCCCAGCGGATCCATAATTAACAACAATAATATTGTCGCTGAAATCATTTCAGTCATCGGTTTTACGCCATGTTGTTCACGAAAAAGCGGAGTTATTAGTTACGCTGCTGAAAAAGTTAGCGTAATCGAATTAATTCACTTGCTACCCGGCCTGCATTTTGTAGAGTGAAGGGACACAGGTAAATCTTATTATTACGCAGAGCGGCGTGAAAATAGCACGCCGCTCTCTCCTCTGAAATGAAAAGCAGGTGTAACTGCCTTAGACGGACACGACATGAAGAATGTAGGTTTTGTTGGTTGGCGCGGTATGGTCGGCTCTGTGCTGATGTCCCGCATGAGTGAAGAGCGTGATTTTGATGCAATCAATCCGGTCTTCTTCTCGACGTCGCAGCATGGTCAGGCGGCACCCGCATTTGCGGGCAAACAGCAGGGCACACTGCAGGATGCGTTTGATATTGAGGCGCTGCGGGCGCTGGATATCATTATTACCTGCCAGGGTGGCGACTACACCAGTGACGTCTATCCAAAGCTGCGCGCCAGCGGCTGGCAGGGATACTGGATTGATGCGGCCTCCACGCTGCGCATGAAAGATGATGCCATCATCATCCTCGATCCGGTCAACCATGCGGTGATTCGCCAGGGTATCGACAGTGGGATCAAAACCTTTGTCGGCGGTAACTGTACCGTCAGCCTGATGCTGATGTCGCTGGGCGGCCTGTTTGCTCAGGACCTGGTGGAGTGGGCTTCGGTTGCCACCTATCAGGCGGCTTCTGGCGGCGGTGCGCGCCACATGCGTGAACTGCTGACCCAGATGGGCATGCTGCACGATCACGTTGCGCCTGCGCTGCAGAACCCGGCCTCCGCCATCCTCGACATCGAGCGTAGCGTGACCGACTTCACCCGTTCCGGCACCCTGCCGACCGATAACTTCGGCGTGCCGCTGGCGGGCAGCCTGATTCCGTGGATCGACAAACAGCTGGAAAACGGTCAGAGCCGCGAAGAGTGGAAAGGCCAGGCTGAGACCAACAAGATCCTCGCCACCCGTAATGTCATCCCCGTTGATGGATTGTGCGTGCGCGTCGGGGCACTGCGCTGCCACAGCCAGGCCTTTACGCTGAAGCTGAAACGCGACCTGCCGCTGGCTGAAATTGAGCAGCTGCTGGCCTCTCACAATGAGTGGGTCAAAGTGGTGCCGAATGACCGCGAACTGACGATGCGTGAACTGACGCCTGCCGCTGTCACCGGTACGCTGACCACGCCGGTTGGCCGGTTGCGTAAACTGAATATGGGGCCGGAATATCTCTCCGCCTTCACGGTGGGCGACCAGCTGTTATGGGGCGCAGCCGAACCGCTACGTCGCATGCTGCGGTTGTTAACCAGCTAAACAGAAAACATCGCCAAAGGCCGGATTTATCCGGCCTTTTTTGTTTTTGTCGTACACGAAACAATCTGCCGTTTCGCTTACTCAGTGATCAACTTCCCTTTTTTGCCGGTCGGTAAAGATTATTTTGCTTTAGTCCATGGCAAGTGCCGTGACCAAGCTATGATTTAACCATGATGTGCCACAGGTAACTCTTGTGCTTTCCGGATTAAATGGTTGTGGTACACGGCAAAAACACTTTTCCCACGGAATGGCCTGACTTCTTTGTCGTTGTACGTATGGCTCAATGAAGAGCAGCGCAGGTGAACCGCGACAGGCTGTGTCGCGTTCATTTCGGCTGCCAATTATCACAGGAAGAAAGTCATGTCAGAGCTTCCCGATCGCGATGCGATCAATGCCCTGTTTGCGGGTAATTATGCCGACCCTTTTTCGTTACTAGGGATGCACCGAACTCAGCAAGGCCTTGAAGTCAGGGCATTGCTCCCCGAAGCGCTTGAAGTGTGGGTCATTGAAACCTCCACCGGGCGCAAACTGGCTCAGCTGGTGTGTGAAGATGCACGTGGCTTCTTCAGTGGCGTTATTCCACGCCGCAAAAACCCGTTCCGCTATCAGCTGGCGGTGAACTGGCACGGCCAGCAAAACCTGGTAGACGATGCCTATCGCTTTGGCCCGCTGCTGCAGGAGATGGATCTGTGGCTGCTGGCAGAAGGGACGCACCTGCGCCCTTATGAGACGCTGGGCGCGCACGGCGACGTCATCGATGGCGTCTTCGGCACCCGCTTCTGCGTCTGGGCACCCAACGCCCGTCGCGTGTCAGTGGTTGGCGATTTCAACTTCTGGGATGGCCGCCGTCATCCGATGCGTCTGCGTCAGGAACTGGGCATCTGGGAGCTGTTTGTACCGGGCGCGGTCAACGGCCAGCTCTACAAGTATGAAATCATCGACGCCAATGGCGAACTGCGCATCAAAGCGGACCCGTACGCCTTTGAGGCGCAGATGCGTCCGCAAACTGCGTCGATGATCTGTGGTCTGCCAGAGCCTGTTGAGATGAAAGCGGAGCGCAAGGCGGCCAACGCCTTTGACGCGCCGATCTCCATCTATGAAGTGCATCTGGGCTCCTGGCGTCGTCACACCGACAACAACTTCTGGCTGAGCTACAAAGAGCTGGCTGAACAGCTGGTGCCCTACGTCAAAGAGATGGGCTTTACCCATATCGAACTGCTGCCGATCAACGAACATCCGTTTGATGGCAGCTGGGGCTATCAGCCGCTGGGCATGTATGCGCCGACCCGACGTTTTGGTACCCGTGACGAGTTCCGCGCCTTCATTGACGCCGCCCATGAAGCGGGCCTCAACGTGCT
Organism: Pantoea sp. EKM20T; assembly: GCF_011800485.1. NCBI lineage: Bacteria > Pseudomonadati > Pseudomonadota > Gammaproteobacteria > Enterobacterales > Erwiniaceae > Pantoea > Pantoea sp. EKM20T. Next base: position 90,352 of record NZ_JAALFW010000010.1, on the reverse strand, counting down.
GCTCGACTGGGTGCCGGGCCACTTCCCCAGTGACGATTTCGGTCTGGCAAGATACGACGGCACCGAGCTCTATGAGCACAGTGACCCACGTGAAGGCTTTCACCAGGACTGGAATACCCTGATCTACAACTTTGGTCGCCGGGAAGTGAGCAACTACCTGTCGGGCAACGCGCTCTACTGGACGGAGCGCTTTGGCATTGATGGCCTGCGTGTGGATGCGGTGGCGTCGATGATCTACCGCGACTACAGCCGCAGCGAAGGGGAATGGGTGCCGAATCAGTATGGCGGCCGTGAGAACCTGGAAGCGATTGAGTTTCTGCGTCACACCAACCGTACGCTCGGCACCGTGGCATCCGGTTCGGTGACCATGGCCGAAGAGTCGACAGACTATCCTGGCGTGACGCGTCCCACCGAAGACGGCGGGCTGGGTTTCTGGTTCAAATGGAATCTGGGCTGGATGCACGACACACTCGACTACATGAAGGTCGATCCCATCTACCGTAAGCACCATCACGATCTGATGAGCTTCGGCATGATGTACAACTACACCGAAAACTTTGTGCTGCCGCTGTCGCATGACGAAGTGGTGCACGGTAAGCGCTCGATTCTCGATCGTATGCCGGGCGATGCATGGCAGAAGTTCGCCAACCTGCGTGCTTACTACGGCTGGATGTGGGGCTTCCCCGGCAAGAAACTGCTGTTTATGGGCAACGAATTTGCCCAGGGTCGCGAGTGGAACCACGATGTCAGCCTCGACTGGCATCTGCTGGAAGGGGACGACAACTGGCACCACGGCGTTCACCGTCTGGTGCGCGATCTCAACCACACCTATCAGTACTACACGCCGCTGCATCAGCTCGACTTCGATCCGGCAGGCTTTGAGTGGCTGGTGGTAAACGATGCGGAACACTCCGTCTTCGCCTTTGTCCGTCGTGACCGTGAAGGCAACGAAGTGATCGTCGTCAGTAACTTTACGCCGGTGCCGCGTCCGGGCTATCGCTTTGGCGTTAACCAGCCTGGCTACTGGCGTGAAGTGCTGAACACCGATCAGCATGAGTATCACGGCAGCGACGTGCGCAACCATCGTGTGCATACCGATGAGCAGGAGAGCCACGGGCGACCGCAGTCGCTGAGTCTCAATCTGCCGCCGCTGGCAACGGTATGGCTGGTGCGGGAGGCTGAATGACCATCACTGCCGGAGATCCCGAACCGCTGGGTGCCAGTTACGATGGCAAAGGCGTTAACTTCACCCTGTTCTCACAGCATGCCGGGCGCGTAGAGCTCTGCCTGTTTGATGAGCAGGGCGCAGAACAGCGTCTTGACCTGCCTGGCCGCAGCGGGGATATCTGGCATGGTTATGTTCCGGCGTTAAAACCGGGACAGCGCTACGGCTACCGGGTGCATGGTCCCTGGGCACCGCAGCAGGGACACCGTTTTAATCCGGCGAAGCTGCTGGTTGACCCCTGCGCCCGCGCGGTTGAGGGCGATGTACCGGATGACCCGCTGTTTCATGGCGGCGAGGCGCAGCCCGATCCGCATGACAACGCGGCGATTGCGCCGAAGTCACGGGTCGTCGCGGAGGATTTTGACTGGCAGGACGACGTCGCACCGGGTATTCCCTGGGGTAACACGGTGATTTACGAAGCCCACGTGCGCGGCCTGACGCAGCAGCATCCGGAAATTCCGGAAACGCTGCGCGGGACTTACGCGGCGCTCGGTCATCCTGTTATGGTGAATTACCTGCGCAGTCTGGGGATTACCACCCTTGAGCTGCTGCCGGTGGCGCACTTCGCCAGCGAGCCGCGACTGCTGCAGCTCGGCCTCAGCAACTACTGGGGCTATAACCCCTTTGCGCTCTGGGCGGTGGATCCCCGTTACGCCTCCGGTCAGCCGGACGTGACGCCGTTGCAGGAGTTTCAGCAGGCGGTCAAAAACCTGCACGCCGCGGGTATCGAAGTGCTGCTGGATGTGGTGTTCAACCACACCGCTGAACTGGATGAGATTGGCCCGACAATCTCCATGCGCGGCATCGACAACGCCAGCTACTACTGGCTCGATGAGCAGGGCGATTATCAGAACTGGACCGGCTGCGGCAACACGCTGAATATCCATCATCCGCAGGTGATGACGTGGGCTTTAGAGGCGCTGCGCTACTGGGTGCGGGTCTGCCACGTCGACGGCTTCCGCTTTGACCTCGCGCCGGTGCTGGGCCGCACACCGGATTACCAGCGTGATGCGCCATTTTTTGCGGCGATACGCGCCTGTCCGCTGCTCTCTCAGGTCAAGCTGATTGCTGAACCCTGGGATATCGGCCCTGACGGCTATCAGGTTGGTCGTTTTCCGCCGCCGTTTGCCGAATGGAACGATCAGTTTCGCGACACCGCGCGACGTTACTGGCTGCACGGCGACATAAGCAACGGCGAGTTCGTCCGTCGCTTTGCCGCCTCCAGCGATCTCTACCAGCATGATGACCGGTCGCCACACGCCACGGTTAACCTGATCACCGCCCACGACGGCTTTACGCTGTGGGATGTGGTGAGCTTCGAACGTAAACACAACGAAGCGAACGGGGAAGATAACCGTGATGGTCACGGCGATAACTACAGCCACAACCACGGCAAAGAGGGGCTGAACGTCAGCTTCGACGTGATTGAACGTCGCCGTCGCAGCGTGCGGGCACTGCTGACGACGCTGCTGCTGTCACAGGGCACGCCGATGCTGCTGGCAGGCGATGAGCGCGGCCACACCCAGCGCGGCAATAACAACGCCTACTGTCAGGACAACGCCCTGAGCTGGCTTGACTGGCAGGCGGATGAGAAGGGATTAGTCGGATTCACCGCTGCACTGATCGAGCTGCGCCAGCGCATTCCGGCGCTGACCGCAGATCGCTGGTGGCATGACGGTGACGGCAATGTGCAGTGGCTCAATGCCGGTGGCCAGCCACTGCAACACGATGAATGGGCACAGGGGATGCACAGATTGCAGATCCTGCTGTCCGGCCGCTGGTTAATAACAATAAACGCCACGGATACGGTGAATGACATCGTGTTACCAGACGGAGAATGGCGCGCCCTTCCTCCTTTCGCCGGGGACGACAACCCCATCCTGCTAACTGTCTGGCATGGTCCCGCACACGGTGTGTGCGTGTTCCAAAAGCAATCATAAGGAGTCAGACATGGTTAAGTTAGATAGAACAGATCACCTGATGCTGGCCCGCCAGCTCCCTACACAGACGGTTGCTCTGATCCTCGCCGGCGGACGCGGCACGCGCCTGGTCGATTTAACGGCCAAACGTGCCAAACCGGCGGTGCATTTCGGCGGCAAGTTCCGCATTATCGACTTTGCCCTCTCCAACTGCGTCAACTCCGGTATCCGACGGATTGGCGTGATTACTCAGTATCAGTCTCATACCCTGACTCAGCACATCCAGCGTGGCTGGTCGATCTTCAATGAAGAGATGAATGAGTTTGTCGATTTGCTGCCAGCGCAGCAGCGATTTTCGACCGAACAGTGGTATCGCGGGACGGCCGATGCCGTGACGCAAAACCTTGATGTGATTCGCCGCTATCAGGCGCAGTACATCGTGATCCTCGCCGGGGACCACATTTATAAGATGGATTACTCACGCATGCTGCTGGATCACGTGGTCAACGAGGCGAAATGTACCATCGCCTGTTTACCGGTGCCGGTGCATGAAGCCACGGCGTTTGGCGTGATGGCGGTGGACGAAGAGAACATGGTGATCGACTTCGTGGAGAAACCCGCGAAACCGCCCACCATGCCGGGTGATGACACTCAGGCGCTCGCCAGCATGGGGATCTACGTTTTCAACGCAGACTATCTCTATGAACTGCTGGAAGAGGATCTGCAGACGCCAGGCTCTAACCACGACTTCGGCAAAGATATCCTGCCGAAAATCGTGGCAAGCGGCGAAGGCTATGCGCACTCCTTTGCGCTCTCCTGCGTACAGAACGATGACAATGCGCCGCCTTACTGGCGCGATGTCGGGACGCTGGAAGCCTACTGGCGCGCCAATCTCGACCTGGCATCGGTGATGCCTGAACTCGATATGTATGACGTCACCTGGCCGATTCGTACCCACATGGAGCCGCTGCCGCCGGCCAAATTTGTTCAGGATCGTTCCGGCAGTCACGGGATGACTATGAACTCGCTGGTCTCGGGGGGCTGCATCATCTCCGGTTCAGTGGTGGTCAATTCGGTGCTGTTCCCGCGGGTACGCGTTAACTCTTTTTGCAATATAGATTCAACTGTACTGCTGCCTGATGTGGTAGTGGGCCGATCGTGTCGTCTGCGTCGCTGCGTCATTGATCGTGCCTGCGAGTTACCGGAAGGCATGGTCATTGGCGAAAACCCGGATGAAGACAGTCGCCGGTTTCACCGTTCGGATGAAGGCATCGTACTGGTAACCCGCGCCATGCTGGCCAGGCTGGCCAAAGCGGGGCTGTAAGCGATAAGCGAAACTTACGCAATCGGCACGCGGAGCGTGTCGGATAACTTAATGAGGTCGAGGATGCAGGTTTTACATGTCTGTTCGGAACTTTTCCCGCTGCTAAAAACGGGCGGACTGGCTGATGTAGTCGGGGCATTACCTCAGGCACAAATTGCGGGCGGCACGGATACGCGGGTACTACTGCCCGCTTTTCCCGCATTGCGCAAAGGCATACCTGATCTCCAGGTCGTGACAGAGCGAGAAACATTTGCCGGTCATGTACGTCTGCTATTTGGTGAATTTAACGGTGTGGGCATCTACTTGATTGATGCTCCCGGCCTCTACGATCGTCCGGGTAGTCCCTACCATGACGAATCGCAGTTTGCGTATGTCGACAACTATCTGCGCTTTGCGCTGCTGGGCTGGGTTGGCTGTGAACTGGCGTGCGGCATGGACGCGATGTGGCGTCCCGATATTGTTCATGCCCATGACTGGCATGCAGGCCTGACCTGCGCCTATCTGGAAGCGCGTGGTCGTCCGGCTAAATCGGTCTTCACCGTGCACAACCTGGCGTATCAGGGTCTGTTCATGGCGCACCACATGGAAGAGATTGGCCTGCCATGGTCATTCTTTAACATGCACGGGCTGGAGTTCTTCGGTCAGATCTCCTTCCTGAAAGCGGGACTTTTTTACGCCGACCATATCACGGCGGTCAGCCCGACTTACGCCCATGAAATTACTTCTGCCGAATATGCTTACGGCATGGAAACCCTGCTGGCACAGCGGATGCGTGAAGGCCGTCTTAGCGGCATTCTCAACGGCGTTGATCCCTCTATCTGGGATCCGGCGCACGATCTGCTGCTCAGCGCGCGTTATAACCGCGACACGCTGGAAGCGAAAGCGGAGAACAAACGTCAGCTGCAGGTGGCGATGGGTCTGAAGGTGGATGATAAAGCGCCGGTGTTCTGCGTGATCAGCCGTCTGACCAAACAGAAAGGGCTGGACCTGGTGCTGGAGGCGCTGCCCGGCTTGCTGGCGCAGGGCGGTCAACTGGTGCTGCTGGGCCAGGGCGATGCTGAACTGCAGCAGGGCTTCCTGGCGGCGGCGGCAGAGCATCCGGGCAGCGTCGGCGTGCAGATCGGCTATCACGAAGCGTTCTCACACCGCATTGTCGGCGGCGCAGACGTGATTGTGGTGCCGAGTCGCTTTGAGCCCTGCGGTCTGACACAACTTTATGGCCTCAAGTATGGTACGTTGCCGTTAGTGCGCCGCACCGGCGGGCTGGCCGATACCGTGAATGACAGCTCACTGGAGAATCTGGCCGACGGCATCGCCAGTGGATTCAGTTTTGAAGATGCAAACGCCTGGTCACTGCTTCGGGCTATCCGGCGCGCGTTTGTGTTGTGGTCCCGTCCTTCGCTCTGGCGCTATGTTCAGCGCCAGGCAATGGCGATGGACTTTAGCTGGCAGGTGGCAGCACAAGCCTACCGTGATCTCTACCAACGTTTGATGTAACGGATTGGGAAAACTGGATATGAATGCACCTTTCACTTACGCCTCACCAACGTTGACGGTTGATGCCTTAAAGCATTCGATTGCCTATAAATTGATGTTTACCATCGGCAAAGATCCCTCTATCGCCAATAAGCATGAGTGGCTTAACGCCTCGCTGCTGGCGGTGCGCGACCGGATGGTGGAGCGCTGGCTGCGTTCCAGCCGTGCTCAGCTGTCGCAGGATGTCCGGCAGGTCTATTACCTGTCGATGGAGTTCCTGATGGGCCGCACGCTGGGCAATGCGCTGCTGGCGATGGGGATTTATGACGATCTCAACCAGGCGCTGGATGAGATGGGTCTGGATCTGGCCGAGCTGATGGAAGAGGAGAACGATCCGGGGCTGGGCAACGGTGGTCTGGGTCGCCTGGCGGCCTGTTTCCTCGACTCGCTGGCGACGCTGGGCATGCCGGGCCGTGGCTATGGCATCCGGTATGACTATGGCATGTTCAAACAGAACATTGTGGAAGGTGAGCAGAAAGAGTCGCCGGATTACTGGCTTGAATATGGTAATCCGTGGGAATTCCAGCGTTTCAATACCCGTTACAAAGTGCGCTTTGGTGGCCGCGTCCAGCACGAAGGCGCGAAAGTGCGCTGGCTGGAGACCGAAGAGATCCTGGCGATGGCCTATGACCAGATCATTCCGGGCTTTGACACCGACGCTACCAACACCTTACGGCTGTGGGGCGCGCAGGCCAGCAACGAAATCAACCTCGGCAAGTTCAACCAGGGCGACTACTTTGCGGCGGTGGAAGATAAAAACCACTCCGAGAACGTGTCGCGCGTGCTCTATCCGGATGATTCGACCTACTCAGGCCGCGAGCTGCGCCTGCGTCAGGAATATTTCCTGGTCTCCGCGACGGTGCAGGACATTCTGAATCGTCACTGGCGGATGCATCAGACCTGGGACAACCTGGCGGATAAAATCGCTATTCACCTGAATGATACCCATCCGGTGCTGGCGATCCCCGAACTGATGCGCCTGCTGATCGACGATCATAAATTCAGCTGGGACAACGCTTTTGACGTCTGCTGTCAGGTCTTCTCCTACACCAACCATACGCTGATGACCGAAGCGCTGGAAACCTGGCCGGTCGATATGATCGGCAAGATCCTGCCGCGTCACCTCAGCATTATTTTTGAAATTAACGACTTCTTCCTTAAGACCATTCAGGATCACTATCCCGATGACCTGGATCTGCTGTCGCGCATTTCGATCATCGACGAAAACGATGGCCGCCGGATACGCATGGGCTGGCTGGCGGTGGTGGTCAGCCACAAAGTAAACGGTGTTTCGGAGCTGCACTCCAACCTGATGGTACAGTCGCTGTTTGCCGATTTTTCACGTCTGTTCCCTGGCCGCTTCTGTAACAAAACCAATGGCGTCACTCCGCGTCGCTGGCTGGCGCTGGCGAACCCGGCGCTGTCAGAGGTGCTGGATGAGGAGATTGGCCGCAACTGGCGCACCGATCTCAGCCAGCTGGGCGAGCTGAAGGCGCAGATCGACTATCCGGCGTTTATTGAAAAAGTGGCGGTCGCCAAGTATCAGAACAAGCGTCGGCTGGCCGACTGGGTGGCGAAGAATCTGGACGTGGTGCTCGACCCGAACGCGCTGTTTGATGTGCAGATCAAGCGTATTCACGAGTACAAACGCCAGTTGCTCAACGTGCTGCATGTGATCACCCGATACAACCGTATCAAGGCCGATCCGCAGGCGGATTGGGTGCCACGCGTCAATATTTTTGCCGGTAAAGCGGCGTCGGCCTATTACGTTGCCAAGCACATCATTCATCTGATCAACGATGTCGCCAATGTGATCAACAACGATCCGCAGGTGAAGAACAAACTGAAGGTGGTCTTCATCCCGAACTACAGCGTGAGCCTGGCGCAGATCATTATTCCGGCGGCCGATCTCTCTGAGCAGATCTCTACCGCTGGGACAGAGGCGTCCGGCACCAGTAATATGAAGTTTGCGCTGAATGGCGCGCTGACCATCGGAACGCTGGATGGGGCCAACGTTGAAATGCTGGATCACGTCGGTGAAGAGAACATCTTCATTTTCGGTAATACCACGCCACAGGTCGAAGCCCTGCGTAAAGGGGGCTATAACCCGCGTGACTATTACGAAAAGGATGAAGAGCTGCATCAGGTGCTGACTCAGATTGCTTCCGGTCTGTTCAGTCCGCAGGATCCGGGCCGCTACCGCAATCTGTTCGATTCACTGGTCAACTTCGGCGATCACTACCAGTTGCTGGCGGATTATCGCAGCTATGTGGATACCCAGGATAAAGTGGATGCGCTCTACCGTAAACCGGATGAGTGGCAACGCCGCGCGGCTAAAAACATCGCCGGAATGGGCTACTTCTCGTCGGACCGTACGATTCAGGAGTACGCTGATGAGATCTGGAATATCTCGCCAGTAAGGTTGTAAGGCGCGTGCAGTCAGGTTTCTGACTTTCTTTGCGGCCGAGGGATCGGCCGCACTCTCCTGTGCTCTCTTTGCTCACCGTCTATCCCGCTCCTCTTTCAGAAGGTTCAGCCTCTTATCGCCTCTGCGTCCGTAAGTGCCTCTTGTGCGAGCCAGATCATTACACCCTGGCTGAGAATCGCTACTATGCGGGAAAGCAAAATGACCCTACAGGCAACAGCAGCAATGAGTGACAACATCAACCAGGAAATTACCTTCCGTAAACTCAGCGTCTTCATGATGTTTATGAGCAAGGGCAATATCGCCCGTACGGCGGAAGCGCTGGCGCTGAGCAGCGTCAGCGTGCATCGCGCACTGCATACGCTGGAAGAGGGCATCGACTGCCCGCTGTTTATCCACAAGGGCCGCAACCTGGTGCCGCTACCTGCCGCCTGGACGCTGCTGGACTACTGTCGCGATGTGACCACCCTGATGGGCAAAGGCATTGAAGAGGCGCGCAAAGTCGCAGGCATCGGCGGAGGGCGTCTGCGACTTGGCACGCTCTACTCCCTGACGCTGGAGACCATTCCCCGGCTGATCATGGGCATGAAGCTACGTCGGCCCACGCTGGAGCTCGATCTGACCATGGGTTCCAATCAAATGCTGCTGAATATGCTGGAAGATGATGCGCTGGATGCGATTCTGATCGCCACCGATGACGGCGAACTCAGCGACGCGCATTTTGATGTGATTCCGCTGTTTGAGGACAGGATCTTTCTGGCCACACCGGCCGGGGAGATGCGGGACGGAGCCGGTCCGGTGGATCTGCGTGATTATGCCGACCGTGATTTTGTCTCGCTGGCTGAAGGGTTTGCCACCTATGCCGGTTCGCAGGAGGCGTTCCAGATAGCCGGATTTGAACCGCGCATGGTCACCCAGGTGAATGACATCTTCTCGATGATAAGCCTGGTGCAGGCGGGCGTCGGCCTGGCGCTGATTCCGGGACGGATGAAGAAGGTGTATGAAAACAACATTCAGCTGCTGACGCTCGCTGAGCCTTACCAGATGCGTCAGCAGATCTCGATTGTCTACTCACATCGCCGCGAACGGGATAATGACCTGCTGGCACTGGCGGCAGAAGGGCGGATGTACGCCCGCAGCCTTACTGACTTAGCCGTTTAACCAGATGGAGTGCAACCTCAACGCTGTTGCGCTCCAGACAAATCGCGTCGCCCTGCCAGCCTGCCTGAAGCGTCAGGCCGGTCAGCACATTGCCAGGCGGCATCTCAATCGCCAGTCGGGCATCGCGCTGATTGGCTGAAACCATCGCATCATTCCACTGCACCGTACGCGCCATATTAAAGGCAAGATCGTCGGCAATCTTCTCCGGCTCCCAAATCACGCGTCCGGTTGAACCGCTGAGGTAAGCGCAATGGGGACGGGAAAGGCTGACGGACCCGAACGCGCGCGCCAGTTCTGCGGCGGGCTTATCCAGCAGCGCGCAGTGCGACGGCACGCTCACCGCGAGTTTAATCGCTTTGCTGGCACCGGCATCCAGCGCTTTCTGCGCGACTACCGCCATATCCTCGTCGCGGCCAGCAATCACAATCTGCGTTTCCGCATTCAGGTTGGCGATATAGGTGTTGCTGCCGGGCAGCAGTTTTTCCAGACGACTCAGCGTCAGGCCGGTGATGGCGGTCAGGCCATATCCCTCCGGATAAGCCTGCTCCATCAGATCGCCGCGCAGTGCCACCAGCCGCAAAGCATCACTGAAATCCAGCGCGCCGGAAATCACCGCAGCAGGAAACGCGCCAATCGACAGACCGCTGACGATATCGGGTTTCACCCCACGGCGGATCAGCTCGCGCGCCCAGGCGACACCGCAAATCAGCAGACTGAGCTGCACGGCGCGCGTGTGGCGCAGTGCATCGGCACTGTCGAGCTGGTCAGTCTCGGCGCCCAGCACTGCACGCACGCTGTTTAACAGGGCGTCGCCGTCGGGAAGGTGCTGTAACATCCCGGCACGCTGAGTGCCCTGGCCGGGAAAGGTAAAGAGTATTTTCATTGTAGCTCCCTGCTCCAGGGTGAAGCGGTCAGTATCGGACCGGTAACGGTTTTAACCAGCGCGCGGCCTTCACGCAGCCACTCGCTGAGGGCAAACGCGCCGGACGGCGTTTCTACCTGCGTATCGACCCGGCAGGCCAGCGTGTCGGTTTGCGCCTGCCAGCGTTGCAGCGCATCGCGCGCCAGCGGCTCTGGCGCGCGAATAACTAAATCAAGATCGCTGGCGGCATGCAGCGTGGGTTGCTGTGTTGCCAGTGCGTAACCGGTACTGCCGGTAATACCCCAGCGCCACGGCCAGTCGTGCTCACTGAGGGCAATCGCCGCGCCGACCGGCGCATAAGCGGTAAACGGCGAGGCAAGCAACTGCGCACGCGCCGCCAGCATCTCCGGCGTGACAACGCGAACGATATCCGCTGCATTGACCCATCCGGCGGCGCGCTGTTCGCGGCGCTCGCCGCGCACACCCACCGGTATCAGCCCGGTTTCGCTCCTGTCGCGCCGCACCACGACCGGAAAGCCGGGATGCCAGAACTGACTGACCCAGCTCTCACTGATGGCGGCTAAGGCGTTGCCGTCTCGCAGCCAGAGCAGATCGTGGGGGCGCGGTACAGAGCTCATATTACATTCCTGATGTCAGCGTAATGAACAGCGGTAATGACAAAATACAGAGAATAGAGCTGAGCAGCAGCACAGCCTCTGCATCCGGCGACTGCACGCCAAAGCGGTTGCCAAACACCACCCCGAAGAAACCGGCGGAGAGCGCAATCATCAGAATGGCGGTAATGGCCACCGGACCGCTGAGACCCAATGCCAGCACCAGACCCCAGGCGATAAAGGGCTGAATCAGCAGTTTAGTTACCGTGCCGACGCCCACCACCGCGTTGAGTTTCAGTTTGCGTGCCGACAGGATGACACCGGTCAGGAAGAGTGCAGCGGCGGTGGCAGCCAGACCCAGCGGTTTGATGGCGGCCAGCACCAGATCAGGCATTTTAACGCCCAGCGCTGATAACACCACGCCAATCAACGGTCCCAGTACGATCGGTTTTTTCACTGAACGCCACATCAGAATCGGTAGCATGGTCAGGGTTGAACCGTGTTCGGTGCCATCGGCAAACGCTTTTTCACGTTCCAGAATCAGCAGGCAAAGCGGTGTAAGCAGCACTGAACCACAGGCGATGGAGACCGCTACCGAGAGCGAAGTGGCACCATTTTCACCCAGCACGCTGGCCAGAATGGGCAGGCCCAGCGCGGCGTAATTTGGCAGCGCCACCGTCAGTGTCAGCACAGCCGCATCCTGCGGTGACTTTTTGAAAACTTTTGTAGCCGCGAAATAGACAGCTCCATAGGTAATCCACATTGCGCCGGTAATAACCACAATCAGCGGCCATTGCGCCACGATGCCCGGCCAGGGCGTTTGTACAGTGGCACTGAACAGCGCGGCGGGCAGCGCAAAATCCATGACGAAAATATTCAGCAGAGAGACGTCTTTGTTGTTGACCATTCCGGCCTTACCGGCCCAGAAACCCAGAAGCATGATGACAAAAATCGGAGCAAGGGCATGAACAATTATATAAATCATAAATCACCTGTATTTAAGAAAGAATTTTCTGTTAACAGCGATGTTTATAATTCTGAACACGGCCACTGCCCCGGGGCGCACTTAGCAATGCGCCCCGTCAGACCGGTTTCGGCAGGTTTATTTTTTTATTTAATTACCAGGTTGCGCGCATCCGCTCGCGAACCAGGGAGGAGCTGTGGCGATTGGATGCGCCCAGCCGGTTTTTCAGGCTCGGATCCTGACGCGCATCGCTAATGGCTTTCTGCAACGCGATCTCGACCATCGCCACATCGGCGTCAGAAGGCGCATCGGGATTGGCCACGTTCAGCAGATCGGAGAGCAGACCCAGCGTGGCGAAGTTATTCACGTCATAGGCCATCGGCGGAATGGTCGCCGCCAGTTTCTCCAGCGCCTCCACCGAACGCAGCGTGATACGCGCGGCGGACTCTTTACCCATCGCGTGCACCAGTACACCCTGATCGTTGAGCGCAATCAGGCGGTTGGCCTGATAACCGTGCGCCAGGAAGGCGCCAGACATCGCTTTGCCAACAATCAGCCCAATCACCGGATGACCCGCAAGGCGTGCTTTGGCATAAGCGCCTGCAGCCCCGGCCAGCGCCTGATGAATACCGAACGCCTCTTCGCGACGACCATAGGCCTGACTCGGCACGTCGATCACCGCCACAATCGGGCGTTTCACGTCGCTGTTCTTGTCCTCTTCCAGCGTTTCATTCACCACTTTCGCCAGCGTCCAGCCTTCCAGCAGACCGACTTCGCCCTGCGCGGCACGTGGATAGTGGTTTTGTGCATCGGGCACCACGGCGATAAAGCGCACGCTTTCGCCATTAAGTTCACCGTCCGCCACCTGGACAGAGGCACACAGGCCGCTGAGGCGCTGCGCATCAGGTGCAAGTTTTTCCAGCCAGATTGCACCGCGGCTGTTTGTCTGGGTCATTATTTATCCTCCCGGGCGAAAAGCTGTTTAATCTGCGCCGTGTCCGCCTGCTGACGGGTGTCGAACTGCGTCAGACGTGGCAGGAAATCGGCATATTTATCGCTGCGGTGCTGCGCCGGAACACCTTTAGCGATGCAGTCATTCATCGCACTCTTAACCGCATTGACGCCATCACCGACCAGCGCATCGACCAGGCCGCTGGCGTAGCGGATTTCACCGCCAGTCATGCTCCAGATAAACGGGCGATCGCGCGAGTCATACTCTTCAATGCCCGCTTCCTGCTCAATCACCTGCGGACCGTTCAGCCCCAGGCGCGCTTCACGCGTCACAATCAGGTAGCTGCACAGCGCAGCGGCGATGGACATCCCGCCAAAGCAGCCGACGGTACCGGCAATAATGCCGATAACCGGGGTATAGCGGCGCAGATCGACAATCGCGGCATGAATATCGGCAATCGCCGCCAGCCCCAGATTTGCTTCCTGTAAACGCACGCCGCCGGTTTCCAGGCAGAGCACCGCCTGAGTGGGTATTCCGTTGCGGTTGTCTTCGGCTGCCAGTTCCAGCGCCGCCGCCATTTTGGCACCGGAGACTTCGCCCATGCTGCCACCCTGGAAGGTGCCTTCAATGGCGATAACGACCGCAGGCTGACCGTTCAGCGTGCCGCGTGCCACCACCATGCCGTCATCTGACTGCGGCACCACACCCTGCGGGGCCAGCCACGGCGACATGATGCCTTCGAAAGGATCCAGCAGTTCGCGATAGCTGCCGTCGTCCAGCAGTGCACGGGCGCGCTCACGGGCGCGTAATTCAATAAAACTGGCATCGTTACGCATGGCTCACCTCCTCAAAAACCTGTTCAATACGGATACGCGCCACGCCGGGTGTCGCGCCGAAATCGTGAATAATCAGCTTTCCGGCAGGCAGACCGTTGGTTAAATTCAGGCGGTCAAACAGCGCCTTCCAGCGGGCGTCGCTGTTATCCAGTGAGGTGGTGATATCAATGCTAAGCGTTTGTCCTTCAGTTGCGGTGTACAGCACTTCCATATCACCGGAACCAACGACCCCTGCCAGAGCTTTACCGCTGAGTGAGCGGTTAGCAGGTAAAGATAATGTGATGTGTTCCATAATGGCCTCTAGAAATAAGAATGTTCAGGTGAACAGACCCGATCAATAAACAGCGTCGCGGCCAGCAAATCGGCGGCCCCGCCAGGCGAAGCGTTGAGCGACAGCATGCGCTGGTCGAGCTGCGCCAGCGCCTTCTGACCGCCTGCTGTGCGACAGCCGCCAGACAGCAGCACGGCGCGTGCTCCCTGCTGCATCGCTTTCAGTCCGGTCATACCGGCCCGTGACAGCACGCAGGTATCGCTGAGCGAGGTCATGATCGCCATCAGCGCATCAAGACGGGCTTCACTTTCACTGGCACCCGTTGCACGACTGGTCAGCAGTTGTGGCAGCGCCAGCTTCATCACGTGAGGAAACGCCTGTTGCGCCTCTTCGCGTGCGCCGGGCACCTGATAGCGATGCGTCGCTTTTAACCCTTTGCTGAACAGTTTTGGCGCGGCGCGGTCGGGCAGGCTGGCCAGCGCGGCTGCGGTGCGGGTCATCTGGTCGGCACTGGCCGCGCCACCGTGCATGGCTGCAGCACTGACCAGCAGTCCCAGCGCCCAGATCGCACCCCGATGGGTGTTGACGCCGCCGGTTGCCGCCATCATCTGCTGTTCACCGTCACGGCCCAGCCGACCCACCGTTTCACGCAGGGCAATATCAGCAGGACGCAGCCAGCTGTGACGGGCCAGCGCCAGAAAGGTCGGCACAAGGCTGTGAGCGGAACGCTCCATCAGCGCCAGTGTCAGGTCCTGATGCGCGCCGTTCCCCCGACTGTCTACCAGACCCGGCTTGGGGCTTAGCCGCGCTTCATCGGTCAGACAATCGCGCGCAATCGTCGCCAGCTGGCTGGCCTGCGCCTCGGTTTGAGTCTGCGACAGAAGTTTCATTACCAGCTCCGGAATTTTGCCGGTGGGTTATAAAGACCACCCGACCATTCCACCAGGTCAGAGACGCTGCTGGCGGCGAGCAGTGAGCGGGTCGCATCTGAACGACGAATGCCCATATCTTCCGGATAGACCACTTTGCCGCTTTTACGCAGGGCCGCCACGCGCGCCGCATCAACGCCAAGGCCGATATCGGTGATGCCGGCTACCGCAGCGACCATCGCACGGCGCTCTTCAAGGCTTTCCGCGCGATAGAGATAGGCAATACCCTCTTCGGTCAGCACGTGGGTGACGTCATCGCCATAGATCATCACGGGTGCCAGCGGCATACCGGTCGATTTCGCCACTTCAACGGCATCTAGCGTTTCAACAAAGGTTGGTTTGGCACCGGCCTGGAAGGTTTCCACCATCTGAACCACCAGTTTTTTACCGCGCTGCATCGGGTCCGGTTCGGTGATCATATTGAGCCATGCAGGCGTGGCATGACGTCGGCCGTGCGGATCGTGGCCCATGTTAGGCGCACCGCCGAAACCGGAAAGGCGACCGCGGGTCACGGTTGAGGAGTTTGCCAGGCCATCGACCTGCAGGGTGGCACCGATAAACATATCCACCGCATACTGACCTGCCAGCTGACAGAAGGCGCGGTTAGAGCGCATAGAGCCGTCGCTGCCGGTGAAGAAGATATCGGGACGGGCGCGAATGTACTCTTCCATGCCCAGTTCGCCACCGAAGCAGTGCACGCTTTCAACCCAGCCGCTCTCAATCGCCGGGATCAGCGTCGGATGCGGGTTAAGGGTCCAGTGCTTACAGATTTTGCCTTTCAGGCCGAGTTGTTCGCCGTAGGTAGGCAGCAGCAGTTCGATCGCGGCGGTATTAAAACCGATACCGTGGTTAAGTGACTGCACCTGATGTTCGGCGTAAATGCCTTTAATCGCCATCATCGCCATCAGGATATGTTCCTGTTTAATCAGGCGCGGATCGCGGGTAAACAGCGGTTCGATAAAGAAAGGTTTATCGGCTACGACGATGTAATCGATCCAGGAGCCGGGAATATCGACGCGGGGCAGGTCGGTCTCGTCATCGACCAGCTCATTTACCTGGGCAATCACGATACCGTCACGGAACGCGGCGGCTTCCACCAGGGCAGGCGTATCTTCAGTACTCGGGCCGGTGTAAAGGTTGCCTTTGCGGTCAGCTTTATAACCGGCAATCAGCGCGACGTTTGGACTCAGATCGACATAAAGGCGGGAATAGAGTTCGATATAGGTGTGGATTGCGCCTATTTCCAGCTGACCATCTTCTAACAACTGAGAAATACGCAGACTTTGCGGACCGGAAAAAGAGAAGTCGAGTTTACGCGCAATGCCTTTTTCGAAAATATCCAGATGCTCACTGCGACCCACGCTCGGCATAATCATATGCAGGTCGTGTACTAACGCCGGATTAACCTCAGCCAGGGTGCGTGACAAAAAATCGGCCTGCTTCTGGTTATTCCCTTCCAGTACTACCCGGTCGCCCGGTGCAATCAGTTTTTCAAATGCTTCTACAGCTCTTTCAGTAGGAATGACTTTGCCATCAACAGGAAAGGATGCCAGACGACGCGCTTTTTCACTGCGGCGCGTGTTCCATTCCCGGGCAGGCGTTTGGCCTGTGTTCATTTCAACCTCCTGATTAAAATAACGGTTGTTTCGTTTTTACTGAGGAAAGTTTGTGCTTTCTGATGATGTCGTTCAATTAAGCAAAAAGCCTGAACGTTATATTTACAGTAACAATAGGATGTGAACGTTTTGATATGCGAAGCAGAAGGAGTTGAGTTTAGGCGCTGACCAAAAATGTGATCTCATAAACGGATTTCTGTATAAAAAATGGTTTGAGTCTGGCATTTTTAATAAAAAGTTCGTCGTACAAAAATAAACTCTGCTACACGCTGAAAAGCGCAACCTGTCGGATCAGCACCCGGATTCACCGACCCGCTATCGCAGACATAAAAAAAGCAGGCCGAAGCCTGCTTTCTGATTCTTTAGTTAGTTACTGTCCGTTTATGATGCCAGCGACAGGGCGGGTTTAGCTTTCGCTGCCAGCCACTCGGTGACTCGCGCCTGCTGCTCTTTGGTCAGCCACATGCCCTGTTTGGTACGACGCCAGATAGCATCATCCAGCTCACGAACCCACTCATGCTGCACCAGGTAGCGTAATTCTGCTTCGTAAAACTCGTGACCGAAGTTCTCGCCCAGATCGTCCAGGCTTTTCGCGCCAGCCAGCAGGGTTTCAGTGCTGCTGCCGTAGGTGCGCGAGAAGTGGCGCGCCATATTTTCACTGATAAACGGATAGCGACGACGCAGGCTGGCCGCATAATCTTCACGGGTGCCGGAGATATTTCCGCCTGGCAACACGCAGTTCTTCGTCCATGCCGGGCCCGCGTTCGGGTAGTACTTCGCCAGTTTCTCCAGCGCATGTTCTGCCAGCTTACGGTAGGTGGTCAGCTTGCCGCCAAACACCGACAGCAGCGGAGCCTGACCATTATCGTCGCGCACATCCAGGGTGTAATCACGAGTTATCGCCTGTGGCGAATCGGATTCGTCATCACACAGCGGACGGACACCGGAATAGGACCAGACGATATCGTCAGCGGTCAGCTGCTTTTTAAAGTGTCCGTTGAACACTTTCAGCAGATAGTCGGTCTCGCTGTCATCAATATTGACGTTTTTCGGATCGCCTTTGTACTCGACGTCGGTGGTACCGATGATAGAGAACTCATCCATCCACGGGATGACAAACACGATGCGGTTATCTTCGTTCTGCAGAATGTAAGCCTGCTTTTCGGTATGGACGCGTGGCACCACGATGTGGCTGCCCTTGATCAGGCGAATACCGTAAGGTGATTTCAGCTTCAGGCTGTCGTCGAACAGCTGTTTGACCCACGGGCCGGCAGCATTGACCAGGCCTTTCGCCTGCCAGGTAAAGGTTTTACCGCTGTCGACATCTTCCGCTTCGACCTTCCACAGGCCGCCTTCACGCCAGGCACGGGTCACGCGGGTGCGGGTACGGACTTCGCCGCCACGCTTCACGACTTCCTGTGCGTTCAGTACCACCATGCGGGCATCATCGACCCAGCAGTCAGAATATTCGAATCCGCGCGTAATTTCCGGCTTCAGGGCCGAATCCGCGCCAAATCGCAAACTTTTACTGCCTGGCAGACTGGTACGCTTGCCAAGATGGTCATACATAAACAGGCCGGTGCGAATCATCCACGCCGGACGCAGATGCGGACGGTGCGGCAGACGGAAGCGCATCGGGAACGCCAGATGCGGAGCCATTTTCAGCAGCACTTCACGCTCGGCCAGTGCTTCACTGACCAGACGGAATTCGTAATGTTCAAGGTAGCGCAAGCCGCCGTGAATCAGTTTTGAACTGGCAGAGGAGGTCGCGCAAGCCAGATCCCGCGCCTCCAGCATTAACACCGACAGTCCGCGTCCTGCAGCATCTGCTGCAATGCCGGCACCGTTGATGCCGCCGCCGATCACGATCAGGTCTTTGGTTTCCACGTCATCTCCTCCGATGTTCGGAATAGTTCACTAATGTTCGTTTTCGAGCATAATCATAATCGCAAACCAACATTGACGCCAGCTTTTAACCAGGTAAAAACATTTTTGCGTGATATAGCTAACATTCTGCCCACCAAAAAAACCGATAGCCGTAACGATTGTCAGGTTATCGGCGTCGATTCTCGGGTTACACTACGCGCTATTGTGACGCTGTTATGAGAGATCCCATGGAAACGTTCGAATGTATTGATGTGCAGCAGGCGCAGGCGCGTCTGGCGCAGGGTGCGCTGCTGGTAGATATCCGCGATCCGCAAAGTTATGCCCTGGGTCATGCGGCGGGTGCGTTGCATCTGACCAACAGCAACCTCAGCGATTTTGTCAGCGGCGCCGATCACAGCCTGCCGGTGCTGGTGATGTGCTATCACGGCAACAGCAGCAAAAGCGCGGCACAATATCTGCTGGGACAGGGCTTCAGCGCGGCGTACAGCATTGATGGCGGCTTTGATGCCTGGCGTGCTGCCTTTCCTCAGCAGGTTGCCCTCGGCAGCGAATAGATTGCCGCTCGTCACATGGAGAGTTACTGATGCGCATTACTCAATTTAATCAGCCCCGCATGGCGCAGGCCTTTGTTGACTACATGGCGACGCGGGGCATCACGCTGCGTATTGAGCATGAAAATCACTACGTCATCATGCTGGATGATGAGAGCAAGATTTCACTGGTCGAAAACGAACTTCAGCAGTTTTTGCACGACCCTAACCATCCGCGTTATCAGGCCGCCAGCTGGCACAGCGGAAAAACTGACAGTGGCCTGCGCTATGAGCGCAGCAATATCTGGGCGAATATCCGTGAGCGTGCCGGTCCGCTGACCATGACGCTGATGGTGCTCTGTATCGCGATATTTATTCTGATGCAGGTCATGGGCGATCGCACCGTGATGGCCTGGCTCTCCTGGCCGGATGCCGATCAGCATCTTCAGGTCTGGCGCTGGTTCAGCCATGCGCTGCTGCACTTTTCACTGCTGCACATTCTGTTTAATCTGATGTGGTGGTGGTATCTGGGCGGCGCGGTTGAGAAGCGACTTGGCAGCGGCAAACTCTTTGTCATCCTGCTGATTTCGGCTCTGCTCAGCGGCTGGCTGCAGGCGAAGTTCAGCGGCATCTGGTTTGGTGGCCTGTCGGGCGTGGTCTATGCCCTGATGGGTTACTGCTGGCTGCGCGGGGAGCGCGATCCCGACAGCGGCGTCTATCTTGAACGGGGATTGATCGGTTTTGCGCTGGTCTGGCTGGTGATTGGCTGGTTTGGCGTCTTTGGTCTGGCTATTGCCAACGCGGCGCACGTCGCCGGTCTGGTGGTCGGACTGGCGATGGCGCTGGTGGATACGCGTAAAGTCACGCGTCGTTAGACAGGATTATGCGGGTTAACAGGAGAGGAACGTGAAGCAGACGCAACGTCATGATGCGATTATCGATTTAGTCCGTCGTCAGGGATATGTCAGTACTGAGGAGCTGGTGGATCATTTTGAGGTCAGCCCGCAAACCATTCGTCGCGATCTCAACGATCTGGCCGATCAGAACAAAATTCAGCGTCACCACGGCGGCGCGGCGCTTCCCTCCAGCTCTGAGAATACCGCCTGGCACGACCGTAAAATGATGTGGTCAGCGGAAAAAGCGCGGATTGCCCAGCGCGTGGCCAGCCAGATCCCGGATGGTGCCACGCTGTTTATCGATATCGGCACCACGCCGGAAGCGGTGGCGCATGCGCTGCTCAACCACAGCGATTTGCGCGTGGTCACCAATAACCTTAACGTCGCCATGCTGCTGATGGATAAACCCGATTTCCGGGTCATTATCGCGGGTGGTGAAGTGCGGACCCGCGATGGCGCGGTAATGGGTGAAGCGACGCTCGACTTTATTTCTCAGTTCCGGCTCGACTACGGCATTCTGGGGATCAGCGGCATCGATATGGATGGTTCGCTGCTCGAGTTTGACTATCACGAAGTCCGCACCAAGCGTGCCATCATTGAAAATTCACGCTGCGTGATGCTGGTGGTGGATCACTCGAAGTTTGGCCGTAACGCCATGGTCAACCTCGGCAACATGAGTCTGCTTGACTACCTCTACACGGACAAAACGCCGCCTGCCAGCGTAATGAAGGTGATTGAGCAGCATGAGGTTCACCTCGAACTCTGCTGATTCCTGCCACGCCAGCCTCCCGGCTGGCGTTTTTCTTTGATTGCTGTCGCTTTTTTCCTCACTCCCGTCTTTACTTAACGGTTGCTGGCACCCGGTTGCCAGCCCGTGCGCTTTCTATTTTTGCTTCACCTCATTGCGTAACAGAAGGGAGTGATATGCCGCAGCAAAAATTTAATAAAGCCCGTTTTAATGCCGCCTTTACCCGCCAGTGGCAACAGTTAAGTCTCCGTTCCGCCCAGCAGATGACCCCGCACCAGGCGTGGCAGGCGGTCAGCGCGGCGCTGGCGGAGCTACTGGACGCACAACCGGCACCGCGTCCGGCTGTGCAGCAGCGTCACGTTAATTACCTTTCGATGGAGTTTCTGATTGGCCGTCTGACCGGCAACAACCTGCTCAATCTCGGCTGGTATAACGACGTCAAAGCGGCGCTGGCTGAGCACGAGTTCGATTTAACGGAACTGCTGGAGCAGGAGGTCGATCCGGCGCTGGGCAACGGCGGGCTGGGACGACTGGCCGCCTGCTACATGGATTCGATGGCAACGGTGGGGCAGTCCGCCACCGGCCACGGACTGAACTACCAGTACGGCCTGTTCCGCCAGTCTTTCGATGATGGTCAGCAGATTGAAGCGCCCGATGACTGGCAACGTGAGCGCTATCCCTGGTTCCGCCACAACGCGGCGCTGGATGTGGAAGTCGCGATGGGTGGCCGGGTAGAAAAGCAGGAAAACGGCGGTGTACGCTGGCTGCCCGATTTTACGCTGCGCGGCGAGGCCTGGGATTTGCCGGTGACCGGCTACCGCAACGGCGTGACGCTGCCGCTGCGTCTGTGGCAGGCAGTGAGTGCACATCCGTTTGATCTTACGGCGTTTAACGACGGCAATTTTCTGCAGGCGGAGCAGCCGGGCATCGAGGCGGCAAAACTGACCAAAGTGCTCTATCCCAATGACAACCATCAGGCCGGCAAGCGGCTGCGCCTGATGCAGCAATATTTCCAGTGCGCCTGTGCGGTGGCGGATATCCTGCGTCGTCACCATCTGGCGGGACGCAGTATTCACAGCCTGCCTGACTTCGAAGTGATTCAGCTTAACGATACACATCCCACCATCGCCATCCCGGAGATGCTGCGCGTGCTGCTGGATGAGCATCAGCTGAGCTGGGATGAGGCGTGGCAGATCACCAGCCGGTTGTTTGCCTACACCAACCACACGCTGATGCCGGAGGCGCTGGAGCGCTGGGATGAGAAGCTGATGCGCAGTCTGCTGCCGCGCCATATTCTGATCATCAAAGAGATCAACCAGCGGCTGAAAAAGCAGGTGAAGCAGCGCTGGCCGGATGACAAAGCGATGTGGCACAAGCTGGCGGTGGTCGCTGACGGTCAGGTGCGGATGGCGAATCTCTGCGTCGTCAGCGGGTTTGCGGTCAACGGCGTGGCGGCGCTGCACTCAAGCCTGGTGGTCAGCGATCTTTTCCCGGAATATCACCAGCTCTGGCCGCAGAAATTCCACAACGTCACCAACGGCATCACGCCGCGCCGCTGGCTGAAGCAGTGTAATCCGGCGCTGGCCGGGCTGATTGATGAGACGCTGAAAACCGAGTGGGCCAATAACCTTGAGGCGTTAAGCGGTCTGGAGGCCTATGCCGACGATCAGGCGTTTCGTCAGCGCTATCGCAGCATCAAACAGCAGAATAAAGCGCAGCTCACCGAGTATATCGCCCGCCACACGGGGATTATCGTGAACCCGGCCGCGCTGTTCGATGTGCAGATCAAACGACTGCATGAGTACAAGCGCCAGCACCTCAGCCTGCTGCATATCCTCTACTGCTATCAGAAGATCTGTAATAACCCGGAGGATGTCACCTTTACGCCACGGGTGTTCCTGTTCGGGGCCAAAGCCGCGCCGGGTTATTACCTCGCCAAAAATATCATTTACGCCATTAACAAGGTGGCGGAGGTGGTGAACAACGATCCACGGGTCGGTGACCGACTCAAAGTGGTGTTCATCCCGGACTACCGCATCACCGTGGCCGAACTGATGATCCCGGCGGCCGATCTCTCAGAGCAGATCTCCACCGCCGGATATGAAGCCTCCGGCACCGGCAACATGAAGCTGGCATTGAACGGTGCGCTGACGATTGGCACGCTGGATGGCGCCAATGTCGAGATTGCCGAACAGGTGGGTGAGGAGAATATCTTTATCTTTGGTCACACCGTGGATGAGGTCAAAGCGCTCAAGGCGAAAGGCTATAACCCGAAAAAGGTGCGTAAGCAGAACAAGCCGCTGGACGATCTACTGAAATCGCTGGAGAAGGGCAAATTCAGCAACGGGGATAAACATGCGTTTGACCTGATGCTGGAGAGCCTGACGAAACATGGCGATCCCTGGCTGGTGCTGGCCGATTTCCAGGCCTATATCGAGGCGCAGCAACGGGTGGAAGCCCTGTGGCGCGACCCGGAAGGCTGGACCCGCGCCGCCATCCTCAATATGGCACGAACCGGCATGTTCAGTTCGGACCGGTCAATTCGTGACTATCAGCAACGTATCTGGCAGGCACCGCGCTAAGGAGCAGCAATGAAGCAACATTCACTCGGTCAGGCCGCCCGTGCCGCGGGAATTTCACTGGACTACATCAACGTCAATGGCGAGAAAGAGGCGATCAGCGATGAGACCCTGCAGGCGCTGCTGGCGGTGATGGATGATCCGCAGGACGCAAAAAAATCGCCGCTGCCGCCGGTCGCGGTGTTCAGCGGCAGTGGCAAGCGACAGCTGACGCCACAGGGCAGCGGCGTTTACCGCTGGCAGTTGCAGACTGAAAACGGCAAACAGCACAGCGGCGAGTTAACCGCCGGTGAGCCTTTTACGCTGCCTGGCCCGCTGGCGCAGGGGTACCACCAGCTCACACTCAGTAAGGGCAAAAAAAGCTGGCAGACGCGGCTTATCGTAGCGCCGCGCCGCTGCTATCTGCCTCCGGCGCTGGAAGCGGGGGAAAAACGCTGGGGTGCGCTGGTGCAGCTCTACACCGTGCGCTCTGAACAGAACTGGGGCATCGGCGACTTCGGCGATCTCGACCAGCTGCTGGTGCAGCTGGCTGAACGCGGTGGCGATTTCGTCGGGCTGAATCCGCTGCATGCGCTCTATCCCGCCAGCGCCGGTTTCGCCAGTCCGTACAGCCCGTCGTCGCGCCGCTGGCTGAACGTAATCTATATCGACGTCAGTCAGGTGGCCGATTTTCAGCAAAGCGCGGCGGCACAGAAGTGGTGGAACAGCGCCAGAACCCGGAAGGCGCTGACCAAAGCGCGTGAGGCGGAGCTGGTTGACTACGAGGCGGTAATGGCGCTTAAGCTCGCTGCGCTGCGGCACGCCTGGGCACACTTTCAGGCGCGAGACAGCCAGAGCGAAGAGCATCAATCCTGGGCGGCCTTTGTGCATGAAGGCGGCGACAGCCTGCGTTATCAGGCCGCCTACGACGGCATACAGCTGGAGCGACGGGCAGATAAGGCGCAGCAGGGCGGCTGGCCTGCGTGGCCGGAAGGGTGGCGCAACAGCCAGTTGCCGGAGGTGCAGCAGTGGTGTGCACAGCATGAAGAGGAGATCGCCTTCTGGCAATGGCTGCAATGGCTGGCGCAGCAGCAGTTCTCTGGCTGCTGGACGCACAGTCAGGCGCTGGGCATGAGCGTCGGACTCTATCGTGACCTGGCAGTGGGCGTGGCGGAAGGCAGCGCGGAAACCTGGCACGACCCGGAGCTTTACCGCCTCAAGGCCTCGGTAGGTGCGCCGCCTGACCGCCTCGGTCCGCTGGGACAAAATTGGGGCTTACCGCCGATGGATCCGCATGTAATGAAGGCGCGCGGCTACCAGCCATTTATCGACATGCTGCGCGCCAATATGCGCGACTGCGGCGCGTTGCGCATCGATCACGTGATGTCGCTGCTGCGTCTGTGGTGGGTGCCTGCCGGGGAGACGGCGGATAAAGGCGCCTATGTGGCCTATCCGGTCAACGATCTGCTGGCTATCCTGGCGCTGGAGAGCCACCGGCTGCGCTGCATGGTGATTGGCGAAGACCTGGGCACTGTGCCCCAGGAGATTGTCAGCCTGCTGCGTAAAAGTGGCGTCTTTTCATGGAAGGTGCTCTGGTTTGAGCAGGAGAAGGATGAGCGCTATCGCGCGCCGCAGGACTATCCGCGCCAGTCTATCGCCAGCGCCAGCACGCACGATCTGCCTACGCTGACCGGCTTCTGGGAGCAGGGCGACCTGGCGCTGGGTGAGAAGATTGGCCTCTATCCGGGCGATGCGGTGAAAGCGTTACATCAGCAGCGCGCCGCGCAGAAGCAGGCGCTGCTGGATGCGCTTCATCAGGCGGGCGCCTTACCGGCACGCAGCCAGAAGAAGGCAGAGAAGCTCACCATGACGCCTGCGCTGAATCGGGCAATACATCGCTTCCTGGCGGATACCGACAGTGCGCTGCTTGGCCTGCAGCCTGAGGACTGGCTTGGCATGACCACGCCGGTCAACGTCCCGGGCACGGTGGATCAGTACCCTAACTGGCGACGCAAGCTGAGCAAAACGCTGGAGGAGATCTTTGCGGACAAAGAAGTGAATGCACTGCTGAAGGTGGTCAGCCAGCAGCGTCAGTCAGGACAGAAAGGGCAATAACAGAAGCGCGGCAGCCAGGCTGCCGCGCTTAATCATCAGTAGAACGAGTGTTCACCGCGCTGATGCTCAGTAATATCCCGCACGCCTTTGAGTTCCGGGAAGGCGGCCAGCAGCTCTTTCTCGATACCATCTTTCAGGGTCACGTCGATCATCGAACAGCCGTTACAGCCGCCGCCAAACTGCAGAATGGCGTAGCCCTCATCGGTGATCTCCATCAGCGACACGCGACCGCCATGGCCGGCCAGCTGTGGGTTGATCTGCGCCTGAAGCAGATACTCAACGCGCTCAACCATTGGCGCATCATCAGAGACTTTACGCATTTTGGCATTCGGCGCTTTCAGCGTCAGCTGCGAACCAAGATTGTCGGTAACGAAGTCAATTTCAGCATCTTCCAGATAAGGCTTGCTCAGTTCATCAACGTAAGCAGAGAGCTTTTCGAACTTCAGTTCGGTGTCAGTAGCTTCAACGGCATCGGGCGGACAGTAAGAGACGCCACACTCGGCTGTTGGCGTACCCGGGTTAATCACGAATACGCGAATCTGGGTGCCATCTTCTTGTTTGGATAGCAGTTTAGAAAAATGTTCCTGGGCAGAGTCAGTAATTCGGATCATGTCGATTGCTCAATAGTTGACTAATTTAGTTGGTTATAATACGCCCATCAAAGACGCTCTACAAGGTACGGCACAGGCACCAGACCTGCACGCTGGCAGCACCCTGGGCCATTAACAGGCGGCTGATTTCATCTACCGTACTGCCGGTGGTAATGACGTCATCCAGCAGAGCGATATGGCGTCCCTGCACCACCATTTCAAGGCAGAAAACACCCCGTAAGTTGGTGCGGCGCTGGCGGGCGCTGAGCTGATGCTGTAATGCGCCCCCGCGCTTGCGGGAAAGACCTTCGCGCCATTCACATCCCAGCCAGTGCGCCAGCGGTGCGGCCAGCAGTACCGTCTGATTAAAGCCACGCTGCCAGCGTCGTCGCCGATGCAGCGGAACCGGCAGCAGCAGATCGGGACGCGGCACACTGCCACGCCGGTAAACATTAAGCCAGCTTAGCAAAAGCAGCCGCGCCAGCATCACCCTGAGTGCGGTTATGTGAGAAAATTTAAGCTGGTTAACCCACTGGCTGAACGGCGGACAATAGTCATTGACGCAGACCAGCGCCTGCCAGGCGGGCGGTTTAAGCTGGCAGCGGCCGCAGGCGACCTTTGCTGAACCTGCCGGCAATCCGCAGCGTGGACAGAGCAGCGGTAACGGCGGTAATCCGCGCAGACATAAGCTGCAGATGCCGTGCCGGGCTATCCGCAACGGCATCCGGCATAGCCAACACAGGGCAGGCATTGCTAGCATAGCGACCTCCTTATCATTTTCGGGATAGTAACTGATGACGTCGCTCTACTGGCACACCTGCGGAGAAGGAAAACGCGATCTTGTGCTGCTGCACGGATGGGGACTGAATGCCGAAGTCTGGCAAAGCATCATTCCGCGACTCAGCGCGCACTATCGCCTGCATCTGGTCGATCTGCCCGGCTATGGCCGCAGCCAGCATTTCGGTGCGCTGACGCTGGAGCAGATGGCAGCGCAATTGCTGCCTGCGCTGCCACCGCAGTCGATTGTGGTGGGCTGGTCGCTGGGCGGACTGGTGGCGACGCAGCTGGCGCTGAGTGCGCCAGAAAAACTGGCTGCATTGATCACCGTTGCCTCGTCGCCCTGTTTCACCGCCACAGAGAGCTGGCCCGGCATTAAACCGGAGACGCTGCAGAACTTTCAGCAGATGCTCAGCAACGATTTCCAGCGCACGGTGGAGCGCTTTCTGGCGCTGCAGACGCTGGGTACCGAAACGGCTCGCGCCGATGCGCGGCAGCTGAAAGAGGTGGTGCTGTCGCAGCCGATGCCGGAGGTGGCGGTGCTGGATGGCGGACTGGAGATTCTGCGCCAGGTCGATCTGCGCGACGCGTTACCGCAGATTACGCTGCCGTTCCTGCGACTCTATGGCGCGTTAGATGGACTGGTGCCGCGCCGGATTGCGGCGGAGATAGATGAAATGTTGCCAGCATCGCCTTCAGTGGTTATCGAAAAAGCCGCACATGCGCCTTTTATTTCCCATCCTGAGAGCTTTTGTCAGCATATTGTTAATTTTATCAATAATCTGTCGGGATAATGACGCTTTGCATTGGCAAAATCGCAGACAACAGCAATACTTCTCTCTGTGAGCGAGGCCGTTGCAATTTTATGTGATTAGTCATGGAAATGACTATGCCGTTCCATACTGCCTTACGCGTTTAGCGGCTGCTTACATCTCACAATGGATCATGAATGAGGGTAAACATAATGAAGGTTTTTAAATGGGTTGTGGCTTCAATGATGATGGGCGCGATTTCATTTTCTGCGATGGCAGCGAAAGAAGTCACCAAAGAAGAAGTTAAGACAATGAACCTGCAGAAGATCGGCACCGTTAACACCACGGCGGAAACCACCTCGCCAATGGATGCTAAAAAAGTGCTGTCGCAGCTCGCTGACGAAAAAGGCGGTAAATATTACCTGGTGATCGCCGGTCGCGAACACGGCAAATTCAGCGCAACGGCTGAAGTCTACAAGTAATTAACGTAGCCACATGAACTGCCAGGCATCCAGCTTAACCGGCTGGGTGCCATCAATTTTCTCTCCGCTCACCACATCCTGCAACGTATGCGCCACCGGTAATTGCGTCTCCACTGACCGTCCACTGAGATTAAACACGCACAGCAGCCCGTCGCCGCTTTCTGGCTGATGACGTCTGAGCACCAGCACGGCGTTTTCGCTCTCATAAAGCGTCATCGGATTATCCGGGTGAAACGCAGGCTGACGACGACGCAGCTGAATCAGTTGTCCGAGCCGGGTATAGACCTGCTGGCGCAGCCAGTTACCGCCCGCAAGATCTGCCTCAATCTGCTGTAAATCATACTTCTGCCGATTAATCGCCCGGTTGTGTCCGGCGGCGCGCACGCCATCGTAATGGTTACGACCACCCAGAATGCTCTGGATATAGATGGCAGGCACGCCGGGAAAGACCAGCAGAATCGCATGGGCCAGCAAAAAACGTTTCAGCCGCGTGGCGTCGTCGTCATCTTCACGGTTGAGCGCATCCAGATAGGTGACGTTGATTTCATAGGGGCTGGTGGTGCCGTCAGGGTTGTTTTTATAGGAGACCAGCGCGCCTTCCAGCGCCAGATCGCGCACCAGCGCGACAATCTCCACTTCAGACAAAATGCCGCGCGCCGGATTAAGGCCGATGCCGTCGTGTGACGCCAGAAAGTTGAAAAAGGTGGTGTCGTTGCTGCTGAGATCCAGAGCGCTCGCCCACTGCCGCAGTGCGCGCGCC
Source organism: Pantoea sp. EKM20T (assembly GCF_011800485.1). Lineage (NCBI taxonomy): Bacteria > Pseudomonadati > Pseudomonadota > Gammaproteobacteria > Enterobacterales > Erwiniaceae > Pantoea > Pantoea sp. EKM20T. Next base: position 61,623 of record NZ_JAALFW010000010.1, on the reverse strand, counting down.
GAGCCGGTGTGAATCGCATGCAGTACCAGCGGCGGCAGTGAAAACTGATAGACCATCTGCGCCTCATCGTGCCCGTTGCCCAGATAGCTGATGTTGTCCTGATGCGGCACGTTAGTCTCGGTGATAATCACCGTGCCAGGCGCAACCTGGTCGGCAATAGCGCGAAACAGCTTCACCAGCTGATGAGTCTTTTCCAGATGAATACAGCGCGTGCCGGGCGTTTTCCACATGTAGCCGACCGCATCGAGACGCACATAGTCAGCGCCGCGTTTCAGGTAGTCGAGCAGCACATTGACCATGCGCAGCAGCACCTCAGGATTGGCAAAGTTGAGGTCGATCTGGTCGGCGCTGAAGGTGGTCCAGATAAAGCGGGTTTCGCCATCCGCCATTTTAAACGGCGTCAGCAGCGGCGAGGTGCGCGGACGCGTCACGGCGCTGAGATCGGTGGCAGGCGGCATACTAATAAAGAAATCGTCCCAGCCGGGATCCTGCGCCAGGAAGTGGCTGAACCAGGCGCTGTGTGCCGACATATGGTTGCAGACAAAATCGAACATCAGCCGGGTTTCCTGATGCAGCCGCGCAATGTCCTGCCAGTCGCCGCACAGCGGATCGACCTGATGGTAATCAATCACCGAAAAGCCGTCATCGGACGACCAGGGGAAAAAGGGCAGCAGGTGAACCAGCGGAAACGTGGATTGCAGGTGCTGCTGATAGAACCGGGAAAAGGTGCTGAGCGTGGGTTTATCGGCTTCGCGAAACTGATCGGCATAGGTGATCAGCACCACATCCTGCTCATCCCAGTGTGCCTTGCGCGGCAGCTTAATGGCCTCGCGGGCGGTGGCGATGTCAGCCAGCAGGCGCGCAAAGGTCGCCTCCGGAAATGTGCCAGCATAAATCTTATCAATCAGATCGGTGATCGTTTCCATCGTGAATTGGGTGCCACAGCAGGTGTTGTTTTTATGACAGGCGTCTTTTTAGCGTAGCGCGATGGCGGGGATTTTCAACCGGGGAGAAGGGTGTGAAGAGGGGGCCAGGCAGTGGCCCCCTGAAAAGCTTAGCGTTTTTTACCGAAAGCCGCAGCCAGCGCATCACCCATCGCACTGTTACCTGCTGACGAGCTGACCGGACGCGGACGACCTTTCGCGTTGTTCTGACGTTTCTCCTCGCGCGGAGCAGCGTTTTTCGCGCCACCACGGGCATTGCCTTCGCCTGGCTGCTCATCAAGACGCATGGTCAGGGCAATACGCTTGCGCTGGAGATCGACCTCCATCACTTTCACTTTGACGATATCGCCCGCTTTCACCACCTGATGCGGATCTTCCACGAAGCGATCGGAGAGCGAAGAGATATGCACCAGGCCATCCTGATGCACGCCGATATCCACAAATGCACCGAAGTTGGTCACGTTAGTGACGGCACCTTCGAGGATCATGCCCGGCGTCAGATCGTTCAGCGTCTCTACGCCTTCAGCGAACTGTGCAGTTTTAAACTCAGGACGCGGATCGCGGCCCGGCTTCTCAAGCTCTTTCATGATGTCGGTGACGGTCGGCAGACCAAAACGTTCATCAATGAAATCGCGGGCGCTGAGATTACGCAGGCTGCCTGCGTTGCCCATCAGATCGCTCAGTGCCTGCTCGGTGGCGGCCAGGATGCGCTCCACCACCGGGTAGGCTTCCGGATGCACAGTTGAGGCATCCAGCGGGTTATCGCCATGGTTGATGCGCAGGAAGCCCGCACACTGCTCAAAGGCTTTTGGCCCAAGGCGGCTCACTTTCAGCAACTGCTGACGGTTCTGGAAGCGGCCATGCTCATCACGCCAGCCGACAATATTCTGCGCCATCATGCGCGTCAGGCCCGCCACGCGGGTCAGCAGCGGCACCGAGGCGGTGTTGAGGTCAACGCCGACGGCGTTCACGCAATCTTCTACTACCGCGTCGAGTTTCTTCGCCAGCTGGCTCTGACTGACGTCATGCTGATACTGACCCACACCGATCGATTTCGGGTCGATTTTCACCAGCTCTGCCAGCGGATCCTGCAAACGTCGGGCAATCGACACCGCGCCGCGCAGTGAAACATCGAGATCCGGGAACTCCAGCGCCGCCAGTTCAGAGGCCGAATAGACAGATGCGCCAGCTTCACTGACAATCACTTTCTGCGCCGTGACCTGCGGGAACTGCTGCTGCAGATCCAGGAAGAAGCGCTCAGTTTCACGTGAAGCGGTGCCGTTGCCAATCGCCACCAGCTCAACCTGATGCTTAATGCAGAGTGCCGCTACGGCGGCTGCGGCTTTCGCGGTCTGGCCGGTATGCGGATAGACGGTGTCGGTCGCGACGACCTTGCCGGTGGCATCGACCACCGCCACTTTGACGCCGGTGCGCAGGCCCGGATCCAGCCCCATGGTGGCGCGCATACCGGCGGGAGCGGCCATCAGCAGATCGTGCAGGTTGCGGGCAAAGACGTTAATCGCTTCATCTTCTGCGCGTTCGCGCACCGTGCCCATCAGCTCCGTTTCCAGATGCAGCATCACCTTGATGCGCCACGTCCAGCTCACCACCGCTTTACGCCAGCTGTCGGCAGGAGCGTTATTCAGGCGCAGGTTCAGGTGCTCAGCAATCAGCGTTTCGCCGTGGCTTTCACGCGGTGCTTCATCAAACTGTGGATCGGCATTCAGCGACAGTTGCAGCACGCCTTCGTTGCGGCCACGCAGCATCGCCAGCGCACGGTGCGACGGCACGCCGCTCAGCGCTTCATGGTGATCAAAGTAGTCGCGGAACTTCGCGCCCGCTTCCTCTTTGCCTTCCACCACGCGTGACACCAGATGGGCATTTTTCCACAGGTAATTACGCACCTTCGCCAGCAGCGCGGCATCTTCAGCGAAACGCTCCATCAGAATGTAGCGGGCACCATCCAGCGCGGCACGGACGTCGGCGACGCCTTTGTCGGCATCGACATACTGTTCGGCAAGCTGCTCAGGAATGTGAGACGGCTCCTGCCACAGCGTCTCCGCCAGCGGCTCCAGACCCGCTTCGATAGCGATCTGTCCACGCGTCCGGCGTTTCTGTTTGTAGGGCAGGTAGAGGTCTTCAAGCTCGGTTTTGCTGAGGGTGGTGTTGATCGCGCGGGCGAGGTCGTCAGTGAGTTTCCCCTGATCGTCAATCGACTTCAGAATCGACTGGCGTCGCTCTTCAAGTTCACGCAGATAGCTGAGGCGGGTTTCCAGCTGGCGCAACTGGGTATCATCCAGCCCGCCGGTGACCTCTTTACGATAGCGTGCGATAAACGGCACGGTATTCCCTTCATCCAGCAGGCGAACGGCGGCGTCAACTTGCTCTGGACGCGCCTGGAGCTCACTGGCAATTATCTGGCTCAGAACTTTCATCATCAGGATTGTCTTGCTTTCCGGGTTGAGAAATAGCCGACAGTTATACGGATTGATGGTTAAAATTGCCAGAGACGCGGGCGGCTTTCAGCGATAATCTGAAGGGTTATTGCGGGTAGTCAATCGCGTTGATATACCACAGTGCCGGCCCCACTGGCGTCTCGACGGTGGCGGCATCGCCGACCTCTTTTTTCAGCAGCGCCCGCGCCATGGGCGAGTCGATGGAGATGTAATCTTTGCGGCCAAAAATCTCATCGTAGCCCACAATGCGGAAGCGTTTTAGGTCGCCCTCATCGTTTTCAATTTCCACCCAGGCGCCAAAGAAGACTTTGCCATCCTGCTGGGGTGAATAGTCAACGATACGCAGCTGTTCAAGACTTTTGGTCAGATAGCGAACGCGACGGTCGATTTCACGCAGCCGTTTTTTGTTGTACTGATAATCGGCATTTTCACTGCGATCGCCAAGACTGGCAGCCCAGGTGACTTTTTTTGTCACTTCCGGTCGCTCTTCACGCCAGAGATAGTCGAGTTCTGCTTTCAGCTTATCGAAGCCTTCGCGGGTAATGAGTCGGGTTTTCATGCTATACCGGCCAGAGAGATCCAAAGAGGAACAGTGTAAGACAAAGGGGGCGCGGCAAAAAAGGGCGGGGAAAGGGTTTTTAAAGGCTAAAAACCCACGTTGACTTCCCCGGCGGCGAAAGGGTTGGTGCTGAACAACAATCTGAAGCCAGTAATCTGAAGCTGTAAAAGAAGTCGTGATACTTATTTACCGGCGTGAGTCGCCGTGGTGGTCGATGTACCGGTGCTGTGACCGTCACCGCCGCCGCCGCCCATGGTGGCCAGCGCAACGCCCAGCAGGGCGGCGACTGCGCCAACACCGATGGCGTTAGAGTTACCTTGTGCTGTGGTGGTTGCCGCTGCGCCAGCTGCTTCACCGGTGGCTGTGGCAGCATAAGCTGGAGTGACGCTGCTTAATGCCAGCGCGCTCAGCAGTAAAATTGTTTTTTTCATTGTGTGTAATCCCCGTTGAGACATCGAATGTTGCCTGAGCAGTCTGGTTGAAAACGGAGAAGGCGAAAAGTTGGCTTTACTGATTGATTTAACGGACTTTAATTTCAACTGGTCTTGCTGGTGGCACCGCTGAAACTAATCCGAGAGGAGAGTGGGGCGTTACGCAGGTTTGCTGGAATATTATGCTGCCTGGCTACTGTTGAGGTAGATTATCTGGAGCTTATCCACAGTGATGGCTGATCATTAAGTCAAATTGTCTGCTAACTTGCTGAATTCGTTCATCGAATAAAAACTGGCCCGCTTCTGACGCCAGCGATTCAGAGAAACAGAGCCGTTTTTTCAGATTTGCCGTAACAGGGGTCGGGCAGCGCCAGACGCGTTAAAACTGACCCGAAATCGCCTTAAATCAAATATAAGCTCCTGTTTAATATGCTTTGTAACAATTTTGGCTAGAATATAAACCATTAATGACTGTCACTATAAGGCATCTTTTTTTAACAATGTTGGCTCAGGCAATAGCGCCTTTGGGAGTTGAAAATGCAAGAGAACTACAAAATTCTGGTCGTCGATGATGATATGCGTCTGCGTGCACTGCTTGAACGCTATCTCACCGAGCAGGGCTTTCAGGTGCGCAGTGTCGCTAATGCCGAGCAGATGGATCGTCTGTTAACCCGTGAATCCTTTCATCTGATGGTGCTCGACCTGATGTTGCCAGGCGAGGATGGTCTCTCTATCTGCCGTCGTCTGCGCAGTCAGAGCAACCCGATGCCGATTATTATGGTGACCGCCAAGGGCGAAGAGGTGGATCGTATCGTGGGGCTGGAGATCGGCGCTGACGACTATATTCCTAAACCCTTTAACCCGCGTGAGCTGCTGGCGCGCATCCGTGCGGTGCTGCGCCGTCAGGCTAATGAACTGCCAGGCGCGCCTTCGCAGGAAGAGGCGATCATCGCCTTTGGTAAGTTCAAACTTAACCTCGGCACCCGCGAGATGTTCCGTGAAGATGAGCCGATGCCGCTGACCAGCGGTGAGTTTGCGGTGCTGAAAGCACTGGTCAGCCATCCACGTGAGCCACTGTCTCGCGATAAGCTGATGAACCTGGCGCGTGGCCGTGAATACAGCGCCATGGAACGTTCGATTGACGTCCAGATCTCCCGCCTGCGTCGCATGGTGGAAGAGGATCCTGCGCATCCGCGTTATATCCAGACCGTCTGGGGTCTGGGCTACGTCTTTGTGCCGGACGGCAGTAAAGCATGAAGCGACTGCGCTTCTCGCCTCGCAGTTCGTTTGCCCGCACCCTGCTGCTGATCGTTACCCTGCTGTTTGTCAGCCTGGTAACGACCTATCTGGTGGTGCTGAACTTCGCCATTCTTCCCAGCCTGCAACAGTTCAATAAGGTGCTCGCTTACGAAGTTCGTATGCTGATGACCGACCGGTTGCAGCTGGAAGATGGCACGCAGCTGGAAGTGCCACCGGCGTTTCGCCGGGAAATCTACCGCGAACTGGGGATCTCGCTCTACACCAATGCAGCAGCAGAGGAGAGCGGATTACGATGGGCGCAGCACTATGAATTCCTGAGCGAGCAGATGGGCCAGCAGCTTGGCGGTCCCACCGATGTGCGGGTTGAGGTTAACAAAAACTCGCCCGTCGTCTGGCTGAAAACCTGGCTGTCGCCCGATATCTGGGTACGGGTGCCGCTGACTGAGATTCATCAGGGCGACTTCTCGCCGCTGTTCCGCTACACCCTGGCGATTATGCTGCTGGCGATTGGCGGTGCCTGGCTGTTTATCCGCATCCAGAACCGCCCGCTGGTGGATCTGGAGCACGCCGCTCTGCAGGTCGGGCGCGGGATTATTCCGCCGCCGCTGCGCGAGTATGGCGCGTCAGAAGTGCGATCGGTGACCCGCGCCTTTAACCAGATGGCGGCCGGGGTGAAGCAGCTGGCGGATGACCGCACGCTCTTAATGGCGGGCGTCAGCCACGATTTGCGAACGCCGCTGACCCGTATTCGTCTCGCCACCGAGATGATGAGCGAGCAGGATGGCTACCTGGCCGAATCGATTAATAAAGATATCGAAGAGTGCAACGCCATTATCGAACAGTTCATCGACTACCTGCGTACCGGTCAGGAGATGCAGACTGAGCGCGCCGACCTTAACAGTGTGCTGGGCGAAGTGGTGGCCGCTGAAAGCGGCTATGAACGTGAGATCGAAAATGCGGTGATGCCGGAAGAGTTAATGCTGGATATCAACCCGCTGTCGATTAAACGGGCACTGGCTAACCTGGTGGTCAATGCCGCGCGATACGGTAATGGCTGGATCAGGGTCAGCAGCGGACGGGAACTGCATCGTGCCTGGTTCCAGGTGGAAGATGATGGACCTGGCATCAAGCCGGATCAGCTGGCGCATCTGTTCCAGCCCTTTGTGCGCGGCGACAGCGCCCGCAGCACCAGCGGAACCGGTCTGGGCCTGGCGATCGTGCAGCGTATTATTGATGCTCATCAGGGCTCGCTGGAGATTGGCGAGAGCGAACGCGGCGGTTTACGCATTCGTGCCTGGTTGCCGTTAGTGGAAAGCATGGCGCTGAGCCACAACAACGGCAGCAACAGCGTGTCGGGATGATAAAAACGGCGCGGCAGTTTCATTGCCGCGCCGCTTCTTTTAGCGTTGCGGGCCAGCTTTCACCAGCGCAGCACCTGCGGCGTTATCCGTGTACTTGTCGAAGTTATCAATAAAGCGCTGCGCCAGACCTTCGGCGGCGGCGGTCCACTTCTCCTCACTCTCCCAGCTACGACGCGGATCGAGCGTATCACTATCCAGTTCGCCCAGCGTAACCGGCATCTGCAGATTAAAGATCGGCAGCGTTTCCATCGGCGCATCATCCAGCTCACCCGCCAGAATGGCATTGATAATGGCGCGGGTATTCTTCAGTGAGATGCGTTTGCCGCTGCCGTTCCAGCCGGTATTGACCAGATAAGCCTGCGCACCGGACGCCTCCATCCGTTTCACCAGCACTTCCGCATACTGCGTCGGATGCAGCATCAGGAACGCCGCGCCGAAACAGGCGGAGAAGGTGGGGGTCGGCTCAGTGACGCCACGCTCGGTCCCCGCCAGTTTGGCGGTGAAACCTGACAGGAAATGATACTGCGTCTGCTCCGGCGTCAGACGTGAAACCGGCGGCAGCACGCCAAACGCATCGGCGGTCAGGAAAATCACTTTCTTCGCGTGGCCCGCTTTTGAGACCGGCTGCACGATATTGTCGATGTGATTGATCGGATAGGAGACGCGGGTGTTTTCGGTTTTGCTGCCGTCGTCGTAATCGACGCTGCCATCTTCGCGGACCACCACATTTTCCAGCAGCGCATTGCGGCGAATGGCGCGGTAGATCTCCGGCTCAGCCTGCTCAGAGAGGTTGATGGTTTTGGCGTAACAACCGCCCTCGAAGTTAAACACGCCATCATCGTCCCAGCCGTGCTCATCGTCACCGATCAGCTGGCGGTCAGGATCGGTAGAAAGTGTGGTTTTACCGGTGCCCGAGAGGCCAAAGAAGACCGCCACATCGCCCGCTTTACCCACGTTTGCTGAGCAGTGCATTGAGGCGATGCCTTTCAGCGGCAGCAGGTAGTTCATGATGGCGAACAGACCTTTCTTCATCTCGCCGCCGTACCAGGTTCCGCCAATCAGCTGCATGCGTTCAGTCAGATTGAAGGCGACAAAGTTTTCAGAGTGAAGACCCTGCGCCTGCCAGTCTGGATTGGTGCATTTGGCGCCGTTCATCACCACAAAGTCGGGAGTGAATTCGGCCAGTTCAGCGTCGTCAGGCTGGATGAACATGTTCTTCACGAAGTGTGCCTGCCAGGCCACTTCGGTGACAAAACGTACGCTCAGACGGGAATCGGCATTGGCACCACAGAACGCATCCACCACAAACAGGCGCTTGCCGGAAAGCTGGCGGGTGACGCAGCTTTTCAGCGCGTTCCAGGTCTCCTGCGACAGGGGCTGATTGTCGTTTTTGCCGGTGCCCTGGTCGTTCCACCACAGGGTATCGCGCGTGGTGTCGTCACGCACAATGTACTTATCCTTTGGCGATCGCCCGGTGAAAATCCCGGTGTCTACTGCAATCGCGCCGCTCTGCGTCAGGGTGCCACGAGCAAAACCTTCGAGGTCCGGGCGCGTCTCTTCCTGAAAAAGCGTGTCGTAATCAGGGTTGTAAACCACTTCCGTGGTATCCACGATGCCCAAAGCGGCAAGGTCTTGCGAGGTCAGGCCGTTAACGCGCATTTTACTGCTCCTTAAATCGGTGTCTGTTCTGCAAAGCAGAGATAGGTTGGGATCGTGCCACCGGCTGTTGTATCGGGTGCGGCAAATCACTGACAGTCGACTGCGCTTCGTCACGACAGCCTGCAAAGATCACCGGGCAATTCAGGGCATCTGCCTCTGACTTCCGGGCGTTTGCACGATCGCGCGCAGTTTACTCTTCTGCGTTAAGGGAAAAAGGGCAGTAATCTAAAAATGCGACTCAGGGCGCGTTAAGGCTATGTTTCGAACGTTTAAAAGATGTTATGAAAGTAAAAAAAGATAATTTGTCTGAAAAATTATGGGGATAGGCATGGGCGGCGGGGAAGGGGCGGCAGAAGCCGCCCGATAAATCAGTGAAGCTGGTTATTATTCTCAAGGGAGTGGCTGCGAATACCGGCGATATCGACGGCGTCAAACACGTAGTTTGAGCCGCAATAGTCGCAGTGCATGTCGATTTTGCCATCTTCCGCGATGATCTCATCCACCTCTTCCTGCGGCAGCGTGGTCAGTACTTCGCCACAGCGCTCACGCGAGCAGGTGCATTTGTAGATCACCGGCTGCGGATCGTAGAGGGTGACCTCTTCCTGATGGTAGAGACGCCACAGCGCTTCATTCGCAGGCAGATCGATCAGCTCTTCCGTTTTAATGGTTTCGGTCAGCGTTGCCAGATGGTCGAAAACCTCTTTCTCCGTATCCTGCGCAGGCATCACCTGCAGCAGAATACCCGCGGCGCCTTTGTCGCTGGTGCGGATAAACAGCCGCGTTGGCAGCTGCTCTGAGCGCATGAAGTAATCTTCCAGGCACTCCGCCAGGGTTTCACCTTCCAGTCCCACTACACCCTGATAACGTTCGCCCTTTTCAGGGGAAATGGTGATTACCAGATAGCCATTGCCCACCATGCTTTTCAGAGTACTGTCGTCCGGGATGTCGCCTTTGATACGCGCTACGCCGCGCAGTTCCTGGTTGTTGTTACCGTTGATCACCGCCAGCGACAGCGGACCGTCACCCTGCAATTGCACGGTGATTTCGCCATCAAACTTCAGCGTGGCAGTCAGCAGGCTGGTGGCGACCAGCATCTCACCCAGCAGCGTTTTAACCGGTGCCGGATAATCATGGTTCTTTACGGTTTCACGCCAGGTGTCAGAGACGTTCACCAGCTCGCCGCGCACGGCGGCATTTTCAAACAGATAACGGTGCAGTTGATCCTGGGCTGACATATTTTTTCTCTCACTGGTACGGGGCGATGGCGCGTCAGCTAAGACGGCGTTATTCATCGCCCGATAATTTAAACTTCATCAAATCGCGACGCTCTTTTTTGTCAGGTCGCCGATCGGGATGGGGCATAGTCAGCGCATTCATTTTGCGCGCCTGCGCCATTTTTTCGCGTTTTTCAATGCTGGCATCGGTTTCGCGATAGAGCTGCTGGGCCTCGCTGGCCGGACGGCGCTGAGCGCTGATGTCCGCCACCACTACGGTGCGTTCATCGTTGCCCTGACGCAGTGTCAGTTCCGCATTCAGCTCTACCACCTTGCCGGGTTTGCTGCGCTGGCCGTTGTAATGCACTTTGCCGCCTTCAATCATCTCCCGCGCAATCGCCCGGGTTTTGTAAAAGCGCGCGGCCCACAGCCACTTGTCGAGGCGTACCTCTTCGCTGCTTTTCTCTTTCTTCATTGCTGCTCCTGACTCAGATCAGCGTCCGGTAGTCGCCGGTGGCGCGATGACGCTGAAAGATTTGCTCAGGACGACCCGAATCGGGGTTCTTTACGCCTAAGCACTCGCCGATGCCCCATGACGCCGCAGCATCCAGAATCACTTCGCTATCATCGATAAACAGCGTGCGCGGCGCAGAAAAGCCGGTGTGCTGTTGTACCGCCTGCCATAAACGTTGGTCTTCTTTCGGATACCCAAAGGTATGGGTGGAAAGTAATAAATCAAGGTGCGGCGCTAAACCTGTCTGCGCCAGTTTGACGTCCAGATTGTAAGGATGCGCGTTGGTCAGCAGGATAGTGGACTTGCCCGCGCGGCGCAGAGCCTGCAAAAAAGGCAGCGTATCGTCACGCAGCGCAATGCGGCTGCGCATCGCCCAGGTCATGGCACGGATGTCCAGCGCCAGCGCTTCTGCCCAGTAATCCAGACAATACCAGTTTAGCGTATGGGCGACGGCCTGATACTTTTCCGCGATGATCGCTTCGGCTTCCGCCCGGGTGATGCCGCGTTGCTGACTGAGTTGTTCAGGCACATGCTCCAGCCAGAAGTGGCGATCAAACGCCAAATCCAGCAGCGTGCCATCCATGTCGAGCAGCACGGTATCAATCTCAGACCAGTTGAGCATGCGTATGTTTCACCCTGTAAAAAAACCGGGCGACAGGGTAGCACAGAAGGGCAGGGCTCAGAATATCGGGCGCACGCTCTGCAAAGTGCCGAGGTTATGATTGAAGCACTTGTCGTAATAGTGCTGGATATCGATCATGCGCTGGCGATTAAGGTGCATACGGCGCAGCGCCAGTAACCCATTGATCCCACCGCAGGTTAACAGCACCAGCAGCAGCAATACGGTGCCGAGATAGCGCCACTGCGCCATGGCATCCGGTTCATTATGCAGCACGATGTGACGCGTGCCGTTGGCATCCGTTGAAATGCTGGTGATGATGCCGCTGGCGCTGAAAGGCGTATGCAGCAGCATGGCGGAGATACGTTGCAGTTCGCGCCACTGAGAGGGCGGATCGAGATCAAACAGCGACACGGTTGGCTGAGGCTGATTCACCAGCTGGCGACCCTCGTCGCTGACGATCAGAAAACCCCCTGGCGGCGGGCTGTTAAGATTTTCCGCTGCACGACGGGTTTCGCGGAAAAAGAAGGTCGAGGTGGCGGTATTGACCAGGTTTTCCAGGGCTTCAGCACTGACCGGCCGCAGCAGCACATTCATGCCGTTTAGCTGGCCGGAATCTGCGCGACGCATCAGCGCTTCCCAGTCTTTGGCATTGCCCAGGTTCACCAGCGCATTTTTCAGGCGCATACAATCCTGTGGCTGATTACAGAGATCCTGCGTTTTCATCACCAGATCGGAGAAGTCATCCAGCAGGATCATGCCGGACTTCTGAATCGCGGAGGCCAGCTGCGGATTCAGTTTAGGATCGGTATTGGTTTCCGGATGCAGCTGCTTTGTGGTGGTCTCCAGCAGAGCAGCGGCTTTATCAATAATGTCCGATTGTGGCTGCGGCAACGGCGTGGCGTTATTCCAGTAGACCGCCGAGCAGTCGAACGGCATGAAGGCGTAACTTCGGTTGCTCTGATAGTTGTCCGGCACCGAACACATGCCGGTACCGCTCACTTTGAGGTTGTCGCCAATATTCAGGGGCACGCTGCTGAGTTTATCGACGCTGCTGACCTCCAGGCTGTCGGTGCCCCTGGCCCAGGCCAGACTGAGTTTGATCGGCATGCCGAGCGGGATCCAGGTGACCAGCATGGTCAGCACCATCAGTGAACCACAGGCCAGCACCACGTTTTTCCGCCAGCGCTGAATAGGGAAGTTTCTGACTTCATCCTGTAGCGACAGGAAGCGACCCTGACGCACCACCTGACGGTTAAGGTAGATCTCCACATCCGTCACCTGTCCGAGATCGTGCGCGACATAAGGCTGCCAGTGTGATGGATAGGCGAGGTCAATAATCCCCAGTGTGATATTGCTCTGCTCCTGGTTCGATTCGCTGAACAGGCCCCAGCGCTTTGGCGCGCCGCGCAGGCAGTGTATGTCACGCAGGCCGCGCTCACCCGGAATGCGGTAGAGCAGCCACAGGCTGGCGGCAATCATGACTGCACCCGTCAGCACCAGCCAGATCATCAGCGTTGCGGGGACTAACAGGCTGAAGAAGAAGAGTAAGAAGGCAAGAGAGATGATCACCGCTTCACGCGTGCCATCTGGCCGCGACAGACGATACTCTTCCGGCGTCTCTTTGCGCACCTGCAGCAGTTCGACGTTTTCCGTTTCCGCTTTGCGGATAGAGGCGTTGGTCGACACCGGACGCATCAGCGTCGGCAGCGATTGCTGATCCACGGCGTAATCCACCAGCGAGTGGCCGTTCAGCGAGATCACCAGCGGAATAGATTGGGTGCGGATTAACTCAACGTAGTTTTCGTCGGCGATGTACTGTTCCCAAAGCGGCGGCAGATGAACTTCAACTTCATCTAGGTAGTAGCGCCATTTATGGGGATCGTCCGTGGAGAGTCCGTAGCGGGTAATCGCACGGGTAACGGGGTAGACATTGTTGCTTTGTGCCGTCAGCGTCAGACGTTCGGACGCGCTGCGCTTATCGGTCGTCACCGCGGTACGGGGCTGCTTTTCCAGCGCGGCGACATACTTATCAACCGCCTCACGCTCCTGAGCAGAGAGTTTACGGCAGGGCGGACTGATAAATGGCAGAGGTTTCGCCAACGGCGGACGATGCCGCATAGCGTACCAGAACCCAATGCCTGCCAGGATTGAACAGGTCAGCACTATGGCCAGGATCATCAAGATTGTGCTCATGCTCTGCTCAATTCAGCCAAAATGCTGCCTTCACTTTAAACTTTCGCTTTCGGTTATGCTCACTATAAAAGAGGCATTCCGGAAGATTATATAACCCTGAGGAGTCAGACACCCGATGAAATAGTGCCAGCGTATATCTGATTAGCATTTGTTAAACCCTGCCTTGTCCGAATGGTAACCGGCTCAGACTGGATTAAATATCGGTATTATCTGAAACTTATCGCAGCATATTGACTAATGCAAATTTAGTCTTAACTGATAACCAAAGGCTGTTATTCAATCGATGTAATCTGTGTAACGATAACGTGATTGTCTGACTGTCGCACAATTGCCTGTGGTTAGGTATGCTAATTCGCTCCAGATAGCCGGCGCAAAATAATTTGAGGCTGATATGAAAATTCCAAAAAAACCTGACATCCTCAATATCACCGCCGTGGCACGTTCACGGTTATTCACCATTGAATCGGTCGATCTGACTTTCAGCAATGGTGCGCATCGCGTTTATGAGCGGATGAAGCCCTCAGAACGTGAAGCGGTGATGATTGTGCCGATTATTGATGACCATCTGATCCTGATTCAGGAGTATGCCGTCGGACTGGAAACCTATGAGCTTGGTTTCCCCAAGGGGCTGATCGATTCAGGTGAAAACGTGAATGAAGCGGCAGTTCGCGAACTGAAAGAAGAGGTCGGTTTTGGTGCTGACCAACTGACAACGCTGGGCAAACTCACCATGGCGCCCTCCTACTTTTCCAGCAAAATGAACATTGTGGTGGCGGAAGGTCTCTACGCTGAAAAGCTGGAAGGCGATGAGCCGGAGCCGCTGATTGTCCACCGCTGGCCGCTGAGCGATATGATGTCGCTGCTGGATGAACCCGATTTCCGCGAGGCACGTAATGTCAGTGCGCTGTTTATGGCGCGCGAATGGCTGGTGAAGCAGGGACGGCTGAGTTACTGAATATCATCTGTGACTGAATAAAAAAGGCCGACTGACGTCGGCCTTTTTTACAGTGCGGTTTCGTGGGTCACATCAGAACAGCTCGTGACTCTCACCGTTATCCATAATGGTGGTACCCACATCATGAACCGAATATTCGGTTGGCTGGGTGCCATTGATGAAGTACTCCTGACGGGTGTTACCCCCTCCATTTGCCAGCTTGCCGGTGCTGCGATCGATCGTCACCGTGACCACGCCATCCGGCGGTGTTAACGGCTGCACCGGTACACCATCCAGCGCACTCTTCATGTACTCATCCCATGCCGGTTGCGCGCTCTTGGCACCGCCTTCATAGCCCGAAATCTGATCGGGAATGGCGCCGGAGAGCGTGCTGCGGCCCAGATTGCGGCGCGCATCATCAAAGCCGATCCAGACTGAGGTGACCACTCCAGGGCCGTAACCCGAGAACCAGGCATCTTTCGAGCTGTTAGTGGTACCGGTTTTACCGCCGATATCATTACGCTTGAGGTCACGCCCGGCACGCCAGCCTGTTCCCATCCAGCCCGGTTCGCCAAAGATGTTACTGTTCAGCGCGCTCTTGATCAGGAAGGTGAGCGGGGTGTTGATCACGTGCGGTGCATATTGCTGCTCACCCTGTTGTGCCTGAGCGGGAACCTGCTCCAGTTCAGGCTGAGGAACGGCCTGATTCTGGTTGTTATTAGAGGCTGCAACGTTCTCGACGCTCTCTTCATTCAGGGCCAGCGCTTTTTTGGTCTCGCCATAGATCACCGGCAGATTGCACTGCGGGCAGGCGATCTTCGGTTTCTCTTCAAATACGAGGCCGCCCTGTTCGTTCTCAATCCGGGTGATGAAGTAAGGATCGACCAGGAAGCCGCCATTCGCCATCACGGAGTAGCCGCGCACCACCTGTAACGGGGTAAACGAGGCCGCACCTAATGCCAGCGATTCGGTGTGAACAATGTTCTGAGCCGGGAAACCAAAGCGCTGCAGATACTCAGCGGCGTAATCCACGCCCATCGCACGCATCGCACGCACCATCACCACGTTTTTCGACTGGCCTAAACCCTGACGCAGACGAATCGGACCATCGTAAGTTGGCGGGGAGTTCTTGGGACGCCAGTCAGCACCTGCACCCGCATCCCAGCGTGAAATCGGCACATCGTTAAGGATTGAGGCGAGCGTCAGCCCGCGATCCATTGCGGCGGTATAGAGGAAAGGCTTGATGTTAGAGCCGACCTGACGCAGCGCCTGGGTCGCACGGTTAAACATGCTCTGGTTAAAGGCAAAGCCGCCTACCAGCGCGCGCACCGCACCATCATTCGGATCCAGCGAGACCAGCGCCGAGTTCACATCCGGCACCTGGCCCAGCCACCACTCATCACCCACTTTGCGCACCCAGATCTGCTGGCCTGCCTGCAATACCTGCGTCACGCTTTTCGGCGTCGGGCCCTGCACGGTGTCAGACTTATAAGGACGCGCCCAGCGCACACCGGCTAATGCCAGCGACACATTGCTGCCATCTTTCAGCATCACCGTCGCTTCATCGCTGCGCGCTTCGGTTACGACTGCCGGATTGAGCGGACCATAGACCGGCAGCGTCTTCAGCGCTTTCTCAATCTTCGTCTGATCCCAGGCCGGTTCACCCACTTTCCACAGCACGCTGGTCGGGCCGCGATAGCCATGACGCATATCGTAGGCCATGACGTTATTGCGAACTGAGGTCTGCGCGGCTTCCTGCAGGCGACGGGTCACGGTGGTGTAGACCTTGTAACCGTCGGTGTAGGCATTCTCGCCGTAGCGTTTCACCATCTCCTGACGCACCATCTCGCTGAGATAGGGGGCAGAGAAAGCGATTTCCGGGCCGTGATACTTCGCGACCAGCGGCGTATTACGCGCCTCATCATACTGCTGCTGCGTGATGTAATGCTGATCCAGCATACGCGCCAGCACCACGTTGCGGCGCGACAGGGCACGACTCGGCGAGTAAAGCGGGTTAAAGGTGGAAGGGGCTTTCGGCAGACCGGCAATCATCGCCATCTCACTCAGCGACAGCTGGTCAACCGGCTTACCAAAATAGACCTGTGAGGCTGCGCCGACGCCATAAGCACGGTAGCCGAGGTAGATCTTATTCAGGTAGAGCTCAAGGATTTCATCTTTGTTCAGCAACTGCTCAATGCGGATCGCCAGGAACGCTTCCTTTATTTTACGCATCAGGGTGCGTTCCGGGCTCAGGAAGAAGTTACGGGCCAGCTGCTGAGTGATAGTACTGGCACCCTGCGAGGCGTGACCGGAGACCAGCGCAACGCTGGCCGCACGGAAAATACCCACCGGATCAACACCATGGTGCTCATAAAAACGGCTATCTTCGGTCGCAATAAACGCTTTCACCATCACAGGTGGCACTTGCTGCAGGGTCAAAGGAATACGGCGCATTTCGCCATACTGGGCGATCAGATCGCCATCGGCGCTGTAAACCTGCATAGGGGTTTGCAGACGCACATCTTTCAGCGTGTTTACGTCGGGCAGCTGTGGCTCTATGTATTTGTATAAACCATAAATCGAGCCAGCTCCCAACAGGATGCAACACACTGCAAGGATCAATAAATACTTTACGAACTTCACCTGGAATTTCCCATCTGTTGTCGTTTGAGCAGTTTATAAACAACCGCGCGGTAGTATAAAGGCAAGCCAGACGCTTTGATATGTCCATTTTCCCGGACGATAAGGAGATCGCGCGTATGGCTTTTCATACCTGGCAAATTGGGCTGGATATTCAGAATAGGCAGATTTGCGCCCTGGCCCTCCAGCCTCGTCGTGATGGCTGGCAGCTACGCCACTGGTGGCAGCAGCGGCTGCCGCAAGATACGTTAAGAAACGGCGTGCTGCAATCTTCGCCTGAATTACTGGCGGCCTTAACGACCTGGCGTCAGCGGTTACCACGCCGTTATTCGCTGCGGGTCGGATTGCCTGCCCAGCTGGTGCTGCAGCGCCAGCTCCCCCTTCCTGCGCAGTCGCTGAATGAGCCCGCGCTGGGGCACTACGTGCAGGCGGCCGCGCGCCGTCTCTTTCCGCTGGAGCCCGCTGCGCTGGCGCTGGATTACCGGCCGGATGTGCAGAGCGGGCAGCTCTGCGTCACGGCAGCGCGGCTGGAGATTATCGACCAGTGGGCGGCACCCCTGTTGCAGGCGGGTTTAAAGCCGCAGGTGTTCGAACTGACCACCGAGGCGTTGAAGCGGTTAGCCCGGCAGGCAGCGCTGCAGGACGACGCGGTGCTGGTTCTGCAGCAGGATAACCGCTGGCTCTGGAGCGATGCGCACACCGCTGCTGACACAGGCGAAGCCGCCACGCTGGAGGCACTGCAACGGCAGGCCTTTCCCGGGGCGCGTTCTGTCGCCTGGTGTACTACAGAGCAGGCGCCGTTGCCTGCAGACGTTAGCGCGTTTTCCCCTTTTGATCTGTTTCGTTATAAGCAGCCACCTTTGCCGGAGAATCCGGGCGCTTTTGCGCTGGCGGCCGGGCTGGCGCTGCGCGACGGAGATGAGTGATGGTCGCGGTTAATCTGCTGCCCTGGCGGCATCGCCGTCGGCAACAGCAGCGGCGACAGAGCCTGGTCGTGCTGTCACTGGCGACTGGCGCCCTGTTACTGGTGGTGATGCAGCAAACCTGGCGGATCCAGCAGACGCGTCAGCAGGTGGCGCAGGCGAGCAGGACGCAGCAGCAGGCGCTGGAAAGCCTGGGGCAGCAGTTAGCGCAACAGAAGCAGTTACTGGACCAGCTCGCGGTTATGCAAAAACAGCAGGCGAAGCATCGCCAGCAGGCTGCACAACTGGCCGCCTGGCAGCAGTTCTGGCTCGATTTACCCGCGTTACTTCCCGACACCGCCTGGCTGACCCGGCTGGAGAAGCGCGACAACCGTCTGACACTGGAGGGGCAGGCACAGGATATGGCGGCAGTCCGACAGTTCCGCCAGCAATTAACCACTGTGGCCCTGTTTGGTCTGGTGAAGCAGGGCGGGGTTAAGCGTCAGGCTGATGGCCATTATCGGTTTTCACTGCGGGCAGAGATGCAGGAGGTGAACAGTGAGTGAATGGTGGGAGCGCTGGTGGCAGATGGCCGCTATTGCGCGCTATGGCTTGCTCGCCGCACTCTTATCCGGTCTGCTGCTGCTCTTCTGGATCCTGTGGTTACGGCCACAGCAGCAGGCGCTCATTGCTGAACAGCAGACGCTGTTGCAGTTGACCCGCACTCTGCAGCTGCGCCAGCACCAGTGGCGTCAGAACCCTGATAATGCGCAGTTGCAGGCGCAGCTGCAGTCGATGCAGATCGCGAGATCAGCATCTGCATCGGGCCGTGCAGTGGAAGAGATCCTGGCGGCACGCCGTAGCCAGCTTGAAGAGTGGCAGCCGGACGCCCCCTCACGCATGCTGACGCTGCATCTGCAGTGGCCGGCGTTCCAGTCGCTTTTTGCTGAGCTTGCCCAGGCTTCCGCACCGTTTCCGGTGCATTTCCAGCTGCTGGCGCAGCCGCAGTACCTGGTGGCTCAACTCTGGCTGGAACCTGACGATGCGCCATAGTCTGCTGATTTTACTGTTGTGCTGTGGCGGCGTGATGGCGCGCGATCCGTTCCGGCCTGTAGCCGGTTCCGTCTGTGAGGCGTCAGTGGAACCGCTCACCGGCTGGCGTCTGCAGGGGATCATTGGCCGGGAGGCACATTTCCATGCCTGGCTGCTGACCCCGCAGGGAGAGAGTATTACGGCCCGCACCGGTAAGCCATTTCCATTCGCACCCTGGCAACTGGCGGAGATGACCCGCCGCAGCCTTACCTTAGCGGTGCCGAATAGCTGCAACGCACAACAGGCCGTATTTTATTTAAAAGGACGTTCGCATGATAAGGATAACCACTCTGCTGCTGCTACTAAGCTGCCTGCCGCCGGTTCACGCCGCTGATGAGGAACCTCTCAGTCTGACTTTTGATAACGCCCCGGTAGAACGTATTTTGCAGGCGCTGGCTGACTATCAGCAGATCAATCTGATGATTGCGCCAGAGGTTGAAGGTTCGTTATCGCTGCGGCTGGATAACCTGCCCTGGCATCAGGCGCTCGACCTGGTGGCGCGCATGGCAAAGCTGACGCTGGTTGAACAGGATAATGTCCTGCTGGTCTATCCGGAAAGCTGGCAGCAGGCTCAGCAGCAGGCACGTGAGGCTGAGCAGCAGTCGCAGTTGCAGCAGGTTCCTTTGCAACAGCGCGCTGTGATATTGCGTTATGCCAGCGCCAGCGAGGTGTATGCCAGCCTGCTGAGTGAGCGTCAGTCGCTGATGACACCACGCGGTAGCGTGACGGTCGACAAACGCACCAACGCATTGTTACTGCGCGATAGTGCGGCGGCTTTAAAAGAGACGGAGCGCTGGATACGGGCGCTGGATCTGCCACTGGAACAGATTGAACTGTCAGCCCACATCGTCACTATCAGCGAGGAGCATCTGCAGGAGCTGGGCGTGAAGTGGGGATTGCAGGCGGGGGACGCCGCCGTAACTGATATTCTGCATCATCCCCGGCTGGATGTTCCGCTGGCGGTGAGTTCACCCGGCATCAGCGTGGGAATGGCGCTGGCGCGCATCGGAGGGCAGCTTCTGGATCTGGAGTTAAGTGCGCTGGAGCAGGAGAACCAGATTGAAATCATCGCCAGTCCGCGCCTCTTTACCTCACATCAGCAGACCGCTTCGATTAAGCAGGGCACAGAAATTCCTTATGAAGTGTCGGCAGGAAACAGCGGTGCCACCAGTATTGAGTTTAAAGAAGCGGTACTGGGTATGGAGGTGACACCGACGATTTCCGGAAATGGCCGCATCCAGCTGAAGATCCATATCAGTCAGAATATGCCGGGTCGCAGCATCAGAACCGGCGATAGCGACATATTATCCATCGATAAACAGGAAATTGAGACTCAGGTCACGGTCAGTGACGGGCAAACACTGGCGTTAGGCGGTATCTTTCAGCAGCAGCGCACCCGCGGACAGAATCAGGTGCCGCTACTGGGAAATGTGCCGCTGATTGGCGGGTTGTTTCGCCAGCAATCTGATCAGCGCAAAAAAAGAGAGCTGGTGATCTTCATTACGCCGCGATTGGTCAGGGAAGCAGCGCTTACGGCTGGATAAAACGGAAAATGCGTCCCTTAAGGCCATCTGCGTTGACGCAGGAGAGGAATTAGCTTACAAGGTTTAGCGATTTTCAATACGGTGTAACCGTCTATGCTGGGTAAATCCCGGCAAACAGATCAGAAAACTCCTCTGTACGCAGCGTTGTAAAGACGCAGCGCTGGCGCGTTACAGTTTCGCGAACACAGGCCAATTCAGAAATGGATGTGCTGAAGGCAATATAATCGGTTGCCAAACAGCCTTGAGTGTTGAGATAATTTTTCATCTGACTCTTGCTAACGCTCATGAGGTCTCAGTTCCTGTCCCGCCAGCAAATGCTGAACGCGGGGTATCATTAACGAATTCTTAGTAATACCGACAAAATGGCAGAGAAACGCAATATCTTTCTGGTTGGGCCGATGGGTGCCGGCAAAAGCACTATTGGCCGTCAGTTGGCTCAGCAACTCAACATGGAGTTCTTCGATTCCGATCAGGAAATTGAGCGACGCACCGGAGCGGATGTGGGCTGGGTTTTTGATGTCGAAGGCGAAGCTGGCTTTCGCGATCGCGAAGAAAAAATCATTAACGAACTGACCGAGAAGCAAGGCATCGTCCTGGCGACAGGCGGTGGTTCCGTCAAATCCCGGGAAACGCGTAATCGTCTCTCCGCCCGCGGTGTTGTGGTTTATCTTGAAACCACCATCGAGAAGCAACTGGCGCGCACCCAACGTGACAAAAAACGTCCGTTGCTGCAGGTGGATTCACCGCCGCGTGAAGTGCTCGAAGCGCTGGCTGGCGAACGTAACCCGCTCTACGAAGAGATCGCCGATGTAACCATTCGCACAGATGATCAGAGTGCGAAAGTGGTGGCGAATCAGATTATCCACATGTTGGAAAAAAGTTGATCCAACGTTCGAAGGCTCCTTAACAGGTATCGGGCATCATGGAGAAGATCACCGTCTCACTGGGGGAACGCAGTTACCCCATCACTATCGCTGCCGGACTGTTTAACGATCCGGCTTCTTTTTGGCCGCTAACCGCGGGCGAAAACGCCATGGTGGTGACAAACCAGACGCTGGCTCCGCTTTATCTTGACCAGCTGACGGCGCTGCTGACGGCGGCAGGTGTAAAAGTGGATCAGGTGATCTTACCCGACGGCGAGCAATATAAGACGCTGGCCGTGATGGATCAGGTTTTTACCGCGCTCCTGCAAAAGCCGCACGGTCGTGATACGACGCTTATCGCCTTAGGCGGCGGCGTCATTGGCGATCTTACCGGTTTTGCTGCGGCCAGTTATCAGCGTGGCGTACGCTTTATTCAGGTACCGACCACCTTACTGTCGCAGGTCGACTCTTCGGTTGGCGGCAAAACGGCCGTTAACCATCCGCTGGGCAAAAACATGATCGGCGCGTTTTATCAACCCGCGTCGGTGGTGATTGATACTGCCTGTCTGCAGACGTTGCCCGCGCGCGAACTGGCGTCGGGTCTGGCGGAAGTGATTAAGTACGGCATCATCCTCGACGGTGCGTTTTTCCAGTGGCTGGAGCAGAATCTTGATGCCCTGCTGGCGCTGGATGAACAGGCGCTGGCGTACTGCATTCGTCGCTGCTGTGAACTGAAAGCCGAAGTCGTGGCCGCCGATGAACGTGAAAACGGTCAGCGGGCGTTGCTGAATCTGGGCCATACTTTTGGTCATGCGATTGAAGCACACATGGGCTATGGCAACTGGCTGCACGGTGAAGCGATTGCAGCGGGCATGGTGATGGCGGCACGCACGGCTGAACGCCTGGGGCAGTTCCAGGCACAGGAGACGGACCGCATTATTGCTCTGTTCCTGCGTGCCGGTTTGCCGGTACATGGGCCGGAGGCGATGAGTGCGGAGATGTATCTGCCGCACATGATGCGCGATAAGAAAGTTCTGGCGGGCGAATTGCGGCTGGTACTCCCGCTGTCGATTGGCCGCTCTGAAGTGCGTGGTGGCGTGGCACATGATATGGTGCTGGCTGCAATTAATGATTGTCAGCAATCCTGAGATTAAGCAGTTGAGTGGTGACGCGGCGCGCAGGGTGCGCAGTGCGGAATGCCGCTTTACGGAGGAGGCAAAATGGATGAGTTTAAACCGGAAGATGAGTTAAAACCTGACGCCAGCGATCGCCGTCCCTCGCGCCCTCGTAAGTCGTCTCCCGCAGCCAAAATACCGGTTTCGCGCCAGCGCATCATGATGGGTGTCGGGATCCTGGTTCTGCTGTTACTGGTACTGGGTATTGGTTCGGCGCTGAATGGCCCGGATGAGAAAAAACCTGCGACTGCGGGCAATACGCCTGCCGCTGGCGGCGGTTCCGGCAGTGAGAAGAACATCGACCTGGCCGGCTCCTCTTCCATGTCAGGTGGACAGACGACGCCAACCGGCGGGCAGACCACGCCAGCTACCAGCGAAAATAACGCGGCGACCAGCGGTAATGCTGCGTCTGACCCGCAGCGCGACGTCTCAATGCCGCCTGTGGCTTCAACGCCTACGCAGGCCGCCCCTGTTGAGACGCCAGCAAATCAGCAGCGTGTCACGCTGCCGGGCGATCTGAACAGCGCGCTGAGTAATCAGCAGCAGCAGGTCGACAGTGCCGCGATGGGCACGCAGGGTGGCAGTTCACTGCCAACAGCCCCTGCCACAGTCAGCGGTAATGCCGGAACGGCTGCGAATCCGGTTACGGCCCCAGCAGGCCGTCAGACGCCAAACAAATCAAACGCTTCTGCCCGTCCGGCGCACGATTCATCGCATAAAACTGCCTCGAAGCCTGCAACCCGTGACAGCAAAACACATACCACGCCAGCACGTACGCCAGCCCCTTCTGCTCCGGCCACTGCGGCGGCAGGCAGCAGTTCAGCCAGCAAATCATTGCCAGGCGGCAGCTATACCCTGCAACTGAGCGGTGCATCGAAGGCGGAAAGCCTGAATGCCTGGGCTAAGCAGCAGAATCTGAGTGGGTATCACGTCTACAAAACCACCCGTAACGGTCAGTCGTGGTACGTGCTGGTGAGTGGTTCCTATGCCACACCGGCTGATGCCAAACGCGCGGTAGCCTCACTGCCTGCCGAAGTGCGTGCGAAGAACCCGTGGGTTAAACCAGTAAGCCAGGTGAAGAAAGAAGCCAGCCAATAGCGGATGTGGGGCCAGTTTCTGGCCCCGTTTTAAGCGCAGATCTGCTGTCGGTCCAGCCACAGCCTCACAATAAGATGTAATAACCACGACAGCATGAAAAAAAATCGCGCTTTCCTGAAATGGGCAGGGGGAAAATTTCCCTTAGTAGAAGAGATCCATCGCCATCTGCCGCAGGGCGACTGTCTGGTAGAACCCTTTGTTGGCGCGGGTTCGGTGTTTCTGAACACTGAATTTGATCGCTACCATCTGGCTGATATCAACAGTGACCTGATTAATCTCTATAACATTGTTAAAACGCGCACGGCGGATTTCATCCGTGACGCGCAGCTGCTGTTTACGCCGGAAAGTAACAACGAGATCTGTTATTACCAGCGTCGCACCGAATTTAACACCAGCACCGACGCCTACCTGCGCGCGCTGTTGTTCCTCTATCTGAACCGTCACTGTTACAACGGCCTCTGTCGCTATAACCTGCGTGGCGAGTTCAACGTGCCGTTTGGCCGCTATCGCAAACCCTACTTTCCGGAAGCAGAACTGTTATGGTTTGCCGAGCGTGCGCAAAAAGCGACGTTTGTCTGTGAATCGTACGATGTTACCCTGACCAATGCCGGTAAAGGCTCGGTAGTCTATTGCGATCCGCCTTATGCGCCGCTGTCGGCAACGGCCAATTTCACGGCTTATCACACCAACAGCTTCAGCCTGCGTGAGCAGGAGAACCTGGCGGCGTTAGCGTCAAAGCTGGCTTCGTCGGAGAACCGGATACCGGTACTGATTTCTAACCACGACACTGCACTGACGCGTTTATGGTATCAGGATGCAGAGTTACATGTGGTCAAAGCCCGGCGTTCTATCAGCCGAAGCATAACGGGTCGCACCAAGGTCGACGAACTGCTGGCACTTTATAGCTAGTCTGTTTCGTCCGCGACCAACGCATTACGCCAGCCTGCGTGCTGGCGCACAACAGTGGGAGAATCGGATGAAACAATATTTGCTGGCCCCTTCAATCCTTTCGGCGGACTTTGCTCGCCTGGGCGAAGACACAGCCAAAGCGCTGGCGGCCGGAGGTGACGTGGTTCACTTCGACGTGATGGACAACCACTACGTGCCTAATCTGACCATGGGTCCGATGGTGCTGAAAGCACTGCGCGACTATGGCATCACTGCCCCCATCGATGTGCATCTGATGGTGAAGCCGGTAGATGCGCTAATCCCTGATTTCGCCAAAGCGGGTGCCACCTACATCACCTTTCATCCCGAAGCCAGCGAACACGTTGACCGCACCCTGCAAATCATCAAAGAGCATGGCTGCAAAGCGGGTCTGGTGTTTAACCCGGCGACCCCGCTGAGCTACCTCGATTACGTCATGGATAAGCTGGATATCATTCTGCTGATGTCAGTGAACCCTGGCTTTGGCGGTCAGTCATTTATTCCTGGCACACTGGATAAACTGCGTGAAGCGCGCAGGCGTATCGATCAGAGCGGTTACAGCATTCGCCTTGAAGTGGATGGCGGCGTGAAGATCGACAACATTGGCCAGATCGCTGCCGCCGGTGCCGACATGTTTGTCGCCGGTTCCGCGATCTTCGGTCACCCTGACTATAAAAAAGTGATCGACGATATGCGCAACGAACTGGAGAAGGCCAATGGCTCATTTCACTGATATTCGTGCGCTGGCGTTTGATCTTGATGGGACACTGGTGGATAGCGCACCCGGCCTGGCCGATGCGATTGACCGCACGCTGAATGACCTCCGTCTGCCGCAGGCGGGCCTTGAGCGTGTCTCAACCTGGATTGGCAACGGCGCGGATATCATGATGGCCCGCGCGCTGACCTTCGCGCTGGGCCGTGAGCCGCAGCCGGAAGAGCAGCGTGATGCGCGGGCACTGTTTGACCGGCATTATGCCGATACCGTGGATGCGGGCAGTACGCTGTTTCCACAGGTAAAGCAGACGCTGGCCGCATTAAAGGCTGCCGGGCTGCCGATGGCGATAGTCACCAACAAGCCGACGCCGTTTGTGGCACCGCTGCTGGAGTCGCTTGGCATTGCTGATGCGTTTTCGCTGATTATCGGTGGCGACGATGTGCCGGTTAAAAAACCGCATCCTGCGGCAATTTTTATGGTGCTGGGCACCTTTGGTGTGTTGCCGAATGAGTTGCTGTTTGTCGGCGACTCACGCAATGATATCCAGGCGGCACAGGCGGCGGGCGT
Organism: Pantoea sp. EKM20T; assembly: GCF_011800485.1. NCBI lineage: Bacteria > Pseudomonadati > Pseudomonadota > Gammaproteobacteria > Enterobacterales > Erwiniaceae > Pantoea > Pantoea sp. EKM20T. Next base: position 35,953 of record NZ_JAALFW010000010.1, on the reverse strand, counting down.
ACCCAATATCGGCATGACCTTTGGCTATAACTATGGCGAGCCGATTGCCACCAGCCAGCCCGATTTAACCCTCGACTCTTTCGACGAACTTTTGCCCGCTCTGGGGCTGTAAATATCAGGACATAAGTATGAAACCCATCGTTTTCAGCGGCGCACAGCCGTCCGGCGAACTGACCATTGGCAACTATATGGGAGCGCTGCGTCAGTGGGTGCAGATGCAGGATGATTTCCACTGCATTTATTGCATCGTTGATCTGCACGCGATCACCGTGCGTCAGGATCCTGTTGCACTGCGTAAAGCGACGCTGGACACGCTGGCGCTCTATCTGGCCTGTGGTATCGACCCGCAAAAAAGCACCATCTTTGTTCAGTCGCATGTGCCAGAGCACACGCAGCTGAGCTGGATCCTGAACTGCTATGCCTACTTCGGTGAACTGAGCCGCATGACGCAGTTCAAGGATAAATCAGCGCGTTACGAAGAGAACATTAACGCCGGTCTGTTCGACTATCCGGTGCTGATGGCGGCTGACATTCTGCTCTATCAGACCCATCAGGTGCCGGTGGGTGAAGATCAGAAGCAGCATCTGGAGCTGAGCCGCGATATCGCGCATCGCTTCAATGCGATCTACGGCGATATCTTCAAAGTACCAGAGCCGTTGATTCCGAAGTCTGGCGCGCGCGTGATGTCGCTGCTGGAACCGACGAAGAAGATGTCCAAGTCTGACGATAACCGCAATAACGTGATCGGCCTGCTGGAAGATCCGAAAGCGGTCGTGAAGAAGATTAAACGCGCCGTCACCGATTCTGAAGAGCCGCCAGTGGTGCGCTACGATATCAAAGAGAAAGCGGGCGTCTCTAACCTGCTGGATATTCTGTCGGGCGTGACCGGTAAAACCATCGCCGAGCTGGAGCAGGAGTTCGAAGGCAAGATGTATGGCCACCTGAAAGGCGCAGTAGCCGATGCCGTGTCCGGTATGCTCTCTGAGCTGCAGGAGCGTTATCACAGCTTCCGCAACGATGAGGCACTGCTGGAGCAGGTGATGCGTGATGGCGCGGCCAAAGCACGCGCACAGGCGCAGGAAACGCTGAAGAAGGTGTATCAGGCGGTAGGCTTTGTCGCGATGCCGTAATGGCTGAGCAGACAACCAGGACGGCGGGCATTGTGCCCGCCGTTTTTATTTACCGGACTCAGAACCAGCGCAGGCTGTCACGCAGACTTACCACGCTGCCGATGATCATCAGGCTGGGACTGGTCACCTGACCGGCTAACGCTTCCAGCTCGCTCAGTGTCCCGGTGACCACGCGTTGACGCGTAGTGGTGCCGTTTTCCACCAGCGCCACCGGCATATCGCTGCGCATACCGTGCTTTATCAACTGCTGCTGAATCTCTCCGGCCTGCATGAGCCCCATATAAAAGACCAGCGTCTGCTGTTCCGCCGCCAGCGTCTGCCAGGCGAGCGTGCCCTCTTTCTGCAGATGTCCGGTAACCAGTCTGACGCTCTGCGCATGATCGCGGTGGGTCAGGGGAATACCGCTGTAGGCCGCACAGCCCGATGCGGCGGTGATCCCTGGCACCACGCTGAACGGAATATGCAGCTGCGCCAGCGCTTCCAGCTCTTCACCGCCGCGACCAAAGATAAAGGGATCGCCGCCTTTCAGCCGCACTACGCGTTTTCCCCGCTGCGCCTGTTCGCAGAGCAGCTGGTTAATCTCATTCTGCGGTACGCAGTGATGTCCGGCGCGTTTCCCGACAAAAATGCGCTCGGCATCGCGGCGCACCAGATTCAGGATCTCATCGGAGACCAGCCGGTCATAGACGATGACGTCTGCCTGCTGGATCAGCTGTAAGCCTTTCAGGGTCAGTAATCCGGCATCACCCGGACCGGCACCGACCAGCGCCACTTCACCCTGTTGGCGAAGGTCAGCGTTAAAGAGCTGGTCGGTAATCTGCTCCGCGCGTTCACTGTCGCCGTTGGCCAGCGTCTGGGCCAGCCGCTCGCTGTTAAAGAAGCGTTCCCAGAAGTGGCGGCGGGCACTGACAGAGCTGAATTGCTGTTTCACCCGCGCGCGCAGAGTGCCTGCCAGCTGAGCCAGCTGGCCAAGGTGTTGCGGCAGCATCGCCTCCAGCTTCTCCCGCAACAGGCGCGCCAGTACCGGCGCGCGTCCACCGGAAGAGACGGCGACCATCAGCGGGGAACGATCGATAATCGACGGCATAATGGCGCTGGCCTGCTGCGGCGCATCCACCAGATTGCAGAAGATCTGCTGTTTTTCGGCGGCTTCAGCCACCTGCTGATTAACCGCATCATCGCTGGTCGCGGCGACCACCAGCCAGCAGCCGGTCAGCCAGTGCGGATCAAACGCCCCTGGCAGCAGCGTGATGGTTTCCTGCTGCGCCCATTGCCGGAAGGCGGGGGAGAAATCAAGGGCACCGACCAGCAGTTCGGCGCCGGCCTCCAGCAGCAGGCGGGCTTTCCGCTCAGCCACGTCACCTGCGCCGACCAGCAGGCAGCGTCGGCCCTGCAGGCGGCAGAATAAGGGGAAGTAGTCCATCAGACGTCCTTAAAAAAGCCCGCGGAGGCGGGCTGTTGACGGGAGTTACAGGCAGACTTCAACCTGTCCGGCATTGACCCGCACCGGCCAGGCCGCCACGGAGCGCGTTTCGTCCTCCATGCAGTAGCCATCGCTAAGACGGAAACGCTGCTTTTTCAGCGGGCTGGCAACCCAGAGCGCATCCTGATGTTCAGCAATAATGCCGCGTGACAGCACGCTGGCATCGGCAAAGGGATCGATATTGCTGATGGCATAGAGCTGCTCATCGTTGCGGGGACGGAAGATAGCAACCTGCTGGCCTCTGACCAGCGCGCAGACGCCCGTGGCGGGCAGGATCTGCGTCAGCGGGCACACCGGATTCCACTGGCTCATGATTCGGTCTCCTCAATCAGGGTCACGGCAATGCGTTCATCGGCGCGTGCCGGGCGGTGCTGGTCGCGCTCCGCGACCCGCTGCACGCCAGGATCGCGTTGCGGCGAGTTGATAAAGTGGGCAAAGCGCGTCAGGTGATCCTTATCTTCCAGCGTCGCTCTCCATTCACAGCTGACGCTGGCGCGCAGTGCGGCCAGCTGCTGCTCCATCTGGCTGTTGAGGCCAAGTTTGTCATCCACGATCACCTTACGCAGATAGTCGATGCCGCCTTCCAGACTCTCCAGCCACAGCGAGGTGCGCTGCAGTTTGTCGGCGGTGCGGATATAGAACATCATGAAACGGTCGAGATAGGTGATCAGCGCCTGCTGATCGAGATCGGCCGCCAGCAGATCGCCATGGCGCGGTTTCATGCCGCCGTTGCCGCAGACGTAGAGGTTCCACCCTTTTTCGGTCGCGATAATGCCGACATCTTTGCCCTGTGCTTCCGCACATTCGCGGGTGCAGCCAGAGACACCAAACTTCATCTTGTGCGGCGTGCGGATGCCTTTGTAGCGGTTCTCCAGCATCACGCCGAAGCCGAGGCTGTCACCCACGCCATAACGGCACCAGGCGCTGCCAACGCAGGTTTTCGCCATCCGCAGCGCCTTGGCGTAGGCCTGGCCGGTTTCAAATCCGGCGTCGATCAGCTGTGACCAGATAGCGGGCAGATCGTCTTTCTGCGCGCCAAACAGACCGATGCGCTGAGAGCCGGTAATTTTGGTGTAGAGCTGATAGCGCTCGGCGATCTCGCCAATTACTTTCAGTCCCTGGGGCGTGATTTCACCGCCGGGCGAGCGCGGGATCACCGAGTAGGTGCCATCTTTCTGGATGTTGCCAAGGTAGAGGTCGTTGCTGTCCTGTAACGGCGCGTGCTGGGGTTTGAGCACATACTCATTCCAGCAGGAGGCGAGCAGTGAGCCAACCACCGGCTTGCACACTTCACAGCCGTAACCCTGACCATAGCGGGCCAGCAGTTCGTCAAAGGTTTTAATCTCCTCTACCTGAATCAGGTGATAAAGCTCCTGACGTGACCAGGCGAAGTGGGCGCAAAGATGGTTATTGACCTCAATGCCCTGACGGCTGAGTTCACTGTTGAGAACCTGGGTGATCAGTGGGATACAGCCGCCGCAACCGGTGCCGGCACGGGTGCTGCTTTTCAGTGCTGCCACGGTATGACAGCCACCCTGAACCGCCTTAATGATGTCGCCTTTACTGACGTCAAAGCAGGAGCAGATTTGTGCGGTATCAGGCAGAGAATCGACGCCGATGGCCGGTTTATCCCCGCTGCCGGCTGGCAGAATCAGCGCTTCCGGATTAGCAGGCAGCGGAATAGCATTCAGCACCAGCTGCAGCAGGTTGCCATAGTCGCTGGTGTCGCCCACCAGGACGGCACCCAGCAGGGTTTTCTGATCTTCGCTGATAATCAGGCGCTTGTAGATCGATTTGCTCTCATCCAGCCAGACCACGCTGCGAGCGCCTGGCGTGGTGCCGCGCGCATCGCCAATGCCGCCAACATCAACACCCAGCAGCTTCAGTTTGGCGCTCATGTCCGCGCCGGTAAACGCATTGTCGCGGCCCAGCAGATGGTCGCTGGCGACCTGGGCCATTTTGTATCCCGGCGCCACCAGGCCATAGACGCGATTCTGCCAGGCAGCGCACTCACCGATGGCGTAGATAGTGGGATCGCTGGTCCGGCACTGGTCATCAATGGCGATGCCGCCGCGCGGCCCCAGTGCTAATCCACACTGCTTCGCCAGTTTGTCCTGCGGGCGAATGCCGGTGGAGAAGACGATGAAATCGACCTCCAGCGCGCTGCCATCAGCAAACTGCAGCGTTTTGCCGCCTTGCTCGTGATGCACAATCTGTTGGGTGTTTTTACCGGTGTGGACCCGCACGCCCATCTGCTCAATCTTGCGACGTAGCTGCTCACCGCCTTGCTGATCTAACTGCTCCGCCATCAGCACCGGCGCAAATTCAATAACGTGGGTTTCAATGCCCAGATTTTTCAGTGCGCCCGCCGCTTCCAGCCCCAGCAGGCCGCCGCCAATCACCGCACCGCATTTACTGCGGCGCGAACAGGCTTCGATGGCGTTGAGATCTTCGATGGTGCGATAGACAAAGCAGTCGCTGCCTTCGGCACCGTTAATTGGCGGGATCCACGGATAAGAGCCGGTGGCAAAAATCAGCGTATCGTAATGCACCGCGCGACCGGTACTGGAGTGGATGAGCTTCTCATCACGGTTAATGGTGATGGCGCGTTCACCCAGCAGCAGATTGACCTGATGTTTGTCGTAATAGCCTTCACGAACCAGCGACAATTCTTCAGCGGTGTGATGGGAAAAGTAGGCGGACAGGTGGACACGATCATAGGCGACACGGGGTTCTTCACAAAAGACGGTCAGCGAAAACTGGTCAGGTTCCGCTTTCTCTAGTAATTCTTCTATGAAGCGGTGGCCGACCATGCCGTTACCGATAACGACGACATTGTGCTTGCTCATTTTTGCCTCAAATTTGCGATATCTTCGGCTACAATAGCGCGCCGTTTCTGGCACTTATTGATATACATCAACCACGACGCCATATACCTATTAAGAGGTATATGGTTGATTTGAAATAATTTTTTCTGGTGCGGATAACCCGCTGATTATTCGGGCTTGCGGCGGGTCACCTGAATCGTGTTAGTTTTAAAACACAAAACCGGAAAAGGAGTCGGCAATGATGTCACCTAAGTGGATCAATAACGTGCGTTTACCCTGGCGGGATGGGTTATGGCAGATCGCCATCGCCGATGGCAAAATTGCCCGGCTCTCAGCCCAGCCGCAGCACGCTTCACCGGCGGATGAATCGCTGGACGGCGAGGGTGGCTTAGCCTGCGCGCCTTTTATTGAGCCGCATATTCATCTGGATACCACCCAGACCGCTGGCGAACCCGCGTGGAACCAGTCCGGGACGCTGTTTGAAGGCATTGAGCGCTGGGCTGAACGCAAAGCCATGCTCAGTCATGAAGATGTTAAGCGGCGGGCGATGCAGACGCTGAAGTGGCAGATTGCCAACGGCATTCAGTTTGTCCGTACTCATGTTGACGTTTCTGACCCATCACTGACGGCGCTTAAAGCGATGCTGGAGCTAAAGGCGGAGATGGCGCCGTGGATCACTATCCAGATTGTTGCTTTTCCCCAGGAGGGTATTCTCTCTTATCCCAACGGTGAAGCGTTGCTGGAGGAGGCATTGCGGCTGGGCGCGGATGTGGTCGGCGCGATCCCGCATTACGAATTCACCCGTGAATATGGTGTTGAGTCGCTGCATAAAACCTTTGCGCTGGCTAACCGCTACGATCGGTTGATCGATGTTCACTGCGATGAGATCGATGATGAACAGTCGCGCTTTGTGGAAACCGTGGCGGCGCTGGCGCATCGCGATGGCAACGGCGCGCGCGTGACGGCCAGTCATACCACCGCGATGCACTCTTACAATGGCGCGTATACCTCACGACTGTTTCGACTGCTTAAGCTGTCGGGCATTAATTTTGTCGCGAATCCGCTGGTCAATATTCACCTGCAGGGCCGCTTTGATACCTACCCTAAGCGGCGCGGCATTACGCGGGTGAAAGAGATGCTGGAGGCGGAGATTAACGTCTGTTTCGGCCACGACGATGTGTTCGATCCCTGGTATCCGCTGGGCACCGCCAGCATGCTACAGGTGCTGCATATGGGCTTACACGTCTGTCAGTTGATGGGCTATGAGCAGATTGATGCGGGTCTGGATCTGATTACGCATAACAGCGCGAAGACGCTGCAGCTGTCAGGCTATGGCATTCAGACCGGCAACGATGCCAGCCTGATTATTCTGCCGGCAGAGAGTGGTTTTGATGCAGTAAGAAGACAGGTTCCGGTGCGCTACTCGCTGCGTCGCGGCACTGTGGTGGCAGAGACAAAGCCCGCAGAAAGCGAGATTTACTGGCGGGAGCGGGAGCGGATAGACTTCCGGCGTTAAACAGCAGGGCGGCGATCAATCGCCGCCCTGAATGATTAATGCGTAACGTGACCGTGCGAGCGATGTTTAGTGACCAGCCCCAGCAGGACACACATCACAAACACCACCGCGTAGAGGCCGTTGGCGGTGGCCAGCGCCGTGTGCACGCCGCTCTTCTCAACAATCGGCGCGGTCACCACGAAGGTCAGCATGGTGCCGACGGTGCCGCAGGTCAGAATAAAGTTCACCAGTTTCGGTGACGCTACTTTGGTCTGCAGCGAGCCGAGCGTGATGATGGTGGTGTAAATTGCGCTGGAGCTGAAGCCCAACACCATAATGATCCACTTCAGCATGCTGGCATCGCTGCTGCTGACGAACCAGTACATCAGTACGGTAGCCAGTCCCGCCAGTACCATCAGAATGCGTTGCAGATCGAAGAAGCGCAGCAGGAAGCTGAAGGCCCACATACCCACCATATACGCGGTCCAGAAGCTGCCCACCAGTTGTCCGGCATCATTAATATTCATGCCCATGACTTTGGTGGCATATTCCGGCACCCAGGAGATAAAGCCAAGCTGGCCCAGAATGTAGCAGAGCGCCGCCACTGCCAGCAGCAGCACGCCCACACCCCATTTTTCTTTCTCAACTGTCGGGCTGTTTTCGGGCTTACGCAGCACCGGGAACTCGACAAACAGCGTCATGATGAAGATCGCGACGTAGATAAAGCCGATGCAGACGTAGACCCAGTACCACGGCAGCTGACGCGCCAGCAGAATCCCCGCCAGCACCGGAAACAGCGTGCCCGCCATGCTGAAGAAGGAGTCGGTAAACAGCAGGCGCGAACCGCGCTGGCGGCCTTCATACATATGGGTGATCAGGAAGGTGCCGATCGACATAGTAATGCCGCTGACCACGCCCAGCACAAACATACAGAGCGAGAAGACGGTCAGATCGCGGCTGGTCATCAACCCGATTATCGCCAGTACCATCAGGACGAAGCCGAAAATCAGCTGACGCTTCAGTGGCACAATCACCATCAGCCAGGCGTTCAGGAAAACCGCCGCCAGGATGCCGCTGTTGAGGAAGGTGAAGGTATTACTCATGCTGGAGATGGGGATCTGGAAATCTTTTGCGATATCGCCCATTACCATGCCGGTAACAATCACCAGCGCGCCGGTAAGCGCGTAGGAGAAGAAGCTTATCCAGGTGAGGCCAATACGATTACGGTTTGTCATGTTCTGAACCTGTTGAGAACCGGGTGCCAAAAAGTGTCAGAAAGTGTAAACGGAACCGTGATCTTAATAAACAACCAGTGAAACCAGAGATCCATATTTCATGTGTTGTGTGATTTTAATCACGTAATTGCCGGGGTTTAACGTTTGCTCCCCCCATTTGCTGCCACAGCGTAAATATAGGTAAAACGCTGGCTCCTGGAATAGAGTCTCTTTACAATCAATCACGTTTTTGTGCCCGCTCTCCCAGGTAAGGAATCTTTCATGTTTAAACGTACTTTAACAGCGGCCATCACCCTGTTAGCGCTCTCTTCCGTTTCCGCCCAGGCGCTGGCTGCAAAAGGTGACACCCACGTTCTGCTCACCACCTCCGCCGGCAATATCGAACTCGAACTGAATAACCAGAAAGCGCCGGTTTCTGTGAAAAACTTCGTTGATTACGTCAACAACGGTTTTTACAACAACACCATTTTTCACCGCGTGATCCCGGGCTTTATGGTGCAGGGTGGGGGCTTCACTACGGACATGCAGCAGAAGCAGACCAACGCGCCGATCAAGAATGAAGCGGATAACGGCCTGCGTAACCTGCGTGGCACGATTTCCATGGCGCGTACCGCCGATAAAGACAGTGCGACCAGCCAGTTCTTCCTCAACGTCGCGGATAATGCATTCCTCGATCACGGACAGCGCGATTTTGGCTATGCCGTATTTGGTAAGATTGTGAAAGGTCAGGATGTGGTTGAAAAAATTTCTCAGGTACCGACCAAAGATGTGGGTCCTTACCAGAATGTTCCATCCAAACCGGTAGTTATCCTCTCCGCCAAAGTCCTGCCTTAAGTCCGTTCGTCGCCATCTGCGGATGGCGACCGCCTGCCGCATCCGGCAAAGCCAGAATTTGCTCTTATACTTAGGGCAAAAACCTGAGCAGGAGGCGGCATGGCGAACAAACTCACCGAAAAACAGAAGGTCACCCTGTGGCGACAGCGGCGTAGCGCCAGCTATCAGGCCAGCTGTCGGCTGGAAGGCTTCTCGCCAAATGAAACCAGCGTAAACAGCGATGATGCGGCCGCACGTCTGGCGTCACTGAGGAGGCAATATGGACTCTAATACCGCCGTCAGCCAGGATCCCTACCTGTGGCAGCATGACAATGTGCTGAAAAACCTGCCCGATATTCACGATGCCGCGCAGCTGCGTAAGGCGGAGCTGAGTTTTAGTGCGGCGCGTGCCGCCACGCTGGAGCTGGGCCCCCGTAATCCTGGACTGCCTTACCTGTGCCAGATCCACCGTACGCTGTTTCAGGACGTCTACAGCTGGGCTGGTGAACTGCGCACTATCGATATCTGGCGCGATGAGACGCCGTTCTGTCATTTCGAATATATCGAAAAGGAAGGTAACGCCCTGATGGCCGCGCTGGAGGAGGAGAAGGGCCTTGCTGACCTGCCACGTGACGCGTTTATTGAGCGTGTTGCCCACTACTACTGCGAAATCAATATGTTGCATCCTTTCCGCCACGGCAACGGTCGGGCGCAGCGGATTTTCTTTGAACAGCTGGCGCTGCATGCCGGTTATCTGCTCTCCTGGGAAGAGACTGACGCTGAAAGCTGGAAAGCGGCGAATCAGGCCGGTGTGGCCGGAGACCTGACTCTGCTGGAGCAGGTATTTGCGAAAGTGGTGAGCGAGGCGGCTTAACCGCGTAGAATAGCGGCGCGGGTAATTATTCTGGACTGGCCATGCTGCTGCTTATCGACAATTACGACTCCTTTACCTGGAATCTTTATCAATATTTCTGCGAGCTGGGCGCGCAGGTTCAGGTGGTGCGCAATGATGCCATCACGCTGGAGCAGATGGCGGCGTTACCGCTGACTCATCTGGTGATCTCCCCTGGTCCCTGCACGCCGTCGGAGTCAGGCATTTCGCTGGCGGCGATCCGGCATTTCGCCGGTCAGCTGCCGGTGCTGGGCGTCTGTCTGGGCCATCAGGCAATTGCGCAGGCGTATGGCGCGCAGGTCGTGCGCGCGCGTCAGGTGATGCACGGCAAAACCTCTGCGATTCAGCACACTGGCCAGGGCGTGTTCCGCACTCTGAATAATCCACTGACCGTGACCCGCTACCATTCGCTGATTGTACAGCGCGACTCCCTGCCAGATGCCTTCGAGGTGACTGCCTGGACGGTGCGTGACGGCGAGCCTGACGAAATTATGGGATTCCGCCATAAAACCCTGGCGCTGGAAGGCGTGCAGTTCCATCCCGAAAGCATTCTCAGCGAGCAGGGACATCAGCTGCTGCGCAATTTCCTTGAGCAATAAGTTGCCTTTGAGTGATTTTTTATGCATATTTTGTGATTATTATTTCAAAGTTGCACATCAATCATTTAAATGGGGTCATCAATGGCAGCGGAAAAAATTGCGGTCACGCGGGAGACGTTCGATAACGTTATTTTGCCTGTTTATGCACCTGCGCAGTTCGTGCCGGTAAAAGGCAAGGGCAGTCGTGTATGGGATCAGCAGGGCAAAGAGTATATCGATTTCTCAGGTGGTATCGCCGTCACCGCACTTGGACACTGCCATCCTGCGCTGGTGGAGACGCTGAAAAGTCAGGGCGAGACGCTGTGGCACACCAGCAACGTCTTCACCAACGAACCGGCGCTGCGTCTTGCCAGTAAGTTAATTCAGGCGACCTTTGCCGAGCGGGTCTTCTTCGCTAACTCCGGGGCCGAAGCCAACGAGGCCGCCTTTAAGCTGGCGCGCTACTACGCCTGCAAACGTCACAGCCCGTTCAAAAGTAAGATTATCGCCTTTCATAACGCCTTTCATGGCCGGACGTTGTTTACCGTCACGGTCGGCGGACAGCCAAAATATTCTGATGGGTTCGGGCCTAAACCGGCGGATATCGTCCATGTGCCGTTCAATGATCTGAACGCAGTGAAAGCGGTGATTGACGATCACACCTGCGCCATTGTGGTTGAACCGATTCAGGGGGAGGGTGGCGTCGTGCCCGCAACGCAGGAATTTATGCAGGGACTGCGTGAGCTTTGCGATCAGCATCAGGCGCTGCTGGTGCTGGATGAAGTGCAGAGCGGCATGGGGCGCAGCGGCAAGCTGTTCGCCTATGAGCATTATGGCATCCAGCCCGATATTCTGACCTCAGCCAAAGCGCTGGGCGGCGGTTTCCCGGTCAGCGCCATGCTGACCACTAACGAGATCGCCTCGACCATGGCGCCGGGCGTGCATGGCACCACCTATGGCGGCAATCCACTCGCCTGCGCCATCGCCGAAACCGCGCTAGATATTATCAATACGCCGGAGGTGCTGGCAGGCGTTGAGACACGTCGTCAGCACTTTGTCACGGCGCTGCAGGCCATCGATGCGAAGTATGATCTCTTCAGCGATATTCGCGGCAAGGGTCTGCTGATTGGCGCGGCGCTGAAACCGCAGCATGCCGGTAAAGCACGCGATATCCTGAATGCCGCGGCCGCAGAAGGCGTGATGGTGCTGGTTGCCGGCACCGACGTGATGCGTTTTGCCCCGTCACTGATCATTGAGCCTGCCGATATCGAAGAGGGCATGAGCCGCTTCGCCACGGCCGTCGGCAACGTGCTCAACGGCTAGCTTAGTTTTTACGTAAGCGTCTGATCAGCCAGCGGCCATGTTGCGGCCGCTGGTTCCACGCCAGCGATGAAATGGTGTACATCACGCTCAGATGATCGAGAATGCGCCGCACATGCTGCTCCACCACCGTGATCGGTCCCTCACTGATGTTCTCCAGCTCATCCAGCAGGTTAACCTGTGAGCTTTCACCATCATATTCCAGCCGCTGCTGACACCGCTGCAGCGCGATTTCACAGGATTGCAGGTAACGCTCAGCCAGCGAGGCAGTGAGCATGGTGTGCTCCCGCGCCAGAATCGTCATGGCGTTGATATGCTCGACGATAAACTGACTGTGCGTGACCCAGAGCCGCATATCACTCAGATAGCGGGAGTTGAACGCGGGTTCCTGCATCGCCTGATTCAGTGAGTTAAACAGCGCATTGTGTGCCTGATTGACCTTCACGCGCTGATAAGCCAGTTTCTCTGGTGACTGTTCGTCACCCAGCAACAGCCGTAGCGCATCCTGATAGGTTTCCAGTGCGTCATGGGCGTTCTGCCGCAGTAAGCCGCTCTGCCACTGCGGCCACAGCCACAGCATCCCGCCAAAGGCGATCAGACAACCCATCAGCGTATCCATGAGACGCGGCAGCAGAAACTGCGCGCCATTCAGCGACAGCAATTGCAGCGAGTAAACCGCCGTGACCGTAAAGCCAATCATCGACCAGCCATAGAACTGGCGGGTAAAGCGATAGCTGATAAAAGTAATTGCCAGCATGATCAGCAGCACCAGCGACTCCGGCACCGCCATGCGCAGCGTGGCGGCCGCGATCACCAGACCGGCAAAAGTGCCCAGCGCCCGGTGCTGAATGCGGACACGGGTAGCGCTGTAGCCGTTCTGGCTGACGAACATGATGGTCATCAGGATCCAGTAGGGTTTGGGGATGTTGAAGAACAGCGCCAGCGCGCTGCCCAGCATCAGCATCACCGCAAAGCGGCCGGCAGTGCGCAGGGCCGATGAGCGAAACGAGAGATAACTGCGCAGCGCCGGTAACAGCGGCAGACGGCGCTGGCGGTCAGCCATCAGATCGCGCTGATAAAGGGGTTTCTGGGTGCGCAGAACCCGCGCAATACGGTTGAAGTGGTAAAGGCAGAAGTTACCCACCGGATTGTCGGGATGCTGATGGGCGATTTTCTCCAGCGCGCCGAGCTGTTTATCCATCGCAAAGCGATCGGGTAGCTGGTGATAGAGAATGTTATCCGCCAGCACCCGCAACCGGGCCGAGATGGTTTTGGCATTCCAGCGGATCACCGCTTCGGCGTGGCTCTGTTCGACCAGCTTCTGCACCTCTTCCGGCCGATGCAGGCTGACCGAGATATGTTCCTGCAGATCCAGCGCCACCTGAAAGGCGCGCGTCAGCCGTTTATGGCTGTGATCGCGGCTTGCCGACAGCATATGCATCTGCTGATAACAGGTGTTAATCAGATCGACCACTTTCTGCTGACGAGCCAGCAGCGGCGGCAGCGCCTTTTCCGGATCGGTCAGCTGCGTCAGCAGGGTATATTTTGCGTCGCAGTAGTTAGCCAGCTCGCGGTAGATCAGGCTCAGGCTTTCGCGCATCGGCTGCTCTTTCCACAGCCAGAACCAGAACCAGTTAAACAGCCCGTACCACAGCGTGCCGCCGATATAGAGCAGCGGGGGAACATAGATTGGCATGCGGCCAATCAGGCTCAGGGTAAAGATGGCGGCAATCAGGGTGCCGGGCAGCAGACGGCCATGCAGCGGGCTGATCTCCCCGGTAACGCCGAGCAATAAGGGCATAGCAAACAGGATCAGCGGCAGCGGAATAGCATGGAGGGTGAGCCACTGCATCAGAAAGCTGCCGAGGGCAAACAGGCTGCCGCCAACAATCAGGCGTTTGAAGAAGCGTTTATGCGGGGTATCCAGACCGGCGATGTTGCAGCAGGCGGGCACTAATGAGAACAGCAGACCTTTTTGCAGGTCGCCAGCCAGCCAGCCCAGCGCCACCGGCAGACAGAGCACCAGCGTTTGCCGCAAGGCGTAGTTAACTTCAGGATGGTAAATAATTCGACGCCACATCGGCCCAACACAAACAATAACGGCGTGATGTTGCCATCACGCCGTGGGTGACAGGAATTAGCGGGTGCCGTAAACGACGATGGTTTTGCCGTGTGCGGAGATCAGGTTCTGATCTTCCAGCATCTTCAAAATACGGCCCACGGTTTCACGTGAACAACCAACAATCTGGCCAATTTCCTGACGAGTGATTTTAATTTGCATGCCGTCGGGATGCGTCATGGCATCTGGCTGCTTCGCCAGGTTGAGCAGGGTCTGTGCAATGCGTCCGGTTACGTCGAGGAAAGCGAGGTTACCCACTTTTTCAGACGTCACCTGCAGGCGACGCGCCATCTGCGATGAGAGTCGCATCAGGATGTCAGGGTTAACCTGGATCAGCTGACGGAATTTCTTGTAAGAAATCTCCGCCACTTCGCACGCGCTTTTCGCACGTACCCAGGCGCTGCGCTCCTGGCCTTCTTCGAACAGGCCAAGTTCACCAATAAAATCGCCCTGATTCAGGTAGGAAAGAATCATCTCTTTGCCTTCTTCATCTTTAATCAGAACCGCAACGGAACCTTTCACGATGTAGTAAAGCGTTTCTGCTTTTTCACCTTGGTGAATCAGCGTACTTTTGGATGGATACTTGTGAATATGGCAATGGGACAGGAACCATTCGAGTGTAGGGTCTGTTTGCGGTTTGCCGAGAACCATTCGCTATTATCCTCTGTTGTAATCGTGCCCAAAATACAGGGGGCAGTTTTCCCTGTCAGGCGGTGAAAGCTTCAAGCGTTTCCATTTCAGGAAATTATTCGGGCCGCATCAGGCGCAGTGCGCATCATCCTTCCCGGCTTCGTCATCGGGTGACGAAAAATATTTTCAGCACTGTTTGTAGCACAGCTTTTGCCGACTGTCTTCTGTTGTCTCGCTTCAGCTACGGGCGGATTTCTCTGGATTGCTGTTTACCAGGCGAAAGCGTACTCTGGCGACAAAACAGTGTATTCCGGAGCAAAAATCATGCAGGCAAGAGTGAAATGGGTAGAAGGGCTGACATTCCTCGGAGAATCCTCATCCGGCCATCAGATACTGATGGATGGAAATTCGGGTGATAAAGCGCCCAGCCCAATGGAGATGGTGCTGATGGCGGCGGGCGGATGCAGCGCGATTGACGTGGTATCAATTCTGCAAAAAGGCCGAAACGATGTGGCTGATTGTGAAGTAAAACTGACCTCAGAACGTCGTGAAGAGGCGCCGCGAATCTTTACGCACATCAACCTGCATTTTATCGTGAGTGGTAAAGCCCTCCAGGATAAAGCGGTATCACGCGCCGTGGATCTTTCTGCTGAAAAATATTGCTCTGTGGCCATCATGCTGGGTAAAGGCGTCAACATTACCCATAGCTATGAAGTGATCGAACTTTAGTACTAGCAGGGATCTTTTAAGGTCGCGGGCAAAATCTGTCGTGCTCTGCTGTCAGACTGTGCCTGCGCTGGGAACCGGGTCAGATCGGAAAGTCGCTTAAGCCAATCCCTGGCCGCTCGGCCCGCGCCGTCCCTGGCGCGGGACGCTTTCCTCTTCTGACCCGGTTCCCAGCGTGTTGAACTTATCTATTGCTGCCAGATTCTTTCTGCCCAGGCGTTGTCTGTAGCGACCTTCCTGAAACCGGATGCGGTTGCCGGACGTGAAGCGAAGGGAGCATATACCTGTAGCAAAGCATCGCGGGCCAGGGATGGCCCGCGCTGAGCCTGCCAGGGATGGCGGTTTTGCGTCTTTGCGAAAGGTGTATGCTCCCTGAAGCCTGCTCAGCGGTAAGTCTTTAGCCGCAGGAAAGCCAGTTTTACCATCTTTATGAAAGACATCTGCTCTCAGAGCGGTTTTTGCTGGCCTCTTACTCTATTCGTTTGCCTTCCATCAGCCGCTTCACCAGCGGACCCATGATCAACTCCATCGCCAGACCCATTTTGCCGCCAGGCACCACCAGCGTATTGATGTGCGAGATAAACGAGCCCTGCAGCATCGCCAGCAGGTAGGGGAGGTCGATATCTTCCAGCGCCTGGAAGTGGATCACCACAAAGCTCTCATCCAGTGACGGAATAGCGCGGGCAGCGAACGGGTTTGAGGTATCGACCGTCGGGACGCGCTGAAAGTTGAGGTGAGTGCGTGAGAACTGTGGTGTGATGAAGTTGATGTAATCTTCCATCGAGCGCACTACCGAATCCATGACCGCTTCACGTGAATGGCCGCGCTCGCCGGTGTCGCGCACCAGCTTCTGTATCCACTCCAGATTCACAATCGGCACCACGCCAACCAGCAGATCAACCTGTTCTGCTACGTTGTGCTGCGCCGTCACCACGCCGCCGTGCAGCCCTTCGTAGAAGAGAATATCGGTGTTCTGCGGCAGCGGTTGCCACGGCGTAAAGGTGCCGGGCACCTGATTCCACGGCACCGCTTCATCGTAGGTATGCAGATATTTACGCGACTGGCCCTGTCCGCTCTGACCATACTCTTTAAAGCTCTGCTCCAGCAGGCCAAAGTCATTGGCTTCCGGGCCGAAATAGCTGACATGACGTCCTAAATCGCGCGCCTTACGAATCGCCATATCCATTTCAGGGCGGGTAAAGCGGTGAAAACTGTCACCTTCCAGCTCCGCCGCATGAAGATCGAGCTGCTGAAAGATTTTGCGAAACGCCACGCTGGTGGTGGTGGTTCCTGCACCGCTGGAACCAGTCACCGCGATAATGGGATGACGTGCAGACATAGAAAAGCTCCCTGTGAGGTCGGGCAATAGGCATTGTTAACACGAAATGCCGTTGGGTGCATCAGCCACGAAATTCTTTGCGCGGCATGATATTGACCGATTCGTGCAGTTCCGACCACACCAGTACCACTTCACCCGTTTCCAGCTGACGTCGCACATCGGCCACCTTGTCGATCAGGCTGCGTTCCTGCTCGCCATAGTCCGTGCCTTCGCGCAGCACAAAGGTTTCAATCAGATTTTCAAGGGTCTCAGGTGAGACCTGTTGCCAGGGAATAATCACGAGTTCAGTTATCCAGAAAAGGGGCTATCCACTGGGGGATACGCTGTTCCAGCCACATTTCAGGCTGGCGTAATGTCCCACCAACAAAACCTACATGGCCGCCGTGTGGTGTCAGTTGATAAGTAATAGTGGCAGATAATTGGCTGCTGTGCGGGATCACCTCATCACTCATAAAAGGATCATCTTTGGCGTGAATGATCAGCAGCGGTTTCTCTGCGTGCTTCAGCCAGGGCATGGCGCTGGCACGATGATAGTAATCGGCCGCATCCAGAAAACCGTGGGCGCGGGCGGTAATGGCATCATCAAAGTCGCGCAGTCGCCGTAGCGCTTTCAGCTGCGCCAGATTGACCGGCAGCGTATCCGGCCAGGCATGCAGTTTGCGGCGGGCATTTTTCTTGAGCTGAGCCAGCAAATAGTATTGATAGACGCGTGAGAAGCCGCGTTCCAGTTTTACGCTACAGGGCTCCAGCAGCAGCGGAGCGGAGACAATGACGCCCGCGTCTACCTCAGCGGCTGCGCCCTGCTGGCCCAGCAGGCAGCCCAGCATGTTACCGCCCAGCGAGAAACCGACCGCGGCGGTGGGTACGCGGCCCCAGCGGGTGCGCAGCCAGTGCAGAAAAAAGCGGGCATCTTCGGTTTCGCCAGAGTGATAGATACGGTTGAGCCGATTCGGTTCGCCGCTGCAGCCGCGAAAATGCATCACCACCGCCAGCCAGCCGCGCGCGCGGCAGATCGCCATCAGTCCATGAATATAGGGGCTATGAAAACTGCCCTCCAGCCCATGAAACAGCACCACGCGCGGTTTATGCTGCGCGAACTGCGGATCTTCACTCCAGGCGAGATCGACAAAGTCGCCATCCGGCAGGTCGAGACGTTGCCAGTGGGGATCGCCCGTGATACGACGACGTAGCAGGCGCGGCAGCAGGGTCTGCAGGTGCGCGTTACGCAGACTCTCAGGAGGCGTGAAGTGCTCGTTTTCCGGTCCGGTAAATTTCATGTGGTAAAAGCTTGTCTGTTCCATATCACACTGTTAGCTTCGATAAGTTTTTTCTTGCAGGGTAAGGAGTACCCGATTGCCATGGAACTGAGTCTTTTCTTATCAATGTTGGGATTTCTTTGGGTCGCGGCCATTACGCCCGGGCCTAATAATATGTTACTCACTGCCTCGGGCGCTAATTTTGGCTTTATGCGCACCATTCCGCTGATGATTGGCATCATGATCGGGATGCAGGTGATGCTGCTGATGGTGGCCTTTGGCGTCGGCGGGCTGATCCTGCTCTATCCTTCGCTGCACCTGGTGCTGAAAATCGCCGGTAGCCTCTATCTGCTCTGGCTGGCATGGAAAATCGCTACTGCCAGTTATGAGAAGCTGGAAACCGATCAGGCGCCGGATGCGCCGATGCCCTTCTGGCAGGGCGGCTTGTTGCAGTTGATCAATCCCAAGGCCTGGCTGATGGCGCTGGGCGCGGTCGCCAGCTTCAGCCTGGCCGGTGACGCGTATCGCCATTCAGTGATGGCGATAAGCATCGGCATGTTTCTGGTTAATCTGGTGTCGGGTGTTATCTGGATGGGATTTGGTGCGATGATCGGCCGCATTCTGCGCAGCCGTCGCGCCTGGAAAATCTTTAACCTCGCCATGGGGCTGCTGACCGCCGCCTGCGTGCTGTTAATCTGGCACTAAATTAGCTGGATGCGCGTTCAACGCGCGTCCACGGCAGCACCTCGCGGATGACTGGCGCATTAGCATTGCGGATCTTCTGCAGCAGCAATTGCACGCTACGCGCGCCCAGCTGGTTCATCGGCTGCTCGATGGTCGTCAGCGGTGGATTCAGGCTGCGGGTAAACGACACGCCATCAAACCCGACCACCGCCAGATCTTCCGGCACGCGCAGACCCGCTTCCAGCGCCGCATGCACCACGCCTACCGCCAGCACATCTGAAACCGCGAACACCGCATCCGGCGGTTCCGGCAGCGCCATCAACTCCCTTAGCCCCTGACTGCCCGCCTCACAGGAGATTTCGTAAGTGTAGGAGACGCCGGACCAGACATACCCCAGCTCCTCAATCGCCTGCCGGTAGCCCTTTTCACGATGATGCGAGTAAAGGTAACGCATGTCGCCATTGATCAGCCCGATGCGTTTACGCCCTTTACCGGCAAGGTAATGGACGGTGTCGCGCGCGGCTTCAAGGTGATCAATGCTGACCGAGGAGGCGGGGATATCCGGATCAAATTCGCAGCACTGCACCCAGGGCGCCCCGGCAATGAGGGCCTGCAAATCCTGTAAACCGGAGGCCGCATCCATCGTAATTACGCCATCCACCACTTTTCCGGTCAGCAGGGAGAGATAGGCGGCTTCACGCTGGAGCTGCGAGGCGGAGTTACAGAGCAGGATGTGATAGCCGTGCAGTTCCGCTTCGGCCTCGATGCCCTGAACCACGCGTGAACAGAAGGGATTGGTGATATCCGAGATCAGCACCAGCAGCATGTTGCTTTGCGACGTACGCAGCTGACGCGCCAGTAAGTTGGGCTGATAGTCGCAGGCAGAGATTGCCGCCAGAACTTTCTCACGCGTATCGGGCTTCACGCCGGGATGCGCGTTGAGAACCCGCGATACCGTGGCTTTGGAGACGCCAGCCAGCTGAGCGACTTTCTCGATCGACATCGGATTCAGAAACCTTAACAGGCAATAATTGGGAACGCATATGAATAGCACAGGGACAATGTGAGCGCCTGACATTTTTGCTTACTTTAGCTATTTTCAGCATTTGCGATTTTTGACTTAGTTTTGCAGATAGTGATCTAAGAACTTATTTCTATTAGGGATAATTTTTAATTCCTTTATGAAACTATAGCGCGCAGAGACACTGCCTCCACTATAAAAACGGTGGGGTAGTGATCATGGCAGCAACACGTTTAACTTTTTTAGCCGCAGCGCTGGCGCTGCTGGCGTTTCGGGCTGATGCGGTCAATGTCACCGTGGCTTACCAGACCTCGGCTGAGCCGGCGAAAGTGGCGCAGGCTGACAACAGCTTTGCTAAAGAAAGCGGGGCCAGCGTTGACTGGCGCAAGTTTGACAGCGGCGCCGGGGTATTACGTGCGATGGCGTCCGGTGACGTCCAGATTGGCAATATCGGTTCCAGCCCGTTAGCGGTCGCGGCGGCGCAGAAGCTGCCGATTGAAGCCTTTTTACTCGCCTCTCAGCTGGGCAACTCTGAAGCGCTGGTGGTGAAGAAGAACATCACTACGCCCAAAGATTTAATTGGCAAACGCATCGCGGTGCCGTTCATCTCTACCACCCACTACAGCCTGCTGGCTGCGCTGAAACACTGGGGCATCAAACCGTCACAGGTACAGCTGGTCAATCTGCAGCCGCCAGCGATTATTGCTGCCTGGCAGCGTGGCGACATTGATGGCGCTTACGTCTGGGCACCGGCGGTTAATGAGCTGGAAAAAGAGGGCAAGGTGTTAACCGACTCTGCGGAAGTGGGAAGCTGGGGATCGCCGACGCTGGATGTCTGGGTGGTACGCAAAGATTTTGCTCAGCAGCATCCGGAGATCGTGACTGCTTTTGCCCGCAGCGCGCTTGACGCGCAGCAGGCCTACCTGAACAGCCCCGACAGCTGGCTGAAGCAGTCCGATAACCTCAGCAAACTCTCTCGCCTTAGCGGTGTGCCGGAAGCACAGGTGCCCGGTCTGGTGAAGGGCAATACCTACCTCACGGCGCAGCAGCAGGTTGAGCAACTGGGCAAACCGGTCAATAAAGCGATCGTCGATACCGCGCAGTTTCTGAAAGCACAGGGCCGGGTGCCGCAGGCGGATAACGACTACAGCAGCTATGTGACCTCCCGTTTCGTCGAGCCATTAGTTAAACCTTAAGGAGGCACTATGCTGCGCATCGCTCACCTTAATGCCCGTTATGCCGGACAGCCGGTGTTGCAGGATATCAATCTGCAGCTGGATAGCCATGAACTGCTGGTGGTGCTCGGCCCCTCCGGCTGCGGCAAAACCACACTGCTCAATCTGGTTGCCGGTTTCCTGCCGGTGGAGTCGGGCAGCATCACGCTGGATAACCAGCCGGTGACCGGGCCTGGTGCGGAGCGCGGCGTGGTGTTTCAGCATGAAGGATTACTGCCGTGGCGCAACGTGCTGGATAACGTCGCCTTTGGCTTGCAGCTGGCGGGGATGTCGCGCCCGGATCGCGACGCGATTGCCCGCCGGTTAATCAGGCAGGTGGGGCTGGAGGGCGCGGAAAAGCGCGCCATCTGGCAGTTGTCCGGCGGTCAGCGTCAGCGGGTGGGCATTGCGCGCGCGCTGGCCACGGATCCACAACTGCTGTTGCTGGATGAGCCTTTCGGCGCACTGGATGCCTTTACCCGCGAGCAGATGCAAACCCTGCTGCTGACGCTGTGGCGCGACAGCGGTAAACAGATTCTGCTGATTACGCACGACATAGAAGAGGCGATTTTCCTGGCCAGCGAACTGATTCTGCTGTCGCCAGGACCGGGCCGCATCGTTGAGCGGCTGCGTCCTGGCTTTGGTCAGCGCTTTGCCGCAGGGGAGTCGTGCCGCAGTATCAAATCCGATCCGCAGTTTATCGCCCAGCGCGAGTATGTGCTGAGCCGGGTCTTTGATCAGCGGGAGGCGTTTGCATGAGTGCACTCATCAATGACAAGTCTCTGCCGGTGCGCCGTCGTTTGCGCTGGCCGTTTTCAACCGCCTTTACGCTGAGCATGCTGAGTCTCTCTCTGCTGTTGCTGCTCTGGTGGGGCGTGACCGCGCTGGGCCTGATTGCCCCGCTGTTCCTGCCGTCGCCGCAGCAGGTGTTAAGCAAGCTGCTGCTGATTGCCAGCGCGCAGGGCTTTATGGATGCCACGCTGTGGCAGCATCTGGCCGCCAGCCTGACACGAATGCTGATTGCGCTGACTGCCGCTGCCGCCATCGGCATTCCGGTAGGGATCCTGAT
This sequence comes from Pantoea sp. EKM20T, assembly GCF_011800485.1. Classification (NCBI taxonomy): domain Bacteria; kingdom Pseudomonadati; phylum Pseudomonadota; class Gammaproteobacteria; order Enterobacterales; family Erwiniaceae; genus Pantoea; species Pantoea sp. EKM20T. Next base: position 14,121 of record NZ_JAALFW010000010.1, on the reverse strand, counting down.
GGGCCTCAGCCCGGTCGCTCGCGGGTTGCTCGATCCTCTGATTGAACTCTATCGCCCGATTCCGCCACTCGCCTATCTGCCATTGATGGTGATCTGGTTCGGCATTGGTGAGACCTCGAAAATCCTGCTGATCTATCTGGCGATTTTCGCGCCGGTGACGCTTTCCACCCTGGCCGGTGTGCGTAACACGCAGCAGGTCCGACTGCGTGCGGCTCGCTCGCTGGGGGCTAATCGCTGGCAACTGCTGCGCTGGGTGATTCTGCCAGGCGCGTTGCCGGAGATCCTCACCGGTCTGCGCATCGGTCTGGGGGTTGGCTGGTCAACGCTGGTGGCCGCTGAGCTGATTGCTGCCACGCGGGGTCTGGGTTTTATGGTGCAGTCAGCAGGAGAATTCCTCGCCACCGATGTGGTGCTGGCGGGTATCGCGTTAATCGCCTTTATTGCTTTTAGCTTAGAACTCGGGCTCCGCGCGTTGCAGCGCCGTCTGACGCCCTGGAGTGGAGAACAATCATGAACGAACGTCTCAGTTTTACCCCGCTTGGCCCGTACATTGGCGCGCAGGTCTCAAACCTGGATGTGTCTCGCCCACTGAGTGATGCTCAGTTTGAGCAGCTTTATCATGGCCTGCTGCGTCATCAGGTGCTGTTTCTGCGTGACCAGAAAATAACGCCGGAACAGCACCGCGCGCTGGCAATCCGCTTTGGCGATCTGCACATCCATCCGGTCTATCCGCATGCGGAAGGCGTCGAGGAGATTATCGTGCTGGATACCCATCAGGATAATCCGCCAGATAATGACAACTGGCATACCGATGTCACCTTTATTGATACGCCGCCAGCGATCGCCTTGCTGGCCTCGAAGGTGTTACCGGAGTCGGGGGGTGACACGCTCTGGACCAGCGGCATTGCGGCTTACGAAGCGCTCTCTGAACCCTTTAAGCAGCTGCTGGCAGGTCTCCATGCCGAGCATGATTTCAAAAAGTCATTCCAGGAGTATAAGTACCGCAAAACGGAGGAGGAGCATCAGCGCTGGCAGCAGGCGGTAGCAAAACATCCGCCGGTGCAGCATCCGGTCATCCGCACCCATCCGGTCAGCGGCAAAAAAGCGCTGTTTGTGAATGAGGGCTTTACCACGCGGATCGTCGATTTAAGCGAGAAAGAGAGTGATGCGGTGCTGGGCTTTCTGTTTGCGCACGCCACCAAACCGGAGTTTCAGGTGCGCTGGCGCTGGCAGCCAGACGATTTGGCTATCTGGGATAATCGGGTCACGCAGCATTATGCCAATGCTGATTACTATCCTGCCCGGCGTATCATGCAGCGGGCAACGGTGCTGGGCGATAAACCCCGTTAAAAGAGAATCTCCCCGCTCGCGGGGAGATTTTTTTATGAGGCCATAATCTGTTCGAGCTGTTCCTGCGCTTCCAGCCACGCCATCTCCACCTCTTCCAGCGCAGATTTGCTCTCCGCCTGACGCTGCAGCGCGGTGGTCAGGTCCGCTTTACGGCTCTGTTCATAGATAGCGCTGTCTGAGAGCTGAGCTTCGGCTTCGGCCAGCTGGCTCTGCCATTTGCTCATCTGCTTTTCCAGCTTCTCTATCTCTTTGCGCAGCGGCTGCGTCTGGGTGCGCAGTTCAGCATCACGACGCTTCTGGTCTTTACGCGCCTGGGCACTGTTGCCGTTATCCTGCTTCGGCGCGGCATCCTGTTGCGCCTGCTGCTTCTGCAGATCGCTCAGCCACTTCTGATAATCTTCGAGATCGCCTTCAAACACATCCACTTTGCCATCATGCACCAGATAGAGATCGTCGGTGGTCGCGCGCAGCAGATGTCGGTCGTGCGATACCACGACCAGCGCACCTTCGAAGTCGATCAACGCTTCGGTCAGCGCCTGGCGCATATCGAGATCGAGGTGGTTGGTGGGTTCATCCAGCAGCAGCAGGTTAGGGCGCTGCCAGACAATCAGCGCCAGCACCAGTCGCGCTTTCTCTCCGCCGGAGAAGCGCTCAGTGATTTCAGTGACTTTATCGCCGCGGAAATCGAAGCCGCCCAGATAGTCGCGCAGCTGCTGTTCCAGCACCTCAGGCGCAATACGCGACAGATGCTGCAGCGGTGACTCATCGGCTCGCAGATACTCCAGCTGATGCTGGGCGAAGTAACCGAGCTTGATCCCTTTCGCCAGACCCATCTTGCCGTCCATCGCCTCCAGCTCACCCGCCAGCAGCTTAATCAGGGTCGATTTACCGGCACCGTTACGTCCCAGCAGGCCGATGCGCGAGCCGGGGACCAGGTTGAGCTTGATGGCGTCGAGAATAATACGATCGCCATAACCCGCGGTGACCTTCTCCATCTTCATCAGTGGATTAGGCAGGTTCTCCGGCTTGCGGAAAGTGAAGCTGAATGGGTTATCGACATGGGCGGGCGCAATCATCTCCATGCGCTCCAGCATCTTGATGCGGCTCTGCGCCTGCTTCGCCTTGGTGGCCTGGGCGCGGAAGCGATCAATGTAGCTGTGCAGGTGCGCCACTTTCTCCTGCTGGCTCTCATACAGTGACTGCTGCTGAGCCAGTTTGGCGACGCGCTGCCGCTCAAAGGAGCTGTAGTTGCCGGTATATTCGAACATCGACTCCTGTTCGATATGAATAATTTTGTCGATGACGGGATCGAGGAAGTCACGATCGTGCGAAATCAGAATCAGCGTGCCTTCATAACTCTTCAGCCAGCGCTCCAGCCAGATCACCGCATCGAGATCGAGGTGGTTGGTCGGTTCATCCAGCAGCAGCAGATCGGAACGGCAAATCAGCGCCTGTGCCAGGTTGAGGCGCATGCGCCAGCCACCCGAGAAGTCGCTGACCGGGCGTTGCAGCTGTTCCTGACTGAAGCCCAGACCATGCAGCAGGCTTGAGGCGCGCGCATGGATGCTCCACGCCTGCACCGCGTCCAGCTTGCCATGCAGCAGCGCGATGGCATTGCCATCGTCACGCAGATTGGCGTCCGCCAGTTCTGCTTCAAGCTGGCGAAACTGGCGATCGCCATCAATCACGTACTCCAGCGCGGCTTTATCCAGCGCAGGGGTTTCCTGATTCACCCAGGCCAGCGCCCAGTGAGTGGGGAAAGTGACGGTACCGGCATCGCTGGTGATTTCACCTTTTAACAGCGACAGCAGCGTGGATTTTCCACAGCCGTTTTTACCCACCAGCCCGACCTTCTGGCCGGGATTAATGGTGGCGGTGGCGTTGTCGAGCAGGACGCGGATGCCGCGGCGAATTTGTAAGGCTGAGAAGACAATCATGTAAGCGCCGTATCGTCAGAATATGTTAATTTACTGGCAACATAATGAGATTTTGCTGCGTCGTGCATGGTAGCGGAAAACCGCACCAATGACGACGCTTTGGAGGGAAAGGATGTCGCAGCCACCCAGGGTTTTGCTGCTTTATGCTCATCCGGAATCACAGGATTCGATCGCCAATCGGATTCTGCTGCAGCCGGCTCAGGCACTGGAACACGTTACCGTGCACGATCTGTACGCAACCTATCCGGATTTTTTTATCGATATTCACCATGAACAACAGCTGCTGCGTGAACATGATGTCATCATTTTTCAGCATCCGCTCTATACCTATAGCTGTCCGGCGCTGCTGAAAGAGTGGCTGGACAGGGTTCTTTCGCGCGGTTTCGCCAATGGCGTGGATGGCAATGCGCTGGAAGGAAAGTACTGGCGCAGCGTCGTCACCACCGGAGAACCGGAAAGTGCCTTCAGACATCAGGGTCTGAACCGCTATTCGCTCAATGACATTATGCGTCCTTTTGAGCTGACCGCGCAGATGTGCCGTATGCACTGGATGCCTCCGATGATCGTCTACTGGGCGCGTCGTCAGAGTCCTGAATTAATGAAAAATTACGCCCGCGCCTATGGCGACTGGCTGGCGGCACCGCTGCCGAATGGAGGGGTATAGATGGAAGGGCAAACGCTGCTGACCGCCGGGGTGATTTATCTGGTCGCGGCGGTATTGATTGTACCGGTGGCGGCGCGCCTCGGTATTGGTGCAGTTCTGGGTTATCTGGTGGCGGGTATCGCTATCGGCCCGTGGGGATTAGGCTTTATCAGCGACGTCGACGAGATTCTGCACTTCTCTGAGCTCGGCGTGGTGTTCCTGATGTTTATTATCGGGCTGGAGCTGAACCCGGCAAAGCTGTGGGCGCTGCGCCGCTCCATTTTTGGCGTCGGCGCGGCGCAGGTGATCTTCTCAGCGGCGATTCTGGGCGGCTTATTGTGGCTGACCAACTTTAGCTGGCAGGCTGCGATCATTGGCGGGATTGGTCTGGCGATGTCCTCGACCGCCATGGCCCTGCAGCTGATGATGGATAAAGGCATGAACCGCAGCGAAGCGGGGCAACTGGGCTTTTCGGTGTTGCTGTTTCAGGATATCGCGGTGATCCCAGCCCTGGCGCTGATCCCGCTGCTGGCCGGAACCGACAGCGGTCATATCGACTGGATGAAGGTCGGCATGAAAGTACTGGCGTTTGCCGGCATGCTGGTAGGCGGACGCTATCTGCTGCGGCCTATCTTCCGTTACATCGCTGCGTCGGGCGTGCGCGAAGTCTTTACCGCCGCTTCGCTGCTGCTGGTGCTGGGCTCGGCGCTGTTTATGGATGCGCTGGGTCTGTCGATGGCGCTGGGGACCTTTATTGCCGGGATCCTGCTGGCGGAGAGCGAGTACCGGCATGAGCTGGAAGTCGCCATCGACCCGTTTAAAGGTTTACTGCTGGGCCTGTTCTTTATTTCGGTTGGCATGGCGCTCAACCTCGGTGTGCTCTATACCCATATTGTGACCATCCTGCTGGGTGTCGTGACGCTGGTGGCGGTGAAAACGCTGGTGCTCTATCTGCTGGCGCGCATTTATGGCTTGCGCAGCTCTGAGCGGCAGCAGTTTGCTGGCGTGCTGAGTCAGGGGGGCGAGTTCGCCTTTGTGCTCTTTTCCGCGGCCTCCTCGGCAAAGCTGTTCTCTGGCGATCAACTGCCGATGCTGCTGGTGACGGTGACCCTGTCGATGATGACCACACCGCTGCTGATGAAGGGAATCGATCGTCTGCTGGCACGCCGCTTCAATGAGCCGGATGACGAGGCAGAGAAACACTTTGTCGAAGACGATCAGCCGCAGGTGATTGTGGTGGGCTTTGGTCGCTTCGGGCAGGTGGTGGGTCGTTTGCTGATGGCGAACAACAAACGCATCACCGTGCTTGAGCGCGACATCAGTGCAGTCAGTCTGATGCGGAAATATGGCTATAAGGTCTATTACGGCGACGCTACTGAACTGGAGTTGCTGCGGGCAGCCGGTGCGGCCAGCGCTCAGGCGATTGTGATCACCTGTAACGAGCCCGAAGATGTGATGACGATTGTACATCTGTGCCAGCAGCATTTTCCGCAGTTGCAGATTCAGGCGCGCGCCCGGGGCCGTGTAGAAGCGCATGAACTGCTTCAGGCGGGCGTCACGCAGTTCTCGCGTGAGACCTTCTCCAGTGCGCTGGAGCTGGGACGTAAAACGCTGATGACGCTGGGGATGCATCCGCATCAGGCGCACCGCGCCCAGCAGTATTTCCGCCATCTTGATATGCGGATGCTGCGCGAGCTGATGCCCAATCTCTCTGAAAGCGCGCAGGCTTCGCGCGTCCGTGAAGCGCGGCGTGAACTGGAAGATATCTTCCAGCGCGAAATGCAGCGCGAAAAGCGGCAGATCGACGGCTGGGACGATGATGAATAACCTCTTTAAACAGGCAGAAGCTAATGCGTAAACGTTTTATTGCTGGTGCGACATGCCCGCACTGCCAGGAGAAGGACACGCTGGCAATGTGGCGTGAAAATAATGTCGATGTGGTGGAGTGCGTGAAGTGTGGTCACCAGATGCGTGAGGCCGATAAGCAGGCGCGCGATCAGGTTCGCACTAATGAGCAGGTTATCGGTATTTTTCATCCTGAGTAGCGGAATGGCGCAGCTTTTTTTACGCCTGGACTTACAGCGGGATTGAATTCCGTTACAATTGTCGCCATTAACGCTGTAGTCGCAAGAGAAAGTGAAAACCCTCTTGTACTCAGCCCCGAACCTTTCTGGTTGGTGTTATTGCACGAAAGAATAGACCAATGAGACGGGATCTCAGCTCTCAACGGTTAGGAGATATCATGAAAGTAGCAAAAGACCTGGTGGTAAGCCTGGCCTATCAGGTACGTACAGAAGACGGCGTGTTAGTTGACGAGTCACCGGTGAGTGCACCGTTAGACTACCTGCACGGTCATGGTTCCCTGATTTCTGGTCTGGAAAATGCGCTGGAAAACCACATTGCCGGCGACAAGTTTGACGTGCATATCCCGGCAAACGATGCCTACGGTCAGTATGACGATAACCTGGTGCAGCGCGTTCCTAAAGACGTCTTCATGGGCGTTGACGAACTGCAGGTTGGCATGCGCTTCCTGGCAGAAACCGATCAGGGCCCGGTACCGGTAGAAATCACCGAAGTGGAAGATGATCACGTCGTGGTTGATGGTAACCACATGCTGGCGGGTCAGAACCTGAACTTCAACGTTGAAGTGGTTGCTATCCGCGAAGCCACGCCGGAAGAACTGGCTCATGGCCACGTTCACGGTGCAGATGGCCATCATCATGACCACGATCACGGCCATGATCACGACCATGATCAGGGTAAAGGCGGTTGTGGCACTGGCGGCTGCGGCTGCAGCCACTAAGTCTCAACAGACCTTTCAAGGCCACCCTCGGGTGGCCTTTCTTTTGGCGCGTATTCTGGTTTTGCCCGGGTAAGCCGGGGCCAGATAGCCCGCGATCAGTAGTGCGGTGGTGGCGTCTCTTCAGATTGTGAGGCGACGATCGATGGCGCATTCGCTTTGAGCTTGTCGGTTAAAATGCGCATCTGCTCACGCATCTTATTCATCTCCAGCTCATGCTGAACGACCGCGCTGTTCAGCTGATCGATAGTCATCTCCTGAAAGGCCAGTTTGCTCTCCAGCGTCTCCAGACGCTGTTCCCACTCAGATTGTTGCATGACCTGTTCCTCTGTTAAGGTGCGACTCGGGGCGTGATTCTACGATCTGAATGCCAGGAATCACCTGTTTTTTTCACGCCCGGAGGCGTTGCGCTTGAAAAAAGGCAGCGCGGCATCATCTCTGATGAAACTTCCCGATGTTATAAAGGTCGGAGGTTAACCGGGTAATTACATTGTGGGAGTGTTCGACACTGCCACGTAAAGTTATAGTGTGGACCCTGAAGTCCGCAATGTTTCCCGAGGTTAGACGCTTCGGTTTTGGAGAATGGATGAAATCACTGTTTAAAGTCACATTGTTAGCTACCACCATGGCTGTTGCGCTGAATGCTCCGCTGGCAATGGCGGCAGATACCGCTGCGGCGCCACAGGCTGCACCAGCCGCCGCGCCACAGTCTGCGCCTCAGGCACCGAAAAATGCTGCCTTCAAAGATGAAGACCAGCAGTCTGCCTACGCGCTGGGTGCTTCGCTGGGTCGCTACATGGACAACTCCCTGAAGGAGCAGGAAAAACTGGGCATCAAACTGGATAAGCAGCAGCTGATCGCTGGTGTTCAGGATGCATTTGGTGGCAAGAGCAAACTCTCTGATGAAGAGATTGAGCAGACGCTGCAATCCTTTGAAGGCCGCGTGAAAGGCGCAGCCTCAGCGAAAATGGAAAAAGATGCGAAAGAGAACTCTGAAAAGGGCGAAGCTTACGCAACCAAATTTGCTAAAGAGAGCGGCGTGAAGAAAACCGAAAGCGGCCTGCTGTATAAAGTTGAGAAAGAGGGTACCGGCGATGCACCTAAAGACAGCGATACTGTAGTGGTAAACTACAAAGGTACGCTGATTGACGGTACTGAATTCGACAACTCTTATACCCGTGGCGAGCCACTTTCATTCCGTCTGGATGGTGTCATCCCGGGCTGGACTGAAGGTCTGAAGCACGTGAAGAAAGGCGGTAAGATCAAGCTGGTGATCCCACCAAATCTGGCTTACGGCAAAAATGGCGTTCCGGGCATCCCGGCTAACTCCACCCTGGTGTTTGATGTCGAGCTGCTTGATATCAAACCAGCGCCAAAGGCAGATGAAAAAGCACAGGCTCCTGCGCCTGCTGCTGCAGAAAAAGCGCAGTAATCTGCTGACCGCCGCCTCCGGGCGGCGGTTTCATTTCGGCTTCACGACAAACCTCTGGCATAAGCCGACGACATTTGCCAGACTAATGCCTGCCTAATTATCCCAATATCGAGTCTGCCCATAAGCCGCTGTGACAGGCTCCAGCCATTCAGGGTGATACTCTTCAATGTCTAATCCATTCAATCCGGGTGAACTGAGCGACTTCGATCTTCTGGAGCAGCGCCCGTTCGAACAAAGTGATTACGATATTCTGAAATCGTACGAGGCTGTCGTGGATGGCCTGGCGATGTTGATCGGTTCGCATTGTGAAATTGTCCTGCATTCGCTTGAAGATCTTAAGTGTTCGGCCGTGCGTATCGCTAATGGTGAACACACTGGACGTAAAGTCGGTTCGCCTATTACCGATTTAGCCCTGCGTATGCTGCATGATATGCATGGCGCGGACAGTAATGTCTCCCGTGCCTACTTCACACGTGCCAAAAGCGGCGTGCTGATGAAATCGGTCACGATTGCGATTCGTAACCGTCAGCAGCGGGTCATTGGCTTGCTCTGCATCAACATGAACCTTGATGTGCCGTTCTCACAGATCATGTCGACCTTTATGCCGCCCGAGATGCAGCAGGTTGACTCCAACGTCAACTTCGCCAGTTCGGTAGACGATCTGGTGATGCAGACGCTGGAGTTCACCATTGAAGAGGTGAGTGCTGACCGTAATGTATCGAACAACGCCAAGAATCGTCAGATTGTGCTGAACCTGTATGAGAAGGGGATCTTCGACATCAAGGATGCCATCAACCAGGTGGCCGATCGGCTGAATATTTCCAAACACACCGTCTATCTCTATATCCGTCAGTTTAAAAATGGCGACTTCCAGGGGCAGGAGCGGTAATGCGTTACACCCTGCTGGTCACCGGTCCGGCTTACGGTACGCAACAGGCGACCAGTGCCTGGCTGTTTGCCCGCGCACTGCTGACGGCAGGCCATCAGCTTGACAGCGTTTTCTTCTATCGCGAAGGGGTGCTGAACGCTAACCAACTGACGTCGCCCGCCAGTGATGAGTTTGATCTGGTGCGTGCGTGGCAGACATTGCATCAGGAGCAGGGTGTGGCACTGAATATTTGTGTGGCGGCCGCGCTGCGTCGTGGCGTCAGCGACCAGCAGGAAGCGGCACGACTCCAGCTGGCGGGCAGTAACCTGCAGCCGGGCTTTACCCTGAGTGGGCTGGGCGCGCTGGCGGAAGCGGCGCTGAGCTGTGAACGCATGGTGCAGTTCTGATGAATCGGGTCGCGTTTGTCTTTACCCGGGCGCCGCACGGCAGCAGCGCAGGACGTGAGGGGCTGGATGCCGCGCTGGCCACGGGCGCGCTCAGTGAGGATATCGGCCTGTTTTTTATCGGTGATGGCGTGCTGCAACTTAATCTGCACCAGCAACCTGAGACGATTAAGAGCCGTCACTATGCCGCGACCTTTGGCGTGCTGGCACTGTATGAGATTGAACACTGCTATCTCTGCCGGACATCGCTGATAGCGCGTGGATTAGAGGTTGACGCTGACCGGTTGCTGGATGTTACGCTACTGGACGCGCCGGCGCTGCGACAGACGCTGGCCAGCTACGATCGCATTCTTACTTTTTAAGAGACGTTAATGCTGCATACGTTACTGCACTCACCGGCACACTGTGACCTTGAGAGCCTGCTTTTAATGGCGGGTGCGGGTGATGACCTGCTGCTATTGCAGGATGGCGTGCTGGCCGCTTTAGCTGGCAGCCACGCATTGATGCGACTGTCAGAGAGCGAAGCGACGCTCTGGGTGCTGGACGAAGATGTCCAGGCTCGCGGTCTCGCTGGACAAATTTCGACCCGTGTGCAGTCAGTAGACTATACTGGGTTTGTCACGCTAACGATCAGGCATCAGCAACAAATGGTCTGGTAATCGGCTAAAACCTGGTTATTTCTTGACACCCCTTTGACTCAGCCCTAAAATTCTGCCTCCTCGTAATTCTACGAGGCGATTTATTACGTGTTTACGAAGCAAAAGCAAATCCAGGAGCTATTTAATGGCAACAGTTAACCAGCTGGTTCGCAAACCACGCGTCCGCAAAGTTGCAAAGAGCAACGTGCCGGCGCTGGAAGCTTGCCCGCAAAAACGTGGCGTTTGTACTCGTGTGTACACCACCACTCCTAAGAAACCAAACTCCGCACTGCGTAAAGTCTGCCGTGTGCGTTTGACCAACGGTTTTGAAGTTACCTCCTACATTGGTGGTGAAGGTCATAACCTGCAGGAACACTCCGTGATCCTGATCCGTGGCGGTCGTGTAAAAGACCTGCCAGGTGTGCGTTACCACACCGTTCGTGGCGCGCTTGACTGCTCAGGTGTTAAAGACCGTAAGCAGGCTCGCTCCAAGTACGGCGTGAAGAAGCCAAAGGCTTAATGGTTCTCCGTTAAGTAAGGCCAAACGTTTTAAATTAAATGTCAAAATAAACTCATAGAGTTTTGGACAATCCTGAATTAACAACGGAGTATTTCCATGCCACGTCGTCGCGTCATTGGTCAGCGTAAAATTCTGCCAGATCCTAAGTTCGGATCAGAGCTGCTGGCCAAATTTGTAAATATCCTGATGGTAGATGGTAAAAAATCTACTGCAGAATCAATCGTTTATACCGCGCTTGAGACCCTGGCTCAGCGTTCAGGTAAAAACGCGCTGGAATCTTTTGAAGTAGCCCTGGAAAACGTGCGTCCGACTGTCGAAGTTAAGTCACGTCGCGTTGGTGGTTCTACTTATCAGGTACCAGTAGAAGTCCGTCCGGTTCGTCGTAATGCTCTGGCAATGCGCTGGATCGTAGATGCTGCTCGTAAACGCGGTGATAAATCAATGGCTCTTCGCCTGGCGAACGAACTTTCTGATGCTGCAGAGAACAAAGGTACAGCAGTTAAGAAACGTGAAGACGTTCACCGCATGGCAGAAGCCAACAAGGCGTTCGCACACTACCGTTGGTAATCACCACGTAGTTGTTAAACCAGTGGGCGCTCAATCAGCCAACCCGCTGGGGTCGACTTACCTTGAACGTCCGAGAATCAGAGGAATCAAATGGCTCGTAAAACACCCATTGCCCGCTACCGTAATATCGGTATCAGTGCGCACATCGACGCCGGTAAGACTACCACTACCGAACGCGTTCTGTTCTACACCGGTGTAAACCACAAAATCGGTGAAGTACATGACGGCGCAGCAACCATGGACTGGATGGAGCAGGAACAGGAACGTGGTATTACCATCACCTCCGCTGCGACCACCTGTTACTGGTCTGGTATGGCCAAGCAGTTTGAACCACACCACGTAAACATTATCGACACCCCAGGACACGTTGACTTCACCATCGAAGTTGAGCGTTCTATGCGTGTGCTTGATGGCGCGGTAATGGTTTACTGTGCAGTTGGTGGCGTTCAGCCACAGTCTGAGACCGTATGGCGTCAGGCTAACAAATATAAAGTTCCACGCATTGCGTTCGTTAACAAAATGGACCGCATGGGTGCTAACTTCCTGAAAGTTGTTAAACAGATGGAAGTTCGTCTGGGCGCAACTCCAGTTCCTCTGCAGCTGGCTATTGGCGCAGAAGAGAAATTCACCGGTGTTGTTGACCTGGTGAAAATGAAAGCAATCAACTGGAACGACGCAGACCAGGGTGTAACCTTCGTCTACGAAGATATTCCAGCTGATATGCAGGAACTGGCTGAAGAATGGCATGCGAAGCTGGTTGAAGCCGCTGCTGAAGGCTCTGATGAGCTGATGGAGAAATTCTTCGGTGGTGAAGAACTGACTGAAGAAGAGATCAAAACATCTCTGCGTAAGCGTGTTCTGAACAACGAAATTATCCTGGTAACCTGTGGTTCTGCATTTAAGAACAAAGGTGTTCAGGCGATGCTGGATGCAGTTGTTGAATATCTGCCAGCACCGACTGACGTTACCGCGATCAACGGTATGCTGGACGACGGTAAAGACACGCCGGCTGTTCGTCACTCTGATGACAACGAGCCGTTTGCTGCACTGGCGTTCAAAATCGCTACCGACCCGTTCGTGGGTAACTTAACCTTCTTCCGCGTTTACTCTGGTGTTGTTAACACGGGTGACACCGTGTTCAACCCGGTTAAGTCAAACCGTGAGCGTCTGGGCCGTATCGTTCAGATGCACGCTAACAAGCGTGAAGAGATTAAAGAAGTTCGTGCGGGTGATATCGCAGCTGCAATCGGCCTGAAAGATGTGACCACTGGTGACACCCTGTGTGACCCAGATAACGTCATCATCCTTGAGCGCATGGAGTTCCCGGAGCCGGTAATCTCTATCGCCGTTGAGCCAAAAACCAAAGCTGACCAGGAAAAAATGGGTCTGGCTCTGGGCCGTCTGGCAAAAGAAGACCCATCATTCCGCGTATGGACTGATGAAGAATCTAACCAGACCATCATCGCCGGTATGGGTGAATTGCACCTCGACATCATCGTTGACCGTATGAAGCGTGAGTTCAACGTTGAAGCAAACGTGGGTAAACCACAGGTTGCTTACCGTGAAGCGATTCGCAACAAAGTTACCGATGTTGAAGGTAAACACGCCAAGCAGTCTGGTGGTCGTGGTCAGTATGGTCATGTTGTTATCGACATGTACCCACTGGAGCCAGGTTCGAACCCGAAAGGCTACGAATTTGTCAACGACATCAAAGGTGGTGTGATTCCTGGTGAATACATCCCTGCGGTTGACAAAGGTATCCAGGAGCAGCTGAAATCAGGCCCTCTGGCTGGTTACCCGGTTGTGGATCTGGGCGTGCGTCTGCACTTCGGTTCTTACCACGATGTCGACTCCTCAGAACTGGCGTTTAAACTGGCCGCGTCTCTTGCCTTCAAACAAGGCTTTAAACAAGCGACACCTGTTCTGCTTGAGCCTATCATGAAGGTTGAAGTTGAAACGCCAGAAGAGAACACGGGTGATGTCATCGGTGACCTTAGCCGTCGTCGTGGTATGCTCAAAGGGCAGGAATCTAACGCTACTGGCGTTCAGATTCACGCTGAAGTTCCGTTGTCTGAGATGTTCGGATACGCAACTCAGCTGCGTTCTCTGACCAAAGGTCGTGCTTCTTACTCCATGGAGTTCCTGAAGTATGACGATGCGCCAAACAACGTAGCGCAGGCCGTTATTGAAGCTCGTAGCAAATAAGCTACGGTTTAAATTTGAACTGATGCCTTCACCCAGATGGTGAAGGCACAACGTAAGGAATTATCGCCATGGCGAAAGAGCAATTTCAGCGTAACAAACTGCACGTAAACGTGGGCACCATCGGTCACGTCGACCACGGTAAAACCACCCTGACTGCAGCTATCACCACCGTACTGTCTAAAACTTACGGCGGCCAGGCTCGTGCATTCGATCAGATCGATAACGCACCAGAAGAGAAAGCACGTGGTATCACCATCAACACTTCACACGTTGAGTATGAAACCCCGACTCGCCACTATGCGCACGTTGACTGCCCAGGCCACGCCGACTATGTGAAAAACATGATCACCGGTGCTGCGCAGATGGACGGCGCGATCCTGGTTGTTGCTGCGACTGATGGCCCAATGCCACAGACCCGTGAGCACATCCTGCTGGGTCGTCAGGTTGGCGTTCCTTACATCATCGTGTTCCTGAACAAGTGTGACATGGTTGATGATGAAGAGCTGCTGGAACTGGTAGAGATGGAAGTTCGTGACCTGCTGTCAGCATATGACTTCCCAGGCGACGATACTCCAATCGTTCGTGGTTCTGCTCTGAAAGCGCTGGAAGGCAACCCAGAGTGGGAAGCGAAAATCATCGAACTGGCTGAGCATCTGGACAACTACATCCCAGAGCCACAGCGTGCGATCGACATGCCGTTCCTGCTGCCAATCGAAGACGTATTCTCAATCTCTGGCCGTGGTACCGTTGTTACCGG